>NZ_JBNINR010000009.1:0-178133 GCF_051390595.1 Nocardioides segetis | reverse complement strand
TTGTCCGCATCGCCTGGACCACCCACCGCTGGAACACCCGACCAGCCCGACGCCCTTAACCTATTGGCGGAACCTCTTAGTTACAAGGGCGGGGGCGGGGCGCGACGTCAGCCGACGGTGGTGAGCAGCTGCGTGGCGCGGGTGAGGACGACGTAGAGCGTGGCCCGACCGGTGGCGGACTCGTCCTCGATCTCCTGGGGGCGCACGACGACGATGCCGTCGAACTCCAGGCCCTTGGTGTCGAGACCGGTCAGGACCACGACCCGGTCCTCGCCCGACGGGGTGACGGACGAGTCGATCGCGGCGCGGGCACCGGCGGCGTCGGCGGCGAGCTCGGGCCAGGAGGCCAGCCAGGCGTTGACCTCCGAGCGCCGGGCGACCGGGACGACGATGCCCACCGTTCCGGAGACCCGGCCCGCGACCTCGAGGACGGCGGCCCGGGTGGCCGCCTCGAGCTCGGCGGCACCCGCACCGTCGGGCAGGTCGACGACAACCGGCTCCTCGCCGGTGCGGCGTACGGCGTCGGGGAGGTCGGCGTCCAGGCCGACCCGCGCGGCGTACGCCGCGGCATGGGCGTAGATCTCCGCTGAGTTGCGGTAGTTGGTCGACAGGTGGAAGGAGTGCACCTGCTTGCGCTCCAGCGCAGCCGACCGCGCCGCGGCGGCCTCCTCGGGCACCGGCCACGACGACTGGGCGGGGTCGCCCACGATCGTCCAGGAGGCGGTGCGCCCGCGGCGGCCGACCATCCGCCACTGCATGGGCGTGAGGTCCTGTGCCTCGTCGACCAGGACGTGCGCGTAGCCGTCGTCCTCGATGCTGGAGACCGGCGGGCGCCAGGACCGACCCGACGGCGCGAACTCGCGGTCGGCGGCGGTCATCAGCTCCTGGATGTCGACCGCGCCCTCGATCAGCGCCATCGGGTCGTCGCGCTCGTCGTCGGCCTTCGCCGGCAGGTCGCCGAGGGCGTAGCGGAGCTCGTCGAGCAGCGGCACGTCCTCGATGGCGATCTGCGGGCTGATGGGACGGGTCGGGTCGAGGTGCGCCCAGGTCTTGGCCAGCAGTCGCTGCTCCTCGCCGCTCAGCAGGCCGTCGCCGACGCGAGCCAGGAACTCGGGCTCGCGCAGCCAGCACAGCACCGTCGCCGCATCGAGCGGCGGCCACCAGGCCAGCGCGAAGTCGAGGAAGTCGTCGCGCGAGAGGATCTCGTCGTTGAACCTCTCCCGCCCCTGCTCGCGGCCGCGCTCGCCGCGCACCTGACGCCACAGCGCGTCGAGCAGGGCGTTCGAGACGCGCGGGAGCTGCTTGTTGCGCAGCCCCTGCGACATCAGCTGTCGCCGGATCTGGCCCAGCTTGCCGCGGTCGAGCACCAGCCGCTCGTCGCGCCAGAAGACGCGGTACTCCCGCGGGCTGCCGGGCGCCTGCTGCCGCGCCGTACGCCGCATCAGCTCGGCCATCCGCGCCGAGCCCTTGATGTCGGCGACGGCCGGCTCGTCGTGCCGCGTCGCGCGGACCTCGTCGACGACCTCGCCGAGGCTGCGCAGCGCCACGGCCGTCTCGCCGAGCGACGGCAGCACCCGCTCGATGTAGCGCATGAACACCCCGGAGGGGCCGACGACGAGGACGCCGCCGCGCTCGTAGCGCTGCCGGTCGGTGTAGAGGAGGTACGCCGCGCGGTGCAGCGCGACGACGGTCTTGCCGGTGCCTGGACCTCCGGAGATCGACACGACACCCCGCGAGGGTGCCCGGATCGCCTTGTCCTGCTCGGCCTGGATGGTCGCGACGATGGAGTGCATCGACCGGTCCCGGGCGCGGGAGAGCTGCGCCATCAGCGCGCCCTCGCCGACGATCGGCAGCTCGCGGCCCTGCTCCTCGGCGGCCGCGACCCCGTCGGCGTCGAGGAGCTCGTCCTCCACGCCGACCACGGAGCGGCCCGCGCTGCGCAGCACCCGGCGGCGCAGGACGCCGTGCGGGTCGGCCGCCGTGGCCTGGTAGAACACCGCGGCGGCCGGCGCCCGCCAGTCGATCAGCAGCGACTCGTGGTCGTCGTCGCGCAGGCCGATCCGCCCGACATAGCGGGGGGCGGCGTCGATCGCGGCGTCGAGGTCGAGCCGCCCGAACACCAGGCCCTCGTGGGCGGCGTCGAGCTGCGCGATCCGCTTGGCCGCCTGGAAGACCATGGCGTCGCGCTCCACGAGACCGCCCTCGTGGCCGAGCCGGCCCCGGGAGTGGCCTTCCTTCGCCAGCTGCTGCGCCGCCTTCCCGGCCTGCTCCAGCTGCTGGTAGACCCGATCGACGAACCCCTGCTCGGCTGCGACCTCGCGCTCCACCAGCTCGTCTGCCACCGCTCGTGACCCCTGCCGTCCGCACTCGTTCCTGATCGCCGCGACGAAGGCGGCAAGCCACCAACTCTACAGGCGCCGACAGGCCGCGACCGGACGGGACCGCGAACTCCCACCAAAGGCACTACTGTTGTCGAGATGGTCTGACGCATCGCGTGTCCAAGGGGGGTAGCACGATGAGCACGACACCCAGGGCGACCCCGCCCCGAAAGCCGAACCGCCGCGGCGTCGCCGCGCGGGAGAGACTGTTGTCCACGGCGATAGAGATGCTCGGCACCGGTCGTCCCGAGACGGTGTCGATCAACATGGTCGCGAGGGAGGCGGGCCTCAGCTGGGGCTCGGTCCAGAACCTCTTCGGCGACTCCGACGGGTTCTGGTCGACCGTGGTCGACCAGGTCATCGAGGCCGCGCCGGACCTGTGGGCCGAGCCGACGAGTACGACGGTGGCGGGGCGGGTGGCCGAGGTGGCCGAGCTCTACCGCACCCTGCTCGACTCACCGCAGGCGGTCACCATCGAGACCATGCGCTGGGCGCTGCCTCGCCCCCTCGACGTGCTGGAGGAGACCCATCCCCGCACGGCGGCCTCGATCCGGCGGCTCGACGAGATGACCGCGCGTGCGTTCGTCCGCTTCTTCGAGGGGATCGACGGTCCCGGGCTCGACGCCGAGCGTTCGGCGGCGATGTCCGAGGTGCTGCCGGCGATGCTGCGCAGCATGCGCAACGAGCGGCTCCTGGGCGCGGACATCGACCTCGACCGCGCCCACCGCACGATCGTGACGATGCTGACGGCGTACCTCGAGGGCTGAGCGCCGCGCGAGAAACTCAGGCGAGCAGCGCCCGGGTCGGCGCGACGATGTCGGCCCCGAACCGGGCGATGCCGTCGAGCTTCTGCTCCAGCGGCGCGTCCTGCGGGTAGTAGTACATCCACGGCATGGTCATGCACATCGTCACGCCGCCCCGCGAGGCGCGGGCGAAGTCCTCGGGCACGGCCGCGTCCGTCAGCGCCGGTACGACGGCGAAGGGCTCGTCGAGGTCGCGGCCGGCCTCGCGCCGCAGGCCGCGCAGCCGCTCGACGATCGCGATCGCCTCATCGATGCTGGCCAGGTCGCCGATCCAGCCGTCGTTGCGCGCGGCCCGGCGGAACGCCACGTCCGAGAGTCCGCCGACCCACACCGGGATCGGGCCGGGCGGCTCGGGGCGCATGACGAGCCGCTCGCAGCTGTAGAACTCACCGGCGAACTCGGTCCAGCCGGGCCGCCACAGCTCGCGCATCAGGTCGAGTCCCTCGTCGGTGCGCCGCCCGCGCGTGGCGAAGTCCTCCTCCAGCAGCTCGAACTCCTCGCGGCACCAGCCGACGCCCACGCCCAGCGCGACCCGGCCCCCGGACAGGGCGGCCGCCGTCCCGACGGCCTTGGCGACGACGAACGGGTTGCGCATCGCGGCGACGTAGATCGAGGTGAAGAACCGCAGCTCGGTGGTCACCTGCGAGAGCGCACCGATGGTGACCCACGGGTCGGGCCAGTCGACCTCGGGCTTCCAGCGCCGGCCGCCGTCGCGCGTGTAGGGGTACGGCGTCGCGATCGACTCCAGGTCGACGACGTGGTCGGCGAGGCTGAGCGCCGCGAACCCGGCCTCCTCCGCGGCGCGCGCCAGCGGCACGAGCTGGTCGATGGGGTGGTAGGCGGTGACCATCGCGAAGTCCACGTCCGCACCCTAGGCGAAGAACTAGAACATGTTCTAGAGCCGGTGACGATCCGTCACCCTAGGGAAGCGCTGATCAATGGCGCCGTCGCGAGCGTCGCGAGGCGCGTGCGATGGCAAGGCGCAGGCGCGACGGCATGCTGGGCGCACGTCGAGCGTCTGCAACGCAGCCAGCGTGCGTGCGTCGCGGCGCGTAGCAGGCGGGATTGATCAGCGTTTCCCTAGGTCCGCGGGCCGCCGAGGACGCAGAGCTGGATCCCGCGCTCGATGGCCGCCTCCCGGGAGTTGACGCCCCATTTCCGATAGATGCTGCGCATGTGGGACTTCACCGTCTCAGGTGAGAGGTGGAGGGCCGCGGCGATCTGGCTGCGCCGGGGGTGGTCGAGCGACGCGCGCAGGACGGCGATCTCCTGACCGGTCAGCGGGGCCGCGTCGGGGGTGGTGCTCGGCGCAGCCGCGCGGCTCCGGGCGCGCACCACCTCGACGACCCCGGCGTCGAGGTACGACGCGGCGGCGGCTCCGTTGCGCAGGGCCAGGTCCCGCAGCGCGGCGAGGTCGTCGGCCGGCACCTGGAGCAGGTGCGCCCGCGCGCCGTGCTCGGCGTACAGGGCCACGGCCTGGTCCAGCAGCGCGCCGGCCGCGTCGGGACAACCGGCGCGCAGGGCCGCCGCGGCACCGATCGTGGCGACACCGGCGCGGGAGCGGACCGTGTGCCCGGCCTGCATCTGGAGGCGGGGCACCAGCTCGAGCGCGCCCCCGGGATCGTCGGCGGCGAGCCGCTCGAGGAGCCGGGCCGGCGCCAGCTGGCCGGCCCACCGGGTCGTGCCGTGCAGCAGCCGGTCGGCGTCGCGGGCCCGGCCCTGCCGGATCAGCACGGCCGCGACGAGACCGTGCAGCGCGGTCGTGCCGAGGTTCTCGCCGACCCCCGGCGGCTCGGGGCGGGAGCCGAGCGCGGCCGAGATCCGCTCCAGCTCCGCGCCGACGTCCGCGAGGCCGAGACGGGCCTGCAGCCGGGTCCAGGCGAGGTAGGGCCACAGCTCGCCGATGCCGTCGTACGACGCCGCACCGTGCTCGGCGAGGGCCGCCGCGGGCTCGAGGCCGTCCAGGCGCAGCAGCGCCTGACCGACCTCGACCAGGCCGTGGGCCGACCCGGCGGGCGGCGCGGGCATCCGCGCGGCGGCCCGCGACCGGCCGTCGATCGCGGCGAGCCCGAAGGCGTAGGCCGTCGCGTCGGCCTGGGACCACGGTCGGCGCGCCGTCCCCCGCGCGCGCCCCGCCAGGGCGTGCGCCCGCTCCACGTCACCGGCCTGGAAGAGCGACAGGGCGAGGTGGCGCCAGGCGCCGGCGCGCATGTCCGCCAACGCCGGGTCCGCCAACGCCGGGTCCGCCAACGCCGGGTCCGCCAACGCCGGGTCCGCCAACGTCGGGTCCGCGAGCGACGGCACCTCGGCGGCGAGCGCCGCGCGGGCACTCTCGCCCGCCTCGACGTACCGGCCGAGGTGGCGCAGCGCCACCGACCGCGCGACGTGGGGCAGCAGCCGATCCTCCCGGCCGGCGGTGCGGTCCGCCGGCCGCTCGACGAAGTGGGAGACCGGCTGCGAGCGCGGCGGACCCGCGGGCTGCTCGACGACCCGCGCGAAGTACTCCCGCGCGGACTGCCGGGTCGTGGGGTTGCCGCTCAGCACCAGGCCGCGGGCGAGCGCGAGCCGCGGGTTCTGGAGGACCACCGCCCGCGGGATCCGGCTGAGGTGGTGGTCGAGCTGCCCGGCCAGCTCGCTCTCGGGCACGGCGGCCAGCGCGGCGCACACGATCCGGCCCGCCAGCTCGGACCGGCCGGCGGTCACGGCCAGCTCGAAGGCCGGCAGGTGGTCACCACGGCCGTGCATCCACGAGGCGGCCACGCCCGCCCCCCAGCGGAAGCGATCCGGGTCGGTCGCGATCAGCTCGGCGCGCGCCGCGTCGCGCAGCGAGTCGACGATCCGGAAGACCCGGCGCCCCGCCGCGTCGCGCTCCCAGCGCCCGTTGCCGTCGGCCTCGAGCCCTGCCATCAGCGCCCGTGCGTCCGCCGGCACCCACGCGCCGAGGGTGGCCGCGAGACCGGCGTCGACGTACGGCGCCGCGCAGGTGTCCTGCACGAACCGCCAGGCGTCCGGACCGTCGAGCTGGGCGGCCAGGTCCTGGGCGACGATCGTCCACCAGCCTCCGGTGGCCCGGCCCGCGCGTCCCCGGCGCGTCGCCAGGGTCAGGCTGGCCGCTCGTACGGCGAGCGGGAAGCCGCGGGTGTCGTCGTGGATCCCGACGGCCTCGGCGCGCAGGTCCGCGGCGTCCTGGGTCAAGAAGCGCACCGTCTCCTCGGCGGTGAACGCGAGGTCGTCCGCGCCGATGACCACGGGCGCGACCCCCGCCCTCGGCTCGGGCCCGACCAGCGTGGTCGCCGCCCGGGTCGTCACGACGACCCGCGTCCCCGGTCGGGCGCCGACCCGCGCACGGACCAGCGCATCCATCGCCGCGGTGTCCGCCCCGAGGCGCTCGTAGCCGTCGAGGACGACGACCGGTGCCTCGGGCAGCTCCCGCAGCCCCGCCGCCACCGGCACCCAGCGGGCCGCGGGCGCCGCACCACCGCGCAGCCACTGGCGGACCAGGGTGGTCTTGCCGAAGCCCGAGGGCGCCCGGAGGACGGTCACCGGTGCCGCCCGGTCCAGGAGATCGAGGAGGCGCTCGCGCCGGAGGGTCGCGAACGGCCGGGAGGGGGTGCTGGTCGCGCGGTGGGAATGCGCCATCGATGGACCCTGTCGTCGTGCGGTGCAGGCGCTCCCCCCGGTGCGCGCTGCTGTGGTCGAGGAAGCAAGACGCACGGGCGTTCGCACTCATGACGCGATTCCGCGGGAGATTTCGCACATCGCCATCGGGGCCCGCACGGACCCCGTCCGGAGGTAGCCTCGTCGCACCCCCTCACGACGAGATGGCCTCCCCGAACATGCCGACCGACCTGCCCGACGAGAACGTCCTGCTGCGCCGCGCCCACGAGGGCGATGCCGCTGCCCTGGAGGCGCTGTACGCCGACAACGTGGCCTCCGCGCGCCGGCTGGCCGTGATCCTCGCGGGCCCCTCGGGTGCCGAGGACCTGGTCGCCGACGCCTTCGCGCGCGTGCTCGCGCGGATCCGCGCGGGCGAGGGTCCGGTCACCAACTTCCGCGGCTACCTGTTCGCGACGATCCGCAACCGGCACCGTGACCTGCTGCGCCGCTCGGGCCGCGAGGCTCCGGTGTCCGACGAGCCGTGGCTCCTGGAGAGCCCGACGGAGGGCGTCGAGGAGCAGGTCCAGGAGCTCGACGAGGGCGCCGCCGTCGCCGCCCTCGGGAGCCTGCCCGACCGCTGGCAGCGGGTGCTGTGGCATCTGGAGGTGGAGGGCCACCAGGTGCCCGAGGTCGCGACCATGCTCAGCATGTCGCCGGCAGCGGTGTCGTCCCTGGCCTATCGCGCCCGGGAGGGCCTCAAGGTCGCCTATCTCGAGCACCACCTGCCGCGGGTCGCGGGCACCAAGCCCTGCGCCTGGGTGCGCCAGCGCCTCGGCACCTACGTCCGCGGCGGTCTCAGCGCCCGCGCGGGAGCCCGTCTCGACGCTCACCTGACGACGTGCGCCGCCTGCTCGGCGGCCGCGGCCGACCTGCAGCACGTGAACCGGAAGCTGGCCGGCCTGGTGCTCCCCGTCCTCCTCCTGGGAGGCGCGGGCGCGGGCCTGCTCGACGCCGTCGGCGTCGCCGCCGGACCCGGCGAGCCGGGGAGTACGACGGCGGAGGCGGCCGGTGCCGGCCCGGCGGGTGCCGGCGGGGGTGCCGGCGCGGCCCGGGCCGCGGGCGCGGGGCGCGGAGCGGGGCGGGGTGGCCCACGTGGCGGGTCCGGACCGGGCCGACTGGTCCGGTTGCTCGCCGGGCGCGGTGCCACCGTGACGGGCGCGGGTGCCGGCGTCGGCGGCATCACCCTCGCCGCCCTGTCCGCGGCCGCACTGGTGCTGCTCGTGGTCGCCGTGACCTGGTGGGCGGCGGCGGGCTCCGACGACGACCCCGCCGCCTCCGACCACCCGACGACGGACGCGTCGACCGGACGCCCGACCGGGTCACCGAGCAGCGGTGCCTCCCCCACCGACCGCGCGACCGACGACGTGACGGACGGCGCCACCGACGACCCCACGGACGGCACCACGCCGGCGGACGACCCGGCGGACCCGACCGGCACGGCGGGGGCAGGCAGCCCGACGACGCCCGCGTCGCCCCCTCCCGGCAAGCCGGCCGGAGCCGCGGCCGCCAGTGGCCCGGCCAAGCTCGGCGCGCCCCGGACGGCAGCACCGGTCGCCGTACGCCCCGCGGCCCCCACCGCCACGACGATCAGCGCGTGCGGCACCTTCGGCTCGCTCACCATGCCGCAGACCGCCGGCGTCGACTACGTCCTGACCCAGGGCGACGGGAAGCAGGGGGCCTGGGAGGTGACCGGCACGCCGCGCAGCGGCTACGTCCTCGCCGCCGACGCCCAGCAGCGGTTCAGCGGAGACCTGGGCGTCTACTACGCCTGCCCCGCACTGGGCGCGCTGACGGTCACCGACCTCGGCGGCGGCGACTGGCGGCTGACCGTCCCGGTCAGCGCGACCGGACCCGGGAGCTACCAGCTCACCGCCGCGGTGACGGTGGACACCGACACCTACGTCCCCGCGGGCGGGGTCACCGGCGCGGGGTGGAGCTGCTGGGGACCCAACCCCGGCGACCCGCAGATCGGCGCGGGCAGCGGATTCATGCTCCCGGGCGGGTTCACGATGAGCTGCCGGTTCGACTACACCGGCGCGTCGCCCCCGGCCCTCGCGGTCACCATGACGCCCATCACCGTCGGTCCGCCGCCGACGGGCGGCGTGGCGCTCACCGCCGACGGCACGCAGCGGGGAAGCGCGACCTACTGACGCGGACCCGGATCCCGGGTAGAACATGTTCCATGTTTCCGCACCTGCTGGCTCCCGGGCGGATCGGCTCGATGGAGCTGCGCAACCGGATCGTGATGTCTCCGATGGAGACGATGTACGGCACTCCCGACGGTCATCCCTCCGACCGGACGGTCGCCCACTTCGCGACCCGTGCCGCGGGCGGCGTCGGCCTCGTCACCGTCGGCGCGACCGGCATCGACCCCCAGCACCCGGAAACGCCCGGCGGCCTGCAGCTCGGTGAGGACGCCGCGATCCCGGCGCACCGGCGCCTCGTGGAGGCGGTGCACGCCCACGGCGCGCGGATCCAGCCGCAACTGGTGCACGCCGGGCCCGACGGGCTCGGCCCGGAGCTGTTCGGCGTCACCTCGCTCGGCCCGTCGGTGATCCCGTCGTACCTGACGGGCCGGCCGTCCGCCGAGGTCACGAAGGAGCAGATCGCGGCGATCCTCGACCGGTTCCGCGCGGCCGCGGCGCGGGTCCGCGCCGCGGGGTACGACGGGATCGAGCTGCATGCCGCGCACGGCTACATGTTCCTCGGCTCCTTCCTCGCGCCCCAGCGCAACCGCCGCGGTGACCGGTACCGCGGCACCTCGCTCGAGGGCCGGATCCGGGTGCTGCTCGAGGCGCTCGGCGCCATCCGCTCCGAGGTCGGCGCCGACTTCCCGGTCACCCTGCGCGTCTCCGGCTACGAGCGGGTCGCCGCCGGACGCCCCGTGCACGACACCGCGGCGATGGCGCCGCTGCTGGTCGCGGCGGGCGTCGACGCCTTCCACGTGAGCGGCGGCGTGATCGACCGCCTGGTCACCGGCATGGTCAATGCCGCCGACGACGGGGACGGGCTCAACGTCGGCGGTGCCGCGGCGGTGCGGGAGGTCGTCGACGTCCCGGTGATCGCCGTCGGGCGGCTGCACGATCCCGCGCTCGCCGAGCGGGTGCTGGCCGAGGGCCGGGCCGACTTCGTCGCGCTCGGCCGGCCGCTGCTCGCCGACCCGGACCTGCCCCGCAAGCTCGCGGGCGAGCTCGGCGGAGCGACGCGGCTGCGGCGTTGCATCTCGTGCGAGAACTGCATCGACACGCTGGAGGAGAGGCTGGCCGCCGAGTGCGCGGTGAACCCGCTCACCGGCCACGAGCTGGAGCTGGTGCGGTCCGCACCGGCGCGGCGGCGCCGCCTCGTCGTCGCGGGCGGCGGACCGGCCGGGCTCGAGACCGCCTGGCGGGCCGCCGAAGCCGGGCTGGACGTGACCGTCCTGGAGCGCACGCCGGCGCTCGGCGGCGCCTTGGTCGACGCGAGCGCGGTCCACCCCGAGAACCGGAGCTACCTCGACTGGCTCCTCGGCCGCGTGGCGGACGCGGGGGTCGACGTCCGGCTCGGCACCGCGGCCGACCCGGAGCGGGTCCGGGCCCTGGCGCCGGACCTGGTCGTCGTCGCCACCGGCGGCCGCGTCGGCTTCCCGGACCTGCCGGGAGCGGACCTGCCGCACGTCGTCGCGGGCATCGATCCCGACCGGCCGCCCTCGGGTCACCGGGTCGTCGTGGTCGGCGGCCGGATGGCCGCCGTCGAGTGGTGCGAGGTGCTCGCCGGGTCCGGTCGGCTGGTCGCGCTGGTGCACTCCGGCGTCGAGATCGCGCCCGAGTTCGGGGCCAAGCGGCGTACCGAGCACATGGACCGCCTCGACCGGCTCGGCGTCACCGTGCACGTGGGAGCCGCCGTCACCGCGATCACCGCGGAGGGCGTGCACTGGACGCCCGCCCACGGCCGGCCGCGGATCCTGCCGGCGGACGCGGTCGTCCTCGCGGGCGAGGTGGAGGCCGACCCGACCGCGCGGGACCGGCTGGCCGCGGCACTGCCCGGCGTCGACGTACACGTGGTCGGCGACGCGGGCGGCCTGGGCCTGATCCGGGGCGCCACCGCCGACGCGGCCCGCCTCGTCGCGACCCTGTGACTCACGAATCACGAGGGTGATGCAACCCTCGGGGGTACGAGCGCCCTTGGATAGTCGTGGATATCCGGTCTCGGGAGTCGCGTGAGGAGGTGAACGGCGCGTGGATGCCGATTTCGCCGAGTTCGTCGCGGCGAAGCAGACCGGCCTCCTGCGCTACGGCATGCTCCTGACCGGAGGCGACCCGCACACGGCCGCCGACCTCGCTCAGGAGACCTTCCTGCGACTCGGCCGGCGCTGGCGCCACGTCCGCGAGGTCGAGCACCAGGACGCGTACGCGCGGCGCGCGATGACCCGGCTGTGGTGGAGCCGCAGCAAGCGCGACCGGCGCGAGCTCCTCCGCGCCGAGCCCGAGGACCGCGCCGCGAGCGACGTGGAGCCCGCCTGGACCTCGGAGCTCTGGGCGGCCCTCCAGCAGCTGCCGCCCCGCCAGCGTGCCGTCCTCGTGCTGCGGTACTACGAGGACTGCTCCGAGAAGGAGATCGCCGAGGTCCTCGCCTGCCGGCCCGGCACCGTCAAGAGCCAGGCCAGCCGCGGCATGGCGACGCTGCGGCGGCTGCTGGCCGTCGATGCCGACGGTGCCCTCGGGGCCGGCCCCACCACCGACGGCCCCCCGGGCGGCACCCCCGACGGCACCCCCGGCGGCGCCGCCGATCCGGCGCGGGGGGGAGGTCGGCCCATGAGCGACCTCGAGAAGCAGCTGCGCGCGTTCGTCCGCGAGGGCGAGATCCCCGTGCCGGACGTCCCCGACCTGGCCGCGCGAGTGGCCCGCGCGCAGCGCCGCCACCGACAGCGCCGCGTGGCCGGCGTGGTCGCCGCGGCGTGTCTCATCGCCGGCGCGGGCATCGCGGGCACGGTGCTGCGTGGACGTGACTCGACACCGCAGCCGGCAGCGCCGGGGCCGAGCTGCACGGGCGTGACGCTGCGCTCCGCGGGCGTGAGCACGGGCGCCGGGGAACGGACGCTGGCGCTGGTCGTCGGCGGCGGCACCGGAGGGGACGCCCGATGCGCGATCGGCCCGGGCACCCGGATCGAGATCGGCTCCGGCGCCGAGGCGCAGAGCGCGACGCTCCCGCCGGACGGCCCGCGGCTCCGGCTGCGCCCCGGCCAGGACGCCCTCCTCGAGCTCGCCTGGACGAGCTGGTGCGGCGACCCGGCACCCACGGTCCGGGTGACCTTCACCGACGGGTCGATGACCGGTCTGGACCTGCCGGCGGACACCGAGACCCCGGGCTGCGGGGAGCCGGGCGACCCGGCGCCGCTGCGGGTCGTGGCGCTGCGCACCGTGGACGTGCAGACCAAGGAGCCCTCGTGATCCGCTCCGCCGGTCCACGGCGGGCGGCGGAGCGGGCGGCGGAGCGGGCGGCAGGACGGGCGGCAAGACGGGCGGCAGGACGGGCGGCGGCTCAGCGCATCTTCACCGAGTTGGCCGCCGCGTCGAGCGCGCCGAAGTGGCCCGAGCTCGCGACGTAGCCGTAGGACGCGCCGCCGTAGGAGGCGTTGTTCCAGACCTTGAAGTCACAGCGGGCGTAGCCCGTGCCGGAGCGGATCCGGTTGCGCCAGCTCGAGGTCAAGGTCGGCCAGGCCCACTCGACCTCCGGGTCGTCGTCGCACCCGCTGGGCGCCTCCATGACCAGCGCGGCGCCCGTGCCGTAGGTGCCGTCGTAGAAGACCGCGGTCACCACCGATGCCAACGCGGCCGAGCCGGAGGAGTCCGCCGGGTCGGGCGCCTCCGGCGCGGCGGTCCGGGTCCGGGCCGTCCGACCGGCCCGGTCGGCCCGGTCGGCCCGGTCGGCCCGAGCGGTCGACACCGTCCGCGCCGTGGCGCGGTCGCGACGCACCAGGCCCCGCTCGATCGACGCGACGGTCGACCGCTCGGCGAGGTCCGCGGTCGTGAGTCCGTGGGCGGGTACGCCGGTCACCGCCTCGACGAGCGCCGCGGCACTCGGATAGCAGTGCAGCTCACCGGTCGACGCGCGCAGGAGGCATGCCTCGCCCGTGGCTCCCGCGCGGCCGGCGGCACCGGGCGCCGGTCCCGCGGTCAGGACCAGCGCTGCCGCTGCCAGGCCGGCGACGGTCGGCCTGAGCATCCTCTTCTCCACCATGTGCGCTCCCTCCGCCGGGTCCCATGCTCCGGATCGGCCCGACGCAAACCCCTCGGCCCGTTGGACGGTCCCCGCATCACCCCGGTTCCGGGCACCGGCACCGGACCGGAGATCGCCTGCGCCCTAGGGTCCAGGACGTGGTCCTCCTGCTCACCCCCGCCCTGCCCGACACCCCGATCGGCGGCCGGCTCGGCGGTCCCCCGCCGCGGGCGGTCGAGGACCACCCGTGGCTCGCGACCCACCGCTACGTGCTGACCCTGCCCGCCGGCTGCGCGCCCTGGACCGCCGGGCGCGAGGTGTCGGTCCTGCTACGCGACGGCTTCGACATCGGCGACGAGGACCTCACCTACCCCGGCCTGGCGATGCGTGCCCTCGTCCACCCGCCCTCCCCGCGCGGCGGGCGCCCGGACCGGGGCTGGCCGGGCCTGCGGCCCGCCGCCCTCACCCCGCTCGCCGCCGGTCACGACGGACCGGGACTCGTGCGGATCGCGGACACGCCGCAGCTGATCCAAGACGAGCCGTCGTACGCCGCCGCGGTGGAGGCCGACGGCCACCGGTTCCTGTTCCAGGTGGACGAGGAGGGCTGGCCCGTCGACGGGGAGCTCGAGGACGTCGTCGAGGAGTACCTCTGGGGCTACGGCTCGGTGTACTTCTACGGCACGCCCGGCCCGGACGGGCTCATCGACGAGGTGGTCGCCGGGTTCATCGACTTCTGAGCCGCGCCGGTGTCTCTCCCGCTCACCTACCGGAATTGTCGTCGAACCCCCGCCGGGACGACGAATTCGGTAGGTGAACGGTTCCGGTCAGCCCTTCTTGCGGGTGAGGAAGGCGGTCATCGCCTCCCGCGCCTCGTCGGACCCGAAGAGCCGGGCACTGAGCTCGACCAGGTCCTCCCCCTGCGCGTCGATCCGGGCGAGCAGGTCGGCGGCGAGGAGGCCCTTGGTCTCGCGCAGGCCCTGGGCCGCGCCGGTGGCGAGCTTGCCGACGACGTCGTCGACCCGCGTCTGCAGCTCGGCGGCCGGGACGGCGAAGGTGGCCAGACCGTAGTCGGCCGCCTCGGCGCCGCTGAACACCTCGCCACCCAGCGCGGTCCACGCCAGTCCGCGCGGCGTGAGCCGCGGGAACACCGTCAGCGAGATGACCGCCGGCGTCAGCCCGAGCTTGACCTCGGTGAGCGCGAAGGTGGCGTCGTCGGCGACCACGACGACGTCGGAGGCGGCCACGATGCCGATCCCGCCCGCGCGGGCGGCCCCCTCGACGACGGTCACCACCGGCTTGGTGAGCGCGACGATCTGGCGCTGCAGGGCGACGATGGCCCGCGCGCCCTCCTGCATCGGGACCGTCGAGGCCTCCGACAGGTCAGCGCCCGAGCAGAACACCCGGCCCGACGACCGCAGGACCACCACCCGGACGTCGGGCGCCGCGTCCGCGGCCGCCAGGTGGCCGACCAACTCGGTGACCAGCTGGCGCGAGAGCGCGTTGCGGTTGTGGGGCGAGTCGAGGGTGATCGTCGCGATGCCGTCGGCGACGTCGAGGTGGACCAGCTCGGCGGGTGCGTCAGTCATGCGGCTCATCCTGCCGCGTCGTACCCCGGCGCCGACCGCCGGCCGGGTGCTCGACTTCCCACCGGCCCCATCCGTCCCACTAGTCGGGCGTTCCCTGCACATGTCGAGCGTTGCAACGGCCGACAAGCGTAGGAATCGCCGGTCGACCGGCGATTCCTGCGGCTCCGGCCAGGCCCGTCGCGCCAGTCGGCCGGGGGAACAGGACGAGGCCGATCAGCCCTCGTGAATGGGCTGCTTCGGCAGCTTCTTGACCCGGGCCCGGCGCTTGGGTCGCGCGGGGATCATCGAGCGCATCTCCTCGAGCTTGCCGAAGCAGAGCAGGCGGTCCTCGGCCTCCAGCACGTGGTGCGGGAAGGGGTTCGGGATGACCAGGGTGCCGCGGTGGAGGGTGAGCACCGTGATGTCGCGGTCGCGCAGGCCCGAGTCGCCGATGCTCTTGCCGACGAGATCGGCGTCCCCGTGGACGACGAGCTCCGCGACGCCGTACCCGGTCGAGACGGACAGCCGCTCGCGGACGTCGATCTGGGGGAAGGCGACCTGGTTGTCGATGTAGTCGATGATCGCGCCCGCGACGTCGAGCTTGGTGGCGGTCTCGATGCCCTCGAGGCCGGGCGAGGAGTTGACCTCCATCACCAGTGGGCCGGACTTGCCCTCGAGCATGTCGACCCCGGCGACCTTGAGGCCCATGATCTGGGCGGCGCGGACGGCGACCTGCTCGTACGCCGGGTCGAGGTCGACGCGCTCCACGCTGCCGCCGCGGTGCACGTTGGAGCGGAACTCGTCGCCCTGCGCGACGCGGCGCATCGCCGCGACGACCCGGTCGCCGACGACGAGAGCGCGGACGTCGCGGCCCTTCGACTCCTTGACGAAGCGCTGGATGAGGACCTGCTGCTTGGTGCTCTGCAGCGTCTCGATGATCGCCTCGGCGACCTTGATGCTGGGCGCGAGGATGACGCCGATGCCCTGGGTGCCCTCGAGCAGCTTGATCACGACCGGCGCGCCGCCGACCCGCTCGATCGCGGGGATCACGTCGGCCCGATCGCGCACGAACGTGGTCGCGGGCATGCCGATGTTGTGCCGCGACAGGATCTGGGTGGCGCGCAGCTTGTCGCGCGAGTTGGCGATGCCGTTGGCGGTGTTGGGCGTGTAGACGTCCATCTGCTCGAACTGCCGGACCACGGCGGTGCCGAAGTAGGTGATCGAGTTGCCGATCCGGGGCAGCACGGCGTCGTAGTCCGACAGCTGCTTGCCGCGGAACTGCAGGTCCGGCTCGTCCCCGGACAGGTCGATGGCGAAGCGCAGGGTGTTGAGCACCTTCACCTGGTGCCCGCGGTCGAGCGCGGCGGTACGCAGCCGCTGGGTGCTGTAGGAGCGCGGTGCGCGAGAGAGGATCGCGAGCTTCATACCCGACCTGGTGGGATCGCCTGCTTGGATGGATGCGTGGTCAGTGCCCATTCAAGCAGCCCGCCGGTGGTCGCCGGCTGGCGCGAGTGGGTGCGTCTGCCCGGCCTCGGTGTGGGTCCGGTCAAGGCCAAGCTCGACACCGGTGCCCGCACGTCGGCACTGCATGCCTTCGACCTCACGGCGTTCCCGCGCGACGGCGTCGACTGGGTCCGGTTCTCCGTCCACCCGTGGCAGCGCTCGGCGGACGACGCGGTGTACGTCGAGTGCCCGGTCCACGACCGCCGCACCGTCCGCAGCTCGACGGGCCACACCCAGGACCGCTTCGTCGTCCTCACCGAGCTGGAGCTGCTGGGCCGCGTGATCACCACCGAGGTGACGCTGACCCGGCGCGACGAGATGGGCTTCCGGATGCTCGTGGGCCGCGAGGCGCTGCGCCAGGGATTCGTCGTCGACTCGGGCCACTCCTACCTCGGCGGCCGCCCGCCGCGGAAGGTGCGCCGCAAGAACCGGGGGGTGTCCGGTGGCCCTGCGTGAGTCGTTCGCGATCGGCACCGTGCGGGTCCGCGCCGGCTCCACGAAGGAGGTCGAGCTGCCGATCACCCGGCTGGTGACCGGGGGCGACGTCAGCCTGCCCGTGCGCGTGGTGCACGGCCGCGAGGACGGCCCGACGGTCTGGGTCAACGCCGCCATCCACGGTGACGAGGTGCTGGGGGTCGAGGTGATCCGGCAGGCGCTGGCGACCCTGTCCGCGCGCACCTTCCGCGGCACGCTCGTGGCGGTGCCCGTCGTCAACGTCCTCGGCTTCATGACCGGCGACCGCTACCTACCGGACCGGCGCGACCTCAACCGGTCCTTCCCGGGCTCCGCGCGCGGGTCGCTGGCCAGCCGGATCGCGCACCTGTTCATGACCGAGGTGGTCAGCAAGTGCGATGTCGGCATCGATCTCCACACGGCCGCGGACCGGCGTACCAACCTCCCCCAGATCCGCGCCGACCTCGACGATCCCCGCACCCGCAAGCTCGCCGAGGCGTTCGGCGCCCCGGTCATGCTGCACGCGCGACTGCGCGACGGGTCGCTGCGCCAGGCCGGGCGCGACCACGGCGCGGCGGTCCTGCTCTACGAGGCCGGTGAGGCGCTCCGCTTCGAGGAGGAGCCGATCGCCGTCGGCGTCGCGGGGCTGCGCCGCGTGCTCGCCTCCCTCGGCATGATCGACGCCGAGCCGGCCATGGCGGAGCAGCCGACCCCCGTCGAGTGCCGCAGCAGCTCCTGGGTCCGGGCCCGGGGCACCGGGATCCTGCACCTCGATGTCCACCTCGGCGAGTACGTCGAGGAGGGGGGCCGGCTCGGCGGCCTCTCCGACACCTTCGGACGCCGGGTGCGGCTGGTCCACGCCGACCGGTCGGGGATCGTGATCGGGCTGACCCGCGCGCCGCTCGTCAACGCGGGCGACGCGCTCGTCCACATCGCCACGCCGGTCGCACCGTAGCCGCAGGCGGACTTGTCGGGCGATTCCTGCACCCGATCCGATCCACCCCTCCGCACCGAACCCCTCCCATGAGGAACCGACGGTGGCGCAACCTCCCCTGGGCCGGGTACGGCGTGCTGGCGACCCTGGCGGGGATCGGGCTCGCGCACCTGGCGGCCGCGCTGACCGACCCGGCGGCCTCACCGGTGCTGGCGGTCGGCTCCACGGTCATCGACCTGACGCCCACCCCGATGAAGGAGTGGGCGATCCGCACCTTCGGCAGCGCAGACAAGGCGGTCCTGGTCGGGTCGGTGCTGGCGGGCGTGCTCGTCCTCGCCGCCGGGGCCGGGGTGCTCACCCGCCGCCGGCTCGCGGTCGGGTCCGGGCTCCTGGTCGCGCTGGTCGGCGTCGCCGCGGTCGCCGTGCTGGGCCGACCGGAGGCGGCCCTCCTCGACCTGCTCCCCTCCGCCGTCGCGGCGGTCGGGGCGACCGCGGCGCTGCGACTCCTCGCCCGGAGCCATCGACAGGCGGCCGGCGCGGACGGCGCGGACGGCGGGCGGCGCACCGTGCTGCTGACGATCGGCGCCGTCGCCGCGCTGGCGGCGGCGGGCGGCCTCGCCGGCCGCCTGGTCTCCGGCCTGCGCGCCCGGCCCGAGGACGTCGCCCTCCCGACGCCGACCGACCCGGCTCCCCCGCTGCCGCGCGGCCTCGACGACCAGGTGCCGGGCATCACCCGCTTCCGCACGCCGAATGCGGACTTCTACCGGGTCGACACCCGGCTCGACGTCCCCGTGATCGGCGCCGACGACTGGACCCTGACCATCGACGGCGACGTCGACCGGAAGGTGTCGCTGAGCTTCGACGAGCTGCTGGCGATGCCGATGGTCGAGCGCGACATGACGCTGACCTGCGTGTCCAACAGCGTCGGCGGACCGTACGTCGGCGGCGCGCGCTGGCTCGGCGTCCCGCTGGCCGACGTCCTCGATCTCGCCGGCATCGGGAGCACGCGGGCCGACCAGATCCTGTCGACGGACTTCGCCGGCATGACGATCAGCACGCCGCTCGCGCTCGCCCTCGACGGCCGCGACGCACTGGTCGCGGTCGGCATGAACGGGGAGCCCCTGCCCCGCGAGCACGGCTTCCCCGTGCGCCTGGTGATCCCGGGGCTCTACGGCTTCATCAGTGCCACCAAGTGGTTGACCCGGCTCACCCTGACGACGTACGACGACCGGCAGGCCTACTGGACCGACCGGGGCTGGGCGACCGACGCCCCCATCAAGATCTCCGCGCGCATCGACACCCCGAAGGCACTGGCCGAGCTCGACGCGGGGGACGTGGTGGTCGGCGGCGTGGCCTGGGCGCAGACGCGGGGAGGGGTCGCCGGGGTCCAGGTGCGCGTGGACGGAGGTCCCTGGGTCGACGCCCGGCTGGGGCCGGACGGAGGAGACGACTACTGGCGCCAGTGGTTCCACCGCTGGGCCGCCGAGCCGGGCTCGCACCGGATCGCGGTCCGCGCGGTCGCCGGAGACGGGGAGCCGCAGACCCCGGTCCGCGCCGAGCCGTTCCCGAACGGCGCGAGCGGACTGCACGAGCTGCTGGTCCGCGTCTCGTGACGCCGGCCTCGACCTCCGCGCAGATCGGTCCCATCCGCTGGGCCACCCGCTCCGAATCACCTGCACGAACCCTCCTACGGAAGGCATCACCATGAAGCTCCAGAACCTCCGCCGCACCACCGGCGCCGGCATCGCCGTCCTCGCCCTGACCACGACCTTCGCCGCGTGCAGCAGCGAGGACGACGCGGCCGACGACACGAACGCCGAAGCGGACGAGACGTCGCAGACCACCGACGACGCCGAGGGGAGCGACGACGCGATGGCCGACGGTGCAGCCGCGCAGACCTTCGGTCCGGGCTGCTCGGCGATCCCGACCTCGGGCGCCGGCTCCTTCGACGGCATGGTGAAGGACCCGGTCGCCACCGCGGCGAGCAACAACCCGCTGCTGAGCACGCTGGTCACGGCGGTGACGAGCATCGACGGCCTCGCCGACACGCTCAACGGCGCGGCGGCGCTCACCGTGTTCGCGCCCTACAACGACGCCTTCGCCGCGATCCCGGAGGACCAGCTCAACGGCATGGTCGCCGAGGGCAAGGAGAAGGGCCAGGAGAGCGCGCTCTACCAGGTCCTCGCCCACCACGTCGTCGGCTCCAACGAAGGGACGGACAGCGTCGTCGGCGACCAGGAGACCCTGGCCGGCGACCAGCTCACCGTCGAGGGCGACGCCGAGAGCGGCATGACCGTCTCCGACGGCACCGTCACCGCGAAGGTGCTGTGCGGCAACATCCCGACGGCGAACGCCACCGTCTACGTGATCGACCAGGTGCTGACCGGGGTCAAGTGACCTGACGGCCGACCTGACGACGCGAGAGGATCGACCCATGGATCCGGTCCCGGGCGACCCGGCCGACGCTCCCGCGGGGGCGCCGGCCGGCGGCCACGGCCCCGACCTCGGCCCGCTGCTGCAGCGGGCCGCGCGCGGTGACACCGCAGCCTTCGCGACCCTGTACGACGCCACGGCGGCGCGGGTCCACGGCCTCGTGCTGCGGGTGGTCCGCGACCCGGCCCAGGCCGAGGAGGTCACCCAGGAGGTCTTCCTCGAGGTGTGGCGCCAGGCGAGCAGGTACGACGCCGCCCGCGGCAGCGCGCTGGCCTGGCTGATGACGATCACGCATCGCAAGGCGGTCGACCGGGTCCGCAGCGCCGAGGCGGCCGGCCGCCGTGACGCGACCTACGAGCAGGCCAACCGGGGCATCGAGCACGACGTCACGGCCGAGGCGGCGCACGCCTCCCTGGAGGCGCACCGGGTGCGGGCGGCGCTGGGCCAGCTCACCGACGTACAGCGCGAGGCGATCGAGCTGGCGTACTTCGGCGGCTACACCCACACCGAGGTGGCCGCCCTCCTCGACCTGCCGGTCGGGACCGCGAAGACCAGGATCCGCGACGGCCTCATCCGGCTGCGCGACACGATCGGAGTAGAGCGATGACCGATCACGACCAGACCCCGGGGTGGGACGTGCACGCACTGTCCGGTGCGTACGCCGTCGACGCGCTCGATGCCGACGAGCGGGCCGCCTTCGAGGCGCACCTCGCGCACTGCGCCGAGTGCCGCGCCGAGGTCGACGGGCTGCGTGAGACGGCATCGACGCTCGGTGTCTCCGAGGTCGCCGCGCCGCCCGACGCGCTGCGCGACCGGGTGCTCGAGGGCATCTCCCAGATCCGGCCGTTGCCGCCGCTGAGCACCACCGCGTCTGGGGGGACGCCGGTGGATCTCGCGGCGGCCCGGCGCCGGCGCCGGCCGTTCCGGTCGGGGCGGGCCGGCCACCTGTTCCTGGTGGCCGCGGTCCTCGTCCTGGTGGCCGCGGCAGGCACGGTCCTGCTGCGGCCCTGGGCGGACGACAGCGACGGGCCCGACGGTCCGGGACTCACGGCCGCCGAGCGGATCCTGGCCGCCGCCGACGCCAGCACCGTCGAGCAGTCGTTCCCGGACGGATCGACCGCGAGCATCGTGCTCTCGCGCAGCGAGGGCAAGGCGCTGATCCGCACGAGCGACATGGCGCCGGCACCCGACGGCAAGGTCTACGAGCTGTGGCTGCAGACTCCCGCGGGGGACATGGTCCCGGCCGGACTGATGCCCGACGATCCCGACACGACCTACGTCCTCGACGGCGACGCCTCCGAGGCGACCGGGGTGGGCATCACGGTCGAGCCGGACGGCGGATCGCCCCATCCGACCAGCGAGCCGGTCGCGCTCTTCGCCCTGGACTCCTGACGATGACCACCCCGACACCACGGCGGATCGCCGTGGTGGGCTCCGGCGTCGCCGGACTCACCGCGGCCTATCTCGCCTCGCGCCCCGCGATCGGCGCCGAGGTCACCCTGCTCGAGGCCGACCACCGGCTCGGCGGGCACGCTGACACCCACACCGTCACCGACCCGACCGGCCGCTCCCTGCGCATCGACAGCGGGTTCATCGTCCACAACCGGCGCACCTACCCGGTGCTGACGGGGATCCTCGACGAGCTCGGCGTACCGACCCAGGACTCGGAGATGTCGATGTCGACGAGCGACGAGGTGACCGGCCTGGAGTGGGCCGGCGCGCTGGGGCGACGCGGGCTCTTCCCCGCGGGCGCGGGCAACCACCGCAACCCGGCCTACCTGCGGATGCTGGCCGAGATCCCCCGCTTCCACCGCGCCGCGCGCCGGCTGCTGGACTCCCCCGGCGACAGGTCGGACCTGACTCCCCTGGCCGGCTTCCTCGACCGCCACGGCTTCTCGGCGTACTTCCGCCGGCACTTCCTCGAGCCGCTCGTCGCGGCGGTGTGGTCGTGCGACCCGGGCACCGCGCTGGACTACCCGGCGGCGTACCTCTTCGCGTTCCTCCGGCACCACGGCATGCTCGCGGTCTTCGGCTCGCCGCCGTGGCGCACGGTGAGCGGTGGGTCCGGGACCTACGTCGCGGCGGTCGCCGCCGCGGTCGAGGCCCGCGGCGGCCGGATCCGCACCGGCGCAGCGGTGCTCGCCGTCGAGGAGACCGACGACGGCGTGGAGGTCACCACGCCCTCCGGACGGGAGGCGTACGACGCCGTGGTGGTCGCGACCCATCCCGACCAGGCGCTCGGGATGCTGGCGGCGCCGACGCGCAAGCAGAAGGAGGTGCTCGACGCGATCCCGTACTCCCTCAACACCGCGCTGCTGCACACCGACACCCGCCTCCTGCCGCACGCCCGCGACGCCTGGGCGTCGTGGAACTTCCGCCGGCCCCGGGTGACCCAGGAGCGGGTGCGGGTCACCTACGACCTGACCAGGCTGCAGCGGCTGCCCACCGCCACCCGCTACCTCGTCACGCTCGGCGGCGAGGACGTCGTCGACCCGGCGACCGTGCTGGTACGCCGCACCTACGCGCACCCGGCCTACACGCCGGAGTCCGTCGCGGCGCAGGCCCGGCTGCCGCAGATCGACACCGACCGGATCGTGTTCGCCGGCGCCTACCACGGCTGGGGCTTCCACGAGGACGGTGCGCGCTCCGGGCAGCGGGCGCTCGAGCGTCTCGGACTCCTGGGTCCGTCGGTCAGCCGCCCACCGAGCACGTCGACGAGCGCGTCGACCAGCCCCGCCGCGACGACCTACGCCACGACCCTGACCCATCGCCGCCGGGCCCCGCTGCGCAACGCGTTCACCCACCGCTCCCACCTGACGGTGGTCGACCTCGACCGGATCGCCGCCGACGGCTCCGTGGAGGGCGCGCGCGGCCGCTTCCTCGGCCGCGACCACTTCGCGGGCGACACCCCCTCCGTGCGCGAGGGCGTGGACCGGTTCCTCGCCGCGCACGACATCGACCTGCGGGGCGGCCGGGTCCTGACGGCCGCGCAACCGCGGGCCCTCGGGCACTGCTTCAACCCGATCACGGTCCACTGGTGCTGGGCCGCGGGCACGGAGACCGGCCGCCCCGCGGCCACCGTGGTGGAGGTGCACAACACCTACGGCGACCGCCACGCCTACCTGCTCGACCCGGACCGCACCACCAGCGGCGGACGGTATGTCGTCGACAAGGCGATGTACGTCTCGCCGTTCCACGGCACCGACGGCCACTACGAGGTGCTCGCCCCGCCGCCGGACCCGGTCACCGGGCGGCTCGACCTCGGCGTCCGGCTGGTCACCGCCGACGGCGCCCGGTTCGACGCCCGCCTCACGGGTCTCCCGACGACGCCGCCCCTGCTGCCGCTGGCCGGCCTGCGCGGTGCCGCCCTGATCCGGGCGCACGGGATCGCCCTGTGGGCGCGACGGCTCCCGGTCCAGCCGCGCCCGCGCCCGTCCTCTCCCGAAGGAGACCACCGATGACGCTCACGGCCTCCCCCACCACCGCCTGGCCCGGTCTCGCGCCGGTCCCCGAGGGCGGACCGTCCGCGTGGATCGCCGAGCGCCTGTTCCGCGCGGCCGTGGCGCGCCGTCACATCACCGTGCGGCTGCGCCGCCCGGACGGGACCCTCGAACAGCTCGGACTCGGCGGACCCGCCGTCGTGGTGCACCGGCCGGCCGAGCTCTTCGCGCGCCTCGGACGGGACAAGCTGATCGGCTTCGGCGAGGCCTACCTGACCGGCGCCTGGGCCGAGGACGGCGTCCCGGGCGACGGCGTGCTCGGCGACTTCCTCACCGTGCTCGCGGCCGACATGGCGGACCTGGTGCCACGCAGCCTGCAGCGGCTGCGCGGAGTCGTGTCACCGCGCCTGCCGCGCAGCCACCGGGGGACGCGTGAGAACACGCAGGCCAACGTGGCCCACCACTACGACCTGTCCAACGACCTCTTCGCGGCCTTCCTCGATCCCACGCTGTCCTACTCCAGCGCCCTGTTCGACGACCTCGCGAGCGCGCTGTCCGAGGACTTCGCCACCGCCCAGCACCGCAAGATCGACCGACTGCTCGACCGGGCCGGCGTCCGTGCGGGCACCCGGCTGCTGGAGATCGGCACCGGCTGGGGCGAGCTCGCCATCCGGGCCGCGGCCCGCGGGGCGACGGTCCGGTCGGTCACGCTGTCGGTCGAGCAGCAGGCACTGGGCCGCGCGCGGATCGCCGCCGCCGGACACGCCGACCGGGTCGCCGTCGACCTGTGCGACTACCGAGCGCTGCTCGACGAGCCCGGCGCGACGTACGACGCCGTCGTGTCGGTGGAGATGATCGAGGCCGTCGGCCACGAGTTCTGGCCGTCGTACTTCCGCACCCTCGACCACGTCCTCGCTCCCGGGGGGAAGGTCGCGCTGCAGGCGATCACGCTGCCGCACGACCGGATGCGCGCCACGCGGTCGACGCACACCTTCATCACCAAGTACATCTTCCCCGGCGGCGCACTGCCGTCGGTCCGCGCGATCGACGACGTGACCGGGCGGCACACCGCCCTGCGGATCATCGACGACCTCGCCATGGGCCGGCACTACGCCCCCACGCTGCAGCGCTGGGACCGGGCGTTCCTCGCCGAGCGCGATCGCGTGACGGACCTCGGCTTCGACGCGACCTTCGTGCGGATGTGGCACTTCTACCTGGAGTACTGCCGCGCCGGCTTCGCCGCCGACTACATCGACGTGCACCAGCTGGTGCTGGCCCGTCCGGAGGAGGAGCGATGACGACCACGGTGGCGAGCGACCTCGAGCAGGCGCTGCGACCCTTCGTCGGCGGCGACCTCCCCGTCCGGCTGGTCGCCTGGGACGGCACGACGGCCGGCCCGGCCGACGCCCCGGTCGTGGAGCTGCGCTCGCCCGACGCGCTGCGGCGACTGCTGTGGCACCCGGGCGAGCTCGGCGCCGCCCAGGCGTACGTGACCGGGGAGCTCGCCGTACCCGGCGATCTGGACGCAACGCTGACCCACGCGTTCGCGGTCGCGGCCGAGCGCGACCTCGGCGGTCGACGGCCGTCGTTGCGGGCGCTGGCGGGTGCCGTGCGCGCCGCTGTCGGGCTCGACCTCCTCGGCCGGCCTCCCGAGCCTCCGGCGACGCAGGCCCGGGTCCGCGGCCGGCTGCACAGCAAGGACCGCGACCGGCGGGCAATCAGCCACCACTACGACACCACCGCCGACTTCTACGCGCTGGTCCTCGACGAGCGCACCATGGCGTACTCCTGCGGCTACCACTCCTCGCCCGAGCAGCCGCTGGCCGACGCCCAGGAGGCCAAGCTCGACCTGGTCTGCCGCAAGCTCGGCCTGGGGGGTCGCGCCCCTGAGTCGGGCATGCGGCTGCTCGACGTCGGCTGCGGCTGGGGCTCGCTCTCCCTGCACGCCGCGGAGCACTTCGGCGCGCACGTCGTCGGGGTGACCATCTCGGCGGAGCAGCAGCGGTTCGCCGAGGCGGCGGCCCGGCGCCGGGGTGTGGCCGACCGGGTGGAGATCCGGTTGTGCGACTACCGCGACGCCGTACCGCTGCCGGGTGCCGAGTTCGACGCGGTCGCGTCGCTGGAGATGGGAGAGCACGTGGGCGAACGGAACTACCCGGCCTACGCGCGGGTGCTGCGCGACGCGGTCCGGCCGGGCGGCCGGGTGCTGGTGCAGCAGATGTCGCGCGGCGCGAGCCACCCGGGCGGCGGCCCGTTCATCGAGTCCTTCATCGCGCCGGACATGCACATGCGACCGGTCGGCGCGACGATCGGGCTGCTCGAGCAGGCCGGCCTGGAGCTGCGCGGCGTGGAGGCGCTGCGGGAGCACTACGTGCTGACGGTCGCGGGGTGGCTGCGGCGGTTCGAGGAGAACCTCGACGCGATCACCGCGCTCGTCGGGGAGGAGCTGGTCCGGGTCTGGCGGCTCTACCTCGTCGGCGGGTCGATGGCCTTCCGGGACGGCCGGATGGGCGTCGACCAGCTGCTCCTCAGGAGGCCGGGCCGATGACCGCGGTCACCGCCAGCATCGGCCTGTCCGTCGCCGCGGCCGCCGCGGTGATGGCGATGGCCGCGCTGGTGGCGCGCCGGCAGGGCCGCGTGGCCGTCGTCGATGTCGCCTGGGGGGCGGCGTTCGGCGTCGCGGCGCTCGCGTGCGGGGCGGGCGCCGCGGTCGGGGAGGCGGGCTCGGGCCCGCGGACCTGGCTGCTGGTGGCCCTGGTCGTGGTCTGGGGCGGGCGACTCTCCTGGCACATCGGACGACGTACGGCGCGGCACGACGGCGAGGACCCGCGCTACGAGAAGCTGCTCGGCGGCTCGCTGCGCGAGGTCGGCATGGCCCGGGCGGTGCGGAAGGTGTTCGCGCTGCAGGGCGCTCTGGTCCCGGTCATCGCCCTGCCCGTCTCGGTCGGCGTGGTCCGCGACGTGCGCTGGTGGCCGGTGGCGGTGCTGGGTGTGCTCGTGTGGGCGGTCGGGCTGTTCTTCGAGGCGGTCGGCGACGCCCAGCTGGCGGCATACCGCTCCCGGCCGCGCGACGAACGGCCGCCGGTCCTCGACACCGGGCTGTGGGCATGGACGCGGCACCCGAACTACTTCGGCGACGCCTGCGTGTGGTGGGGCCTGTGGCTCGCCGGCGGACTCGCGTCCGGGTGGGTCGCCGGCCTCGCGACCCTCGTCGCGCCGATCGCGATGACCTGGTTCCTGACCTCGGTCACCGGCGCGAAGCTGCTGGAGGAGACGATGATGCGGCGACCGGGGTACGCCGCGTACGCCGCCCGGACGCCGCGGCTGCTCCCCCGGCCGCCGCGCCGCACCGGCGGGCACCGGGCTGGGAGCACCTCCTAGAGTCTCCTCGTGACCACGGACGAGGAGCTCCTGCGCCTGGCCTCGGCCGACAACTTCCGCGACGTCGCCGGGTCCGGCTACGCCACCGCCGACGGTGGTCGGGTGCGCACGGGCGTCTTCTACCGCTCCAACGACCTGCGCCTGAGCGACGACGACCACGGCCGGCTGGGCGCGATCGGCCTGCGGGCGGTCATCGACCTCCGCTCGCCCACCGAGGTCGCGCTCCATCCCGACCCCGCCGTGCCCGGCGCCGAGGCGCTGCACTTCGACGCGATCGGCATACCGATGGAGCGGATGTCCGGGCTGCGGCGGCGCGAGGACGCCGTCGCCCTGATGGACGACGTCTACCGCACCTTCGTGACCGAGGATCGCTCCCGCACGGCGTTCGGCGGCGTCCTGCGCCAGCTCGCCACCGGTGGTCCCCAGCTCTTCCACTGCTCGGCCGGCAAGGACCGCACCGGCTGGGTCTCCGCGCTCCTGCTGCACATCGCCGGCGTCGACGACCCGACGATCGAGAGCGACTACCTCCTCACCAACGCGCGCAGCGCCGCGAGCCGGGCCCGGGTGGAGGCGGAGATCGCCGATCACCTGGGCCCGGACGCGGTCGCGGCCTACGAGCCGACCCTGGTCGTCGCCACCGAGTACCTCGACGCCGCCTGGGCCGCCGTCGACCGGCACTTCGGCGACCGGACGTCGTACCTGCGTGACGGGCTCGGCCTGGACGACGACGTGCTGGGCGAGCTGCGCGCGATGCTCCGGGTCGGCTCGTAGCGAGCGACGCCGCGTCCCGTCGACCGGCCGGAGCCGGTCGACGGGCCAGCGCTCACGACCCCAGCAGGACCTGCTCGGCCGCGATGGTCGTGTCGTCACCGTGGCCGGTGTGGACCACCGTCTCCCCGGGCAGCGCGAACAGCTTCGCCCGGATCGAGGCCTCGAGGGTGGGTCGGTCGCTGTAGGAGCGGCCGGTCGCGCCGGGTCCGCCGTGGAACAGCGTGTCGCCCGTGAACACGCACCCGAGGTCGGGGGCGTAGAGGCACACCGCCCCCGGGGCGTGACCCGGAGTGTGGAGCACCCGCAGGGTCGTGCCGGCGACCTCGATGACCTGTCCGTCGGCCAGGTCGACGTCCCAGAGGTGGCCGTCGTCGCCGCCGTGGGTCAGCTCCCACAGCGGCCTGTCGTCGGGGTGCAGCAGGATCGGCGCGACCGTGGCCTCCCGCAGCGCCGGCGCCACGCGGACGTGGTCGTCGTGGGCGTGGGTGCAGATGATCGCCTTGACCTTCCGCCCGCCGACCACCGCCACGATGTCCTCGACCGAGTGGGGGGCGTCGATGACCACGCACTCGGTGTCGTCACCGACCACCCACACGTTGTTGTCGACGTCGAACGTCTCGCCGTCGAGGCTGAACGTGCCCGACGTGACCGCGTGATCGACCCGAGCGGTCACAGGACGACGACCGAGCGGAGGACGTCGCCGTGATGCATCCGCTCGAACGCGGCCTCGATGTCGCCGATCCCGATCTCCTCGGTCACGAACGCATCCAGGTCGAGCCGACCCTGCTGATAGAGGTCGACCAGCATCGGGAAGTCACGCGAGGGCAGGCAGTCGCCGTACCAGCTGGACTTGAGGGCGCCACCGCGCCCGAAGACGTCGATCAACGGGATCTCGGGAACCTTCATGTCCGGCGTCGGGACACCGACCAGCACCACCGTGCCGGCCAGGTCGCGAGCGTAGAACGCCTGCTTCCAGGTCTCCGGACGGCCGACCGCCTCGACCACCACGTCGGCGCCATCGGCACCCTCGTAGACGTCGCCGCAGATCCGCTTGATCTCCTCCACCGGGTCGACCTGGCTCGAGTCGACGGTGTGGGTCGCGCCCATCTCCTTGGCCTTCGCGAGCTTCTTCGCGTCGATGTCGACCGCGATGATCGGACTGGCGCCCGCCAGCGCCGCGCCCGCGATCGCGGCCACCCCGACCCCACCACAGCCGATCACCGCGATCGACTTGCCCCGGGTGATCGCACCGGTGTTGATCGCGGCACCGATGCCGGCCATCACGCCGCAGCCCAACAGACCCACCGCGGCCGGGCGGGCCGACGGGTCGACCTTCGTGCACTGCCCGGCAGCGACCAGCGTCTTCTCCGCGAACGCACCGATGCCCAACGCCGGCGACAGCTCCGTGCCGGCATCCTCACCCTCGGCGAGCGTCATCCTCTGCTTCGCGTTGTGCGTGGCGAAGCAGTACTGCAGATCACCACGCTTGCAGGCCCGGCACTCACCGCACACGGCCCGCCAGTTCAGCACCACGAAGTCACCCGGCGCCACCCCCGTCACGTCGGGCCCGACGGCCTCGACGACACCGGAGGCCTCATGGCCCAGCAGGAACGGGAACTCGTCGTTGATCCCACCCTCGCGGTAGTGCAGATCCGTGTGGCACACCCCGCACGAGAGGACCTTCACCACCGCCTCACCCGGCCCCGGGTCCGGCACGTTGATCGTCACGACCTCCACCGGCGCACCCTTCGCACGAGCGACGACGGCCTTCACCTGCTGACTCATGGGGAGTCCTCTCATCCGTTGTGTTCGGCACCACCGTAGTCATCACGGATCGGCGCCGGTCACCGCAGTACGGTGCCGTTCACCTCCCCGAGATGGCCGAGCTCGTCGTAGCTGGGGGCGCCCTCCCAGTCACCGTCGACGGTCACGGCGTAGGCGCCGGTGCGGGTCGCGGTCTCCAGCCTCCTGGTGACCGGCTGCCGGCGGGCGAGCTCGAACAGGTAGCCGGCCGCGAACGCGTCGCCGGCGCCGACGCTGTCGACCACCGGCACCGGAACCGCCGGCACCCGGAGCAGGCTGCCCTCCGTCCACGCCAGGCAGCCGTCGTCGCCGAGCTTGATCAGCACCTGCCGCGGTCCCAGCTCCGCCAGCCGGGCGGCGAGGGTCTCGGGCTCCTCGTCGCCGACCACCAACCGCGCCTCGGGGACGGTGGCGAAGACGACGTCGGCGAGCGCGACGAGCTCGGTGAGGGCCGGGGCGGCCTCCTGCGGGGTCCACAGGGCGGCGCGGTAGTTGATGTCGACGGACACCGCGGCGCCCACCTCCCGGGCGCGGCGGGCGGCAGCGAGCGTGGCGGCGCGTGCCGTCGGCGAGAGGGCGGTGGTGATGCCGCTGATGTGGACGACGGACACGCCGTCGCGGATGTGACCGTCGAGATCCTCCTCGCACAGCCGGGAGCCGGCGGATCCGTCGCGGTAGTACTGCACGCGGCTCAGCTCCGCCGAGCGCCGTTCCTTGAACATCAGGCCGGTGGGCCGGTCCGGGTCGACCACCGCGACCGTGCGTACGCCGGTGCCGCGGATGGTCGTCGCCACCATGGCGCCGAGCTCGTCGGCTCCGACGCGGCCGATCCAGGTCGCCGCACCCCCCAGGCGCTGGAAGCCGATCGCCACGTTGGACTCCGACCCCGCGGCGCCGAGGTTCAGCTGTGCGGCATGCCGCAGCGGGCCGACGCGGGGGGTGGACAGCAGCGCCATCGTCTCCCCGAAGGTGACCAGCTGGCTCATCGGGACGCCCCCAGCGCGGCCGCCACGGCGCGGGCGCGGCTCCGCAGGCCGTCGAGGTCGCCGCTGCTGAGCGCGTCGCCCACCAAGGAGCCGCCGAGCCCGACCCCGACCGCACCGGCGGACAGGTAGTCCGCGACGTTGGTCGGTCCGACGCCCCCGGTGGGGATCAGCGGGATGTGCTCCAGAGGAGCCCGGACCGCGGCGATGTATCCGGGCCCGCCCAGCGCGGATGCCGGGAACACCTTGACGGCCGTCGCACCCAGGCGCCAGGCGCGCACGATCTCGGTCGGGGTGAGCGCGCCCGGCAGCCAGGCCAGGCCGGCCTCGGCCGCGGCGCTGGCCACCTCCGGCTCCGTGTCAGGAGCGACGACGAACTCCGCGCCCGCCTCGGCCGCCTCCAGGACGTGCTCGCGGGTCAGGGCGGTCCCGACGCCCCAGCGCACCCGGTCGCCGAACGTGTCCCGCCCGCGGCGCACCGCCGCGGCCCAGCCGGGCGTGTTCGTGGTGATCTCCAGGCAGCGCAGACCCTCCTCGACCAGCACCTCGACCGCGTCGTCGACATGACGAGGGTCGCCCTCGCGCAGGACGACCACCGCGCCGCCGAGCAGCAGGTCGGTGACCTCGATGCCGCTCATCGCTGGACCGCCAGCCGGCGCAGACCCTCGATCAGGTCGTCGGTGTCGGTCGCCAGCGAGACCCGTGCCCACCCTTCACCCGAGCCACCGAAGACCGGTCCCGGCGCCAGCGCGACCTTCTGCTCGAGCAGGAGACGCTTGGCCCACGCCATCGTGTCGCCGCCGTCGCGGTCGCGGACATCCAGCCAGAGGTAGAAGGCTCCGCGCGGCTCCAGGTAGCCGATGCCCAGGCGGCGCAGCTCGGCGAGGGCCGCGTCGCGTCGCGCCCGGTAGACCTCACGCATCCGGTCGACGTCGTCCTGGGGACCGCGCAGCGCGGCGAGCGCCGCGGCCTGCGCCGGTGCGTTCACGCACGCCACCATCGGCTCCTGCAGCTTCGCGGCGACGGCCGCGACCCGTTCGGGGGTGCGCAGGTAGCCGACGCGCACGCCGGTCATGGCGAAGGTCTTGGAGAAGGAGTACGCCGCGAGCACCCGGCCGCTCTCGTCGAAGCGGAGCGGAGAGACGTGCTCGGCGTCGAAGGTGAGCGCGTCGTAGCACTCGTCGGAGAGCAGCCACAGATCGTGCTCGTCGGCGAAGCGGACCAACTCGGCGACCCGCTCCTCTCCGATCACGGTGCCGAGCGGGTTGGAGGGCGAGTTGACCAGGAGCATCCGGGTCCGCGGCGTCACCAGCTCCGCCAGGTCCGCCAGAGCGGGGATGAACCCGTTCTCGGCGCGCAGCGGGTAGCCGACCGGCACCCCGCCGAGCAGCCCGACGGCCATCGCGAAGTTGGGCCACCCCGGATCGGGCACCAGCACCTCGTCCCCCGGGGCGATGGTGAGCGAGAGCGCCAGGTGGATCGCCTGCGCCCCACCTGCGGTGACGGTCACCTGGTCCGGCGTCGTCGGGACGCCGTTGCGCTCGGCCAGCTTGGTCGCGATCGCCTCGCGAAGCGCGGGGACGCCGGCGTTGGGAACGTAGTGCGTCTGGCCCTCGGCATAGGCGGCACGGGCCGCCTCGACCACGTGAGCCGGAGCATCGAAGCTCGGCTCCCCCACATGCAGGCCGATCACCGGCCCGTCCAGGGACCAGGCGAGATCCATGATCTCGCGGATTCCGGAGCGGGGCATGTGCTCGGCCGCTGTGCTGACCCGGGGCATCAGTTGTTCTCCTCTTCGACGGATGGGGTGCTGTGGTCGGTGGACGTGCCGCCGAGGGCGGCCGGAAAGAGACGTCGTGCGGTGCCGCCGAAGATCTGATCGCGCTCGTCGGGCCGCAGGGGGCCCAGCCCGTGCTCGGCGGCCTCGAGGGTGCGGCGGTAGCCGGGCTCGACGGCCGGCCACGGGAAGTCCGAGCCCCATAGGCAGCGCTCGGCGCCGAAGGCCGCCACCAGCTCCCGCGACGCTGCGACGAGGTCGGGGTACGGCGGCGCGGAGCGCGTCAGCGCGTAGTGGCCGGAGATCATCAGATGCACCTGGTGCCGGTCGGCGAGGGCCGCCACCCGGCGGCGGGTGGGGGCGTCGAGCGCCCCGGGGAACCGGGGTCGGCGGAACTCGTCGACCTGCATGCCGCTGGGCGCGAACCCGAAGTGGTTGAGCACGACGCGCAGCTCGGGGAGCAACGCGGTCAGGGTCGACAGGTGGTCCACCTGGTCCGGCGGCAGGTAGGCCCACAGCACGAGGTCGTCCTCGGCCATGGCGCGCAGCAGCGGCCACGCCGGCGAGGCGGTGAGCTCCGTGCCCGGTTGCGCGAGCCAACGCAGCCGCACGGCGTCGAACCGGTAGCTCTCACGCCGGCGACGAAGCGCGTCACCGGCCTGGGGCCCATGGTCCTCGGGACCGGCCACGGCCACGCCGGCGCAGCGACCTGGCCAGGCCGCCAGCGCGGCCGCGCAGGTGCGGTCGTCGCGGTCCAGCGGAACCAGCACGGCGGCGCGTACCCCGACCGGATCCGCGACGGCCCAGAGGTCCTCGATCGAGGCGGTGCGCTCGGCCGGCGCCAGCTCGTCGACCGCGCGTCGCTCGACTGTGGTGCCGGCGAAGAGGTGCGCATGCCCGTCGACGCGCACGCTCACCTCCGCTCTCGGCTCACGAAGAGCGCCGCGGCCGCGACGATGATCGCCCCGCGGACCAGATCGGTGAGCGTGGGCGTGAGCTGCCAGATGGTGATCGAGCTCGAGACCAGGGTGAGCAGCGCGACGCCGCCCATGGTGCCCACCAGCGTGCCGCGGCCACCGAGCAGGGACACCCCGCCGATGACGACCGCGGCGATGGCGGACAGCTCGAGCCCCTGGCCCGCGGTCGGCGAACCGATGGTGGCGCGGGCGGCCAGGAGAACCCCGGCACCGGCCGCGAGCAGACCCGAGACGGCGTACGCGGCGACCGTGGTGCGGACGACCCGGATCCCGTTGGCCCGAGCACCCTCGCGATCCCCTCCGACGGCCAGGATGTGCCGGCCGAGGACCGTGCGGTTGAGCAGGAGCGCCACCAGGGCGACGGCGACCACCAGCACCACGAACAGGTACGGGACGGGGCCGACGCGTCCGATGGCGAAGTCGCTCAGTGCGACGGTGACTTGACCGGTGGGGACCGAGCTCACCACCAGGGCCAGTCCCTGCACGGCGTAGAAGGTCGCCAGCGTGACGATGAACGCCGCGAGGCCGACCTTGCCGACCAGCACGCCGTGGACGGCGCCGATCAGGGCTCCGATGGCGAGCACCGCGAGGATCACGGGGACGGTCCGCACCGGGTAGCCGTCGATGAGGACTGCCGTCAGCAGGGCGCCGAGCGTCGCCACCGAACCGACCGAGAGGTCGATCCCACCGGTCAGCACCACCACGTGCTGACCGAGCGCGACCAGTCCCAGGACCACTGTCGCGGTCAGCACGCTGGCCAGCGACGCGCTCGACCAGAACCGGGAGCCGTCGCGCACGGAGAGGGCGATCACGAGGAGCAGCACCAGGATCCAGGCGGCCAGTCCCCGGCGGGTGATCATCCGCAGTGCCGCCGTCACCGGACTGCGGCGCAGGACGTCCGGCTCGCCCGTTCCCGGCGCCGCCGGGTCGATCAGGGTGGTGTTCACGCGACCTCAGCTCCCATCGCCAGGCGCATCACGTCGGCCTCCGTCCGTCGCTCGCCGGTGAGCTCACCGGCGAGACCGCCACCGCGGAACACCAGCACGCGGTCGGCCAGCCCGAGCACCTCGGGCAGCTCGCTGGAGGCGAAGACGACGCTCCGGCCCTCGGCGGCCAGGTCACGGATGATGCGGTAGATCTCCGCCTTCGCGCCGACGTCGACGCCGCGGGTGGGCTCGTCCATCACGAGCACCCGAGGATCCCGGCGCAGCCACTTGGCGATGACGGCCTTCTGCTGGTTGCCACCGGACAGCTCTCCCACCCGCTGCGCCGGACCGGTCGCCCGGATCCGCAGCCTCCGGGCCTCGTCCCAGTACGCGTCGGCCTCGGCGCGCGCGTCGATGTGGCCGAGACGCGAGACCTTGCTCAACGTGGTCAGGGTGACGTTCGCCCCGAGGGTCATGTCGAGGATCAGGCCGTCGGTCTTGCGCTCCTCCGGCACCAGGACGACACCCGCGCCGACCGCGTCGCGGACCGTCGTGCCCACGTCGACGCCGTCGACGCGTACCTTCCCCGCCGCGCGCGGGTGGGCGCCGGCGATGGTACGCAGCATCCGGCTGCGGCCCGAGCCGACGAGACCCGCGAGCCCGACGATCTCGCCGGCGCGCACCTCGAGGTCCAGCGGCGCCGCCGGTCGGGTCCGCGCCACCGGGCGCAGCCCGGCGCAGGAGAGCACGACGTCGCCGTGCTCTCCGCCGGCGCCGCCCAGCAGCGACTCGACCTCGCGGCCGACCATCTCGGTGACGATGCGCTCGACGGGGTAGTCCTCCACCGCGCCGCTCGAGACGGTGCGTCCGTCGCGGAGCACGGTCACGTCGTCCGCGAGCGCGGCGACCTCGTCGAGCAGATGAGTGATGTAGAGGATGGCGTGGCCGCTGTCGGCCAGCTCCCTGACCACGCGGTGGAGCGCCTCCAGCTTGTCGCTGGAGAGCACCGCCGAGGGTTCGTCGAGGATCAGCACGCGAGGATCGCGAACGAGGGCGCGAGCGATCTCGACGAGCTGCTGGTTGGCCAGCGAGAGCTCGCCGGCCGGCGCGCGCGGATCGACCCGGTCGAGGCCGACCCGCGCCAGCGCTCGGCCGGCGACCTCGCGCTGATGCCGTCGTCGGAGCACGCCGCGGCGGGAGCGCTCCTGCCCGAGCATCACGTTGTCCGCGACGCTGAGGTACGGGAGCACGGTCAGCTCCTGGTAGACCGCGCAGATGCCCTGGTCGAGGGCATCGCGCGGAGAGCCGAGGCGACGGGGCTGGCCCGCGACCCGCAGGGTGCCCGACGTGGGGGTGGTGTTCCCGGTCAGGCAGCGCACCAGGGTCGACTTCCCGGCCCCGTTCTCGCCCAGCAGGGCGTGCACCCTGCCCGAGCGCAGACCGAGATCCACCCCGTCGAGGGCGCGGACTCCCGGGTAGTCCTTGACGAGTCCCTCGGCGTGGACGACGACATCAGCAGTCATGGTCATCTCAACACAGGTCGAGCTTCTCGAGCAGGTCCTGCGGAAGCGAGGTCGGGATCATCAGGTTGTCGCTGCACTCCTCCCGGACGTACGTCGCGGCGTCGGCGTCGGTGAAGCTGGGCGAGTCGATGTAGACCTTGTTGAGGACGGGCTCACCGGCCAGGATCTCCAGCGCGGTGTCCAGGCAGGTCGCCGACATCTCGGGCGGGAACGAGGAGAGCGCGAACTCCACGTCGGTGCCCTTCACCGCCTTCAGGAAGGCGTTGCTGGCGTCACCGGTCAGCGGCGGTACCGCCTTGCCCGCCTCGGTGTAGGCCTGGACCACGCCGAGGTCCCCATAGCCGGAATCCGACCAGATGCCGGCCAGGTCGGGGTACTTGGCGAGCAGGTTGGCGGCCACCGTCTTGGCGACGCTCGGCGACCACTCGGTGTACTGCTGGGTGACGACCTCGATGTCGGGGTACTTCTCGAACGCCTTCTTCGCGGCCGCCGCCTGGTACTCCGCGGTCGGGACGCCGGCCAGGCCGCTGAGCATGGCCACCTCGCCCTTGCCGCCGATCTTCTGGGCCAGCCACTCGGCGTACATCGTGCCGAGCAGGTCGTACTGGCGGGTGACCGTGGAGACCACGCCGCTGTCGGCGGGCAGGACCCCCGAGCAGGCGACCACCGGGATGCCCTGCTTGACCGCCGCGCGCACCTGGCCCGCGATGCCCTCGCCCATGGGCACGACCACCAGCGCGTCCGGCTGCTGGCTGGTCAGCTGCTGGATGTTGTCCACCTGCGCGGTCGCGTCGCCGTTGGCCGAGGCGTAGAGCACCTCGACGCCGACCTCGTCGGCGCGGGCCTTGAACGCCTCCTCGCTGGTCAGGCCCCACGAGTTGGTCGGGCCCTGCGCCGCGAAGGCGATCCGGTAGGTCGAGCCCTGCCGGGGGTCGGCCTTCCAGTCGGCGGTGTCGACCTCGCAGACCTCCTCCTCGACCGGCTCGAGCTCGACGCCGAGCTGCTCGGACGCGGCCTGCCAGGCCTTCTCGTACTCGGCCTGTGCCTGTTCGGCGTTGAGGCAGTCCCCGCCGCCGGTCCCGGCCGAGGCGTCCTCCTTCTCCGAGCTGCAGCCGGCCAGCACCAGCAGGCCGGCGCCCAGTGCGGCCGCCGCCCTCAGTCGGGGCGACCTCGTGTGACGAGATGTCATGATGTTTGTCCTTTCATGAAGGGTGCGCGCAGCGCACGGAGCGGGCGACGGTGTCCGTTCTGGAGCCACACTGCGCCGAGGATGACCACTCCCGAGACCAACATCTGCGCGCCGGCACCCGCGCCCAGCTGCACCAGCCAGGTCAGCATCACCGCGAGCAGCAGGACGCCGAGCACCGTCTGCTCGATGCGTCCCTTTCCGCCGGCCAGGCCGACGCCGCCGACGACAGCGGCCGCGATGGAGTTGAGATCCATCGTGCGCGACAGCTGAGCGTCGACGTAGCCGATGTAGCCGGCGTTGACGAGGCCGGCCAGGACGGCCAGCAGCGCCGAGACGAGATAGCAGCAGCCGACGACCAGCCAGGTCCGGATGCCGGAGAGGTCGGCTGCGCGTCGATTGCCGCCCGCGGCATAGATCCGCCGCCCGGCGGTGCTGTGGGCGAGCGTCCACCAGGCGAGCAGGGCGAGCCCCGCGAAGAGCCAGGCGGCGGTCGGTACGCCGAGCAGGTCGCCGGTGCCGATCCAGGACAGCTCGTCGGGCACATTGCCCGACGGCGCGCCCTTGGTCCAGGCGATCACCACGCCCTGGATGAGCACGAACACGGCGAAGGTCGCCACGAAGGGCGGCACGTCGCGCCCCAGGACGAGGACGGCGTTCACGACGCCGACGAGCGCGCCCGCTGCCAGCGCGAGCACGAGCGCTCCGGGCAGGGCCGAGCCGTCGCCGCCGGTGCGCACCGCGATGATCACCGTGGTGAGCCCGACCACGCCACCGACCGAGAGGTCGATGCCGCCGACCAGCAGCACGAAGGTCTGGCCGAGTGCGGTCAGACCGATCAGACCGATCTGGAACAGCACCAGCCGCGCCACTGAGTCGCTGTAGAACTGCGGGGTCGTGATCGCCGCGAGGATCAGCAGCACGATCAGGCCCGAGGCGGGCGCGAGCATCGCGAGCAGCCGGTCCCGCAGCCTGCTCGCGGCGCGAGGGGTCGTCGCCGGTGCGAGGGGGGCGTGATCACTCATCCGTTCCTCCGTTCGCGCAGAAGTCGACGACGAGCCGGCGATAGAGCTCGACGGTGCGGCGCACCGCCGCGACCGAGACCCACTCGTCGGCACCGTGGGCGCGGGCCAGCAGGCCGGGGCCCAGCGCGGGAAGGGTCGGGATGCCCGCGACGGCACCGAACCAGGTCGCGTCGGTGGTGCCCGGGAAGACGGAGAGCGTGGGAGTCGTACCCAGGACTCGGGTGCAGGCACGTCGGGTCGAGCCCACGATCGGATCGGTCGCGCCCACCTGGGTGGGCTCGAGCCAGTCGTGGGGAGCCTCGTCGAACTCCACCCGCAGATCGGCGCCGGTGCGCGCGGCCAAGGCGCGGGTCAGCTCGACGAAGGACCGCTCGACGGCCTCGCGGCGCATGCCGGGCAGCAGGCGGACCTCGGTGTCGACCACCATCTCCCCCGGCAGGACGCCGTAGCCCACGCCGCCGCGGTAGCGCAGTCCCGGGTTGACGGTCGCCTCCCAGCCGGCCAGGCCGTCGGCGTTGGCGGGCACGTCGAGCCGCAGCTCGTCAGCGATCGCGGCGACGGCGCGCGCGGCGTCGACGCCGGCGTTGCGCGTGCCCGGCGTCCCGGAGAGGCTGGAGTGCCCCTGCCTGCCGGTCGCGACGAGGCGGAGGCGGGCGATGCCGCGGCTGACCACGTGCAGATGGTCGAAGTCGGTGACCAGACCGCCGGGCTCGCCGATCACGACGGCATCGGCGGCGAGCAGGTCGGGCGAGGTGTCCGCCGCGGTCAGGAACTGCGCACCGAAGGCGGCCCCGTCCTCCTCGTCCGCCGCGAGGACCAGGGTGATCCGACCTGCGGCCGGCGGCTCCCGGCGCAGCTGGGCCGCGGCGATCAGCATCGCCGCCACGGCCGCCTTCATGTCGCCGGAGCCCAGACCGTAGAGCCGGTCACCGTGCGGAGGCTCCCGGAAGGGGTCGACGCTCCAGGACGCGTCGCCGATCGGCTTGGTGTCGAGATGACCGCACAGCACGAGGTGCCGGCCGCCGGGCCCGAACTCGAGCGGGACGATGAGGTTGGGACGCGACTCCGCGCGTGCTCGCACCTGTGCCGGTGGCAGGCCCAGGCGCGCCAGCGCCTCCTGGACCACCTGCGCCACGGCGCGCTCGTCGCCGGGCGGGTTCGGGCTGGGGGCGGCGATGAGCGCGCGGCTGAGGGCGATCACGTCCTCGCCGTCGACCGGGCTCGGTGCGGCGGCGGCCCCTGTGCGGGTCGGCATCGGGGCTACTTCTTGTACTTCGCGGCCCAGTCCTGGCCCTGCCAGGTCTGCAGCTTGACGGGCTCCAGCCGGAACAGCCAGCGCGGCTTGTCGAGGGTCGGCTCGAGGTACTTCGGCCCGTTCTCGCCCAGGTAGCGCTCGCTCATCCGGGTCGCGATCGGCACCCAGGCGCCGCCGACGTTCGGCTCCTCGACCAGATGGGCCCGGGCCTGGGCGGTCACCTTGCGCTGGGCGCCGTCCTCGTCGATGGTGAACGCGCACCGCGGCTCCCGCGCCAGGTAGCGCCCCCACGCCGAACGCGCGCGGGGCACCACCCAGAACGACTCGCCGTCCCACTCGAACCAGCAGGGCACCGCATAGGGCCAGCCGTCCTCGTCGAGGCAGGCCAACCTCAGCACCGGCGCGCCCCGCAGGAACCGGGCGACCTCGTCGTCCTCCAGCCTGCCGACCTTGCCCCGCCAGCTCTCGTCGCTCATCGTCCTTCTCCTTCTCGAGTGGTCGTGCCACGGGAGCCGTGGTGGCCCAGCCGGGCGGAGATCTCGCCGGTGATCCGGAGGACGTCGGCCGAGAGCCGGGTGACGTCCTCGCGGCTGAACCGGTAGGCCGGCGCGGAGACCGACAGGGCCGCCGTGACGGCGCCCGTGTGGTCATGGATCGGCGCCGCGACGCAGCGCACGCCCTCCTCGTTCTCGATCTCGTCGATCGCGTAGCCGGTGTCGCGCACCTCGTCCAGATGGGCGTGGAGGCGGGACCGGTCGGTGATGGTGTTCTCGGTGCGGGCCGTCAGCACCTCCGGCAGCAGGCCCTCACGCTCCTCACGGCTGCGTGCACTCAGCAGGACCTTTCCGATCCCCGTGCTGTAGAGCGGCATCCGGGAGCCGACCCGCGCTGCCGGCCGGATCGCATGCGGACCGTGCACCGCCGCGATGTAGAGCACGCTGCGGTCGTCGAGGACGCCGACGTAGCAGGTCTCGCCGCTGATCGAGACCAGCTCCTGCACCAGGTCCTCGGCGGCGCCGGGCAGATCGATCGACTCCAAGAAGGCCTGGCCCCAGCCGGCCACCCGGGGGCCGAGCGCGTAGGACCCGTCGGACTGGCTGCGCAGCACCTCGCCGCGGCAGAGCACCTCGAGCAGGCGTAGCGCGGTCGGCCGCGGCAGACCGGTGGCCTCCACCAGGTCCACGAGCCGCAGGGGCCGGTCGGCCGTCGCCACCAGGTCGATCAGCGCCAGCCCCTTGACGAGGTTCTTCGCCGCGCCGGACGCCTGCGAGGGGGCCGAAATGGACTCGGGGTCCATTCTCGAAGTGGACATGGCGTCCATAATGGGCGGGCCGCCGGGCGAGCGCAAGACCCTCCGGCCCATTTCTTCGCGACACCGGTGCCGTGCGCGGCACGCCGACACGGCTGCGGGCGTCACCGACCGCGCGGCGGGCGACCGGGCCGTCGGGGGGCGACCGGGCCGACGCGGGGGTGACCGGGCGGAGGCAGCGCTCCGCCCCCGTGGTCAGCTCTTCGGACGCGGCGGCAGCAGGAACGGCTGGGTCGGCTCCTCGGCCGCCTCCGGCCGCGGGGGACGACCGGGGATGTGCTGCTTGTGGATCTGCTCGGTCCGCGGATCGAGGACGATCTCGTGGGAGTCGCCGTCGCGGCCGTCGAAGCGCACCGCTACGGTCTCGAAGCCCTTGTGCCGCTGCATCTGGGCGTACATGGCGTACGCGCGGCGGTCCGCCTCGGTCAGGTCGACGGCGTCGGTGAACGGCGTCAGGAGGGCTCGCGGCCACAGCTTGCGGGCCAGGACGACGTTGACCTCGATGCCGATCACGCCCATGATCGCGCCGATGTAGAGCAAGCCCATCAGGCCGAGGACCACGCCGAAGGTGGCGGTCATGCTGTTGCGCTCGGCGCTCGCGATCACGTTGGTGACGTAGACCGTGCCGATGTACTGCAGGAACTGCCAGAGCACCGCGATGGTGAAGCCGCCGGGCGCGGCGCGGATGCCGCGGTCGCGGATCGCGCGGGCCGCGGCCATCCGCAGGAGCACGGTCATCGCCGAGCCGAGGATCGCCACGGTCAGCAGGCGCACCAGCCAGTGGAACCAGCCGTGCCGCGACAGGGTGCCGACCAGGTCGGTCTCGGTGAGCACCGCGGACCCGACCGAGATCGAGAAGATGACGGTGCCCGCGACCAGGAGCAGGAAGAGGCTGTTGACCCGGGTCATCACCGGGTGCGGCCGGCTGTTGCGCGGCACCGCCCACGCCGCGGACTGCACGTTCTGCAGCGCGAGGCCCAGCCCGAGCGCGCCGTACAGCGCGGTCAGGGAGCCGACGATGATGCCGCCCGTGGAGCCCTGGATGCCGTTGGGCCGGCCGAGCGCGTCGCCGATGATCGGGAACTGCCCGAGGGCCGAGTCGAGGACCTGCTCCTGCAGCTGCGGGTTGCCGTCGAGGAAGAAGCCGAGGATCGAGGTCGCGAGCAGCAGGAGCGGGAAGATCGAGAGGAACGCGTAGAACGTCAGGATCGCGGCGAGGTAGTTGCCCTGGTCGTCGAAGAACTTGTAGATGACCGCGAGCGGGAAGCCGACGACGGATCTCCGCCGCTGCCCGCGATCGATGTTGCCGACGACACCCACGGCCAGAACCTACGGCATCGGCCCCGCCGTGCTCGGGAGGGTGGTCAGGCGAGCAGCGCCGAGATCAGGAGGGCGACCGGAGCCGAGGCCATCGTGGAGACGAAGATGGCGTCGCGGGCCAGCAGGATGCCGCGGTCGTAGCGCATCGCCACCACGAACACGTTCTGCGCGGTCGGCAGCGCCGACAGCAGGGTGACGGCGAACAGCTCGTCCCCCTCCAGGCCGACGCCGAAGCGCCCCACGACGTACGCCGCCAGCGGCTGGACGACCATCTTCAGCGACGTCACGGCGGCGAGTGCCCGCGGCGTCACCCCGCGCCCGGGCAGCGGCCCGAGCCGCAGCGCGACGCCGTACGCGATGAGCATGGCGGGCACCGCCATCCCACCGACCAGCTCCAGGGGCGCGTGCACCGTCCGCGGCAGCTCGGTGTCCGTCGCGGCGAGCAGCAGGCCGGCGAAGGAGGCGATCGTGAGGGGGTTGGTGACCGGCCGGGAGACGATCGTGAGCACCGACGGTCGCTCCGGGCTGGTCACCACGTCGAGCACGGTCAGCGCGAGCGGCTGCAGGACGAGGAGCTGCATCAGCAGCGCCGGCACGACCAGCGCCGCGTCGCCCAGGGCGTAGGCGGCGATCGGGATGCCGAGGTTGCCGGCGTTGACGTACGCCGAGCACAGCGCCGCGACCACCGACGTGCCGGCGTCGAGGCGGCGGATCCGGGCGACGACCGCCATGATCCCGGCACTGACGACCACCCCCGCGGCGGTCGCGACCAGCGGGCCGGACAGCACGCGCGAGGGGTCGGAGTCCTCGAGGACGGTCACCAGCAGCGCCGGACTGGCGAGATAGAAGGAGGCCAGGGAGAGGCTGCGCTGCCCGTGCGCGTCGACGATGCCGCGGTCGGCCAGCAGGGCACCGAGAGCGATGACGATCGCGATCGTCGCGAACCCCTCCAGCACCCCGGTCACGGGTCGATCCCATCACCCCCGAGCGCGACGGGCCGGGTCAGGGGTGCAGCGGCGGCATCCCGGAGCCGGCCGACTGCGCCGCACCCGAGAGGAACGCGTCGATCGCGTCGGCGGCCGTGTGCCGGGGCCGCCAGTCGAGCTCGGCGTGGGCCCGGTCCGGCGCGAGCACGGGTACGGCGAGCAGCGCGTCCGCGAGCGAGCCCGGCACCCCGACCAGCCGGGTGAGCCAGCCGAGGTCGAGCGCCGCGCTGACCAGCCGCGGCGGGACCTCGACGGTCGGGGCCCCGACGATCCGGCCGAGGTCCTCGCGCCGCAGCAGGCCGTCCGCGGCCAGGTTGAACGCTCCGGTCACCGGCCGCTCGACCGCGGCGACGAACGCTCGCGCGACGTCCTCGGCGTGCACGGCCTGCAGGCGCAGCGCGCGCGGCACCGGCACGGCCGGGATCAGCCGGCGATCCAGCATCCGGGGGCGCAGGAGCGGGCCGCCGAAGATCCGCCGCTGCTCACTGGCCGCCGAGCGCTGGAACACGAAGGCGGGTCGGATCCGGACGACCCGGGTGCCGTCGCCGGACGCCTCGAACGCGTCGAGCACCCGCTCGTTGTAGGCCTTCTCCCGGCAGTAGGCGGCCGCGGACGAGCCGTCGGTCTCCCACCCCTCGTCGACCGGGTCGTCGTGCCGGGCCGGGGAGTAGGCCGCCACGGAGGAGGCGCACACGAGGGCGGGGACCCGCTGACGGCGTACCGCGGCGAGGAGGCGACGGGTGCCGACCGCGTTGGCCCGCCAGGTCACCTCGGGGCGATGGGTCGGCTGGAAGCGCCACGCGAGGTGGATGACCGCGTCCGCGCCCTCCAGCAGGGGGTCGAGGTCGTCGGAGCCGACATCGGCCGGACGCCAGGTCACCGACCCCTCGGCGGCCGCGCGGTCCGACAGCTCCGGCCGGCGCCGGGCCACCCCCACCACCTCGTGGCGGCCGCCGGCGGTGAGCTCGCGCAGGGTCGCGCTGCCGATGTTGCCGGACGCTCCGGTCACGACCACCCTCATGACCCGACCCTCCGCCGCGCGGTGGTGAGATGCAGGCGCGTCAACGTCTCGATCTGCCGGTCGGAGCGGGCGATCAGGTCGTCGAGGAGGGCCGCGTCGAGCCGCGGGTCGTCGTCCGCGACCGAGCGCAGCACCTCCCATCCACTGCGCTTGCCGAAGACGGCGATGCGCAGTGCCTCGATCTCGACCAGGTCGGTCAACGGCGCGCGGGTGAGGATCCGGCCGTTGGGCTTGAGCCGCCCCAGCTCGGCGCCCACCCGGCCCGCGACGGCGCCCAGGGTGCTCGGACGCGCGCCCACGTCGCGCATGACCCGCTGCAGGATCTCGCGCTCCTCGGCCACCTCCCCGGCGAGCTCGCCGACCGCCGCGGCGACCTCCGCGATGCCGTGGGTCCCGGCGACGCGCCGGAACAGCGACACGCCCGCCGTCGAGCCGGTCCAGTGATGCTGCAGGTAGCCGTGGAGTACCTCGTCGTCCATCATTCCGGCGTACCCGTTCCGCTCGACGGCAGACCGGGCAGCGGGCGAGTGCGAGAGGCGGTCCGTCGGACGGGATGACCGGAGCGGGGCCGTGAGTGATCCGGAGCGGGTCACCGAGCGGGCGGGGATGGCGCGTCGCGACGCGGCGGAGCGCTGGCGCACCGGGTCGTCTGTGGAGCGTCGCCGACGTGGCGAGGTGCGTGCCTGGGCGACTCCCAGCCCGCGTGGTGGCCGTGACGGGCTACGAGCGTCACGGGACCGGATCGGGTCCCTCCTGCTGACGCCGCTCCTCCTCGCGCCTGCGCATCTCGTGGGCGCGGCGCTGCTCCTCCGCCCGCTCGCGGACCTTCCGCAGGAAGTCCTCGTCCTTCTCCGGGTCGGCGGAGGCGAACCGGCCGCGCCGTTCGTACTCCGGGAACCCCGGCGCCGCGCCCTGGTCTCGGGTGAGCGGCCGCTCCGCGACCGGGCGGCCGGCGATGAACCAGGCGATCGACCCGACGAGCGGGAACAAGAAGACGATGAGCAGCCACCACGTCTTGGCGAGGTTGCGGACGCCGTCCTCGCGGGCGGTGATCACGTCGACGAGGCAGTAGATCCACAGGATCAGGATCAGCAGGGGTGGCAGCAACCTCAGCATGAGCGGCATTGTGCCCCAGCGGACTCGTCTCGGCGCACGGGTTCGTCGAGCCGGCCGGAGAAGCTGGCGGGCCTGGACGACAGAACTCACGCTGGGACGAGGAAACTTCTTCGTCCCAGCATGAGTTTCACCGGCCGGCCGGTGAAACTCGCGCCGGCTCCGCTCAGGACCGCCCGGCGACGACCGCCTGGCGCACCCGCTGGCGCTGGTGACCGAGGCCCTCGATCTCGAGGTCCATGACGTCGCCCTCCGCGAGGTAGGGGAAGCGGCCCGAGAGGGCCACGCCCTCGGGCGTGCCGGTCAGCACCAGGTCACCGGGCGCGAGGTACACGTGCCGGCTCAGGTGCCGGATGATCTCCGCGACGGTGAAGACCATGTCGGAGGTCGAGGAGTCCTGGCGCGGCTCTCCGTTCACCCAGGACCGCAGGCGCAGGGCCTGCGGGTCGACCTCGTCGGCCGGACGCAGGACCGGGCCGACCGGGCAGAACGTCTCGGCCGACTTGCCCTTGGACCACTGGCCGCCGGAGTGCTCCAGCTGGCTGGCCCGCTCGGAGAGGTCGTTGGCCGTGACGTAGCCGGCGACAAAGGCCAGCGGGTCGGCGTCGTCGGCGAGGTGGCGCGGAGTGTCCTTGATGACGACGCCGAGCTCGACCTCCCAGTCGCTGCGGGTCGAGCCGACCGGCAGCAGGACGTCGTCGTCGGGGCCGATCACGGTGCCGGGGTGCTTGTAGAACAGCACCGGGACGGGGGGCGGCTCGGCGCCGGACTCGGCCGCGTGCGCCGCATAGTTCATGCCGATGCAGCTGACCGCCTGAGGACGGGCGATCGGTGCGCCGATGCGGACGTCGTCGGCGAGCGCGAGGGCGGGCAGCTCGCCCGCCGCCAGCGCGGCCCGCGTGCGGGCGATGCCGTCGGCGGCGAGGAAGGCACCGTCGATGTCGGCGGTCAGGCCGCGCAGGTCGTGGACCGACCCCGCGTCGTCGCGCACGGCGGGCTGCTCGGTGCCGGGTGCGCCGTACCTGAAGAACTCCATGGGGGAACTGCTCCTTGCGGTGGGGAGGGGGAACGGACGGGGTAACGGACGGGGGAATGGAGGAGAGGCGGGTCAGGCGATCCGCGCGGCGATCGCCGCGGCGGCGTCCTGGAGCGAGCGGATCGCCTGGGCGATGAGCTCGTCGGTCTTGCGGACGTCGGGGATCGACACACTCATGGCCGGTTGGTGCTCGGTGGTGCGGGCCAGCGGCACGGCGACGCAGAAGACGCCGGGGGTGTACTCGGCGTGGTCCTCGGCGAACCCGCGCTCGCGGACCTCGGCCAGCTCCGCCAGCAGCGCGCGGGAGTCGGGGAGCGTGGTGCTGGTGTAGCGCGTGAACGGCTCGGTCCCGACCCGGCCGAGCACGTCCTCGTCGTCGAGCGTGCTCAGCAGCGCCTTCCCGATCCCCGTGGCGTACGCCGGGAGCCGGGCGCCGACGTGGGAGGCGAGCCGGAGCTGGTGGTCGGGGTCGACCTTGGCGACGTAGACGTTGTCGGCACCGTCGAGCACGGCGAGCTGCACGGTCTCGTTGAGCTCGTCGCGGACCTTGACCATGTACGGCAGGGCGAGGTTCTCGATCGAGGCGGCACTGAGGTAGCTCCGTCCGGCCTGCCACAGCCGGATGCCGATCCGGAATCGCTTGGTCGCCGGGTCGAGGTCGAGGAAGCCGCGCATGACCATCGTGTGCAGCAGTCCGTGGGTGCTGCTCTTCGGCAGCCCCATCCGCTGCTGCACCTCCGCCAGGGTCAGCCCGTCGGGATGCTCGGTGAGCAGCTCGAAGATCAGCAGCACCCGGTCGGCGGACTTGACCGGCGCGCTCATCGCGGCACCGGGACGACGACGCCGTCCGGGTAGCGGTCGAGCTGGCCGGCGTCGTACAGGGTCAGCGCGATGTCGGCGGTGCGCCGGACCCGGTCGTGGGCGGCGAGCGCCTCGTAGATGTTCTCGCAGATGCCGATCGGGTGGTCCTCGCGCAGGTTGCGCTCGGTGAAGTAGGCATCGGTGATCGTGACCACCCCGGCCGGGGTGTCGACCTCCACCGCCATCGAGGCCCGGTGGTGCGAGCCGGTCCACCAGGTGCGCAGGCCCGGCGCGATCTCGTCCTCGTCGGCCAGCAGCCGCACGCGGTCCCAGGCGGGGCCGGTGAGATGGGCGACGACCTCGGGGAGCAGCGAGGTGTCCCGGTCGTCGTGCGGGTGACGGTGGCTGGTGTGGAAGTGCGTCCAGCCGCGTCGAGTGATGCAGACCTGGGCGTCCGGGAACGCCAGCACGTTCGCGGTCGTGTAGAGCTGGAGCGGTGTCAGCAGCACGTGGGTGATGCTGTCGAGCGGCACGTCCAGCGCCGCGAGCTGCTCGGGCAGCCACTGGCCGGGCTCGCGACGGAAGGCCGCCCGCTCGCCGAGGAATGAGGCCCAGCCCTCGTTCATCGCGGTCAGGTCCCGCGCGGGACCGGTCCCGACCAGCGCCCGGACGCCGTCGCCCTCGACGAGGAAGGCCTGGAAGGCCAGCTCGTACCACTGGTCCCAGTCGGACATCCAGTAGACCTCGGGGCCCGGGACCTCCCCCGTGCCCAGCGGCAGGATCCGCACTCCGAACGACATCGCTCCTCCTTCTCCCGACCTGGTGGTCAGGGCATCAACAGTGCTTTGGTCGTCGCGGTGACGCCCGACATGAGGCTCGTGAACACCTCGGCCCCCTCGGTCAGGGGGAACGTGGTGGCCCAGTCCAGCGGAACCCGGGTCGCGAGGTCGAGCGCCACGTCGAAGTCCCGTGGCGTGTAGCAGTACGAGCCGACGACGCGCTTCTCGGCCCGGACGATCTCCTGGCCGTCGAACCCCGCCGACGCGCTGAGCAGGCCGATCCACACGGCAGTGCCGCCGGGCCGCAGGAAGTCCACCGACGCCTGGTGGGTCACCTCGGCGCCCACGGCGTCGATGATCGCGTCGTAGCGTCCCTCCAGCCCGGTGGCGGTGTGCGCGGCGCCGAGGCGGGCGGCCAGGTCGAGGCGACCCGGGGCCAGGTCCGTCACGGTGACGTCGGGCGTGTGCTGCAGCGCCACCAGCAGGCAGGTCAGGCCGATGGTGCCCGCCCCGAGGACGGCGACGCGGCTGTCCGGCCCCAGACCGGCCAGCCGGATCGCGTGCACCGCGTTGGCGAGCGGCTCGACCAGCGCCGCCTGGGTGAAGGACAGTCCCTCGGGCAGCTCGCGCACGGCTCGTTCCGGGACGACCACGCGCTCGGCGAACGCACCCGGGGCGTCGATGCCGATGATCGCGCGGGACTCGCACAGCTGCTCCTGCCCGCGGCCGCAGGCCGGGCAGCTTCCGCAGCTGAGCAGGGGGTTCACGGTGACCCGGCGGCCGTCGGGTGTGGTCCCGGAGAACTCGTGGCCCATCACCAGCGGCGGCTTGCGGAAGTCGGTGTGGGTGATGCCGTGCAGCTCGCTGCCGCAGATGCCCGAGGCGACGACCCGGATCTCCACCTCGCCCGGGCCCGCGACGGGCTCGGGCACGTCCTGGAGCTCGACGACGCCGGGGGCGGTGAAGACGAGGGCCTTCACCGGGCGTCGTCCTCGAGCAGCGCGGCGAGCCGGGTCGCGGCACGCACCCGCAGCTGCGGCAGCGACTCCGTCGACAGGTAGGCGATGTGCGGGTTCACGAGGACCCGCGGGTGCGCGGCGACCTGCGCGGCGATCCCCGCGGGCGGCTCGCTGGACAGGACGTCGAGCGAGGCGAAGCCGAGGGTCCCGGCGTCGAGGGCGGCGAGCAGCGCCTCCTCGTCCACGAGCGCCCCCCGGGCGGTGTTGACGAGGTGGCCGCCCTCACCGAGCGCGGCGAGCACGGCGGTGTCGACCACACCGGCGGTCTCGGCGGTCGAGGGCATGTGCAGGGTGAGGTGGCGGACCGCGTCGGCCAGCTCGCCCAGGGTCTCGTGGCGAGTCACGGACGACGGCAGGTCGGTCGCGAACGGGTCCCAGACGTGCACCGGGAAGCCCAGCGCGCCGACGCGGTCGGCGACCGCGCGGCCGATCCGACCGAAGCCGGCGATGCCCACCGGGTCCTGGGCCGGCGGCAACGGCGGGGCGATGCCGGCCGTGCTCCAGCCGTGGTCGGCGACCCGGCGCGCGGCCGCGGTCAGTCGGCGGCTGTGGGCGTAGATCGACGCGGCCGCGTGGTCGGCGACCTCGGCGATGCAGTAGTCGTCGACGTTGCTGACGGCCACGCCGTGCCGGGCGGCGGCGTCGAGGTCGATGTTGTCGAGGCCGATGCCGTAGCGCACGACCGCGCGCAGCCCGGGCAGCGCGGCGAAGACGCGCTCGGTCATCGGCGCCCACTGCACGAGGATCCCCTCGGCGTCCTGGGCGGCCGCGATCACCTCCTCCTCGGTGAGCACGCCGGCCAGCGTCACGTCGTACCCCTCACCGAGCTCGGCCCGCTCGTGGGACCCGTCGCCCAGGTTGGTGTCGGTGATGACGATTCTTCGCATGGGAACTCTCTTGTCGTGTCGGGTCGTCGCTGCGGCTCAGGCCGAGCCGGCGAAGCTGGAGGTGTCGCCGAGCCCCTCCGGGCCCATGGCGAGGTAGCCGCCGTCGACGGGCAGGTCGACGCCGGTGATGAAGCTCGCCTCCGGCGAGCAGAGGAAGCCGATGGCGGCGGCGACCTCGCTCGCCTCCCCGAGGCGGCGGAGCAGGTGGTAGCGGCCCCAGACCGGCTCCCACCGCTCGCGGCCCCCGTCGGCCGCCGCGGAGGCGACCTCGGGCGTCCAGATCCAGCCCGGCGAGATCGAGTTGACGCGGATCCCGTCGACGGCGAGGTCCATCGCCATGCAGCGGGTCAGGCTGACGATGGCGCCCTTGGTGGCGTTGTAGGTCCAGCGCCGGGGCTGGGCGATGTGGGCGGAGATGCTGGCGGTGTTGACGACCGCCGCGCCGGCGGAGCGGGCCAGGTGGGGGTGCGCGGCCTGGACCACGTTGCTGATGCCGCGCACGTTGACGCGCAGCACGGCGTCCCACTCGTCGGGGGTGACGTCGAGGCCGCGGGCGAGGAAGCTCGCGGCGCAGTTGACCACGGCGTCGATGCCGCCGTGGGCAGCCGCCACCTCGTCGAGCGCCGCGCCCACCCGGTCGCGGTCGGCGACGTCGACCGCGACGGGCAGGATCCGGCCGGATCCGGAGGAGGATGCCTCGGCAGCCACCTGGTGCAGGCGCTCCTCGGCGAGGTCGAGCGCAGCCACGACGTGGCCGCGGGCGGCGAACAGCTCGGCCGTGGCACGGCCGATGCCGGACGCGGCACCGGTCACGACGGCGACCCGCGGCCGCTGCACTGCGTTCTCCATGGTGTTCCTTCCTCCGGATCCGGTGCGGGTGCTACTTCGAGAGCCAGACGTTGTTGATGGTCGGCACGTAGTAGCGCAGGCGGCTCGGCTCGTCGAGATCGACGCTGTGGACCCGGTCGGAGTAGACGAAGCCGATCGGCTGGCTGGTCGTCCACACCCACGGCAGCTCCTCGGTGAGGATGCCGTCGGCCTGGCCCCACAGGTCCTTGCGCTCGTCCTGGTCGGCGGTGAGCCGCGCGTCGTCCACGAGCTTGTCGAACTCCGGGTCGGCGAAGCCGCCGCTGTTCAGGTCGCCACTCGAGTAGAAGAACCGGTAGGGCAGCAGGTCCGGGGTGAGGAAGCCCGCCATGGTCCAGCACGCGGCGTCGTACTTGCCCGCGATGAAGTTCGAGACCGCGGTAGTGCTCTCCTGCACGTCGACCTTCACGTCCATGCCCGCCTCGGTGAGCTGGCGCTCGATGACGTCGGTGGTGTTGACCGTCGGCCGGCACATGTAGGTGAAGGAGACCTCGGAGCCGGTCTCGGCCTCGTACTCGGCGATCAGCCGCTTGGCCTCGTCGAGGTCGTAGCCGGGGACCTCGTGGTCGTCGTGGAACGGGTCGGACTCCGGGAAGAGGTTGACGGCCGGCTCGGCCATGCCCTCCTTGGTGAGGTCCACGATCTCCTCGCGGTCCAGCGCCATCGACACCGCCTGGCGGACCCGCAGGTCGTCGAAGGGCGGCTTCGTCAGGTTGAGGACGATCGAGTCCTGGTCGCTGCCGACGCCCTGGACGAGGTTGACCGACGCGTCGTTCTGCGCCTGCAGCATGATCGTGGGGTTGATCGTCGGCGCGTAGTCGATGTCGCCGGCCTGGAGCGCCTGGAAGCGGGCCTGCTCGTCCTCGATCAGCCGGATCTGCACCTTGTCGAGGTAGGGCTCGTCCTCGCCCCAGTACTCCGGGTTGCGGACCAGCACGGTGTCCTTGCCCGGGCCCCACGACTCGAGCTTGTAGGGACCGACGCCGGCCGCGTGACCGGTGTAGTCGTCGCCGTACTGCTGCAGCGCGGTCGGCGAGGCGATGTAGCCCGCCGTGCCGCTCCCGTCGTAGGAGAAGGCGTAGGGCAGGCCGGCGTAGGCGTGCTTGAGGTGGAAGACCACGGTCGTGGCGTCGGGCGCGTCCACCGACTCCACGGAGGACAGCAGCGACTTGGCCGTCGACGCCGTGTCGGGGTCGAGGTGGCGGTCCATGTTGAACTTCACCGCCGCGGCGTCGAAGGGCGTGCCGTCGCTGAACTTCAGGCCCGACGGGAGCTTCATCGTCCACTCGGTGAAGTCGGCGTTGGGCTCCATCGACTCCGCGATGTTCGGAGCCGGCTCGTCACCGAGCTTCTCCACCTTCATCAAGGTGTCGTAGATGGCGTAGCCGGTCAGTGCCATCGCGTTGGCCGACCCTTTCGCCGGGTCGAGGGTGGTGACCTCCGAGCTCATGCCGACCCGCAGGGTGCCGCCGCTCTGGGGGTCGTCGGAGTCGGAGCCGGAGCCGCCGCCGGAGCAGCCGGCGAACAGCAGGACGCCCGCTACGGAGGCAGCCATCGCGGTCCGGAGGCGTCCGAGCCCGCCAGATCCGAATGTGGTCATCTCTTCTCCTTGTGATCGACGCACGTCGGCGTGCGTTGCGGTGCGGGTCCTGGTCGGGAGATCAGGAGCCCAGCGGGTGCAGGCAGGCGGCGGTGTGATCACCTGGCTGCAGGTCGGGGCGGGCGACACGGCAGTCGTCCTGCGCCAGCGGGCACAGGGCGGCGAACCGGCAGCCGGGCTCGGCGCGCCCGTCGACCGTGCCGGCCGCCGGGCGCATCCGCAGGCCGGTCGCCGCGCCGGCGGGGGCCAGCGTGGGGACCGAGTCGTGGAGGATCGCGGTGTAGGGGTGCCGGGGCCGGTCGGTGACGGCAGGGGTGTCACCCTGCTCGACCACCGTGCCGGCGTACATCACCGCCGTGCGGTCGCACAGCGTCGCCACGACCGAGAGGTCGTGGGAGATGAACAGCATCGCCAGACCCTGTTCCTCGCGGAGCTCGGCGAGCAGCTCGAGGATCTGGGCCTGGATCGACACGTCGAGCGCGGAGACCGGCTCGTCGCAGATGAGGACCTCGGGCCGCAGCACCGTGGCCCGCGCGATCGCGGCCCGCTGGCACTGGCCGCCGGAGACCTCGGACGGCCGGCGCTGCGCCATCTGCGGGGAGATGCCCACCCGGGCCAGCTCCTCCAGGGCCCGGTCCCGGCGCTCGGCCGGCGTGCCCTGCTTCCAGACCCGCAGCGGCTCGGCGACCGAGTCCAGCAGGGAGCGGCGAGGATTGAACGATCCCGCCGGGTTCTGGAAGATCGCCTGCACCCGCGGCGCCAGCGACCGGCGGCCGGGGACGACGGGGCCGCCGTCGAGGAGGATCTGCCCGCGGGTCAGCCGCTGCAGGCCCATCAGGACCCGGGCCGTGGTCGACTTGCCGCAGCCGGACTCGCCGACCAGGCCGAGGATCTCGCCGCGGCGCAGCTGCAGGTCGACGTCGTCGATGGCGTGGAACTCGCGGCGGTCGGCGTCACGGAAGGTGACGCCGCCGCCCCGGACCTCCAGCACGGGATCGCTGCTCGTGGTCATCGCGCGACCTCCGTCCCCTGGGTCTGCTCGGTGGGGTTCCAGCACGCGAACCGGTGGTCGGGTACGCCGGCCGCGGGCTCCAGCGCCGGCACCTGGTCCGCGCACGCCGCGACCGCCGCCGGGCACCGCGGCGCGAACCGGCAGCCCGGGGGCGGGTCGACGAGGTCCGGCGGCAGCCCGCCGATCGGGCGGGGCAGTGCCCGTCGGCCGTGCTCGATCCGGGGGATCGCGGCCAGCAGCGCGCTCGTGTAGCGCATGCGCGGAGTGCGCAGCACGTCGTCGACCCGGCCCTGCTCGGCGATCCGACCGGCGTACATGACGGCCACCGAGTCGGTGTGGTGGGCCACCACGCCGAGGTCGTGGCTCACCATCACCAGGCCGATGGACAGCTCGCGACACAGCTGGTCGAAGAGCTCGAGGATGCGGGCCTGGACCGTGACGTCGAGCGCCGTGGTCGGCTCGTCGGCGAACAGCAGGGACGGGCTGTTGGCGACCGCGATCGCGATCATCACCCGCTGGCGCATGCCGCCGGACAGCTCGTGCGGCCGAGACCGGAAGCGTCGCTCCGCCTGCGGGATGCCGACCATGTCGAGCAGCTCGACAGCCCGGGCACGCGCCCTCGCCTTGTCCATGGCCGGGTCACGGCGCAGCGTCTCGACGATCTGCTCGCCCACCGGCGTGATCGGGTGCAGCGAGCTCAGCGGGTCCTGGAAGACCATCGCGATCTCGCGGCCCCACAGCTCGCGCCGCTCACGTTCGCCCAGGGCGAGCAGGTCGCGACCCCGGAACGTGATCTCGCCGGTGATCCGCGCGTCTTTGCGACCGAGTAGGCCCATCGCCGTACGGGACAGCACGGACTTGCCGGAGCCCGACTCGCCGACGATGCCCAGACGCTCGCCGCGGGCCACGTCGAGACTGACGCCGTCGACCGCGCGCAGCGGTCCGGCGGCGGTGCGGAACTCGACCACCAGGTCGCGGACCCGCAGCAGCGGCTCGTCGGCGCTCATGCGCGCGCTCCCGTCGCAGGGTCACCGTCGACCAGGAACCGGTCGGAGATGAGGTTGAGGCTGAGGATCGTCAACAGCAGGAAGGCCCCGGGGACGAGGATCAGCAGGGGGTCGGTGGTCATGTAGATGCGGCCCTCGTTGATCATCCCGCCCCACGTGGGCTGGGTGCGCGGGACGCCGATGCCGAGGAAGCTCAGGCTGCCCTCGATGAGGATGGCGCGGCCGATGCTCACGAAGCCGAAGGCGAGGATCGCCTCGGAGATATTGGGCAGGACGTCGCGACGCATGATCGACAGCACGGGCGTGCCGATCACCTCGCTCGCCTCGAGGTACTCCCTCTCCAGCAGGGAGAGCGTCTGGGCGCGGGCCAGCCGGACGAAGACCGGGAACATCGGCACCGTGATCGCGATCATCACGTTCGTGACGCTCGCGCCGAGGAAGGACGCCAGGCCCAGGGCCAGCACCAGGCCGGGGAAGGCCAAGATGACGTCGACGACGAAGGAGACGACCGCGGCGACGGCACCGCCGTAGTAGGCCGACATCATGCCGAGCGGGACGCCGATCAGCGCGGCGATGAGCACCGAGCCGACACCGATGAGCACCGAGACCTGGGCCCCGTCGAGGGCCCGGGCCAGCAGGTCGCGGCCGAGGTTGTCGGCGCCGAGCCAGTGGTCGGCTCCGGGCTTGGCGAACCGGCTCTCCGCCCCGATGTCGAGCGGGTCGGTGCCGCGCAGCGCCGGGAGCAGGAGCATGCCGCCGACGAGCAGGACGAGCCAGCCGGCCGAGAGCCGCTCGGCGATCGTCCAGCGGCCTCCGCGCCGGGTACGACGGCGCCGACGATCGGCGTCGGGAGACGGAGCGGGGGTGGGCACGGGTGCGGACGCGGTCATCGGGCACCTCCGCGGGCGCGACGGGACCCGGACGCGGCGAGGCGCGGGTCGATCACGGGGTAGAGGACGTCGACCAGCGCGTTGACGAGCACGAAGGAGGTCGCGATCACCAGCACCAGGCCCTGGACCTCGACGTAGTCGCGCGCCGTGACGGCACCGGCGAGCTCGTCGCCGATGCCCGGCAGCCCGAACAGCGACTCCACGACCACCGTCGAGCCGATCAGCATGCCGACGGTGACGCCGATCTGGGTGGTCAGCCCGAGCAGGCTCGGCCGCAGCGCGTGCCGGAAGGTGATCCGGGTCAGCGAGAGTCCCTTGGCGCGGGCGACCTCGATGTAGTCCTGGCGCAGGGTCTCGACCAGGTCGGCGCGCAGCACCCGCTGGTAGAGGGCGAAGGACGTCCCCGCCAGCGCGATGGCCGGCATGATCATCGAGGAGAGGTGCGGCCCGACGCCGTCCGACCACGGCGCGTAGCCGTTGGCCGGGAACCAGCCCAGATGCACCGACAGGATCCAGATCAGCACCACGCCGACCACGAAGTCCGGCGTGGACAGCGCCGTGAAGACCCACAGGCTCAGGGCGCGGTCCGTGCCGGTGCGGCGGCGGTGGGCGGCGACGATCGCGGCGGGCACGGCGAGGCCGAGCGCGATGATCTGGCTGAGCACGATCAGCTCCACGGTGACCGGTGCCCGCTCGGCCAGGACGTCGGTGACGGACTGGCCGGTCCGGTAGGACTCGCCGAGGTCGCCACGCAGGACGCCGCCGAGCCAGTGCGCGAAGCGCTCCATCGTGGGCAGGTCGAGTCCCAGCTGGCTGCGCAGCGTGGCGACGGCGTCGTCGGTGGCGGCGTCGCCGAGCATCAGCCGGGCGGGGTCGCCGGGGAGCAGGGCGAGGCTGAAGAAGCACAGGGTGCAGACGACCAGCAGCACGGCGGCGAGCCGCAGCACCTTGAGGCCGATCCGCATCAGGCGGGCGCGGCTCACGATCGGCTCCGGGTGAGCACGAGGTGATGGGTGCCGGCGGCGAGGGACGCCGCGACGGCGCCGTCGGCGAGTGCCCACCCGGCCGGCGCGGCGAAGTCGACGCGGGCCCCCGCGGGGACGACGACCTCCTGGTCGACCCGCTCGCCGTGGTGGACCCAGCGGCTGGCCACCCGCCCGAGCGGACTGTCGTGCACCGCCCCGGCCCAGCCGAGCCGCTCGGAGTAGACGGGCTGGACGCCGATCCGGCCCGCACGGAGCGCACCGCCGACACGGATGCCGGCCACCTCCTCGAACAGCGCGGCGCCGACCGCACCGAGCGCGCAGTGGTTGAAGGAGTTCATCTGTGCGGTGGACAAGGTGGCGTCGGGACGCAGGCCGTCCCACTTCTCCCACACGGTGGTGGCGCCCCGCGCGGCCATGTAGAGCCAGCCGGGCATGCCCTCGCGCAGCAGCATGTCGTAGGCCAGCTCCGCGTGGCCGTGCCGCATCAGCGCGGGCAGCACGTGCTGGACGCCGTGGATGCCGGTCGTGACGTGTCCGCGCGCACGGACCATCGCGGCCAGGCGCTCGGCGGCGACGGCGGCGTCCGGGCCCCCGAGGAGACCGAAGCCGATCGCCTGGGCGTAGACGGTCTGGGTGGCACCGTCGATCGCGAGGTCGTCGCCCACGAAGGCCTTGCGGTACGCCGCGCGCACGTCCTCGGCCCGTTCGTCGAGTCGTCGGCCGGCGGCGTCCCGCCCGGTCCAGCGGGCGATGTCGGCGAGCTGGCGCAGCGAGCGGTAGGTGTGGGCGGTGCCGACGACGGGGCGGGGCGCGGTCGAGCGGGCCCCGGTCCAGGCGTAGCCCGGGTGGAGCGGCTCGCCGTCCTTCTCCGGCAGCGAGAGCCAGTCGGCGAAGTCGGCGCCGACCTCGTTGACCCGCAGGCCGTCGGGGTTGTGCCGGTCGACGTGGTCGCAGAACCGCTCCAGCGCGGGGAAGAGACGGTCGACCGTGGGCAGGTCGCCGTAGGTGTCGGCGAGGACGTGGGCCATCCGGACGAAGCCGTCGGCCCAGCCGGGGGCGCCCGGGCGCCGGTCGCCCGGAGGGACGGGCGGGACGTAGGAGCGGATCTCGCCGTCGGGTCCCTGGGTGTCCGCGATGTCCTGCAGGAACTTGCCGAGGAAGGCCGCGACGTCCAGCAGGTAGCGCGCCGTCGGCGAGATCACGCCGGCGTCGCCGAGCCAGCCGAGGCGCTCGTCACGCTGGGGGCAGTCGGTCGGCACCTCGATGAAGTTGTCGCGGACGGTCCACTCGACCGCCGAGGCGAAGCGGTTGAGCAGCTCGTTGCTGCTCTCGAACCGGCCGACCCGCTCCGGGAGCGCGGTCAGCGCGACGGCCTCGACCTCCACGTCGTCGGGCAGGGCGTAGTTGCCGTAGGTGTCGGCGCTCGGCAGGCCCCAGACCTCGGCGTAGCGGAAGCCGTGCACGGTGAACCGGGTCTCCAGCGTCTGCCGGCCCTCGCCGTCGCCGGCGAAGCGGTCCTCCTGGAACGCCCCCCCGCAGGTTGTCGCGGTAGACGAGGTCCTCGGGGGTGAGCATCTCGCCGTGGCGGACGACGACCTCGGTGCGCGGCAGCAGCCGTGAGGTGATCCGGGTCCAGCCGACCAGGTTCTGGCCGAAGTCGAAGACGGCCGGGCCGCGACCGTGCTCACGCACCAGCTCCCCGGTGCGGACCTCGAGCACGCTGACGGTGTCGTGGGGCTGGGGGGTGATCTCGGGGTCGGGGGCAGGGGTGATCGTCTCGACGGGAGCCCAGCCGCTGTCGTCGTACCCGGGCTCGGTCCAGCCGTGCGGCTCGCGGCGCAGGTCGAGCACCTCGCCGCGCAGCATGTCGGTGGCGCGGACCGCGCCCGAGCCGGCCCGCCAGTCGGTGGAGGTGCCGAGCAGGAGCGTCCGTTCCCCCGCGGCGGTGGTCGCCTCGAGCTGCAGGCGGAGCGCGGGGCGCTCGCCGTACAGGCCCGGGTGACGGAGCAGCCCGACGCGGCCGGCGTACCAGCCCTTGGCAAGCGCGACGGCGACGACATTGCGCCCCGGGCGGAGGTGGGCCTCGACGGCGAAGGTCTGGTGGTGCACGCGGACGCCGTACTCCGTCCACCCGGGACGGAGGAGGTCGTCGTGGGTGATCTCGACGCCGTTGACCCAGATCCGGTAGATCCCGAGAGCCGTGACATACAGGCGCGCGGCCGGGGGCACCGCGGCGAGCTCGACCTCCCGGCGCAGGTACGGCGCCGGGTCGTCGGTCTCCCGCGCGAACGGGTTGGCGGGCGCGGCGACCCACGGTGCGTCCCACGCCGCGGCGTCCGCCAGGCCGAACTCGACCGTGGCGGTCTCGCTGGCCCACGCACCGTCCGCGCTGCGCACGCGCCACTCCAGGCGGCGAGCCGTCCCGGCGAGGTCGGCCGGAAGGATCGCGACGGGGCCGTCGGTCGCCGTCGTCCACACCTGGGCGCCGGCGAGCGTCGCCTCGACCAGGTAGCCGGTCCCCGGCGTCGTCGCGGCGCCGGGCTCCCAGGTCAGCACGGTGTCGCGGACCGGAAGCCCGAGCGCGCGCCGGCGGAAGCCGGCCCGCAGCCGGTGGTCGTCGCGGGCCGGGAGCCCGGCGGCCGCGCCCGCTGCCGGGACGGCGAGCGGCGCCAGGCCCGGTGCACCCTCGACGGGGACCTGCTTCACGGGGTCTTCACATCCTCTCGGGTACGGCGACGGGCAGCGTCGGCCGGCGCCTCGGCGGCGCGGCCCGCAGGCCCTCCTGAGCTCCGCCCTGGTCAGGGCTCGACGAGCCCTGCGGAGTGCCCTCACCCTCGTGTATCGTCCGTCACATGTCAAGTATGCGAACCAAAGTTCATGTATATGAACCTGCCGCGATGCCGCGGACACCCCGGCGTCTGCCCCGCTGGCGCGACCTCGCCCCCCTCATCCGGTTCCGCCGCCCGGGCTTCGGACGGCACCACCGGCTCGCGCGGGCGCACACCATCGAGGAGCTGCGCGCGATGGCCCGGCGCCGTACGCCGCGCGCGGCCTTCGACTACACCGACGGCGCCGCCGACGCCGAGATCTCGCTGGACCGGGCCCGGGCCACGTTCCGCGAGCTGACCTTCCACCCCGAGATCCTGCGCGACGTGGGCGCGGTCGACACCTCCGTCGACATCCTCGGCGCGCCCAGTCGCCTGCCCTTCGGGATCGCTCCGACCGGCTTCACCCGGCTGATGCACACCGAGGGCGAGATCGCCGGCGCGGTCGCCGCCCAGCGCGCCGGGATCCCCTACACCCTCTCGACGATGGCGACGACGTCGCTCGAGGACGTCGCAGCGGCGGCACCCGGCGTCCGGCGCTGGTTCCAGCTCTACATGTGGACCGACCGGGAGCGCTCCGTCGGCCTGGTCGACCGCGCCGCTGCGGCGGGGTACGACACGCTCGTGGTCACCGTCGACGTCCCGGTCGCGGGGGCCCGGCTGCGCGACGTACGCAACGGGATGACGATCCCGCCCACCCTGACCCCGCGCACCGTGCTCGACGCCATCCCGCGACCGCGCTGGTGGACCGACCTGCTCACCACGCCGCCGCTGACGTTCGCCTCGCTCACCAGCTGGTCCGGAACCATCGCCGAGCTGCTCGACGCGATGTTCGACCCGTCGGTCTCGTTCGACGACCTCGCCTGGCTGCGCGAGCGCTGGCCCGGCAAGCTCGTCGTCAAGGGGATCCAGACGGTCGAGGATGCGCGCCGGGCCGTGGACGCGGGCGCCGACGCGGTCGTCCTGTCCAACCACGGCGGCCGCCAGCTCGACCGCGCGCCCGTCCCGCTGACCCTGCTGCCCGCGACCCGGGCCGCGCTGGGACCGGACCCCGAGATCATCCTCGACACCGGCGTCATGCACGGCCAGGACATCGCCGCCGCCCTCGCCCTGGGCGCGGACTTCGTGCTCATCGGCCGCGCGTACCTCTACGGCCTGATGGCCGGCGGGCTGCCCGGGGTCGAGCGCAGCATCACGATCCTGGAGACCCAGCTGGTGCGCACCATGCGGCTGCTCGGCGCGCGCTCGGTCGCCGAGCTCGCGCCCCGGCACGTCTCCCTGCCCGGGAGCCCGCAATGACCGCGCCGACCCCACCGACTCCGCCGACCTCGCTGGCCGCCGCCTGGCGGGCGCGCGTGAGAGCGGACCCGGGCCGGGTGGCGCTCAGCCACCGCGGCCGGCGCTGGACTGCAGCCGAGCTCGACGCCGACGCCACCGCCCTCGCCGCCGCACTGGCCGGTCGCGGCGTCGGACCGGGCGACCGGGTCGCCCTGCATCTGCAGAACGTGCCCGCCTTCCCGCTCGCGCTGCTCGCCCTGTGGCGGCTCGGCGCGGTGGGCGTGCTGGCCAACCCGATGTACCGCGACCGGGAGCTGCACCACCTCCTCGCCGACTCGGGCGCGGTCGGCGTCATCGCGTCGACCACCGACCTCGACGCGCTCGGCGAGGCCGCGGCGGGGACCGATGTCGACTGGTGGCTCGGCGTCGCCGACGAGGACCCCACGCTCGGCGACGTCGTCGGGGAGCACGTCGGCGCCCTCGTCGCCGAGCACGAGTCCGCATTGCACGACGTGGCACTGCTGACCTACACCTCGGGCACGACGGGTCCGCCCAAGGGCGCGATGAACACCCACGGCAACGTGCTCGCGACCGTCGAGCGGTACGCCGCCTGGATCGAGCTGACCGAGGACGACGTCGTGTACGCCGCCGCGCCGCTGTTCCACATCACCGGAGCCGTCGCCTCGGCGGCCCTCGCCCTCGCTGGCGGCGCGACGCTCGCCCTCTCCGGCCGCTTCGACCCCGCCGACGCCGTGCGCACGATCGAGGCGGAGGCGGCGACCTTCACCATCGCCTCGATCACCGCCTTCCACGCGATCGAGCAGGTGGAGTGGGCCGAGCGCCGTCACCTCGAGTCGCTGCGCGCGGCGTACACCGGCGGCGCGCCCGTGCCCCAGGCCTCGCTGGACCGGTTCCGCGAGCGGTTCGGGATCGCCATCCACAACGCCTACGGCATGACCGAGTCCACCTCGGCCGTGATCGCCGTCCCGCTCGGCGTGGCCGCTCCCGTCGACCCGGCGTCCGGGGCGGTCGCGATCGGCCGGGCCCTGCCCGGGGTCGGCGTCGAGGTCGTCACCGACGCGGGCTCGCCGGCCGCGCCCGGCGAGCCGGGCGAGCTGGTGCTCAGCGGCAGCCAGGTGGTGCCCGGCTACTGGCGCAACCCTGAGGCGACCGCACGGACGATGCCGGAGGGCCGGCTGCACACCGGCGACGTCGTGGTGGCCGACGCCGACGGCTGGATCTACCTGGTCGACCGGCTCAAGGACCAGATCAACGTCTCCGGCTACAAGGTGTGGCCGCGAGAGGTCGAGGACGTGCTCTACGAGCATCCCGCCGTGCACGAGGCCGCCGTCGTCGGCCGGCCCGACGACTACCGCGGCGAGGCCGTCGTCGCCCACGTCGTCCTCGCCGCGGGCCACCAGGCCACGCCCGAGGCCCTCATCGCGCACGCCCGCGCCCGGCTGGCGGCGTACAAGGCGCCGCGGGAGGTGCATCTGGTCGCCGACCTCCCCAAGACAGCCACGGGGAAGATCCGCCGCGACGACCTCCGGGAGTGAGGTGACAGCCGCCGCGTGGGCACCTCGGGACCCGCGAGTCAGACGTCCAGGAGGACGACGTCGTCGCTCCCGAGGGTGGCCAGGCCGGCGTCGAAGGTCAGCACGGCACCGCCGCGCCGGCGGGCGAGCGTCAGCAGCTGCGCGTCGGTCACCTGACGGTGGCCGAGCGGCGAGGGAACGTCCCCGTCGGTGGGCGACACGTCATCCACCCAGAACCGGTGGCCCGTTGCTGATCGGAGCCCGCGAAGCACCTCGCGGGCCGCGCCGACGCCGATGGCGGCAGGCAGTGCCTTCGGGTTGGAGGACACCCGGACGAATCCGCTCTCGGTGACCGGCGAGGTCGCCCAGCCGCGCCGTGCGTGACCACGGAACCACGACCGGATCGCGGCGTGGTGGACGTGCGAGTCCCACGCCAGGGCCACCAGGGCGTTGACGTCGAGAAGGTGCACCCGTCCAGGGGAGGCCATCCGCGATCAGTCCTCGTCGAGCGCGCGCCGCACCATCTCCGGCGTGATCGGGGCGGTCCCGGCCGGCACCCGGATCACCGGCAGCTCTCCGTCCGCGTCGACCTTGGCCGGAGTGAGGCCGCGCCGCGCCAGCTCGGACACGACGGCACCCAACGAGCGCCGCTGGGCACCGGCCAGCTCGCGGGCCGCTGCCACGACGTCGTCGTCGAGGTCCAAGGTGGTGCGCATGATCTGATGCTATCGCATCAGCGCATCACGCCTGGCTGTGGACATGGGCGGGGGTGGGACGACGAAACTCATGCTGGGACGAGGAAGCTTCCTCGTCCCAGCATGAGTTTCACCGGCCGGCCGGTGAAACTCCCACCACCCCTCAGTACGACTTCGGCAGCCCCAACGAGTGCATCGCGACGAAGTTGAGGATCATCTCCCGGCTGACAGGGGCGATCCGCCCGAGGCGGGCGGCGACGAGCATGTTGCCGAGGCCGTACTCCTGGGTCAGGCCGTTGCCGCCGTGGGTGTGGACGGCGACGTCGGTGGCGTTGCAGGCGACCTCGCCGCCGGCGTACTTGGCCATGTTGGCGTACTCGCCGGCGGTGAAGTCGTCCCCGGCGTCGTAGAGCGCGGCGGCCTTCTGCCACAGCAGGCGCGCCTGCTCGAGCTCGATCTTCACCTTGGCGAGCGGGTGGGCGATGCCCTGGTGGGCGCCGATGGGCTGGTCCTTCCAGACCGAGCGCTCCTTGGCGTACGCCGTCGCCTTCTCCAGCGCGTAACGCGCGATGCCGCAGGAGAACGCGCCGCCCATGATCCGCTCGGGGTTGAGCCCGGCGAAGAGCTGCCACAGGCCGCCGTCCTCGTCGCCGACCAGGCTGTCGGCGGGCACCCGGACGTCGTCGAGGAAGAGGGTGAACTGCTTCTCCGGCGCCTGCCAGGACATCGGGATGGGCTGCTTGGTGAAGCCCTCGGCGTCGGTGGGTACGACGAAGAGCGCCGGCTTGAGCTTGCCGGTCTTCGCGTCCTCGGTGCGCGACACGATGAGCACCGACTGCGCCTCGTCGACGCCGGAGATGAACGTCTTCTGCCCGTTGAGCACCCAGTGGTCGCCGTCGCGGGTGGCGGTGGTGGTGATCTGGTGCGAGTTCGAGCCGGCGTCGGCCTCGGTGATGCCGAAGGCCATCAGGTGCGTGCCGTCGGCGATGGCGGGCAGCCAGCGCTGCTTCTGCTCGTCGGTGCCGCAGCGGCTGATGATCGAGCCGCAGATGGCCGGCGAGACCACCATCATGAGCAGCGGCGCGCCGGCCGCCGCCGACTCCTCGAGGACCGCGGCCAGGTCGGCCATGCCGCCACCTCCGCCGCCGTACTCCTCGGCGATGTTGACGCCGAGGAAGCCGTTGCGGCCCATCTCGAGCCACATCTCGGTCATCTTGCCGCCCTCGCGGGCCTGCTTCTCGACATACTCGCGGCCGTACTTGCTCGCGAGCTTCTTGACCGCCTCGCGCAGCGCGACGCGCTCCTCGGGCTCAGTGAACATCGTCTGCGTCATGCGGTTTCCTCCTCCGAGCCCTCGGGCTCCACGACGGCGAGCACGGCGCCCGCCTCGACCTGCTGACCGGCGCTCGCCGACAGCTCGGTGACGGTGCCCGCGTAGGGCGCCGCGATGGTGTGCTGCATCTTCATGGCCTCCATCACGAGGATCGGCTGACCCTCCCGTACGACGTCCCCGAGAGCCGCCCGGACCGCGATCACGCTGCCCGGCATCGGTGCCAGCAGCGACCCCTCCGCGACCTGGGTCGACGGGTCGACGAAGCGCGGCAAGATCCGGAGGGTGGCCCCGCCGCGCGGGCCGTCGACCAGCACCGCGTCGTCGAGCACCCGGGTCCGGTAGCGCCGAGTGACCCCGTCGACGTCGAGCACGACCTCGGCCGGCGTCGCGGAGACGACGACCACGTCGCCGCGCTCGGCGCTGCGGTAGCCGTCGCGGCCGCCGTACCAGCGCACGTCGACCTCCTCGGCCCCGAGACCGAGCCGGGTCGAGCGCGGCCCGGCGTCGACGTTGCGGAAGCCGGCCGGGATCCGGGACTGCACCTGCGCACCGGTACGACGGTGCTCGGCGAGCGCGACCGCGCCGGCCAGCGGCAGCAGGTCGTCGGCGCCGGGGGACGCGAGCGTCTCGGGGTGGTCGGCGTAGAAGGAGGTCGTCAGGCCGGCCGGGTCCAGGAACGCGGGGTGTCGCAGCGAGGCGACGAGCTGGTCGCGGTTGGTGACCAGGCCGTGGATCCGGGCCTTCTCCAGCACTCGCGCGAGCGAGCGGACGGCCTGCTCGCGGGTCGGCGCCCAGGCGATGACCTTCGACAGCATGGCGTCGTAGAAGGTGCCGACCTCGTCGCCGGACTCGAAGCCGGTGTCGAGGCGGACGCCGAAGCCGGCGAGCGCGAAGGCGTCGTCGTGGTCGACCTCGAGCTCGAGCAGCCGCCCGGTCTGGGGCGCGTAGTCGGCGGCCGGGTCCTCGGCGTAGAGCCGGACCTCGATCGCGTGCCCCACCGGCTCGGTGACCGGCGGGAGCGGACGGCCCTCGGCCACCGCGATCTGGAGCTCGACCAGGTCGACGCCGTGGATCAGCTCGGAGACCGGGTGCTCGACCTGGAGCCGGGTGTTCATCTCCAGGAAGAAGAAGCGCTCGGTGTCGGCGTCGTAGAGGAACTCGACGGTGCCGGCCCCGACGTAGTCGACCGCCTGGGCCGCGGCCCGGGCGGCGTCGTGCATCGCGGTGCGCACCGTGTCGGACAGGCCGGGGGCCGGCGCCTCCTCGACGACCTTCTGGTGCCGGCGCTGCAGCGAGCAGTCGCGGGTGCCGAAGACCTCGACGTTGCCGGACCGGTCGCCGACGACCTGGACCTCGACATGGCGGCCGCGCTCGACGTACGGCTCGACGAAGACGGTGCCGTCGCCGAAGGCCGACTCGGCCTCGGCCGCCGCCTTCTCGACCTCGCCGGCCAGCTCGCCGAGCGAGCGCACGACGCGCATGCCGCGGCCACCGCCACCGGCCGAGGCCTTGACCAGCAGTGGCAGGTCCGCCTCGGTCGCCGTGTCGACGGTGAGGTTGCCGAGGACCGGCACGCCGGCGGCGTCCATCAGCTTCTTGGACTCGATCTTGGAGCCCATCGAGTCGATCGAGGACGGGTCGGGCCCGAGCCAGACCAGACCTGCATCGGCGACCTGGCGCGCGAACGCGGCGTTCTCAGAGAGGAAGCCGTAGCCGGGGTGGATCGCGTCGGCGCCGGCCTTGAGCGCGGCGGCGATGACAAGGTCGCCGCGCAGGTAGGTCTCGGCCGGCGTGTTCCCCGGCAGGCGGCAGGCGAAGTCCGCCTCCCGCACGAACGGCAGCCCCGCGTCGGCGTCGGAGTGGACGGCCACGGTCTCGATGCCGAGGCGGCGGGCGGTGCGGAAGACGCGGCGGGCGATCTCGCCGCGGTTGGCCACCAGGAGTCGGGTGATCATGGCGCTCACATCCTGAAGACGCCGAAGTTCATGGCGCCCTCGATCGGCTGGTTGTCGATGACGGACAGGCAGATGCCCAGCACCGTCCGGGTGTCGCGCGGGTCGATGACGCCGTCGTCGTAGACCATCCCGGAGAGGACGTAAGGCAGCGACTGCTCCTCGATCTGCGTCTCGACCATCTCCTTGATCGCGACGAAGCCCTCGGCGTCGAAGGGCTGGCCCTTCTTCTCCGCGGACTCGCGCGCGACGATCTCGAGCACGCCGGCCAGCTGCGCCGGTCCCATCACCGACGACTTGGCCGAGGGCCAGGTGAAGAGGAAGCGCGGGTCGTAGGCCCGCCCGTTCATGCCGTAGTTGCCGGCGCCGTAGGACGCGCCCATGATCACGGTCAGGTGCGGGACCTTCGAGTTCGACACCGCGTTGATCATCATCGCGCCGTGCTTGATGATGCCGCCCTGCTCGTACTCCGCGCCGACCATGTAGCCGGTCGTGTTGTGCAGGAAGAGCAGCGGCGTGTCCTTCTGGTTGGCCAGCTGGATGAACTGCGCGGCCTTCTGGGCCTCCTCGCTCATCAGCACGCCACGGGCGTTGGCGAGGATGCCGATCGGGTGACCATGGAGCTTCGCCCAGCCGACGCACAGCGCCGAGCCGTAGAGCGGCTTGAACTCGTCGAAGGGCACCTCGTTGCCGGGGCCGGTGCCGTCGACGATCCGCAGGATCGCCTCGCGCGGGTCGAACGGCTCCTTGAGGTCGGTCGGGATCAGGTCGAGCAGGTCCTCGGGGTCGAGGTCGGGCTCGGCGAACGCCTCGGCGGGGACGGCGCCGTGCTTGCGCCAGTTGAGCCGGGCGACGGTACGCCGGGCGAGCCGGATCGCGTCGTGCTCGTCGACGGCCAGCGCGTCGGACAGCCCGGAGATCCGCGAGTGCATCTCGGCACCACCGAGGGTCTCGTCGTCGGACTCCTCACCCGTGGCCATCTTCACCAGCGGCGGGCCGGCCAGGAACACCTTGGCCTGCTCCTTGACCATGATCACGTAGTCGCTCATGCCCGGGACGTAGGCGCCGCCCGCGGTCGAGTTGCCGAAGACCACCGAGATCGTGGGCTGCTTGCGGGCGCTGGCCCGGGTGAGGTCGCGGAAGCCGCGACCACCGGGGATGAAGATCTCCTTCTGGGTCGGCAGGTCCGCGCCGCCGGACTCGGTGAGATTGATCGTGGGAAGGAAGTTCTTCTCGGCGATCTCGGCCGCCCGGAAGGACTTCTTGAGCGACCACGGGTTGAGCGCGCCGCCCTTGACCGTGGGGTCGTTGGCGACGATCAGGCACTCCACGCCCTCGACCACGCCGATGCCCGTCACGAGCGAGGCGCCGACCGCGAAGTCGCTGCCCCAGCCGGCTAGCGGCATCAGCTCGAGGAAGGCCGAGCCCTCGTCGACCAGCAGGTCGATCCGCTCGCGGGCGGTCAGCTTGCCGCGCTCCCTGTGGCGGGAGATGTACTTGCCGCCGGCCTCGACGGCCTTGGTCTGCTCGGCATGCAGGTCGGCGAGCTTGGCCTCCATGGCCTCGCGCCGGGTCTGCTCGGCCGGCGCCTCCGTCGCGGCTCCGGTCTCGGTCTCGGTCGTGGTCATGCCTGGCTCACTTCCTCCAGCACCGCCTTCATCCTCTCCAGGGTCGTGCGCATGCCGCGCTCGTTGGTCCTGCCGCGCAGTCGGCCGAGGACCAGCCAGTAGCCGCGCAGGTACCAGGCCGGCGTGAGCCGGAAGTACTCGGTGACGCTGGTGCCGCCGTCCACGGGCCGCATCCGGTAGCCCCACGTGTTGAGGGCGTTGCCGTCGAGCCCGACGGCGAACTCGAAGACCCCCTCCCCGTTGCTGCCGGGCTCGACGGCCTTCGTGACCGTGCAGGGCGTCCAGTAGACGGGGCCGACGCCGTTGCGCTTGACGTGCCCCTTGAACCGTGCGCCGACGGCCGGCCCGGTGGCGCCGTGGGTCCAGACCGCCTCGAAGGTCTCGGGCGAGAACTCGCCGATCCGGGTGACGTCGCTGACCAGCGCCCAGACCTCCTCGACCGGCGCCTTCATGTGCACCGTCACCTCGCCGCCCAGCGGCTTCATCAGACTCATCGCTCTCTCCTACGCGTAGCCGAGGAGACGGGCGGCCAGGTCGGTGAGGACCTCGGTCGCACCGCCGCCGATCGGGAGCAGACGGACGTCGCGGTAGTGCCGCTCGACCTCGGACTCGCGCATGTAGCCCATGCCGCCGTGGAGCTGGACCGCCTGGTCGGCGACCCAGACCGCCGTGTCGACGGCGGTCTGCTTGGCCAGACAGGCCTCGGCGATCACGTTCTCGCCGGCGACGTAGCGCTGCGCGACCTCGAGCGTGTAGCCGCGCGCCACCGCGACCTGGCGGTGCATCTCGACCAGCTTGGCGCGCACCACCTGGTTCTTCACCAGCGGCTTGCCGAAGGTCTCGCGATCCTTGCAGTACTGCACCGACAGGTTGAGGCAGCGCAGCGCGTGGCCGTAGCCCATCAGCGCGAGGAAGATCCGCTCGGTGACGAAGTTCTCGGCGATGTAGTAGAAGCCGTGGTTCTCCTGGCCGACCAGGTTGCCGACCGGCACGCGGACGTCGACGTACGACAGCTCGCCGGTGTCGGAGGCGAGCCAGCCCATCTTGTCGAGCTTGCGCGAGACGGTGAAACCGGGCGTCCCCTTGGGGACGACGATCATCGAGATGCCGTGCGCGCCGGCCTCGCCCGTGCGGACCGCCGTGGTGACGAAGTCCCCGCGGACACTGGAGGTGATGAACGTCTTGGCGCCGTTGATCACCCAGTGATCGCCGTCGCGCACGGCGCGGGTGGTGATGCTCGCGACGTCGGAGCCGGTGCCCGGCTCGGTGACGGCCATCGAGCCGATCAGGTCGCCGGCCAGGGTGGGGCGGACCCAGGCGTCGATCAGCTCCTTGCTGCCGTTCTGGATGATGTGCGGGATCGCGATGCCGTGCGTGAACGCCGACGCCATCGCGCCGCCGGACCAGCCGGCCTCCATGAAGCCCTCCTGCGCGGCGCAGATGTCCATGAGCGTGCCGCCGTCGCCGCCGACCTCCTCGCTGACGCCGACGCCGAGCAGGCCCGCGTGGGCGAGCTTCTTCTGCAGCTCGCGCGGCAGCTCGCCGTCCCTCTCCCACTGGTCGAGGTAGGGCGTCACCTCGCGCTCGGTGAACGCGATGGCGCTCTGCTTCAGGGCGAGCTGCTCGGGGGTCCAGCCGTGGTCGAAGCTGGTCATACGAGGTCCTCCTGGATGTGGACGATCCGGCTGCGGACCCACTCGCCGAGGCCCTTGGCCTGCGGGTCGAACCGGGTGGACGCGGCGACGCCGTCGCCGAGGAGGCCGTGGATCACGACGTTGACCGCGCCGAGGTTGGGCAGCACGTAGACGTCGACATCGAGGTCGCGCGCCTCGGGGATCAGCTCGCGGATCTTGCGGTCCTTGACGATCTTCGCCAGCCATTGCACCCGGGCGTCGTACTTCGGGGAGCCGTCGTTCTTGACCCACAGGCCGAGATTCGCGTTGCCGCCCTTGTCGCCGGAGCGCGCGTGCACGAACGTGCCGAGCGGCATCCGGCGGGTGATCGTGTCCGCCGGGGCCGGGTACGGCGTGGGCCGCTTGCCGAGCTCCGGGTCGAGCTCCGCGGGGTCGGCGAAGGTGGTCGGGTCGGCGATCACCTCCCGGGTGCCGTCGTGGTGGACCACCGCGTGCTCGACCTGGCCCCTGTCGACGTACTCGGGGGTGTAGATGCCGAACGGCGACGGCTTCTGGGGCGGGGTGGTCATCGTGAAGCCGGGGTAGCTGGCGAGGGCGAGCTCGACGGCCGGACCGGTGAACGGCTTGCCGAGGGGGCCGGCCTGCGGGTCCTTGCCGATGCAGCGCAGGATGACCGAGGCGCCCTCCTCGGTGTCCGCGTCGCCGGTGCGGGCGGGGGTCTGGGTCCAGGTGATGTCGGCAGCGCTCAGCCGCCCGTCGAGCTGCGCGCGGACCCACTCGGCCTTCGCGTCGATGTCGAGCCCGGTGAGCACGAACTCGACCTGGTTGCGGTAGCCGCCGAGCCGGTTGACCGCGACCTTGAGTCGCTCCGCGGGCGCGGTGCCGGTGACACCGGTGATCTCGACCCGGTCGGGGCCCTGCTGGTGCAGGCGGATGGAGTCGAGCCGGGTGGTGACGTCGGGGTTGAGGTAGCGCGTCGTCTGGATCTCGTAGAGCAGCTGGGCGGTCACGGTGTCGACCGTGACCGCGCCGCCGGTGCCGGTGTGCTTGGTGATCACGCTGCTGCCGTCGGCCGCCACCTCGGCGATCGGGAAGCCGAGCGGCTTGTCCATCGGTGCCCCGGAGCGGAACAGCTCGCGGAAGCCGGAGAAGTTGCCCCCCGTGGCCTGGGTGCCGCACTCGATGACGTGGCCCGCGACGACCGCTCCGGCGAGCGCGTCGTAGTCGGTGGGCGTCCAGCCGTGGTGGGCGATCGCGGGGCCGACCACGACGCTGGCGTCGGTCACCCGGCCGGTGACGACGACATCGGCGCCGTTGCTCAGCGCGGACGCGATGCCGAAGGCGCCGAGGTAGGCGTTGGCGGTGAGTGCGCCCTCGAAGAGGTCGGCCGGGCGGAGGTCGTCGCCCTCGACGTAGGCGACCTTGGCCCCGGTGCCGAGCTCCTGGATCCTGCGCGCCAGCCCCGCGGGGTTGAGGCCGCCGGCGTTGCTGACGATCTTGACCCCCTTGTCGAGCGCGAGGCCGAGGGTGTCCTCGAGCTGCGTGAGGAAGGTCCGCGCGTAGCCGAGATCGGCGTCGCGCAGCGTGTCCATGCCGAGGATGAGCATGGTCAGCTCGGCGAGGTAGTCGCCGGTGATGACGTCGACCTCTCCCCCTTCGAGCTGCTCGCGCAGCGCGGAGAGGCGGTCGCCGTAGAAGCCGCTGCAGTTGGCGATCCTCAGCGCTCTCCGGCCGAGCGCGTCTCCGTCTCCATGGGAGGCAGCAAGCTGCCGGCGGGATACTCCCGCCGCGCTGCCGGCGTGGCTCGTCATCGGGGGTCCCGCCCGCCGCCGGCCGGGCCGGCGAAGGCCTGGGCGATGGTGAGCCACTTCTCGGCGTCGTCGCCGACCGCCTTCAGGTCCGTGTCGTCGCGGTGGATGCGCTGGGTGACGAGCTGGCAGAACTCGTACGAGGTTCCCGTCACCTTTTGCGTCGCTTCCGCGGGCCCCCAAGTCCACAAAGCCCCAGAAGGAGCCGTCAGCTCGACGCGGAACTCCTCGGCGGGGGCGTCGAGGCCGTTGTTGGCGTAGGCGAAGTTGCGGGTGCGGACGCCGATGTGGGCGACGTGGCGGATCCGGTCGGTGACCTCGGGGCGGACGCCGATCGCGTCGTAGACGTCGAGCGCGTGGGCCCACGTCTCCATGAACCGGGCGGTCGCCATCGACGTCGGCGCCATCAGCGGGCCGAACCACGGCATCTTCTGGCCGTCGGGGTAGCCGCGCAACGCGTCGAGCAACGCCGGGCGGGCGGCGTCCCAGCGCGCGAGGAGCACGTCGGGCGCCTCGGCGCCGATCCGCAGCGCCTCCTTGTCGACGAACCCGGACGGGTCCTCGATCGCGGTCAGGACGACGGCGTCCCACGCCTGCTTGCCCTCGTCGCTCAGTGCCCCTGCGGCGAGCACCGCGACCTCGTCGGTCCACAGCAGGTGGGCGATGGTCGTCGCCACATCCCAGCCCTCGGCGGGGGTCGCCGTACGCCAGGCCTCGGCGTCGAGGCCGGCGACCGTCGCGCGCAGCTGATCGCCCTCGGCGCTCAGGTCGGCGATCACCTCGTCGAGGACACTCATGCCGGGCTCCCCGGTCGCTCGTTCGTCGCGGAGTGAAGCGGGGGAGCGGAGAAGCGGCGGGGGTGGTTCATCGGTCGTCTCCCTGGGGGTCCTGGAGCGCGCGGTCCAGCGTGCGCGCCCATTCGGTGAGGATCCGGCGACGCCGACGGGCGTCGTCGCCGAGCGTGTTGGCGAGGCCGAGGCCACGCACCAGGTCGAGGGTCGCCTGGACCAGCTCGCGGGCGCCCGCCCGGCTCTCGTCGATGCCGAGCAGCTCGACGGTGAGCCGATGGGTCTCGCGGCCGACGTGCTGCTCCAGCGGCGCGACGGCCTCGTGGAGCGACGGGTCGGTGCGCGCGGCCACCCACAGCTCGAGCGCGGCGGTGAACACCGGCGAGGCGAAGTGGTCGCCGAGCATCTGCACCACGGCCTCGGTGCGCCCCCGGCCTCGCGGCAGCCTCGCCACCGCCGCCTCGAGGTCGGAGCCGCGGATCGCGGTCAGGTGCGCGACCGCGGCGACGACGAGGTCGTTCTTGGTCGGGAAGTGGTGCAGCTGCGCGCCCCGGCTCACGCCCGCGCGCTCGGAGACCAGCGTCGTCGTCGTCCCCCCGAAGCCCTTCTCCACCAGCAGCTCGACGGTCGCATCCATCAGCCGCTGCCGCATCGCCCGGGTGCGCTCCTCCTGGGGGACGCGGGTGGCGGCCGGCGTACTCATGCCCGCCAGCATGCCGGCGGACAAACAAACAGTCAAGCCTGACTTTAACTGTTCCGGGGTGGGGTCGGGTGAGTGAGAGTGACCTCCAGGGCACGCTCACCCACCCGACCCCACCCGACGTGGTCAGTCGATCCGCGCCACCAGCGGCAACCGGCTCCGCGCGCACAGCCCGACCGCGGCGGCGGTGAGCAGCGGCAGCCCGACGATCACGATCGCGAGCAGCGGCCACGGGACGGCGAGGAGGGTCGCGCCGTCGTCGCCGCGGGAGAGCGGCCGGCTGACCGCGATGCCCGGCACGAAGCCGACGGGCGCGCCGAGCAGGGCGCCGACCAGCCCCACGACGAGGGCGTACGACGCCGCGACGCGCCGTCGGGTCCGGGGCCGGGCTCCGACCGCGGCCATGGTGGCCAGGTCGGGACGGGCGTCGGAGAGCGCGAGGAAGGTGGCGGTCAGCGTGCCACCCAGCATCATCACGCCGCCGAGGACGGCGAGCACCCACTGCAGGATCCGCGCCGCCGGCTCGGGCTCGAAGCCGCGTTCGACGTGGAGCTCGCCCACGCCCGCCACGGTCGCCAGCGCCTCGGCGAGATCCGCCTCGGCCGACTCGTCCACGGTCGGCGCGACGACCAGTGCCGTCGTGCCCGTGGTGAGCCCGAGCTCGTCGGCGAGGGCGGACGGCAGGACGCCCGCGGCCGGTGGCAGCTCCGAGGGCGGACGCACCACGGTGACCGCGACGTCCCGAGTGCGCTCGTCGAGCACCTCCTCCGTCGCGTCGTCGGTGACCCGGACGACCGCGCGCAGCCGCTCGGCGAGCTCGGCGGCGTCGCCGAACAGGACGACCCGACCCGAGGCGAGCGCCTCCTCGGCCGCGGCCCGCTCGGCGCCGGACAGGCCGAGCGCGGCGGGCACGGCGGACCCCACAAGATAGGACGTGCCGAAGCTGCCGAACGTGGGCAGCACGACCGGCTCGCCCTCCTGCTCCATGGTCAGCTCGACCCAGGTCCCCTCCTGCCCACCGCGGATCCCGGCGACCTCCTCGACCCGGGCGTCCGGAAGGCGCTTCGCGAGCACACCCGCGACGACGTCGACGTCGCTCTCGGGGCCGAGCGTCGTGACGGCGTACCCGTGGGCGAGCCGGGGCTCGTAGTCACGTTCGTCGGCCGCCTGCTGGCTGCTGAGCGCGATGCCGAGGGCGATCACGCCGGCGACCGTCGCGCCGACGGCCGCCACGGCGGGCACGGTCCGGGTTCGGTGCCGAGCGGCGTCGCGTGCCGCGAAGCGCAGCGCGAGCGGGAACCGGCGGGCCGCGCCGCCCACCGCCGCCACCACCGTCGCGACCAGCAGGATCATCCCGACGACCGACAGCAGCGCGGACGCGCCGACCAGGGCGGGCGAGGCGCCGCTCGCCCGTGAGCCGACCAGGCCGGCGAGCACCCCCGCGGCGATGAGCACCAGGCCGAGCACCGGTGAGCGCCGGGAGGTCCGCCCCTCCCCACGACGACCGGCGAGGACGGCGACGACGTCGTTGCGGGAGGCGGAGTACGCCGGCACCACCGCCGCGAGGACGGCCGCCACGAGGCCGAAGCCGGCGACCGCGAGCAGGAGCGGCCATGGCACCTCGAACGGCCCGAACCAGGTGCCCTGCAGGCGCTGGGCGACGGGGACCAGCAGGGCACCGAGCCCGATGCCGAGCACCGTGCCGAGCACGCCGCCGAGCAGGCCGATCACCACTCCCGACGCCAGCACGGTGCGCCGGGCCTGGGCGGGCGTGCCGCCCGCGGCCGCGACGAGGGCGAGCGCGCGGGCCTGGGCCCGGGCCCGCACGGCGAAGGCCGGGCCGGCGAGCAGCACCACCTCGAGCAGCACCATGGTGACCACGAGGACCAGGGCCGTGAGGGCGGTCTCGTCGACCGGCTCGTCGCTCACGACCTCCGGCGGCTGCGCCGACGCGGGAGGCGGGTCGGAGAGCACCTGGCGGGAGGCGGCGAGCAGCCCGACGGCGTTGAGCGCGCGGACGTCGTCCCAGCTCACCGGTGCGCCGCCGACCAGCCACTGCGGCGGGGCGTCGGGGGTGCCGACCGCTCCCGGCAGGACGGCCGCGACGGCCTCGTCGCGGGTCGTGGCGCTCTCGACGATCCCCACGATCCGCAGCTCCGTGCGCGTCTCGCCGTCGGAGCCACGCCGCAGCGCGGTGAGGGTCTCGCCGAGCCCGGGGCCGCGGCGCACCAGCGCGGGGTTGACGACGACCTCGTCGGTGGCGCGCGGCAGCCGGCCGTCCTCGAGCCGGAACAGGCCGCGGGCCAGGGGGTCGGCGAGGTCGGTCTGGGTGACGACGACGTCGCCGACGCCGCGGTCGGTGGCGTAGGAGAGGTACTCCCGGGCGATCGGGAGGAGCGGGCGGTCGGCGCCCAGCACCTGCTGGACCTCCGCGGCGGTCGAGACATGCTCCTCCTCGCCGATCCAGGAGGTCGTGCCGTCGGGGTCGAACGACTGGACGACCTGCGTCGTGCCGCTGCCGTAGACCAGCGCGGCCGCCGTACCCATCCGGCGCTCGACGCCCTCCGCGCCGGACACGTCCGCGGTGCGCCACACGACGGCGGCCGCCACGACGGCCAGCACGGGCAGGCAGACCAGGACCAACATCAGCGCGGTCTGCGCGCGCCGGCGCAGCGCCTCGCGTCGGGCCAGGCGCAGCGCCACCCGCCAGCCACCGATGCGTGCGCCGCTCATCGGCCGGCCGGTTCGGTCAGGACCTCGACCCGGTCGGTGCCGGTCTCGTCGACGACGACGCCGTCGCGCAGGAAGACCACCCGGTCGGCCCAGGCGGCATGACGCGCCTCGTGGGTGACCAGCACACCGGCCGCGCCCGCGTCGCACCGCGCACGCAGCAGCTGGAGGATGCCCTCGCCCGTCTCCGTGTCCAGCGCGCCGGTCGGCTCGTCGGCCAGGATCAGCCGGCGCTCCCCCACGACGGCCCGGGCGATGGCGACCCGCTGCTGCTGTCCGCCCGACATGTCGTCGGGGAACCGGTCGGCGAGGTCGGCGATCCCCACCTCGTCGAGTGCCCGCTGCGCCTCCGCCCGGGCCCGGCGCGGGGCCACCCCGTCGAGCTCCCGCGGGAGCGCGACGTTCTCGGCGGCGGTGAGGGCCGGGATCAGGTTGAAGCCCTGGAAGACGTAGCCGACGGAGGTACGCCGCATGCGGGCCCGGCCCTGGAGGTCGAGGCGGGCGAGGTCGACGCCCTCGACGCTCACCGCTCCGCTGGTGGGCCGGTCGAGCCCGCCGGCGATGGTGAGCAGCGTGGACTTGCCCGATCCCGACGGGCCCATCACGGCGACCAGCTCGCCGGGATACGCGGCGAACGAGATGCCGCGCAGAGCACGCACCTCGTGCGGCGCCTCGCCGTGGGTGCGGGTGACGTCGGTGAGCTGGAGGACGGGGTTCATCGCTCGGCCTTTCGGGAGAGGAGTCGGTCGGCGCGGATGCGCTCGAGGCGGGCCCGCGCGTCGGCGAGCCAGCGTCGCTCGGCGCGATCGAGACGGCGGGCTTGGTCTTCGAATCGGGGATCCACCGGGGGGCTCACCGGCGCCTCATCGCCGGCTCCGCCCGGGAGACCCGCCGGCCGGCTGGCCGGCCTCGGGCCGGGACGGCGACGGGGCCTCGTCCGGCCGCGCCCCGGCGGCCTCCCGCTCGGACGCGGCGCGCCGCAGGCGCGCCTCGCAGTGGTCGAGCCACCGGATCTCGGCCTCCGCGCCGAACACCAAGGAGTCCAGGACCAGGCTCCACGCGAGGTCGGCGCGCTCGTCCGCGCCACCGGGGGCACCGGTGGCGCCGGTGGCGTCCGGGCCGCCCGCCGCCCGGCGCTTGAGCCGGGTGTAGTCCTGGAGCGCCGCCATCGTCGCGCTGCGCTGCTGCTGGATGACGGTGCCGACGTCGACGCCGGGGACCGTCACCGCCAGGGCGAGCTTGATCGCGAGCTCGTCGCGCGGCGGCTGCGTGCGGGCGACGGGCGTGGTGAACCAGGTCGCGACCTCGTCGCGGCCCGCGTCGGTGATCCGGTACACGACGTGGCCCTCGTCGTCCTCGCCCGCGGCGAGCGCCAGGCCGTCGCGCTCGAGGCGGGTCAGGGTCGTGTAGACCTGCCCGACGTTGAGCGGCCAGGCGGTGCCGGTGCGCTGCTCGAACTCGGCGCGCAGCTGGTAGCCGTACATCGGCTGCTGCTCGAGCAGCGCCAGCAGGGCGTGCTTCACGGACATCGGGGACTCCTCGGAGGTGATTACATACCGGGTATAGAAACTGTATACCCGGTATAGCCAAGGGCGGGAACCCGCGGACGTCGTTTGCCGGCGTCGCGCGCGGGGTAGCGGGCTGGAGATGTCGGCCTCCGGAAGGGATCCCATGCACCGCCTTCGCCTCGCCACCCTCCTCACGCTCGTGACACTCACCGTGACCGGCCTGCTGGCCGCTGCCGTGCCCGCCGCGCAGGCGGCCGCACCCCGGGTGGACGGTGCCGACGTGCCGAACCGCGCCGACGTCGTCCGGGCGTTCCCGGCGTTCAAGAGCGTCCCCCTCGGCCGGTTCGGGAACCGGACGCTCACCTACTACGACGGCGTCTGCTCGACCTGGGAGCGGGTCGACGGGACCTCGGGCAAGGAGTTCGGAGGCGTCAGCAGCACCGGCGACCGCGCGGTGAGCGCGCGCGTGATCCGGTTCCCGAGCAAGGCCGCGGCCCGCCGGCTCCACGCGACGTTCCGGGCCTATGTGCGCGACTGCGGCCAGCACTGGGCCGGGGTCGACACCACGGTGCAGCCGGTGCGGGTGCCGAGGCTCGGTGACCAGCGCGTCGGCTTCCGCACCACCGAGACCTTCGCGCCGGAGAAGAACCTGCCGAACCGCAACTACCTCACGGTCGCGGTCCGCCAGGGCAAGCGGCTGCTCGTGCTCACCGTCGAGACGCCGGACCAGGTCCGCAAGGCGCCGTTCGTCCGGCTGGCCCGGGTCGCCGCGCGGAAGATGGGCTGAGCCCTACCGCTCGCACGCCCCCCGCGCGGCTGTAACTACCTGTTCGCGCCCCTCCCCCACCCGTAGACCGGTACGGCAGTGGCGCGAACAGATAGTTACACGCGGCGGCGCGCGACCGGCAGGTCAGGCTGAGCCCTACCGCTCGCAGCTCTGGCGGATCTCGCCGGTGCAGGAGTCCTTGCCGCGGCCACCGATCACGGTGTCGTGGCCGCCGCGACCGTTGAGCACGTCCTTGCCCGCGCCGCCGCGCAGCACGTTGTCGTAGGCGTCGCCCAGGATGAGGTCGTCGTCGGGGGTGCCCCGGACCTCCTCGACGCCGGCGAGCGCCGTCCGGAACCGCACTCCCCCGACCTCGGCCTCGGCGCTGGCCTGACCGGTGGCGAGGTTGACGTAGACGCCGGACGTCATCCCCGGCACGTACCCGTCGTAGAAGCTCACCCGGTCGTAGCCCGGGCCGCCGTCGAAGGAGCCTGCCCCCAGGGGCGCCCAGTACCGGTCGGCGCCCTTCCCGCCGCGGGCGGTGCCGACGCCGTAGAAGCGGTCCGCGCCCTTGCCGCCGTCGGCGCTCCCGGCGCCGTGGACCGTGTCGTCGCCCGGGCCGCCGAACACCCGGGTCCGCGCGTCCCCGCAGATCAGGTCGTTGCCGTCGAGACCGACGACGACGTCGCGGCCCTTGCCCCGCCCGGCGACGATCACGTCGCGCCCCCGGGTGCCGACGATCCGGTCGTCGCCCTTCGACGGGTCGACGACGGTCGCCCGCTTGCCGGCGCACGTCGGCACCGGCGCCCGCGCCGGCGAGGGCGCCGTTCCGGCCAGTCCGACGCCGGCCGCCAGCACCACGGTCGCCGCGGCGACCCGAGCTCTCCGCATCCCCGCACCCTGTCGCACCAGGGCAGGATGTCATCGACGCTGCCGGCGGCCGGGAGCGCACCCCCAGCGCGTCGTTCGACCGGGCCCGGGCGGTCGCGGCGACCGGCCGCTCCCCGCCGCCCCGGGCCAGGATCGTGACGGGCGGAGCGGGCAGGACGGTCGGATGGTCGCGACGGCGTGGGTCGGGCGCGGGGACGAGGACGCTGCGCCAGACTGACGCCATGGCACAGACCATCCTGATCACCGGCGCGTCCAGCGGACTCGGCGCCGAGATGGCCCGCCAGTTCGCGGACCTGGGCTACGACCTCGCGCTGGCCGCGCGCCGTACCGAGCGCCTGGAGGAGCTGGCGGGCGAGATCCTCCAGGCGCATCCCGGACGGCGGGTCGCGCTGCGGGCGCTCGACGTGACCGACCACGCGGCAGTGTTCCGCGTCTTCGGCGAGCTGCGCGACGAGCTCGGGCGGCTCGACCGGGTGGTCGTCAACGCCGGCCTCGGCAAGGGCGCGAAGCTCGGCACCGGGCGCTTCGACGCCAACCTCGAGACCGCGATGACCAACTTCGTCGGCGCCCTGGCCCAGACCGAGGCGGCGATGGAGATCTTCCGCGCGCAGGAGGCCGGGCACCTGGTCATGGTGTCGTCGATGTCGGCGGCGCGCGGCATGCCGTCCGCGATGACGACCTACGCCGCGACCAAGGCCGGGGTCGCGCACCTGGCCGAGGGACTGCGGACCGAGCTGCACGGCACCCGGCTGCAGGAGCGGATCAAGGTGAGCGTGCTCTACCCGGGCTACATCCGGTCCGAGATGAACGACCAGGTCGCCCAGCGCACGCCGCTGATGTGCTCGACCGCGAAGGGCGTGCGGGCGATGGTCGCGGCCATCGAGAAGGAGGTCGCCGACGCCTGCGTGCCACGGTGGCCGTGGGCCGCGTTGGCGCCGGTGATGAGGCACGCCCCGCTCGGGGTGCTCAAGCGGCTGATCTGACCCGGTCGCGGGCCGAGCGCGGCAGCACGATCTCCAGGTCGAGGCCCGCGGCCGCGTGCGCGAGGCCGCGGTGCCCGCCCGCCCGCGGGATCGCGGCGACGACGGTGACGACCACGAAGAGCAGCAGGGCCGACCCCGTCCACGTGCCCGGCACGGCGAGCAGCACGATCATCGGGCCCACGCCGGTGGCGAGCTTGACCAGCCGCGCGAGCGGGACCGGGCCGCGCCGCCGGACGGTGCGCACCGCCACCACCCACTCGCCGACCGTCCGTCCGCCGAGGAGTACGGCGGCGGCCTCGATCAGGCCCGGGACGCCCCACTGCAGCAGACGCTCCGGTGTGGTGGGCAGGTCCTCGACGGGCACCTCGACGACGTACAGCTGCACCGCCCGCCAGGCCACCGACAGCGCCGAGCCGAGCAGCACCACGAACAGGACGTCGCAGACCATCCCGACCAGCCGTCGGCCGAGGGTGATCGCACTCGGCCACACCGCCTCCGGCCGCTTCCGGCGGATGAAGATCGCCGACACCAGCGAGCCGAGGGCCGCGCCGAGGGTGTTGATCATCAGGTCGTCGACGTCGAAGAGCCGGTAGGCGCAGTCGTAGAGGTGCCACACGCCGGTGGCCTGGGTGGTCTCGATCAGCAGCGAGATCCCGAACCCGAGGAGCGTGGCCACCACGACGCCGCGTCGCGCGATCCGCCGCACGTACCAGCCGAGCGGCACGAACAGCAGCACGTTGAGCGCCACCTGCACGAAGGCGGCGTCGTGCACCAGCGCGGACAGCCCGGCCCGGGACCCGAGGTCGCCCCAGTCGATCGCACGCATCGTGTCGAACGGGACCGTCTGGCGACCGACGCAGACGTAGTCGTCGTCCGCCGGCATCGGCAGCAGGGTGTAGGTCCACAGCGCCAGTGCGTAGACCGCACCGGAGAGCAGCACCAGGAGGTCGTGCGGCCCCAGGCGCCCGTCGCGCCGGTACTCCACCGCGGCCACCGGCAGCAGCAGCACCACCGCGACGACGGTCCCGAGGCCGGTCGCGATAACGGCGTTCATCACCTGGTCGGACATCGGATCCAGGCTCAGCGGTAGGTCACCAGCGGACGCGGCAGGTGCGGATGCTCGTTGAACGTCAGCAGCCGCGCGCCGGTGGCACCGACGATGACCCGGGTGACCGAGGTGTTGGCGATGACGGTGTTGAACCGCGCCCAGACCGGGCCCACGGCCGATGGATCCGGTACGACGAGCAGCGCGGCGAGGGCGGCGATCACCCCGCCCGACGTCACGACCAGGGCGGGGCCGGGGCGGGCGGCCGCGGCGTCGAGGGCACTGCGGGCACGGCCGACGAAGGCGTCGTACGGCTCGGGGTAGCCGCCGTCGGGTCCGGCGGCCGCCCAGTGCGCCGTGGAGACCTCGAACTGCTCCTGGAAGGCGCGCCGGTCGGTGGTGTGGTCGACGACTGCTCCGGTCGCTTCCGCGAAGCGCGCCAGGACCGCGAGGTGGTCGAACTCGGCCCAGTCCTCGTCCACCTCGGCCCGCGGGGAGCCCGGGAGCCCGGTCCAGCCGGCGCCGTCGGCGATCGCCTCCCACGTCTCTCGGTGGCGGCGCATCCCGCCGTGCACGACGGAGACCGGCTCGGGTCCCTCCTTGGCGAGCCAGCGGCCGAGGACCCGGCCCTGCTCCCAGCCGTTCTCGGAGAGCACGTCGTAGTCGTCGGCACCGAAGGACGCCTGGCCGTGACGCACCAGCAGCAGCACGCCCATCAGACGCCGTCCGCCTCGGCCGACCCGGCGACGATCCGCCGGCAGCGCCCCTCGAGATAGCCGACGGCCGGGCCGAACGCGGCGTACGCCTCGTTGGTGGTCTGGCCGTGGACGTAGCGGTACCAGATCTGCTGGGCGATGACCGCGAGCCGGAAGAGGCCGAAGACCTCGTAGAAGCTCCACTGCGCGGGTGTCAGCGAGAGGCCGGCGCGGTCGCCGTAGGCCTCGACGACCTGCCGGCGGGTCCACATGCCCGGCGCGGTCGTGGGCTGGCGCCGGAAGAGCAGGAAGAACTCGTCGTCCTCGGGCTCGACCCAGTACGCCAGCGCGCAGCCGAGGTCCATCAGCGGATCACCGACCGTGGCGAGCTCCCAGTCGAGGAGGCCGATGATCCGGGTCGGGTCCTCGGCGTCGAGGACCATGTTGTCGAAGCGGAAGTCGTTGTGGATCATCCGCTGTCCCACGTCGGCGGGCTGGTGGGCGTCGAGCCAGCCGGTGATGTCGGACCAGTCGCCGGTGTCGTCGGTGCGCGCGTCGCCGAACCGGGCGATCCAGCCGGCGACCTGGCGCGCGACGTAGCCCTCGCCCTTGTTGAGCGCGGCCAGGCCGGGAACGCTGTCGACGTCGATCGCGTGCAGCGCGACCAGCAGGTCGACGGCGGCATCGCACAGCGCGGACGCCTGCTCGGCCGTGACCGGGAAGCCGAAGTCCCGGCGGGGGATCAGCCCTTCGAGCCGTTCCATCACGTAGAGCTCGCTGCCGATCGGGCTCTCCTCGGCCGTGCAGTACGCCGCCATCGCCGGCACCTGGTCCAGGACCGGCTTCAGCGCGGCCTGGATGCGGTACTCGCGGCCCATGTCGTGGGCGCCCTTCGCCTTGGTGCCGACGGGCGGGCGGCGCAGGATCAGCTCGGGGCCGTCCTGCATGCGCAGCAGGTAGGTCAGGTTCGACGCCCCGCCGGGGAACTGGCGGACCTCGATGATCGGCCCGCGGTCCAGCCACGCCTCGACGGCCGCGACGTCGAAGGCGTCCTCGTCGCGGACCGGGCGCGACTCGTCGCTCCCTCCGCTCATCCCCGTCATTCGGCCACCGCCTCCAGCTTGCGCGCCTGGGCACGCATGACCGCGTCGTACGCCGCCCGGTCGCCCAGCTTGAGCTGGTACGCCGCCCGCGCGGCGTCGTCGGGCACGATCAGCTCGGTGCCGGCGTCGATCCCGGCGAGCACTGCCGCGGCGATGTCGTCCGCGCTGACGGGGCTGTCCTCGACCAGCTTCGTCATCACGGTCTGCAAGGCGGCGTCGCGGCCCTCGACGGCGGACATCAGGTTGGTGCGGAAGTACGACGGGCACACGACGTGGGCGGTGACGCCGTAGGCGGCGAGCTCGTGGCCGGTGGTCTCCGTGAGCGCCACGACCGCGGCCTTGGTGGCGTTGTAGCCGGCCATGCCGGCGGGGTGGACGAGCCCGGCGAGCGAGGCGATGTTGACGATCCGACCGCTCCCCTGCCGCTTGAGCACGGGGGTGAACGTGGCGGTGCCGCGGACCGCGCCGAGCAGGTTGATGTCGACCAGGCGCTGCCACTCGTCGATCCCCGAGACGTCGAGGCGGCCGCCGCCCGCGATGCCGGCGTTGTTGACCAGGACGTCCAGCCCGCCCCAGGTCCGCTCGACGTGCGCGCGGGCGGCGCTCCAGTCGGCGTCGCTGGTGACGTCGAGGGGGAGGATCCCGTCGGCGGCGGCGCGGTCGGTGCGGAGCACGTCGGCGCCCCGGTCCTCCCACGCCCGGGCGAGCGCGGCGCCGAGCCCGGAGGCCGCGCCGGTGATCAGGACGCGCTGGTGCTGCTGCGGCTGGTCGGTCACCCGGCCGACACTAGATGATTGATGCACGGGTCTCGCACGCTGCGCGGCGCCAGGCACCGCTCGCAGCACGATCCCCGCGCATCAATCATCTAGGGAACCACTGATCAATCTCGCCTGCTGCGCGCCGCGACATTGATCAGCGCTTCCCTAGTGCGTCGGCCAGCACCGCCCGCAGGGCGGTCACGAGCAGGTCGATGTCGTCCTCGGTGCAGACGAGGGGCGGCGCGAACCGCACCGTCGAGCCGTGGGCGTCCTTGGCGAGGATCCCGTGCCGCATCAGGTCCTCGCAGACCTGCCGGCCGGTCAGCAGCCCCGGGTCGACGTCGACGCCGGCCCACAGGCCGCGCACGCGGAGGGCGGACAGCCCGCGCCCGACCAACCCGCGCAGGCCCTCCTCGAGCCGCGCGCCGAGGACCCGCGCCCGCTCCTGGAACTCGCCGGTCGCCAGCATCCGGACCACCTCGTGGCCGATCGCCGCGGCGAGCGGGTTGCCGCCGAACGTCGAGCCGTGGGTACCCGGCCGGACGACGCCGAGCACCGCCCGGTCCGCGGCGACGGCCGAGACCGGGTAGATCCCGCCGCCGAGCGCCTTGCCGAGCACGTAGACGTCGGGGACGACGTCCTCGTGGTCGCACGCGAAGGTGCGGCCGGTGCGGGCCAGCCCGGACTGGATCTCGTCGGCCACCATGAGGACGTTGCGCTCGGTGCACAGCCCGCGCAGCGCGCGCAGGAAGCCCTCGGGCGGCAGGACCACCCCGCCCTCGCCCTGGATCGGCTCGACGAGCACCGCCACCGTGGCGTCGTCGATCGCGGCGGCGACGGCATCGATGTCGCCGTACGGCACGCCGACGAAGCCCGGCGTGAACGGACCGTAGTCGGCCGTCGCGTCGGGATCGTCGGAGAAGCCGACGATGGTGGTCGTCCGGCCGTGGAAGTTGCCCCGCATCGTGACGATGCGCGCCGTGCCGGGCGCGACGCTCTTGACCTGGTAGCCCCACTTCCGGCTCACCTTGATGGCCGTCTCGACGGCCTCGGCACCGGAGTTCATCGGCAGCATCATGTCCTTGCCGGTCAGCTCGGCCAATGCCTGCGCGAAGGGCCCGAGCTGGTCGTTGTAGAACGCCCGACTGGTCAGCGTGAGTCGCTGCAGCTGCTCCGCCGCGCGCGCGACCAGGCGGGGGTGGCCGTGGCCGAAGTTGAGGGCGGAGTAGCCCGCGAGGCAGTCCAGGTAGCGCCGCCCCTCGACGTCGGTCACCCAGGCACCCTCGCCGGAGGCGAGGACCACCGGGAGCGGGTGGTAGTTGTGCGCGGCGTAGGTCTCGGTCAGGTCGAGATGACAGCGGGTGGGGTCGGCCGCCCCCGGGTCCTGCGTGGCCCGCGTGGTCGTCGTCATGGTGCTCCCTTCGGTGCCGGCGGTGGGGATGACTCCAGGATGCGCCGGACCGGGTCGCCGCGCTCGCGAACCGCGATCAGCTGCAGAGGCCGGCGGCGGCGCGGTCGTCGTCCGACAGCCCGCCCGACGTGCCGCCCGACGGGTCCGGGGACGGGTCCGGAGACGGTGTGGCGTGGGAGCTGGCGGTCGGCACGGACGCCGAGCCGGACGCCGAGCCGGTCGGCGGGGCGGACGCGGACCCCGGCGTACCCGAGGCGCCGCTGCCGTCCGGACTGTCGCCGGCACTGATCGCCTGGCCGAGGAACTCCCGCGTGAGCGGCCGGTCCTCGATGACCAGGCGCCACAGCCGCTCGACCGACGGCAGCCACTCGACGCCCCCGCTGACCTTGTCGGTCTCGAGGGTCCAGGGCGTGGTGATGAACTTGATGTCCGCGGCGTCGATGCTCTGGGCGCTCGCGGCGACCTTGGCCATCGCGGCCACGGTCTTGAAGTCGGTCTGGAGGTCGGTGGTCGCCGCGCTGATGAAGCCCGCCAGCCGGTCCGGACGCGCCAGCATGCCGCGGGTGAGGGCCTTGTCGATCATGGCGCCGATGAGCGCCTGCTGGCGCCGCGTCCGGTAGGGGTCGATGCCGCCGCTGATGCCGTAGCGCACGCGTGCGTAGGCCAGCGCCTCCTCGCCGTCGACCTCCCGGGTCCCGGCGTCGAGGTGGATGTTGCCGGTGGTGTCGTCGATCTCCTCGGGGACGCAGATCTCCACGCCGTCCAGCGCGTCGACCATGTCCTTGAACTGGTTGAAGTCGACGACGACGAACTTGTCGACGTGGATGCCGGTCAGCTGCTCCAGCTGCTGGCGGGTGCAGCCGGGCCCGCCGACCTGGAAGGCGACGTTCCACTTGTCGTACGCCGTCGCCGCCGGGATCTCGCTGTCGTCGGCGCGGTAGCAGGTCGGCCGCATCACCGCCGTGTCGCGCGGGATCGAGATGCCGTAGGCGAACTCGCGGTTCGCCGAGAGGTGGAACAGGATCGTGGTGTCGGACAGGCCGCCACCGGCCTCCTCGTCGATCCGGCAGCCCTCGCAGCTGCGGCTGTCGGTGCCCATCACCAGGATGTTGAGCGCCGTGGTCTCCTTCTCGGGCCGGTTCTTGCCCACGACCCTCGGGTGCTCGAGGTTGTTGTTCCAGTTCTGGTAGACCAACACGACGCCCAGGCCGGTGAGCAGGCCGAGCGCGACGAGGCTCGCCGCGATGGTCCGCAGCACCGTCCGGCGAGAACCCTCCATGGCGCAGACGGTAGCCGGGAGGTGGGAGTTTCACCGGCCGGCCGGAGAAACTCATGCCTGGACGAGGAAACTTCCTCGTCCAGGCATGAGTTTTGTCGTCCCAGCCAGGGACTTCTCCACAGGATCAGGCAGGGAAGCCCTCGCCCTTCGCGGCCAGCTCCCGCAGCCAGGGCGTCGCCTGGAAGCGGTCGCCGTACTTCGCGGCCAGCTCGTCGGCGCGCTTCAGGAAGGCGTTGAGCCCGATCTCGCCGGTGGCCTTGTCCTCGTAGCCGGTCATGAACTGCGCGGCACCGCCGGTGTTCGGCGGGAAGCCGATGCCCATGATCGAGCCGATGTTGGCGGCGGCCGCCGAGGTGATCACGCCCTCCTCGAAGGTCTTCGCCGTCTCCAGCGCCTCGGCGAAGAGCATCCGGTCGCGGATGTCCTCGATCGGCGGCTGCTCCTCGGCCACGGGGAACAGCTCGGCGAGACCGGCCCAGATCGAGCCGCGCTTGCCGTCCTCGTAGTCGTAGAAGCCCGCGCCCCGCAGGCGGCCCGCGCGCCCCGCCTCCAGCATCTTGCCCACGACGAGCTGGCCCGGGTGGACCGGCTGGTCGGGGTTCGCGTCCGCGGTGGCCTTGGCGATCTTGGCCATCAGCTCGAGGTTGAGCTCGTCGGAGAGCTGGAGCACCGGGGCCGGGTAGCCGGCGGAGGTGGTGGCCCGCTCGATGGAGTACGGCGCCACACCCTCCGCGAGCATCGCCATGCCCTCGTTGACCATGTAGCCGATGACGCGCGAGGTGTAGAAGCCGCGGCTGTCGTTGACCACGATCGGCGTCTTGCGGATCTGCAGGACGACGTCGTACGCCTTGGCGAGGGCCTCGTCGGAGGTCTCCTTGCCGGCGATGATCTCGACGAGCGGCATCTTGTCGACCGGGCTGAAGAAGTGCAGGCCGATAAACCGCGGCCGGTCCGCCTCGTCCTCCAGGCCGGCGGCGAGCTCGGTGATCGGCAGCGTCGAGGTGTTCGAGCACAGCAGCGCGTCGGGGGCCAGGTGCGGCAGGATCTCGGCGAAGACCTTCGCCTTGAGGGACGGGTCCTCGAAGACCGCCTCGACGACGAGGTCGGCGCCGGCCGCGGCGGCCGGGTCGTCGGTCGCGGTGATCCGGCCGAGCAGCTCGGCCTTCTTCTCCTCCGTGGAGCGTCCCCGCGAGATCGCCTTGTCGAGCAAGCCCGTGGAGTAGGACTTGCCCTTCTCGGCCGCCTCGACGGAGATGTCTTTGAGGACGACCTCGACGCCCGACTTGGCCAGCACGTACGCGATGCCGGCGCCCATCATGCCGGCGCCGAGGACGACGGCCTTCTTGGCCTTGTAGGGCTCGATGCCCTGCGGACGCAGCGAGCCGGAGTTGATCGCCTGCAGGTCGAAGAAGAACGCCTGGATCATGTTCTTCGAGCCCTGGTTGACGACCAGGTTGGCGAGATAGCGCGACTCGATGCGCGAGGCGGTGTCGAAGTCGACCTGCGCACCCTCGACGGCGGCCGAGAGGATCGCGCGCGGCGCCGGGTAGTCGGCACCCTTGAGCTGCTTGCGGAGGAGGGCCGGGAAGGCGGGAAGGAAGCCCGCGAGTGCCGGTGACTTCGGCGTGCCGCCGGGCATCTTGTAGCCGGGGGCGTCCCACGGCGACAGGGCCGCGTCGGGGTTGGCCTTGATCCACGCCTTGGCGGCCGGGACCAGCTCCTCGCGGGTGGCGACGAGCTCGTCGACGACGCCCTTCTCCAGCGCCTTCTCCGGGTTGAACTGGGTGCCCTGGAGCAGCACATCCATCAGGGCGGTCTGCAGGCCCCACTTGCGTACGGCGCGGGTGACGCCGCCGCCGCCGGGCAGCAGGCCCAGGGTCGCCTCGGGCAGGCCGACCTTGACCTTCGGGTCGTTGACCAGGATCCGGTGCTGGGTCGCGAGGGTGATCTCGTAGCCACCGCCGAGCGCGGCGCCGTTGATGGCGGCCACGACCGGCTTCGGGAAGAGCTCGAGGCGGCGCAGGGCGGCCTTGATGCTCTCGCACTGGGCGAACACGTCGCCGGCGTTCTCCTTGGTGGTCTGGACCATCAGCTTGAGGTCGCCGCCGGCGAAGAAGGTCTTCTTCGCCGAGGTGATCACGACGCCGGTGATGTCGTCCTGCTCGGCGTACAGGCGCTCGACCGCGGCCGCCATGGACTCGCGGTAGAGCTCGTTCATCGTGTTCGCGCTCTGGTTGGGGTCGTCGAGGGTGAGGGTGACGATGCCGTCGGCGTCACGGTCGTAGCGGACCGCGGTCTGGGTGTCGGTGCTCAATGTCGTTCCTTGAGAGTTCGAGAGGTTCGAGAGTTGTGGTGGAGCTCGGCCCAGATCGGACTAAACGCGCTCGACGATCGTGGCGATGCCCATGCCGCCGCCGACGCAGAGCGTGGCGAGGCCGCGGCGCAGGTCACGCCGCTCGAGCTCGTCGATCAGCGTGCCGAGGATCATCGCGCCGGTCGCACCGAGCGGGTGGCCCATGGCGATCGCGCCGCCGTTGACGTTGGTGATGTCGTGGCCGATGCCCATGTCGCGCATGAACCGCATGGCGACCGCGGCGAACGCCTCGTTGATCTCGAACAGGTCGATGTCGCCGACCTCGAGGCCGGCCTTGGCCAGCGCCTTGCGGGCCGCGGGGGCGGGGCCGGTCAGCATGATGATCGGGTCCGCACCGGAGACCGCGGTCGCGATGATGCGGGCCCGCGGGGTGAGGCCGAGGTCCTGACCGACCTGCTCGTTGCCGATCAGGGTCAGCGCGGCGCCGTCGACGATGCCCGAGGAGTTGCCGGCGTGGTGGACGTGGTTGATCTTCTCGAGCCAGTGGTACTTCTCCAGCGCCACGTCGTCGAAGCCGGCGTCCGCGCCCAGCTGCGCGAACGACGGCTTGAGACCGGCGAGGCCCTCGACGGAGGTGTCGGGGCGGACGGTCTCGTCGCGGTCGAGGATCGTGAGGCCGCTGATGTCCTTGACCGGGATGATCGCGCCGTCGAAGTAGCCGTTGGCCTGCGCCTTGGCGGCCCGGTGGTGCGACTCGGCGGCGTACGCGTCGACGTCCTCGCGGTTCCAGCCCTCGATGGTGGCGATCAGGTCGGCACCGATGCCCTGCGGCACGAAGCCCGCCTTGAACGCGGTGGCGGGGTCGGAGGCCCAGGCGCCGCCGTCGGAGCCCATGGGCACCCGGCTCATCGACTCGACGCCACCGGCGACGATGAGGTCCTCGAAACCGCCGCGGACCCGGCCGGCGGCCTGGTTGACGGCCTCGAGGCCCGAGGCGCAGAAGCGGTTGAGCTGGACGCCGGCGACGGTGTCCGGCAGGCCGGCGGCGATGGCCGCGGTCTTGGCGATGTCGCCGCCCTGGTCGCCGATGGGCGAGACGACGCCGAGGATCACGTCGTCGATGCGGTGGGTGTCGAGACCGGGGTTGCGCTCCTGCACGGCGTCGAGCAGTCCGACCGCGAGGTCGACAGGCTTCACCTCGTGGAGGGAGCCGTTGGCCTTGCCCCGGCCGCGCGGCGTGCGGAGGTGGTCGTACACGAATGCTTCTGCCATGACCGTCCTAGTTCCTGTGAGGTGTCGTGCCTGGTTCGGCGGTGGAGTACGGCGATCGACGGACGCGCCGCACCAGGAGGTGTTCTGGGGTCGATTGTGACACTATTACTGTCATGGTCAAGAGCGAGGGGCCGTCGGACGGTGTGACCCACGACGCATCCGGCGAGGACCCGGCACCGGATCTCCTCACCCTCGAGGAGCTCACCGCCCGGGTCGGCCTCACCGTGCGGACGGTCCGGTTCTACACCTCACGCGGCCTCGTCCCGCCGCCGATCCGCCGCGGCCGCTCCGGCTACTACTCGGCGGTCCACATCGCCCGGATCGAGCTGGTGCTGGAGCTGCAGAGCCACGGCTTCACGCTCTCCGCCATCGAGCGCTATGTCGCCGGCATCCCCGAGGACGCCACCCCCGAGGACATCGCCCTGGCGCGCACCATGCTCGCGCCCTGGCAGTCCGACCTGCCGGTCGAGATGGACCGCGCCCAGCTGGAGCAGAAGGCCGGCCGCGCCCTGTCCGCCGAGGACATCGCCACGCTGCAGGCGCTCGGCGTGCTCCGTCTGCGCGGGGCGTCCTACCTCGTCGCGAGCAACCAGCTCGCCATCGGGGTGCGGCTGCTCGAGCTCGGGTTCCCGCGCGAGGTCGCGGTCGCCGCGGCCGCGGTCTACCAGGAGCACGGCGAGCAGATGGCCAAGGAGCTCTACGAGGTCATCAACGACAAGCTCGCGCCGCTGTACGACGACGCGGCCACCTCCGGACACTTCCGCGAGATCATGGAGCGGCTCAAGCCGCTCTCGGTCGGCGGCCTCGTGACGGCGTACGAGGCCGCGGTCGCCCGTGCCGCGCGCTCCCCGCGCCGCTCACGCTGACCCGAGGCCGTCCGCCGGCTCTCCCGCGGCGAGCCCCGCGGCGAGCCCCGCGGCGAGCGCCGCGTCCAGGCGGGCGCGGAAGCGGCGCATCGGCGGGGCGTCCGGGAACATCAGGTCGGCGCCGTGGAACATCCGCGGCTCGACGTGGACCTCGACGGGGACGCCGGCCTCGGCGAGGCGGCGCCCGTAGGCGACGGTCTCGTCGCGGAACAGGTCGAGCTCGCCGACGCCGAGCCACGCCGGCGGGAGGCCGGTGAGGTCCCCGCGCCGGGAGGCGGCGGCGTACGGCGGCGCGTCGGAGCTGCGCGGGCGCCGGCCCAGGTAGGCGCGCCACGCGAACCGGTTGGAGCGCGGCGTCCACCCCACCCGACCGACGCCGCGCGCGGGGCGCCGCAGGGTCGTGCGGTCGTCGAGCATCGGGTACAGCAGGAGCTGCAGTGCGACGGGCACCTCGCCGCGGTCGAGCGCCAGCTGCGCGAGGGTCGCGGCCAGTCCCCCGCCCGCGCTCGCCCCGGCGATGCCGATCCGCGCGGGGTCCGCGCCCAGCTCGCCGGCCGCGGCATGCAGGAAGCGGAGCGCCGCATAGCAGTCCTCGAGCGCCGCCGGGCACGGGTGCTCGGGTGCCAGCCGGTAGTCGACCGCGACCACCACCAGGTCCAGCTCCGCCGCGAGGCGCCCGCACAGGCCGTGGTCGGCCGCCGCCGTCCCCGCGATCAGGCCGCCACCGTGCAGCCACAGCAGCGCCGCCCGCGGCACCGAGGCCGGGCGCGAGGGACGGTGGACGAAGATCCGTACGCCGTCGACGTCATGGGTCTCGACGTCGACCCCGGGCGCCGGCTCCGCCGTGTCCGGGTAGAGCCGGCGCAGCAGGGCCAGCTCGCGGCCGCTGCCGATGGAGAACGGCACGAACGCGTTCCACGGCCGCAGCTCCGGCGCCACCGCCAGGATCGACCGGCACCGCCGCGCCGTCATCACGACGGCCACGAGCGCCGTGCCTCCGGCCAGCCATCGCCGCATCCCGACTCCTCGCCCGTCGCGCCCGGAGTGCATTGTGCCCGAGATCGGCGTCGGCGGGTCGCGGAACGGCAGCTGTAACGATCTGTTCGGGCTCCTACCGCACCGGTCTACGGGTGCGGTAGTGACGAGGACAGGTAGTTACAGCTGCCTGGGTCAGCGCCGGCCGGAGCTGAAGTCCGCGGCGCTGTGGCCGCCACCACGGCCCGAGCCGCGCGAGCGCGACCGGTTGCGGTTGCCGCCGCCGGACTTCGCGCCGGCGGGCTGGGCACCGCCGGCGCTCGCGCCACCGCGGCGACCGGAGCCCTGACCGGCCGGCTTGGCCGCGCCGGCGCCCCGCGCCGCGGGCTTCTTGGCCGACGACCGACGCCGGCCGCCGCCGTTGCCGCCGCCGTTGCCGCCCTGGGGCGCCGCCGGGGTGAGGTCGATGCCGCCGGGGCGGGTCCGCTCGCCGGGGGCGAGGTCCTGCAGCACCGGGTGGTCGGGGCCCTGGACCCGGGTGGTGGTCGGGGTGATCCCGGCGGCCCGGGTCAGTGCCCGGACGTCGCCGCGCTGCTCACTCGTCATCAAGGTGATGACCGTGCCGGCGGCACCGGCGCGGGCCGTGCGGCCGGAGCGGTGCAGGTAGGCCTTGTGCTCGGCGGGCGGGTCGGCGTGGACGACCAGCGAGACGTCGTCCACGTGGATGCCGCGGGCCGCGATGTCGGTGGCGACCAGCGTGGTCGCCGTACCGCTGTGGAAGGCCTCCATGTTGCGGGTGCGGGCGCCCTGGCTCAGGTTGCCGTGCAGGTCGACGGCGGGCACGCCGTTCTTGTTGAGCTGGCGGGCCAGCGCCTTGGCGCCGTGCTTGGTGCGGGTGAAGACCACGGTGCGGCCGGGGGCGCTGACCAGGTCGAGCAGCACCGGCAGCCGCTGCTCCCGCTCGACATGGAGCACGTGGTGGTCCATCTTCGCGACCGGCGACTGGGCCGAGTCGGCCTCGTGCACGGCCGGCTCGCGCAGGTACCGCTTCACCAGGACGTCGATGGCGTTGTCGAGCGTCGCCGAGAACAGCATCCGCTGACCGCCCTTCGGCGTCTGGTCGAGGAGGCGGCGTACGGCGGGCAGGAAGCCGAGGTCCGCCATGTGGTCGGCCTCGTCGAGCACCGTGACGCGGACGTCGGCGAGGCTGCAGTGGCCCTGGCCGATCAGGTCCTCGAGCCGGCCGGGGCAGGCGATGAGGATGTCGACGCCGTCACGCAGCGCGGAGACCTGGGGGCCCTGCCCGACGCCGCCGAAGACGGTGGTGGTGCGCAGCCCGACGGCCGTCGCGAGCGGCGCGACGGTCGCCGCGATCTGGGAGGCGAGCTCGCGGGTCGGGGCCAGGACGAGCGCGCGCGGGCGCTTCGCGGCGGGCCGCCGCGGCGGGCCGTCGGCGATCAGCCGGGCGACGAGCGGCAGCCCGAAGGCGTAGGTCTTGCCGGAGCCGGTGCGGCCGCGGCCGAGGACGTCGCGGCCCTTCAGAGAGTCGGGCAGGGTGGCGGCCTGGATCGGCGTCGGGACGGTGATCCGGTCGGCGGCCAGGACGTCGAGCAGGGCGGTGGGCACGCCGAGGTCGGCGAAGGTGGTGGTCACGGTGTTTCTCTCCGGGGACCGCTGCGCGCAGGACGGCGCGATCCCCTCAGTGGGCGTCTCGCCGCGCTGCTCGTCCGGTGACGAGCGGTGGAGCGGTGCCTCGGGTGAGGGGCGCGGCCACGAGATGGTGCGGTGCGGTGCGCCGGGATCCGGGGCAAGACCGGCCGGATCTGTGCTCTCAGCCTAGGGGCTCACGCCACGGCGACGGGAATCGACGGGCCGAACCGCGACGTGGGATGTGACACGCCGACCCTCGTACCCGGCGTCAGTCCTCGAGCTGCACCGCCGCGCCCCGCTCGATCAGGCCGTCGACGTCCTGCACGCCCCACGCCGCGAGCGCCTCCCGGGTGTGCGCGCCGGCGCCGGGAGCGGGCGGGTGCGAGAGCGTGGCGCGGGTGCGCGAGAACCGCGGGGCGGGCTGCGGCTGGACGATCCCATCGTGCTCGACGAAGACCTCGCGACCCTTGATGTGCGCGTGGTGCGGCGCCTCGCTCATCCGCAGGATCGGTGCCACGCACGCGTCGGTGCCGTCGAAGATCGCGCACCACTCGTCGCGGGTCCTCTTCTTGAACGTCGTGGTGATCAGCTCGCGCAGCTCGTCGGTCCGGGCGAGGTCGAAGCGGTCCGGGGCGGAGTCCTTGATGCCCAGCAGCTCGACGAACAGCTCGTAGAACTGCGGCTCCAGCGCGCCGACCGACATGTGCTCGCCGTCGGCGGTCTCGTAGATGTCGTAGTACGGCGCGCCGCCGTCGAGCAGGTTGGCGACCCGCTCCTCCTTGAAGCCGCCGCCGGCCAGGAAGGCCGACGTCATGGCGTTGAGGTTGGCGGTCCCGTCGACGATCGCGGCGTCGACGACCTGGCCCTGCCCGGACGTCCGCGCCTCGAGGACCGCCGCCAGGATGCCGATGACGAGGTACGTCGACCCGCCGCCGAAGTCGCCCACGAGGTTGGTCGGGAACTGGGGCTTGTCCTTGACCTGGCCCAGCCCGTGCAGGGTGCCGGTGATGGCGATGTAGTTCATGTCGTGGCCGGCGGCCTGGGACCACGGGCCGTCCTGGCCCCAGCCGGTCATCCGGCCGTAGACCAGCCGCGGGTTGCGCGCGTGGCACTCCTCGGGGCCGAAGCCGAGCCGCTCCGCCACGCCCGGCCGCATCCCCTCGACGAGCACGTCGGCCTGCTCGACGAGGTCGAGGACGGTGGCGACCGCCTCGGGGTCCTTGAGGTTGAGGGCCACGCTCGGGCGGCCGCGGTTGAGCAGGTCGTGCGAGCCGCCGGTCAGCATCTGCCCGCCGGGCCGCTCCACGCGGATCACGTCGGCACCCAGGTCGGCCAGGATCATGCAGGCGTGCGGGCTCGGCCCGATGCCGGCGATCTCGACGACCTTGAGGCCCTGCAGCGGACCGGTTCCCTGACCCAGCGCGAACGTCATACCGCCGATCCTCGCACAACCGTGACACTTTTGCTGTCAGCTTCCGGCGATAGTCCCTGCCCAAAAGCACCGTTCTTCGATGCGAAACGGTGCTTTTGGGCAGGGACTATCGAACGGGGCGGAGATCTCTAGCCCGGATTGACGATGCGGGCCAGCTCGAAGTGCATCGGGTCGGTGTAGGCCCAGTCACCGCCCCAGGCGAAGCCCCACTTCTTGAAGATCGCGACCACGACCCGGTCCATCTGGCCGACGGTGCCGCGCTGGTTGCCGGGCACGTTGAGGTCGAGGGCCAGGCCGAAGGAGTGGTTGGACAGCTGCGTCGAGCCGGCGATGAAACGCGGGTAGTAGCAGCCGGCGTACTGGCGCGGGTCGATCTTGTCGCCCAGGCCGCTGGCCTGGATCTCGCCGAGGGCCGCCTTGAGCTGCGGCATCATGTACTTGTTGCAGGTGACCGTGCCGAGGATCGGCACCGCCTCGGTCACGATGTGGGCCTCCACCCACGCCGGGTCGGGCGCGATCCGGCCGCCGCCGATCGGCGTGTAGCGGAAGACGCCGACGGCGTCGCTGAACGCGCCGACGGGGATCGCCTGCTGATAGGTGCCGGGGTCGATGCCGCTCTGGGCGACGATGTCGAGGGCGTTGATGGAGAAGCGGGTCGCTCCGAAGGCCTTCTCGATCTTCTCCCGCACCACCTGCGGCGAGGAGATGCCGGTGTTGATCAGCACCGCGTTGTCCTCGGGCAGCCCGAGCTCCTCGCCCCACCTGCTGTTGACGACGGCGTCGATGCCGTCGACCCCGCCGGGTGACCACGAGCCGACGTGGATCTTGCGCTCCTCGACGTCGAGGTAGCCGTCGCCGTCGATCGGCAGGTCCTGCTGCAGCCGGTCGGCGACCGCGATCTCGCCGCCCGCCACCCGGTCCCACTGCGGCTGGAACGGGGCCGCGTCGGGGCCGGTGAAGCGCCGGTACTCACCGGGGTCGACGGCGGCGATGTTGAAGAGCTTGTTCTCCACCGAGAACTGGCCGTAGGAGAGCTGCGTATACGCCGCCACGCCGGGCTTGCCCCGCACGGTGACCCCGGTGATGGTGGCGAGGTCCTCCGCCGAGATGGTGTCCTCGGCGACGAGGAGCAGGTCGTCGCCGTACTGCTTGCCGTCGAAGGCGCCCGGCGGGTCGACCGCGTGCTCGGGGTCGGCGACGGCCGCGGTCGGCGCGGCGGAGGTGCTGGCCGCCGCCTCGCTGGGGTCGGCCTTCGTCTCCTTCTCGGCGCCCTTCTCCGCGGAGCCGCAGGCGGTGAGCGCGAGGAGGGCAGCACCGGCCGCGATCCCGACCGTCGATCGGGCCCCCAGGGCGCGTCGCACCAACCCCATGGTCCCTTCCCTCCGCCGGTCCGCCCGGCAGTCCTCCCGAGGCGAGGGTAGTACCTCGCCCCTCAACGCAGGACGTGTTCGGCGATCCAGGCGATGTCGTCGGCGGTGCGCGCCGGCGCGGCGGAGGGCTGCATGACGTGGCTGAGCACCAGCCGCACCACCATGTCGATGCTCGCCTCGAGCCGGTCCGGAGCGAGCTTCACGTCGTACGCCGCCACGCGGTCGGCGACGACGAGCTTGGCGCCCTCCAGGAGGTGGTCGGCGTGGGTGGTCAGCAGCGGGAGCAGCTCGGTGTCGGCGCCGTGGGTGGCGGAGACGACGGCGTGCAGGAGGGCGTTGTCCTCGGCGTACTTGAGCACGCGGCGCGCCGAGTCGCGGATCGCGGCGATCAGGTCGTCGGGGTTCTCGTCGAAGGAGCGGGTCACGCCGGCGAGGAAGCGGTCGAGCTCGCGCAGCACCATCGCCTCGGCGAGGTCGCTCTTGGTGCCGATCTCGTTGTAGACGGTCTGCCGGCTGACGCCGACCTCGTCGGCCAGGCGCGCCATCGTCACCTTCGCCCACCCGACCGTGGTGGTGAGCCCCACCGCCGCCTCGATCAGGCGGTCGCGCAGGGTCGGGGTGGCCACGCCGGTCAGCGTAGCCACCCGCTCCACCAGCGCTCGCGACCGCTCGGCGAGGAGGGACATCGCGGCCCGACTCACCCCTCGAGCGTCAGCGCGAGCACCGGGCAGGCCTGCACCGCGGCGTACACGTGGGCCCGGTCGTCCTCGGGCGGCGTCTCGTCGAGGATGACGACCTTGTCCTCGTCCTCGTCCACCTCGAAGTAGTCGTTGGCCATCGCCTCGCACATGCCGAGGCCCTCGCACTTGTCGATGTCGACGGAGATCTTCACGGCACTAGGCTCCGATCTTCTCGGGGTCGAAGGGGATGAAGTCGATCTTCTCGCGAACGCCGCAGTCGGGGCAGCACCAGTCGTCCGGGATGTCGGCCCAGGCCGTGCCCGCGGCGAAGCCCTCGTGCTCGTCGCCCGCGGCGACCTCGTAGACATAGCCGCAGCCCGGGCAGCGCGCGGCGAGCACCTCGCCGACGTACTGCTGCGCGAACAGGTCGTCGGTCTTGAGCCGGTGCTGGTCCGGCGGCGGGAACTTCGCGAGGTACGCCGCCTCCTTGCCCGGCTTGATGTTGGCGAGCGTGACGTCGCCGTCGAGATGGTCGACGACCCGGCGGTCCATCACCCGGCGCCACAGCGGCGGGATGAGGGCGAGGTCGATCATGCCGGCGTACCCGGTCGGCAGGGCGGGGGACTCCTTGAAGTCGCGCAGCGTCTGGTAGCGCCGGGTCGGGTTGGCGTGGTGGTCGCTGTGGCGCTGCAGGTGGTAGAGGAAGACGTTGGTCACGATGTTGTTGGAGTTCCACGAGTGCATGGGCAGGACTCGCTCGTAGCGCTGCTTCTCGCCGACCTTCTGCCGCTTCATGCCGTAGTGCTCGAGGTAGTTGACGATCTCCAGCAGGGAGAAGCCGAGCACCATCTGGATGAGCAGGTAGGGGATGGTCGCCGGACCGAAGAGCGCGATCACCGCACCGAAGAGGACCAGCGACATCAGCCAGGCGTTGAGGACGTCGTTGCCGAGGTGGAAGGGGTGCGTCTTCTTGCGCTGGTAGCGCTTCGCCTCCAGGCTCCAGGCGCTCTTCAGCGAGCCCGAGACCGTGCGGAACCAGAAGGTGTAGAAGCTCTCGCCGAGCCGGCTGGACGCCGGATCCTCGGGCGTCGCGACCCGGACGTGGTGGCCGCGGTTGTGCTCGATGTAGAAGTGGCCGTAGAACGACGGCGCGAGCGCGATCTTCGAGAGCCAGCGCTCGACCGACTCCTTCTTGTGGCCCAGCTCGTGCGCGGTGTTGATGCCGATGCCGCTGATCATGCCGAGCGAGATGGCGATGCCGATCTTGTCCACGACCGACAGGTCGAAGTCACGCACCAGGTCGGCGCTGAGGGTCGACGCCAGCCAGTCCTTGATGCCGACGAGGTCGGCGGTGGCCGCGATCGGGTTGATGTCGACGACCATGGCCATCACGCCGAAGAACGCGAGGTACTGGATCGGCAGGTACATGAAGACGACCCACCGGTAGTACTTGTCGTTCTCGAGCTCCTCGATCACGTCGTCGGGCGGGTTGGTCGGATCGAGCCCGGCGAGCAGGTCGAGGATCGGGATGATGCCGAAGACCAGGATCGGACCGATCCACAGCACCCACTGCCAGCCGAGCTCGGCGTACACGACGAACGCGATGATGGCGAAGCCCGGGATCAGCAGTCCCAGCAGCCACAGATAGCGCTTCTTGTCCTTCCACCGCTCGGTCGAGCCCTCGGGAACGGTGGCGCCCACGGTCGGTCCGGTCATCGTCCTGCCTCCTCGTGATCGGCATCACTGCCGTTTGACACGACGGTAGGACTTGTAAAGCAGTTTGACAAGGGGGCGTGAGTTGTAAAGTGGTCGGCGTCACACCTGTCGGGCGGGAATCACCGGTCGACCGGCGATTCCTGCAGCGCCCGCACCGGCAGCCGCTCGAACCCCCGCAGCACCCGCGTGCCGCGACGCTCGGCCCGGCCGGCGACGTGGAGATCGGGGAAGCGCTCGTAGAGCGCGCGCAGCGCGACGGCGGTCTCGAGCCGCGCCAGGCTGGCTCCGAGGCAGAAGTGCACGCCGGCCGAGAACCCCAGGTGCTGGTCGGCGTTCGGCCGGGTGACGTCGAAGGCCGCCGGATCGGTGAAGACCGCGGGGTCGCGGTTCGCGCCGCCGAGGTAGAGCAGGATCCCGTGGCCGGGCTCGAACGTCTTGCCGGCCACCTCGGTCTCGCGCAGCGCGATCCGCAGGGTCAGCTGGACCGGCGACTGGTGGCGCAGCACCTCGTCGACCGCGTTGCCCCAGCCGTCGGGGTTCTCCCGCAGCCAGCGCAGCTGGTCGGGGTGCTCGTCGAGCAGCGCGACGGCGTTGCCGATGAGGTTCACCGTGGTCTCGAAGCCCGCCGCCAGCACCAGCAGGCCGACCTGGTGCAGCTCGACCGGGTCGAGGCGGTCCTCCCCCTCGAGCAGCGTGAGCTGGCTGATCAGGTCGTCGCCCGGCTCGGCCGTGATCCGCTCGACGTGGCCGCGGAACCAGGTGTGCATCTCGCGCAGCGCCCGCTCCGCCCGGCGGAACTCGCGCCAGGAGAGACCGGGATCGAGGGTCACCGCGGCCTCGTTGCCGAGCGCGAGGAGGCGGCCCCGGTCCTGCTCGGGTACGCCGAGCAGGTCGGCGATCACGGTGACCGGCAGCTGCGAGGCGTAGCTCTCGATGAGGTCGAAGTCATCGGCCCCGGCCAGCTCGTCGAGCAGCTCGCGGGCGACGGCGTCGACCCGGTCGCCCATCCGGCCGACCTTGCGGGCGGTGAAGGCGCGAGCGACCTGCTTGCGGTAGCGCGTGTGCAGCGGCGGGTCGACCGCCAGCATCGACGGCGGGTCCACCGGGCCCAGTGTGTCGGGGTCGATCACCTTGTGGTGGAGCCACTGCAGCGGCTTCGGCAGCTCGCCTTGGCCACCGGCGGTGCCGAACGCGTCGCTGCGCAGCACCTCGTTGCACACCGCGTGGTCGACGCTCGCGGAGATCAGGTCGTTGGCGGCGATCCGGCCACGGGCGCGCAGCTGCTCGTACGCCGGGAAGGGATCCACCCGCAGGCCCGGGTCCATCACCATCCGGCTGATCAGGTCGCCCCGGCGGGCGCCCCGCTGGATGAGCGCGCGCTGGAGGCCGTGCGCCAGCACCCAGGAGGCGAAGGAGCGCGGCAGGTCGACCGAGCGCGCGAGATCAGGCGACCGCATGCGACGTACCCAACCCCTCGCCGGAGCCCGTGTCCAGCGCCTGCCGCTCGGACTCGTCCAACACGCGCAGGACCCCGCGGGCGCGCTCGGCCAGCCGCCGGCGCTGCTCCTCGAGCACCCGCTCCGGGAGGTGGGTGTCGAGCTGGGTGCTGACGGCGAGGCGCCAGCGGTAGCGCAGGGCGGCCCGCAGGCCGTCGCGGTCGCCGAACAGCTCGGCGAGCTCGGCGGTCCAGGGCAGCTCGGGCCGATCGGCCGCACCCAGCTCCTGCTCGACGGCCCGCAGCGCCTGCCAGCGGCGATGGGTCTCGGTCCAGGTCATCGTCCTCACCGACCTCTCTGTCGTGGGGTGCGAGGTGATGGGTCGACCGTAGGCGGCCGGGCCCGCGCCGGGCATCGGCCGACGGCAGGCACCCGGACTCCTACCAGGGGAGGAGCCGGCCGACCTCCCGCCGCGGGATGACCGGCCGCCGCGCGCTCCCTACGCTGGTGGTCATGCTGCGCTGGCTGCGCGCCGGGATCGAGGAGAACCTCGACCGGCACCAGATCCTCTACCCCTGGTGGGTGCCCCTGGCGTCCCACCTCGGGCAGGTGACCTCGGTGGTCGTCAGCCTCGCCCTGCGCGACGCGCTCTGGCCGCTCGACCCGCTGCTGATCTGCCTGCCGCTGGTGATGGTCTCGCCGCTCATCCAGTTCCGCACGCACCGCTGGCTGCCGTGGTGGGCCGACAGCGCGGGCAGCGTCGTGGCGGCGGCACTGCTGCTCTCCCGCCCGCCGGAGGGCGTCCTCGACCTGGCGCCCGCCCTCCTCGCCCTCGCCACCGCCGAGATCACCGCCCGCGACGGGCTGCGCGAGGGTCTCGCGGTCGCCGCGGTCGGCCAGCTGGTGCTGATCGGTGCGGCCGTCCGCCCCGGGCTCACCGGTGCGCCGCTCTACACCTTCGAGCTGGTCCTGGGCTTCGTCATCGGCGCGATGCTGCTGTGGCAGATGCGGGCCCTGATCGCCGAGCGGCGGGCCCGTGAGCAGGCCTGGGACCGCGCGACGACGGCCGAGCGGGAGCGGATCGCCCGCGAGATCCACGACCTCGTCGCCCACTCGCTGAGCGTCTCGCTGCTCCAGATCACCGGCGCCCGGCACGCGCTGCGCGACGTACGCGAGGCGTCGGGGCCGGAGGACACCGCGGACGCGGTCGCCGAGGTCGACGCCGCGCTCGCCGACGCCGAGCAGGTCGGCCGGCGCGCCATGGGCGACATCCGGCGCGCCGTGAGCGCCCTGGCCGACGGCGCGGCCGAGCGCCACGCCCTGCCCACCGGCGGCGACATCGCCGCGCTGGTGCGGGAGATGGCCGACGCCGGCCTCGCCGTGGAGTACGACGAGCAGGGTGATCCCGCCGCGCTGCCGGCCGCCGCCGGGCTCGGCCTCTACCGGATCGCGCAGGAGTCGCTGGCCAATGTGGTCAAGCATGCCGGCGCCGACGCGCGGGTGCGGGTGCGGTTCTCGGTCACCGGGGCCCGGGCCCGGCTCCGGATCACGAACCCGCTGCCCGCCGGGCGGCGCCGCCCCGACGGACTGGGCTCGGGCCTGGCCGGCATGCAGGCCCGGGCGGCCCAGCTCGGCGCCCGGCTCGACGCCGGGCCCGCGGGCGGCGAGTGGGTCGTCGACGTACGACTGGGCGGGCCGGCGCGGCCCGGCCTCGAACTGCCCTGCGGGCACACCCTGTGGAAGGCGGAGACCGCATGAGCGGCCCGTCCCGGACCGACCCCGTGCTGCGGGTCGTGCTCGTCGACGACCAGGAGCTGGTGCGCTCCGGACTGCGCCGGATCCTGCGCCGGCGCGACGGCTTCGAGATCGTCGCGGAGTGCGCCGACGGCGGCGAGGTGCCCGGCGTCCTCGGCGGTCTCGGGCCCGCGGGGGTGGACGTGGTCGTGATGGACCTGCGGATGCGCCGCGTCGACGGGATCACCGCCACCCGGGCGGTCGTCGAGTCCGACGGCCCGCCGGTGCTGGTGCTGACGACCTTCGACGACGACGAGATGCTGTCCGGCGCGCTGCGCGCGGGCGCGGCGGGCTTCCTGCTCAAGGACTCCTCGGCCGACGACCTGATCCGCGCGGTGCGCACGGTCGCCCAGGGCGGCAGCTGGCTCGACCCGGCGGTCACCGGCCGGGTCCTCGACCGCTTCCGCAGCTTCGCCCCCGCTCCGGTCACGGTGGCCCCCGGGGCGGTCGACCCGTTGACGGCCCGTGAACTGGAGGTCCTCCGGGCGATGGCGCTGGGGCGTAGCAACGGCGAGATCGCCGCCGAGCTGGTCATCTCCGAGCTCACCGTGAAGAGCCACGTCGGCCGGATCTTCACCAAGCTCGGCCTACGGGACCGACCGGCCGCCATCGTGTACGCCTACGACCACGGGCTGGTCGCTCCCCAGCGCCCCTGAGCGACGGTTCAACTACCGAATTTGTCGCGCTGACGCGGGCTGGACGACAATTCCGGTAGTTGAACCGCGACGAGATCAGGCCGGGGCGGAGTCGTCCAGCTCGCCCGCGACCGTGCCGTCGGCGGCCTTGCCGACCGACTTCTTGATCAGCGACTCCAGGTCGAGGCCGGTCGAGGTCTTCAGCATCTGCAGGGTCTGGGTGACGTTGTCGGTGACCTGCTTGGGCAGCGCGCCGGCGCCGTCGGTGGAGAGGACGGTGAGCTGGTCGATCGCGCTGATGGGGGCGGCGACCTCCTTGGCGATCTGCGGGAGCACCTCGATCAGCATCTGCAGCACCGCCGCGTCGTTGTAGTGGGCGAACGCCTCGGCGCGCTTGTCCATCGCCTCCGCCTCGGCCTGCCCGATCGCAAGCGTCGCCGCGGCCTGCGCCTCACCCTCGGCCCGGGTGGCGTCGGCCTCGGCCAGACGGCGACCCTTCTCGGCCTCACCGCGCTTGAGACCCTCGATCGCCTCGGCCTCGGCGAGCGCCGCGCGCCGGGCCTTCTCGGCCTCACCACTGAGCTTGGTCTCCTCCGCCTTCGCCTGCGCGGCGGCGATGGTCGCGGCCTTGCGGGCGTCGGCGCCCGCGATCTCGGCGGTACGCCGCGCCTCGGCCTCCTGCTCGACGCGGTAGCGCTCGGCGTCGGCGGGCTTGCGGACCTGGGTCTCGAGCTGGCGCTCGGTCAGCGCGGCCTGCTGGACGGCGACCTTCTCCTGCTCGGCGAGGATCGCCTGGTCGCGCTCGGCCTGGGCCAGCGGACCGGAGGCGGCCGCCTGCGCAGAGGCGGCGTCGGTCTCGGCCTTGATCTCGGCCTGCTTCAGCGCGAGCGTGCGCTGGGCGATCGCGATCTCCTGCTCGGCGGCGATCTGAGCCTGCTCGGCCGCCTGCCGGGCGTTGGCCTCGGCGATGGCCGCGGCCTGCTGGATGCGCGCGGCCTCGGGCCGACCGAGGTCGGCGAGGTAGGTGCCGTCGTCGGTCACGTCCTGGATCTGGAAGGCGTCGAGGATCAGGCCCTGGCCGGTCAGCGAGGACTCCGACTCGTCGGCGACCCGCTGCGCGAAGGCGGCGCGGTCGCGGATGATCTGCTCGACGGTCAGGCCACCGACGATCGAGCGGAGCGCGCCGGCGAGCACCTCCTGGGTGAACGGCTCGATGTCGGCCTGCTGCGAGAGGAAGCGCTGCGCGGCCAGGCGGATCTGGTCGGCGTTGCCGCCGACCTTGACGATCGCGACGCCGTCGAGGTTGAGCTTGATGCCCTGCCCGGACACGGCACCGCGGATCTGCACGGAGATCCGGCGGCTGGACAGGTCCATCGTGGCCTGCTTCTGCACGAACGGGATCACGAAGACGCCGCCGCCGAGCACGACCTTCTGGCCGGAGAGGTCGGTGGTGAGCTCCCCGGTCTCCGGGTTGATCACCGCCTTGCCCTTGCGGCCGGTGATGATGAACGCCTGGTTGGGTCCGGCCACCTTGTAGCGGCTGGTGACCAGCAGCACCAGCAGGACGAATAGGACGACGATGCCGGCGATCGGCACCAGGACATCGGTGTTCACAGCGATGACTTCCGTTCTTCGGAGGGGATGGGAGAGGCAGGAGCGGGGAGGCCGCGGGTCACGGCCGCCAGATCTCGGTGACGCTCACGGCGGTCGGGGACAGCACGCCGGTCACGTTGACCTCGGTGCCGGCCTCGATGGGCTGGAGGGCGGAGGCGTTGAGGCGCATCGGGTGTCCCCCGACGACGACCCGCACGACGCCGTACCCCTCACCGGGGATGTCGGTGACGACCGTCGCGACTCGTCCGACGCTGTCGCTGATCGACACGGTGCCGTCGCTGGGGCCGTCCTTGAGCAGGCGCGTCAGCCACCAGGCGAACCAGCCGACGACCAGGCCGCTGCCCGCGCCAATGGCGAGCGAGACCGGAAGCGGCAGTCCGGCCCCGTCGGAGGCCGCGCCGCCGAACCCGAAGGCGGAGACGAAGCCGCCGATGACGGCGGAGGAGATCCAGTCGGCCTCGAGGGCGTCGAACATGCCGTCGAGGAGGTCGCCCGCGAGCAGGGACACCGCGAGCAGGACGAGCCCGGCGATGCCGAGGACGAGGAAGACGGTCACGGATGCTCCGGGGAAGGGGACGGGTCCTGGATCGTATCCGGCGGGCCGTGCGTCAAACCGCGGATCCGTCGCCGTCGACCAGACGGGCCAGGCCGTCGAGGATCAGGTCGAGGCCGAAGGCGAACTCCTCGCGGTAGTCGTAGTCGGGCAGCAGCGCGTGGTCGGCGATCAGCTCGGCGAGATGCGGATAGGCGCCGTCGGGCATCGCCTCCGCGATCCCGGCGGCCACGGCCTCGACCTCGTCCGGCGCCTGGAAGGGCAGGTTCACCTCCGTGATCACGAAGCCGTAGACATAGGCGTCGACGACCGAGAAGGCATGGGCGGCGTCGGCGAGGGAGAAGCCGCCGCGGCGCAGCGCGCCGAGGACGGTGTCGAGGTGCCGGAGCAGCGCAGCCCCCGGCGCGCGGCGGGACTCGATCAGGCCGACGCCCCAGGGGTGCGCGGCCAGCCGGGCGCGGGCCGAGACCGAGCGGCGGCGGATCGCCGCGCGCCAGGGCTCGTCGTCCTCGGGCAGGTCGATGCCGTCGAACACCCAGTCCACGAGGGCGTCGAGCAACGCCTCCTTGTTGGCGATGTGGTGGTACAGCGACATCGCCTCGACGCCCAGCTCCTTGCCCACGTTGCGCATGCTCACCGCGCCGATGCCGCTGCGGTCGGCGACCGTGACCGCCGCCGCGACGATGCGCTCGGGGGTGAGGGGGGTGCGGGAGCCGGCCATGGCCGGCACTTTACAGCCGTAAGGCCGGGGTCTACTCTCCTTACATGCGTAAGGTGGATTCTGAGGACGGCACCGCGACCCGGCGGATCTGCATCGTCGGCGGCTCCGGGAAGCTCGGCCGCTATCTCGTCCAGCACTGCCTCGATCGGGGGTACGACGTGGTGGCGGTGTGCCGCGAGAAGAGCGTCGGCAAGCTGGCCCACGTCGCCGACCGGATCACGATCGTGGCGGGAGCGACAGACGACCGGTCCGTGATCGCCCGCGCCGTCGCGGGCTGCGACGGCGTACTCACGGTCCTGGTCCCGTTCGGCGTGCGCGGCTATGCCAGTGGCACCGCCCAGGCCGTGCTCGACCACGCCGAGCCCGGTGCCCGCCTGGTCTTCTGCTGCGGCTGGCACGTCGCGCGTGACGCGCGGGATCGCTACTCCCGCCGGTTCCGCGCGACGGTCCGCGCGGTCACGATCGTCGCGCGACTGATCCGGTTCGCCGACATCGACGACCAGGTCGAGGCGGGTCGGCGCATCTTCGCCAGCGACACCCGCTGGACCCTGGTCCGGGGCAGTGACCTGGAGGAGGGGCCGTCCGAGGGGCTCCCGGTCTGGGCCCGCCACGTCGGCGATCCCCTGCTGGAGAGCAACCTGACCCGCCGTACCGACTTCGCGCTGTTCATGGTCGCGGCCCTCGACGACGAGGAGCTGGTCGGGGAGGCGCCCGCGATCGTCGGCTGCCGGAGCGAGTCCGCCCGACGTCACCGCGCGGCGTGACGGTCGTCACAAAGTTGCACCAGCGACGCAGGAAGTGCAAAGATGCACTCCATGCCCGAGCTGTGCAGTCCCAACCGCCGTGAGGCGAAGCGCATCCAGACCGCGCTCCGGCTCCAGCAGTGCGGCCTGCGGCTGACGCTCGAGAAGGGCTTCGACGGCTGGACGATCGACGACCTCGCGGTGGCGGCCGACGTGTCGCGCCGGACCGTGTTCAACTACTTCGACGGCAAGGCCGACATCGTCCTCGGGCCCGGCATCGAGGTGGACCCGGCGAAGGTGGACGCCTTCGTCGCGGGAGGACCGACCGGACGGCTCTTCGACGACCTGATCGCCCTCGCGCACGAGGCGGTCCGCGACCGCGGCGACGAGCAGCTGATCTCGCTGCTCCGCGACGCGGTCATCACCGACACCCGCTTGCTCGCCCTGGTCCACACCCGCCTCGAGGAGGCGGCGAGCGGCTTCGTGGAGTGCGTGCGCCAGCGGGAGGGCGACGACTTCCCGCCGCAGCAGTCCCGGCTGCTGCTCAAGCTGCTGCTCTCCTTCTTCGACAACGCCCTGGACCGGATCGCCGAGGATCCGAGCCGGACCTTCGCCGAGCACTTCGACGCGACGATCGCCGACGCCCGCAGCGCTCTCGCCTGACTCCCGTCCGCCCGCCGCCTGATCCGCCCGATCCGCCCGATCCGCCTGATCCGCCTGATCCGCCGACTCACCCGACTCACCCGCTCCACCAGCAGCACCCTTCCCTCACCCCGACCTGCGCCGGAGACCCCGGTCGCAGTCCGTCCCACCAGGAGACCTGACATGGCCCGCCTGCTCTACCGCATCGGCTCGACCGCCTATCGGCGGTGGCCGTTCTTCATCGCCGGATGGCTGCTGCTCGCCGTCATCGTCGGCAGCCTCGCCGCCGCCTTCTCCAAGCCGATGACCGACTCCTTCTCCATCCCGGGCATCCCCTCGGAGAAGGCGGCCGACATCCAGCAGGAGCTGTTCCCCGAGTCGGGCGACGCGTTCGACGACGCGTCGGTCAACGTCGTGGTCGCGGCGCCCGAGGGCCACACCCTTGAGGAGCCGCGCTACCAGGCCGCGATCCAGCAGCTGATCGAGAAGGTGCCCTCGCTGCCGCAGACCGGCGCCGAGAACCCGGGCCTCGTCGCCCCCGCCGCGGCGCCCGAGGGCATGCCCGCGGCGTTCGCGACCCTCTCCGACGACGGCCGGATCGGCACGATGACGTTCGAGTGGGACGTCGACTCGCCGGCCGACCTGAAGACCACGTCGGTCGAGGAGCTCGAGGACCTGCTCAGCGACACCACCGATGAGACCGGCCTGATCGCCGAGGCCAACGGTCCCGGCATGGCCGTGATGGCCCCGCCCGGCGGCACCGCCGAGCTGATCGGCCTCGGCATCGCCCTGATCGTCCTCGTGCTCACCTTCGGCTCGCTGATGGCCGCCGGCATGCCGCTGCTCAACGCGGTCTTCGGTGTCGGCCTCGGCATGGTCGGCATCACCGCGATGACGGCGGTCATGGACATCGGCTCCAGCACCCCGATGCTGGCCACGATGATCGGCCTCGCGGTGGGCATCGACTACACCCTGTTCATCCTGGCCCGCTACCGCACCGAGCTGCACCACACCGACGACCGCGCCCACGCGGCCGGCATCGCCGTCGGTACGGCGGGCTCGGCGGTCGTCTTCGCCGGCCTGACCGTGCTCATCGCCCTGTCCGCGCTGGCCGTCGTCCAGATCCCGTTCCTCACCGCCATGGGTCTGGCGGCCGCGGCGACCGTGCTGATCGCGGTGCTGGTCGCACTGACCCTGCTGCCCGCGCTGCTCGGCCTGACGAAGTCGAAGGCCTTCGCCGGCCGGGTCCGTCGCTACGACCCGAAGCGGGACGAGCACGGCCGGATCGACAACAACGGCGTCCGCTGGGCGCGCATGCTGGCCAAGGCGCCGGTCGCCTGGGTGCTCGGTGTCGTCGTCCTGCTCGGTGCGCTGGCCGCGCCGATCACGCAGATGTACCTCGCGTTCCCGACCGACAGCACCGCGCCGACCGACACCACGCAGCGCCAGGCGTCGGACCTGATGACCGAGGCCTTCGGCCCGGGTCGCGAGGGTCCGCTGCTGGTGGTGGTCGACGGTCGCGACATCGCGAACGACGAGAGCCGGCAGGCCGCCTTCGACGAGGTCGTGGCCTGGGCCGCGGGCCAGGACGACGTCGAGAGCGCCGACCTGGTCGCCACCAACGCCCCGCTCGGGGAGGACGGCGCCCCGACGGGGACCGGCACCGGCGCGATGATCCAGATCGTGCCCTCCTCCGGCCCCGACGAGCCCGAGACCCTCGACCTGCTCGAGGCGCTGCGCGACGGCCAGGGCGCGATCGAGGACCGGACGGACACCGTCGTCGGCGTCACCGGCCTGACCGCGATCACGACCGACGTCTCGGACCGCCTCAACGGGGCACTGCCGGTCTACCTCGCGGTGGTCATCGGCCTCGCGTTCATCCTGCTGGTGCTGGTGTTCCGCTCGATCCTGGTGCCGCTGACCGCCACCCTGGGCTTCCTGCTCTCGGTGCTGGCCACGCTCGGGGCGACGGTCGCGATCTTCCAGGAGGGCGCGCTCGGCCTGTTCGAGGGCCAGCCGATCGTGAGCTTCATGCCGATCTTCCTGATCGGCGTGGTGTTCGGCCTGGCGATGGACTACCAGGTGTTCCTGGTGACCCGGATGCGCGAGGCGCACGTCCACGGGCTGCCGATGCACGAGGCCGTCGTCGACGGCTTCCGCAACAGCGCCCGGGTCGTCACCGCCGCGGCCTCGATCATGATCGCGGTGTTCTCCGGGTTCATCCTCGAGGACGACGCCGTGGTCAAGTCGATGGGCTTCGCGCTCGCCGCCTCGATCGTCTTCGACGCCTTCATCGTCCGGATGGTGCTCATCCCGTCGGTGCTCTACCTGCTCGGCGACAAGGCCTGGTGGCTGCCGGCCTGGCTGGACCGGATCCTGCCGAACGTCGACGTGGAGGGCGAGTCGCTCGAGCGGGACTCGGCCCCGGTCCACGTCAGCGACGACGACCTCGACGAGGACAAGCAGCTGGCCGGCGTCTGACCGACCCGTCGCATCTGAACACCGCACAGCCACCGACCCGGCGCGTTTGAACGCGCCGGGTCGGTGGCTTCCGGGAATGGCGCGGGCGGTTGGCCGGCGCGGCTTCATCACGGGATGTAGGTGGACCGCCACTTCTGTAGCGGAGCTCCGCTACAGAAGGGACAGTTGGCCTACATCCCGTGATGAATCCGCCCCCAGGGAGTCAGCCGAGGGCCTTCTCGATGTCGCCGGAGATCTTGGCGGGCTCGGTGGTGGGGGCGTAGCGGTCGAGCACCCGGCCGTCGCGACCGAGCAGGAACTTCGTGAAGTTCCACTTGATCGCGCCGCCGATCAACCCGCCGTGCTCCTTCTTCAGCCACTGGAAGAGCGGGTGGGCGTCCTTGCCGTTGACGTCGACCTTGGCGAACATTGGGAACGAGACGCCGTAGTTGCGCTCGCAGAAGGCGGCGATCTCGTCGTCCGTACCGGGCTCCTGGTGCGCGAACTGGTCGCACGGGAAGCCGAGGACGGCGAAGCCGCGCTCGCCGTAGCTGTCGTACAGCTCCTGCAGGCCCTGGTACTGCGGCGTGAATCCGCACTTCGAGGCCGTGTTGACGACGAGCACGACCGAGCCGTCGTACGACGACAGGTCGACCTCGCGGCCGTCGATCGCGGTGGCCTTGAAATCGTGGAGGGACGTCATGCCCGCAGTCTGGCACGCAACACGCGCGCCTGCAGGAGGACGAAGCAGCCCACCACGACGGCCTGGGCGCCGACCCATCCGCGACCGAGCGGGTCGAGGTCGAGCACGCCGGTGAGTGCGACGTCCAGGGAGGCGACGACCCACAGGGCATTGGTGACGACGATCGTCCAGCCGACGCGGGCCGAGCGCGGGGACCGGGCGTAGAGGGCGACGCCGGCGGCGTAGGCCAGCAGGAAGGCGCCGATGCCGCGCCAGAGGCCGGGCTCGCCGCCGAGCAGGTCGGCGAGCGGTCCGGCGGCGGCGAGGTAGACGAGACCGTTGGCGCCGGTGACGACGGCGTCGGCGCCGAACCAGAGGCGGCGGGGCGCGAGGTCCGCGGGACGGGCGAGGGAGTGGTCGAGCGTGGTGGTCATGGTGTCCTCCTCGGTGGGTTCGTACCTGAACCCTCGCCCCGCCGGGGGTCGGTCGGCCATGACCTGTGAGGTCATGCCGGGGCCGACCGCCCCGGAACACGCCGGCAGCGTGTCACTCGGGCCGCGCCACCGTCGGACCCGACGGCACCGCCCCGGGCCAGGCCTGGCCCCAACGGGTGAACGCGGTCTCCTCGAGCGGCCGGCGGCGGCGGATCCGGTGGTCCCGCTCCGCGTCGCGCTCGGGTACGTCGGCCGGGTCGCCCCGCCGGCCGACCGCGATCGCCGCGACCACCCGCGCGTGCGCCGGGACGCCGAGCTCGGCCGCGACCGCGTCGTGGTCGAAACCGGCGAACTGGTGGGCGTGCAGACCCATCGCGCGCGCCTGCAGGGTGAGGTGGGCGGACGCCTGGCCCACGTCGTGGGTCGGGATCGTCGGATCCCCCGGCTCCTCGCCCTCCTCGGCCAGCACGGCGACCGAGACGAGCACCACCGAGGCCCGCGGCACCCAGCCGGAGTTGCCGCGCGACAGGTGCCGGACCACCACCTCGTGCGAGGCGCTGCCGCGGACGGCCACGAGATAGCGCCATGGCTGCCGGTTGCCGGCGCTCGGTGCCCACTGGGCCGCCTCGAGCAGCCGGGTGAGCTGCTCGTCGTCGAGCACGTGGCGGTCGTCGAAGACGCTCGGGCTCCAGCGCGATCGCAGCGGCTCGGAGATGTCGACCGGGTTCATGGGTCGAGTATCGCGGCCGCGCGGCCGGTGCTTCTCAGCCACCCGCCGCGAGGAGAGGCGGCGTCCGCGTCTCGTACTCGGCCACTGCCAGCTCGCCGGCGCGCTTGATGTGGGCGGTGCAGGCCGCGCGGGCGTCGGCCGGGACCCGGCGCACGGCCGCGGCGTCGACGATGCGCCGCAGCTCGTCGAGCGAGAGCCGGACCCGCTCGTCGTCGGTGAAGGCGAAGTGGCGGAAGATGCCGATGCGCAGGTGGATCCGCTCGAGGTTCTCGCGGAGCACCTCGTTGTCGGCCCCGGTCAGCATCCGCTCGTAGAACTCGTCCTTGAGCGCCACCCGGGTGGCCAGGTCACCGGGCAGGAAGTCGCGGTCCATCCGCTCGAGGTGGGCGATCAGTCCCCGGGCGTGCTCGTCGGTGGCCCGCTCGGCGAAGCACTCCCCCATCAGGCCCTCGAGACAGGCGCGCACCTCGTACATGGCGATGATGTCGCAGCGGGTGAGCAGCGTGACGATCGCGCCCCGGTTGGGCAGCAGCGTGATCAGCCCCTCGGACTCGAGCTGCCGCAGCGCCTCGCGCACGACCGTGCGGGACACGCCGTAGCGCTCGCACAGCATCGGCTCGGCCAGCCGCTGTCCGGGCCGCAGCTCGAGCTGGACGATGTCCTGGCGGACGGCCCGGACCACCTCCTGGCGGACGGGTGCGGCCGGCACCGTGATCATCGCTGTCCTCCCCAAGGTGACGACCCACACCGGCGGGCCTTGATCGTATGACGGTATGACGATTATGGTGACGGTCGTCACGGCTGTCCATCTCGGACCGCGCCACCCGCTCCGAACGCGGAGGCCGGACGCCTGGACGCAGCGAGATAGGAGGCTGTCGTGCCGGATCAGCCCGCACCCGACGCGCTGGCGGCGGCCAAGGACGCGGTGCTCAACGAGCCCGCCGGGTCCGCCGTGCCTGCGCCCGCCCTGATCGACTCGTGGCGCCGCTCCCGTGACGCCCTCGGCGTACCCTCCAACGTGCGCGACGTCCCCCACGTCGGCGAGGAGCTCCTCGACGCCCACCTGCTCGAGATGATGCGCAGCCCGCTGCAGCGCTTCGCCGACACCCTCGACGGCACCGGCCTGGGCCTGCTGCTCTCCGACGCCAACGGCCGGATCCTGGAGCGCTGGGTGGCGGACCGGACCGCGAGCGCCCACTTCGACAAGGTCGGCACCTTCCGGGGCTCGGTGCTCTCGGAGGACTCGGTCGGCACCAACGGCGTCGGCACCGCCCTCGCCACGCGAAGCCTGGTCCAGGTCCGCGGGGCGGAGCACTTCGCCGACTTCTACCAGCGCGCGGTGTGCACCGGTGCCCCGCTGCTGCACCCGATCACCGGCTCGCTGCTGGGGTCGGTGACCCTCTCCTCCGACATCAGCCCCGGCACCGCGCTGATCCGCCCCCTGCTCCAGACGATCGTGGAGCGACTGCGCCAGCACATCCTCGACGTGGAGACCCCGGCGTCGCGCCAGGTCCTCGAGGGCTTCATCGAGGCCGTACGCCGCTACTCCGAGCCGGTCGTCGCCCTCGGGCACAACGGCCTGGTCATCCAGAACGCGCTGGCCAGCAAGCTGAGCCCCGCCCAGCTCCAGGAGATCCAGGAGGCCTGCCGGGAGGCCGGCGCGCCGCAGGGCCTCCCGACCCGGGTGACGACCGAGAGCCTCCACCTGCAGCTGACCACCCTCGCCGACGACAACCACGTCGCGGTGGTGCTCGAGACACCCCGGCAGGGGCGCGTCGCCGCCCGGAGCGCGACGCCGGCGGCGGCGCCGAGCCTCGGCCTGGTCGGCCGTACGCCGGAGTGGCTCGCGGTGCTGCAGCAGGTCGCGCGCGCCCGGGACGAGGACGGCCCCCTCGTCCTCGCCGGCGAACCCGGCACCGGCAAGATGTCGATAGCGGTCGGGCACCCGTGGAGCTCGACCGGGTCCGCCCCGGCGGAGCCCTCGGACGTCGTGGTCGACGCGGCGGAGAGTCACGTCGTCGGGACCCAGGCCTGGTTGGCGGGGATCGCCCAGCACCTCACCGGGTCGCGGCGCCTGGTGGTGCACGGCGCCGAGACGCTCGACCGCGCCGCCCTGGCCGGGCTCCGGTCGCTCCTCGCCCACGCCGACGAGGCGCCTGCGGTCGTGGTCACCGTGTCTGCCGGCGAGCCTGCCGAGGCCGAGGAGCTCGCCGTCCGTCTCGGTGGGGGCCGGGTGGTCTGGGTCCCACCCCTGCGCGAGCGCGCGGCCGACCTGCCCGAGCTGTGGAACTCCTTCGCCCGGGTGCACGCACCCGGCGCCGGGATGGTGTTGCGCCCCGAGGCGCTCAACCTGCTCCGCGGCCACGACTGGACCGGCAATCTCACCGAGCTGCGCCTGCTGGTCTCCCGCCTCGCGCAGTCCGGCAAGACGGGGCCGGTCGGCATCGCCGACCTGCCCGCGGCGCTGCGTGAGAGCGCCCCCGGCCTGACCCTGATCGAGCAGGTCGAGGTCCGCGCCCTCCGCCAGGCCCTCCAGGAGGCCGGCGGCAACCGGGCCCGCGCCGCCGAGATCCTCGGCGTCTCACGGGCCACGGTCTACCGCAAGATGAAGTCCTACCGACTCATCGGCTGACGGCAGGACCCGAGCACCCCCGTCACGCCGGCAGCGCCGCGGTCCGGTCGGTGACGCGACGGCGCCACGCCGCGACGGCCATCGGCGCCAGCACCCGCCCGAGGACGACGAGGAGCAGCACCACCGCCTGCGCGATGAGCTGGCGCGAGTCCGACCAGCCGAGCGCCCGCAGCAGCTGGCCCAGCTGGGTGAGGAACAAGGCGGCGACGCCGGACGCCACCACGCTGGCCACCCCACCGGTGAGAGCGGTGCCGCCGAGGACGACTGCGGCCACGGTCGGCAGCAGGTAGGAGTCGCCCAGGAAGAGCGGCGGGGTCTTGGTGTATCCGGCGAGCAGCACCCCGGCGACGCCGTAGCACGCGCCGGCGCTCGCGTAGGCGAGCAGCTGGTAGCGCTCGACCCGGACCCCGATCACCTCGGCCGCGCGAGGACTCACCCCGACCGCGGTCAGCCGCCGCCCACCGGTCGATCGACCGATCACCAGACCGACGACGCCGACGACGAGGACCGCGACCAGCACCGTGTTCGGTACGCCGAGGGTACGGTCGAGCGCGAACTGGTTGAGTGCCGGGGCCGCGCCCGCCGGCGTACCGTCCGCGACGGCGAACACGACGCCGAGCAGCACCGCGTTGAGGCCGAGAGTCGCGATCAGCGGGATCACCGCGAACCGGGTGACCAGCACTCCGGTGACCAGGCCGGCGACGGCCGGACCGAGTGCGCCCGCGACGACGGCGAGGGCCAGCGGCCAGCCGTGCTGCTGGGGCAGGGCGGTGCAGAGCACCGCGCCCAGCGCGATCATCCCGGGCACGGACAGGTCCAGGCCGCGCTGCTGGACGACGAGGGTCTGCCCGGCCGCGGCGATCGCCAGGACCGCGGCGAACGGCAGCATGCTCAGCAGCGGCGCCGAGCCGAGGCTGCCGGGGGCGACCACGGGCGACACCGCGAACAGCAGGACCGTGGCGACGGCGATGGTGGTCGGTCCCGCGGTGAGGAGCCGGCGCCCCAGGTCGCGGACCGCCGGGGTCGATGAGGGGGTGATGTCCATGCTCACGCCTTCCGTGCGTGCTGGAGGCGGCCGAAGAGGACGGCCGCGGCGAGGATGACCAGGCCGGGGAGCAGGTAGCTCCAGGCCTGGGGGAGCTGCAGGAACGGCGAGGCGGAGAGCAGCTGCTGCACCAGCAGACCGGCCGCGAGCACGCCGAGGAAGGACCCGCGCCCGCCGAAGACGCTGGCCCCGGCCAGCACGACGACGGTGATCGACGAGAGCGTGTAGCCGACGCCGGGCCGGCCGTCGCCGATGCCGATCTGCGCCATCAGCAGCACCGCGGCGGCGCAGGTCAGGGCGCCCGCGAGGACGTACGCGCCGAGCTGCACCCGCACCGTCCGCACGCCGATGCTCTCGGCGGCCGCGCGGCGTGAGCCGGTCGCCCGCAGCGCCACGCCCCACCGGGTGCGCCGCAGCGCGACCTCGAGGGCGATCGCGACCAGCGCGACCGCGAGGATCGCGACCGGCAGCGAGCCGAGCCGGGCCATCACCTGGGTGGCGAAACCCTCGGCGACGATGCCGTCGGGCACCTCGCGCAGGGTGAGGTAGAGGCCCTGGAGAGCCATGAACACGGCGAGCGTCGCGACCACGGCGTCGACGCCGAGGACCGCCACCAGCAACCCGTTGACCAGCCCGACCCCGAGTCCGGTCAGGACCATGAGCAGCAGACCGAGCCCCGGGTTGCCGCCGTCGACGACCCAGAACGAGCCGACCACGACGAGCAGTCCCATCAACGGGCCGACCGACAAGTCGATGCCGCCGGTGAGGACCACGAGGTGCTGCGCCGCTCCGACGAGGACCAGCGGCGCAGCCATGAAGAGCAGGTTGTAGACGTTGAACGAGGAGAAGTACGACGCGTTCTGCGCGCCCACGACCAGCCCCAGCACGGCCATCACGGCGACCAGCATCGCCGCCGGCGCATGGTCGCTCGCCAGCAGCCGGCGCCAGCCCGCGCGTCGGGGCGCGGCGACCTCGGCGCGCTCCCGCACGCTCGTGGCCGTCAGCGCGGCGTGTGCGATCGCCTCCTCGGTGACCTCGGCACCGGCGAGCTCCTTGACGACGCTGCCGCGCGACACGATGAGCACCCGGTCGCACAGGCCCTCCAGTTCCACGCCGTCCGACGACAGCACCACGACGGCCGCGCCGTCGTCGGCCACCGATCTGAGGATCCGGTAGATGTCGACGCGCGCCCCGGCGTCGACCCCCTGAGTCGGCTCCTCCGCGAGCAGCACGCCCGGTGTGGCGAGCACGGTGCGCGCCAGCACCACCTTCTGCTGGTTGCCGCCCGAGAGCGAGGCGACCGGGGCGTCGACCGACGGGGTCTTGATGCTCAGCGCCGCCCGCTGCTCCTCGGCGCGCGCGGCGACCTCGCGGCCGCGCACGATGCCGGCCGTGCTCACCTGGTCGAGGGTCGCGGCGACCGTGTTCTCGGCGACGGAGAGGGGCAGGAACACCCCCTCCTCGTGCCGGTCCGCCGGAACGTGCACCACGCCGGCCCGCCGCGCCGAGGCGGTGCTGCCCCGGCGTACGGCGTGGCCGTCGACGAGCACCGAGCCGCGGCTGGGCTCGAGACCCGCGATGGCACGCAGCAGGTCGGCCTGGCCGTTGCCCTGGACACCGGCCAGGCCGACCACCTCGCCGGCGCGGACGGTGAACGACACGTCCTGGAAGCGGCCACCGGACAGTCCGTCGACGACGAGCTGCTCGCGGGTCCCGACCGAGCCGGCCACCGAGCCCTTCGGCGGGAAGACGGTCTCCAGCGCGCGCCCCACGACCAGCTCGACGATCTGGTCCTCCGACACCGTCGCGGCGTCGTGGACGCCCCGCGTCCGACCGTCGCGCAGCACCGTGATCCGGTCCGCGATCTCCTTGACCTCGGGGATCCGGTGGGAGATGTAGACGACGGCGGTGCCGTCGGCGACGACCTCGCGCAGCCGCCGGAACAGCAGGCGCACCTCGTCCAGGCTGAGGTGCTCGGTCGGCTCGTCGAGCACGAGCACCTTGGGCCGCAGCGCCAGCGCCTTGGCGATCTCGATGACGAACCACTGCTCGATCGGCAGGTCCCGGACCCGCGCCCGTGGATCGATGTCCATGCCCCACGGCGCCAGTTGGTCCCGGCTCCAGGCCACCGCGCCACGGACGCCTCCGTTCCGGAATCCCACGCCGACCGCCATGTTCTCGGCGACGGTGAGGTCCGGGAGCAGCGCCGGGTGCTGGCGCACGATGGCCAGTCCGAGCTCGCGGGCCCGGTCCGGCGAGGCGTGCCCCAGCTCGTCCCCGAGGATGACGATCTGCCCCTCGTCCGCGGCGAGCGCCCCGGAGGCGATCGCCATCAGCGTCGACTTCCCGGCGCCGTTCTCGCCCACCAGCGCGTGCACCTCGCCGCGGTCGACGACGAGGTCGACGTCGGCGAGCGCCCGGATCGCGCCGAAGCGCTTGCCGATGCCGCGCAGCTCGAGGGCGTGCCCCGCGGGCGCGTCCGTCGTACCGGGGCGGACCGTGGCCTCCTGCACCGTCAGGGCGGTGCTCCCCTCCATGCCGGCCGTGCTCACTGCGCCAGGTACCCGCCGTCGATGACGAGCTCCGCGCCCGTCATGAAGCTGGAGTCGTCACTGGCCAGAAACACCGCCCCCTGCGCGATCTCCTCCGGCTTCCCAGCCCGGCCCATCGGCGTCTGGCCGACCACGTAGTCGTTGACCTCGGGGTCCTGGGCGTCGGTGAGCGGCGTGCTGATGAAGCCCGGGTGCAGCGAGTTCACCCGAATGCCGTTCGGCGCATAGGTGATGGCGGCGTTCTTCGACATGTTCCGCACCGCGCCCTTGGTGGCGTGATAGGCGTGCCCGCCCGCGACGGCGGCGGATCCCCAGATCGAGGAGACGTTGATGATCGAGCCGCTGCCCTGGCCGAGCATGGTCGGCAGGACCGCGCGCATCCCGAGCCAGGTGCCGGTCTGGTTGGTGGCGACGACGCGCTCCCAGTCCTCGACGGTGAGCTCGTGCACCGGCTGGTAGGTGATGATGCCGGCGTTGTTGGCCAGGACGTCGATGCGCCCGTGGCGGTCGAGGACGCGGGCGACGACGCGCTGCCAGTCGTCGTCCTTCGCGACGTCGAGCTGCTGGTACTCGACACCGGGATGGCCGCCGAGCTGGTCGGCGTCGCTGCCGCGGCTGGTCGCGATGACGCTCGCGCCCTCGCGGGCGAAGACCTCGGCGATGGACCGGCCGATGCCGCGTCCCGCGCCGGTGACGATGGCGACCTTGCCAGTGAGTCGGGACATGGGGTGCTCCTGGGTGTGCTGGACCCGCCGGTCCGGACAGCGTGGTGGTGGTGGCCGTCCGGACCGGCGGTCGATGGATGGTTCGGTCGGTCGCCCTAGTCGAAGAGCGCCTGGAGCTCCTCGACCGTCAGGCCGGAGGAGAGGATGGCGTCGGGCGGGAGGGAGTCCTCGCACTTCGGCGCCTTGGCGGGATCGGTCGAGTCCTCGATGATCTCGAGGTTGTAGGTCGACGGCTCCTCGTTGAGGATCCCGTTGTGGGCGGCGAGGCCCTTGTGCAGCGCGACCTTCACCACCCAGTTGCGGGAGGACTCGGTCGCGACCTGGAAGGTGGGCTGCGCCTTGGCGTGCTCGTACCACAGGCACGCGAACTCGTTGGAGTCGTTGGCCGACCAGACCGGCAGCGGCTGACCGGCCGCGAGGAAGGCGCGGATGCCGCCGACCGAGCCGCCGCCGTAGTCGGCCACGATGCCGTCGATCGACTCGTACTTGGTGAGCAGGCCGGCGACGACCTGCTGGGTCTTGCCGGGCTCCCAGTCGGTGCTCACCGGACCGTCGGTGTTGAGCAGGGTGACGTCGGGGTTCTCCTCCACGGCCCGGGCGACGCCGTCGTACACGCCCTGGGAGTAGGAGTTGCCGGGCAGGCCGCCGAGCATGACCAGGTTGCCCTTGCCGCCCATCTTCTCGATGGTCCAGGTCGCCAGGTTCTCGCCGTACGTCGCGATGTCCTCGGAGACGAAGTCGACATAGTCCTTGCCCGGCTCGCCGCCCGGCGAGCCGACGAAGGGAACCACCTTGACTCCGGCGGCGGTCGCCTTCTTGATCGTCGGCAGCAGCGCCTCACCGCCGTCGACGAAGGTGACGATGACGTCGGCGCCCTGCGCGACGAGCGAGTTGATGTCGGCGATCGCCTTCTGGGTGTCGCCCTGCGCGTCGGTGTAGAGGACCTTGGAGATGTTGTCGCACTTGGCGGCCTCGGCCTCGAACACGGCCCGCGTGATCTTGCGCCAGGAGTTGCCGCCGAAGCCGTCGGCGAGGGCGACGGTGATGTCGTCGTCCCCGCAGAACTCGCCGATGTCCTGGATCTGGTCCTGGGTGCCGACGACGCCGACCTGCTGGCCCTCGACCGCGTCCTCGGCGCTCTTCGCCCCCGACGGCGCGCCGCTCGAGCACGCCGTCGCCAGCGCCGCGGTCGCCGCCAGCGCGAGAAGGCCCTTCTTGCTCACCTGCATCTGTGATCAGTCCGCCCTGTCCGTGGGTGCCGTCCGTCACAGCACCTCCTTGAACCGGGAGTCTTGGGCGTCCGGAGCGCAGTGAGCCGCGTCACTCTGCGACCGGACTGTCGCAATCTGCGACAGCCCTCGCATCGCGGCGATCCGGCCGTTCAAGGTGAGGACGTGGCCGATCGCCACCCCCCTCCCGGCCCGGGTCCGGACGCCGGTCGAGGGGGACACCCATCCCTCGGAAGGAGACGTCAGCGATGACGCAACCGGTGCCGCAGGACCTCCTCGGCGAGATCTACGCCCAGTGGGCCGACGAGATGCAGGACCACCCCGACATGTCCCTGCAGCTGCTGCGGATCATGTTCGACGACTGGCAGCGGGCCACCGCCGAGCCGGAGGGGATCACCTACCGCCACACGACCGTCGGCGGCGTCCCGGGGATCTGGGCCGAGCCGGCCGGCGTGGAGTCCGAGGAGGTGCTGCTGCTCCTGCACGGTGGTGGCTTCGCGCTCGGCTCGTCGGCCTCGCACCGCAAGCTCGGCGGCCACCTGGCCCGGGCCTGTGAGGCGCCCGTCTTCGTCGCCGACTTCCGGCTGGCCCCGGAGCACCCCTACCCGGCGGCCATCGAGGACGCGCTCGCCGTGCTGGCGGCCTGGCGTGCCGAGGGGCGCGCCCCGGAGCGCACCACGATCGTGGGCGACTCGGCCGGCGCCAACCTGGCGATCGCCACCACGCTCCGCCTGCTCCGGGCCGGCGAGCCGCTGCCCCGCCAGGTGATCACCATGTCGCCCTGGCTGAACATGGAGAACACCGGCGCCACCCTCGACACCAACGACGCGACCGACTTCCTGATCACCCGCGAGGGGCTGCAGGCCAATATCGACCGCTATCTCGGGGGCGTCTGCGACCCGACCGAGCCGCTGGCCAACCCGCTGTACGCCGACCTCACCGGCTTCCCACGCCTCTACATCTGCGCCGGCTCCGTCGAGTCGCTGCTCGACGACAGCGTCCGGCTCGACGAGCTGGCCCGCAAGCACGACGTGGACGTGACCCTCTCCGTCGGCGAGGGCCAGCAGCACGTCTTCCCGTTCCTGGCGGGCCGCACCGAGCGCGCCGACCAGGAGATCACCGCGATCGCCGCCTGGTACCGCGCCGGCCTCCCCGCCTGACCGACCACTCCCGAACCCGAAGGACCACAGCAATGAGCACCGACCTCACTGTCGACCACGACGCCCTCGTCATCGGCGCCGGATTCTCCGGCCTCGCCCTGCTCCACCACCTCCGCGAGGCGGGCCTGGCCACCCACGTGGTCGAGGCGACCGACGGCATCGGCGGCACCTGGTGGATCAACAACTACCCGGGTGTGCGCACCGACAGCGAGTTCCACTACTACTCCTTCTCCTTCTCCAAGGAGGTCCGCGAGGAGTGGACCTGGACCGAGCGCTACCCCAGCGGCAAGGAGGTCCTGGGCTACCTCAACTTCGTCGCCGACCGCCTCGACCTCCGCAAGGACATCGAGCTCGGCAAGCGCGTCTCGCGGGCGGCGTACGACGAGGCGGGCAACCGCTGGGTGGTCGACTTCGAGGACGGGACCCGGCAGACGGCGCGCTACCTGGTCAGCGGGATGGGCGTGCTCTCCCAGCCGATCTACCCCGCCATCGCGGGCATCGACTCCTTCGCCGGCGAGAAGTACCACACCGCCTCCTGGCCCCGGGAGGGCATCGACCTGCGCGGCAAGCGGGTCGGCATCATCGGCCTCGGCGCGTCCGGCATCCAGGCGGTTCCGGTGATCGCGGAGCAGGCCGAGGAGTTCTACGTCTTCCAGCGCACCCCGAACTACGTCGTCGAGACCAACAACGAGCAGGTCGACGCGGAGTGGATGCAGTACGTGCGCGACCACTACGACGAGATCTTCGCGCAGGCCGCCGCCCACCCGTTCGGCGTCGCGATGGAGTACGCCGAGAAGAGCGCCCTCGAGGCCACGCCCGAGGAGCGCCGCGCGGTGTTCGAGAGCAAGTGGCAGGAGGGCGGCTTCCACTTCGCCAACGAGTGCTTCAACGACCTCGCCACCAACCACGAGGCGAGCGAGCTCGCCTCGGAGTTCATCCGCTCCAAGATCCGCGAGATCGTCAAGGACCCGGCCGTCGCCGACCTGCTCTGCCCGAAGGACTACTCGTTCAACGGCAAGCGGGTCCCGACCGGGCACCACTACTACGACACCTTCAACCGCGAGAACGTGCACCTCGTCGACGTGAAGTCCACGCCGATCTCGGCGATCACCGAGCGGGGCCTGGTCGTCGGCGACACTGAGTACGACCTCGACGTCCTGGTCTTCGCGACCGGCTTCGACGCGATGACCGGCACCCTCACCACCATCGACATCGTCGGCCGCGACGGCCTGGTGCTGCGGGAGAAGTGGGAGCGCGAGGGCCTGCGCAGCAACCTGGGCATCTCGGTCCACGGCTTCCCGAACTTCTTCATGTCGCTCGGCCCGCAGACGCCGTACTCCAACCTGCCGGTCCCGATCCAGCTGGGCGCGCAGTGGCTGCAGCGGCTGCTGGTCTGGGCCCGGGAGAACGACGTGCCGCGGATCGAGGCGACCGCCGCGTCCGAGCAGTGGTGGTTTGACGAGACCAACCGGGCCGGCGAGGCGACCGTGATGTGCTCCGAGGGCGAGAAGGCCGGCGCCTGGTTCCTCGGTCACAACGTCCCGGGCAAGGGGCGCGCGTTCCAGGTCTACATGGGCGGCGGCCAGGTCTACCAGGACTACTGCGGCCAGGCGGAGGCGGAGGGCTACGTGTCCTTCCTCAACGACCGGGTCGCCGCGACCGAGCAGGCGGTGGTCCCGGCGTGAGCGCCCTTGCCGCCGAGGCGACCGGACGCGTCGGACGGGTCGCCGGGAAGGTCACCGTCGTCACCGGCGCCGCCATGGGCATGGGACGGGCCACCGCCGAGCTGTTCGCCCGCGAGGGCGCCGTGGTGACGCTCACCGACATCGACGCCCGCGAGGGCGAGGCCGCGGCGGCGGCGATCCGCGACGCCGGCGGCCGGGCCTCGTTCCGGCCGCTCGACGTGAGCGACGAGGCCGCGGTCGCCCGGACCTGGGCCGACGTGGTCGGCGAGCACGGCCGGATCGACATCCTGGTCAACTGCGCCGGCGTCATCGGCCCCGACAAGGCGACCCACGAGATCACCGAGGCCGAGTGGGACGCGCTGTTCGCGATCGACGTCAAGGGCGTGCTGTGGGGCACCAAGCACGCCGTGCCGTACATGATCGAGCAGGGCGGCGGCAGCATCGTCAACTTCTCCTCGATCTACGGCCTGCGCGGCAACGACGAGTTCACGGCGTACCACGTCGCGAAGGGCGCGGTCACCATGCAGACCCGGCAGGACGCGGCGACCTACGGCACGTACGGCATCCGGGTGAACAGCGTGCACCCCAGCACCGTGCTCACCCCGCTCGTCGAGGGCATCGCGGCCGACTTCCCCGGCGGGATCGCGGCCTACGAGGAGGTCAACACCACCCATCAGTCGCTGCGCCGGCTCGGCCGCCCCGAGGAGGTGGCCTACGGCGTGCTGTACCTCGCCTCGGACGAGGCGTCCTGGGTCACCGGAGTCGCGCTGCCCATCGACGGCGGCTACACCGCCCGCTGAACCGCCCCCACCCCATTCGCACCCGCGGGCTGGCCCGCACCAGGAAGGAAGAACCATGACCACTGCCGAGACCGTGGCGCCCCAGGGACTGTCGGCCGCCGCGGACGTGCCGACCGGCGTCCACATCGACGGCGCCTGGAGCGACCCGGGCCGCTCGTTCGAGGTGACCGACCCGGCCACCGGGCTCGTCATCGCCCGCATGGCCGACGCGGGTGCGGATGAGACCCGCGCCGCCCTGGACGCGGCCGTGCGCGCCCAGCAGGACTGGGCGCACTGGGCGCCGCGGGCCCGGGCGGACCTGTTTCACCACGCCCACGCCCTGCTGCGCGAGCGCCGGGAGCGGTTCGCCCGGGTGATGACCGCCGAGAGCGGGAAGCCGCTCAGCGAGTCGCGTGCCGAGTTCGACCTCTCGGCCGGCTTCTTCCTGTGGTACGCCGAGCAGATCACCCACCTGCACGGCACCTGGGCGCACGGCTCGAACGGCGGCTACCGCGTGGTCACGACCCACCAGCCGGTCGGCCCCTGCCTGCTCATCACCCCGTGGAACTTCCCGCTGCTGATGTCGGCCCGCAAGGCCGGCGCGGCTCTCGCGGCCGGCTGCACGGTGGTGATGAAGACGGCCCAGGAGACGCCGCTCACCGGGGCGCTGTTCACGCAGACCCTGGTGGACGCGGGCTTCCCGGCCGGCGTGGTGAACCTGCTGCACACGACCCGCTCGGCGACGGTCTCGGAGACCGCGCTCGCGGACCGCCGGCTGCGCAAGATCAGCTTCACCGGCTCGACCGGGGTCGGCAGCCTGCTGCTCCAGCAGGCCGCGCCGAACGTGGTGAACGCCTCGATGGAGCTCGGCGGCGACGGGCCGTTCCTGGTGCTGGACGACGCCGACGTGGATCTCGCCGTCGAGCACGCGCTGATCTGCAAGTTCCGCAACGCGGGCCAGGCCTGCGTCGCCGCCAACCGGATCATCCTGCACGAGGCGATCGCCGATGAGTTCACCGAGAAGTTCGTGGCCGGCGCCCGCGAGCTCCGGGTCGGCAACGGCTTCGACGAGGCCACCGAGGTCGGCCCGATCATCAGCGGCCGCCAGCGCGACCGGGTCGTCGACCTGGTCGACCGGTTCCGCGGGATCGGCGCCGACGTGCTGACCGGTGGGCGACCCGCCCCGGGCGACGGCTACTTCTACGAGCCCACGGTGATGGCGCTCGCCAGCCGCGACCACGAGCTGTGCACCGAGGAGCTCTTCGCCCCGCTGGCCGCTCTCTACCGCGTGGCCAGCGTCCGGGAGGCGCTGGACTTCGCCAACGACACCACCTACGGGCTCGCGGCGTACCTGTTCACCCGCGACCTGGACCGCGCGGTGAGCATCGCCGAGCACCTCGAGTTCGGCATGGTCGGCATCAACCGCGGGATCATGGCCGACCCGGTCGCCTCGTTCGGCGGCGTCAAGGCGTCCGGCCTCGGCCGCGAGGGCGGCCCCGACGGCATCCACGAGTTCCTGGAGCCCAAGTACCTCGCGATCACCGTCGACGAGTCCAAGGACGGCCTGCGATGAGCGCCCCCGTCCGGACCACGAACGACCTGCGGCTGGGCCTGCTCCGGCAGCCGGGCACCGTCCTGTTCGGTCCCGGGCAGCGGCACCACCTGGCCCGCCTGCTGCCGGCGTACGGCGGCCGGGCGCTGTTCTGCACCGACGAGCGGATGGCGGCCGACCCGGTCTACCGGGAGCTCGTCGCCGGCGTCGAGGACGCCGGCACCAAGGTGACCACCTACGCCAAGGTCGAGCCGGACCTGCCCCGGCAGAACCTCGAGGCGGTGGCTCGCGCCCACGACGGCGACGAGTTCGACGTCGTCGTCGCGGTCGGCGGTGGGAGCGTCCTGGACTTCGCGAAGGTCGCGGCGATCCTGCTCGCGCAGGGCGGCGACGTCGCCGCCCTCTACGGCGAGAATGTCGTCCCCGCCGCGGGCCTGCCGCTCGTGACCCTGCCCACGACCGGTGGGACCGGCGCCGAGGCGACCTGCATCTCGGTCGTCTACGACGACGAGCGCGGCATGAAGGTCGGCATCGCGAGCGCCTGGCTCGAGCCGGCGGCGACCATCATCGACCCCGAGTTCACCTTGACCTGCCCGCCCTCGCTCACCACGGCGACGGCCGCCGACGCGCTCACGCACCTCGTCGAGGCGTTCACCGCCCGGGCGAAGAACCCGACCAGCGCGGACCTCGACGCCCACCTGTACGCCGGCAAGAACCTGCTGGCCGACACCTGGGCCCGCCAGGGGCTGCTGCTGGTGCGTGACGCCTTCCCCCGGATGGCCGCCGATCCCGCCGACCTCGGCGCGCGCTCGGACACCATGCTCGCCGCGTTCTCGGCGGGACTGGCGATCAACACCGCCGGGACGGCGGCCGCGCACGCGATCCAGTCACCGATCGGCGCCCTCACCCACAGCGCGCACGGCCTGGGGGTCGGTGCGCTGCTGCCCTACGTGCTGCGCTTCAACCTGCCGACCCGGACCGAGGAGCTCGCCGAGGTCGCCGACCTGATCGGGGTGAGGCCCGCGGGCGGCTCGACCGAGGCCGCGGCGCACGCCGCCGTGGAGGGCATCGAGGCGCTGCTCGCCACTATCGGCTGCCCGCTCGACCTGGCCGCCCTCGGCCTGCGTCCCGAGCAGGTCGAGCAGGTCGCGGACCAGGCGATGCTGGCGACCCGGCTGACCGCCAACAACCCGCGCGAGCTCGACCGGGCGGACGTCGTACGGATCCTCGAGCGCGGGATCGCCGGCGACCGGAGCTGGTGGACATGACCATCGGCATCGCGGGCGCGGGCTCGATCGGCGTCGCCATGGCCGTGGTGTTCGCCCGCGCGGGCCACGACGTGCGGTGCTGGGACCCGTACCCGAACGCCCGTCGTCGGGCGGCCGCCGAGCTCGGCGACCGGCTGGCCCGACTGGCGGACGGCGGGCTGCTCGGCGAGGACCCGGACGCCGTCGCCGGCCGGGTCTCGTTCGTGAGCGGGCTCGAGGGCGCCGTCGAGGACGCCGACCTGGTCCAGGAGTGCGCTCCCGAGCGCCTCGACGTGAAGCAGGCGCTGTACGCGCGGCTGGCCGAGCTCACCGACGCGAGTGTCCCGCTCGCCAGCTCCAGCTCGGCTCTGCGCGCCGGCCTGCTCGCCGAGGGCAACCGTGCCGCCGAGCGGATCCTCGTGGCGCACCCGGCCAACCCGCCGTACCTCCTGCCCGTCATCGAGCTGGTCCCGAGCACCGCGACGGATCCCTCGATCACCCGCACCGCCGTCGAGCTGTACGCCGGCGCCGGACTGCACCCGATCGCCCTGCACCGCGAGGTCGAGGGCTTCGTCTTCAACCGGCTGCAGGGCGCGGTGCTCCGGGAGGCCTACTGCCTGGTCCGTGACGGCGTGGTCGACGTCGCCGACCTGGACGCCGTGGTCACCCTCGGGCTGGGCCGGCGCTGGAGCGTGATCGGGCCGTTCGAGACCGTCGACCTGAACACCCGCGGCGGGATCGAGGCCCACGCGGAGAAGATGGGACCGGCGTACGAGCGGATGGGGCGCGAGCGCGGCCAGCACGACCCGTGGACGCCCGACCTGGTCGCCACGGTCGCGGCCCAGCGCCGCGCGCTGCTGCCGCTCGAGGAGTGGGACCGGCGGGTGGCCTGGCGCGACGAGCAGCTGATCGAGCGGGCCCGGGCCGACGCGGGCGCGCCCACGGAGCCGGCGGTCTCCTAGATCCGCAGCCACTCCAGCACCGCCCGCACCCGGCGGTGGTCGTCGGTGTCGGCGGGCAGGTCGAGCTTGGCGAAGATGCTGTTGATGTGCTTGGCGACGGCCTTCTCGGTGACGACCAGCGCCTGGGCGATGCCGGCGTTGGCCCGTCCCTCGGCCATCAGCGCCAGCACCTCCCGCTCCCGCTCCGTGAGCCGGTCGACCGGGGTGTCGCGGCGGCGGTCGAGGACCGCGGCGACGACCGACGGGTCGAGGACGGTGCCGCCCTCGGCGACCCGGCGCAGCGCGTCGACGAACTCGGCGACGTCGGCGACCCGGTCCTTGAGCAGGTAGCCCACCGCGCCCTCCCCGCTCGCCAGGAGCTCGCGGGCGTAGAGCTGCTCGACGTACTGCGACAGCACCAGCACCGGGAAGCCCGGCCGGCGGGCCCGCACGGCGATCGCGGCCCGCAGGCCCTCGTCGGTGAACGACGGCGGCATCCGGACGTCGACCACCGCGGCCTCGGCCGACGGGTCGTCGAGCGCGCGCTCGAGCTCGGTCAGGTTGTCGACCGCGGCGAGCACCGTGAAGCCCTTCGCCTCCAGGAGCTGGGTCAGACCCGCTCTCAGGAGCGCATGGTCCTCGGCGAGGACGACACGGAGGGGCTGCACGGGACCTCCCAGGTGACGACGGTCGGCCCGCCGGGCGGGCTCGACACCGACAGGGTTCCGTCGAAGGCTGCCAGACGCGCGGCGATGCCCGGGAGCCCGGTCCCCTTCCGCAGGTCCGCGCCGCCGCGGCCGTCGTCGCCGATCCGGCCGCGGAGCACCGTGCCGTCGTGTTGGAGGCTCACCCAGGAGTGGGCGGCGCCGGAGTGCTTAGCGGTGTTGGCCAGGCACTCGGCGACGGCGAAGTAGACCGCCGACTCGACCGGAGCCGGCAACCGCTCGGGTACGTCGAGCGCGAGCTCGACCGGGACGGCCATGTCGATCGCCAGCGCCGACACCGCCCCGGACAGCCCGCGGTCGGCGAGCACCGGCGGATGGATGCCCCGCACCACGTCACGCAGCTCGCCGAGCGCGGTGGACGACGTGCCGCGGGCCTCGTTGATCAACCGGCGTGCGGCCTCCGGGTCGGACTCGAAGAGATCGTCGGCCAGCCCCAGGCTGAGCGACACCGCGGCCAGGCGGGCCTGCGGGCCGTCGTGGAGGTCGCGCTCGATGCGGCGCAGCTCCGCGGCGGAGTGGTCGACGACGACCGCGCGCGACGCCGTCAGCGCCTCGACCCGGCGCTCCAGCCGCTCGGTGCGCCCGATGGTGAGGATCGCGCGGTCGACGGCGGCGCGTCCGCGCAGCAGCGGCACCACGCCGTACCACCAGATCGGCAGCGTCACGACGCCCAGGAAGAGCACGACCGCCAGCAGCGAGACCACGAACCCGAAGCTCATCGCCCACAGCATCCAGAGCAGGTCCCGCCAGGTCATCGGGTCGCTGGCCCGGGTGCGGAGGTCGGCGAGCGGTCCGCCCGTGAGCGGGAGGTACGGCGCCGGCACCGGCGTGCCGAGCGTCCGGCCGGCCATCGAGCGGTGGAGTCCCGCCAGGCCGCGCATCGCGGGCAGGAGGCCGGCGAGCAACAGGATCCCGACCCACACGACGACCAGCACCGCGCTGACCGTCACCAGCACGAACGTGACGACGATCGGGACGAACAGGAGGACGTGGAGGGCGGCGTACCCGGTCACGGCCCAGCGGCCGGCCCGCGCCGCGCTGTCGGGACTGACGTCGTCGGGACTGCTGCTCACCGCACCAGTCTCCCCGAACCCGACCGCCCGGACAGTGGTGCAGGCACCACAACCGGACGGGACGCTCCACCCCTGACCGCGGGCGCTCGCGCCGGGAGGCTGGCTCCATCCCTCCCTTCACCTCCCAGGAGCTGTCATGTCCCTTTCCCTGAGCGCGCTGCCCACGCGGGCCGCCCGCTGGAGCGCCACCCATCCGTGGCGCGCGATCGGCGCCTGGCTGGCGTTCGTGGTGATCGCGGTCGGTCTCGCCGCCACGGTCCCCACCAACGACGTCGAGGACGCCGACTACCGGATCGGCGAGTCCGGGCGGGCCGGTGCGCTGATCGAGGAGGCCGGTCTCGACGAGCCGCCCTCGGAGAGCGTGCTGGTGCGCGCGCGGTCCGGTCCCCTCGACACGGCTGACGGCAGCGCCGCGGCGGCCGCGATCGCCGACGGCATGCGCACGACGCCCGGGGTCGCGGGGGTCGGCGAGGCCGTGCCCAGCGCGGACGGGACGTCGCTGCTGGTCCCGGTCGAGCTGACCGCCGACGACGTGGATGCCGCGCCCCTCCTCGAGGTCACCGCCGCGGTCCAGGCCGCCCATCCGGACCTGGTGATCGCCCAGGCCGGCGACGTCACCATCGACGAGGCGATCAACGAGCGGGTGGGTGAGGACCTGCGCTCCGCGGAGTTCATCAGCCTCCCCATCACCCTGCTCCTGATGCTGCTGGCGTTCGGGGCGCTGATCGCCGCCGGGCTGCCGGTGCTGCTCGCCGCGACGAGCGTCGCGGCGACGATCGGCATCAGCGCCCCGATCTCCTGGCTGGTGCCGGCCGAGCCGACCGTGCTCAGCATGATCGTGCTCATCGGCATGGCGGTCGGCGTCGACTACTCGCTCTTCTACCTCAAGCGGGAGCGTCAGGAGCGTGCCGCGGGTCGGTCGACGCTCGACGCCGTGGCCATCGCCGCCGAGACCTCGGGACACGCCATCTTGGTGTCCGGTGGCGCCGTGATCGCCGCCCTGGCGGGGCTCTTCGTCCTCTCCGACGTCACCTTCAACTCGCTGGCCACCGGTGCGATCCTCGTCGTCGCGGTCGCCGTGCTCGGCTCGATCACCGTGCTCCCCGCGCTGCTCGTCAAGCTGGGCCGCTGGGTCGACCGGCCCCGGCTGCCCCTGCTGTGGCGGATGACCCGCCGGGTCCGCACGGGCACGATCAGCGGCCGGATCCTCGGCCCGGTGGTCCGGCATCCCGTCGCCGCCCTGGTCGCCGCCTCGATCGGCATCGTCGCGCTCGCCGTACCCGCCTTCGGGATGAAGACCCACCAGGCCAGCATCGAGACGCTGCCCGCCGACATCCCGGCCGTGCAGACGCTCCGCTCGATCACGAAGGCGTTCCCGGCCGAGGGCACCGCCGCGCAGGTCGTCGTCGCCGGCGCCGAGCCCGCCGCGGCCCGATCCGCCCTCGAGGAGCTCGCCGCGGCAGCCGGTGCCGGCGACGACTTCGCGACCGAGGGGGCCGAGGTGCGCACCTCCGAGGACGGCCGTACGTCGGTCGTGGACCTCCCGCTGCCCTACGAGGAGGCCGACGACCGCGCCACCGAGGCGATCGAACGGCTCCGCGCCGACCTCGCGCCCGCCGCCCTCGACGGCCTCGGCGCCGGCAGCTCGTGGGCCGTCGGCGGCGGGGCCGCCGAGTCGCTCGACCGCCTCGACCTGCGCACCGAGCGGATGCCGATCCTGCTGGGGTTCGTGCTCCTGCTGACGATGGTGATGATGATGCTCGCGTTCCGCAGCGTCCTGCTGGGCCTGGTCTCGACCGTGCTCAACCTGGCGTCCGTGGGCGTCGCCTTCGGGCTGCTGTCGATCGTCTTCCAGCACGGGGTCGGCGAGGGGCTGCTCGACTTCACCAGCCCCGGCTTCGTGATCGAGTGGATCCCGATCTTCGTCCTCGTCGTCCTGGTCGGCCTGTCGATGGACTACCACGTGTTCGTCCTCAGCCGGATCCGTGAGCTCGTCGACCGCGGGCTGCCCGCCCGGGACGCCGTCCACCGCGGGATCGCCGACACCGCCGGCGTCATCACCAGCGCCGCCGCGGTCATGGTCTCCGTGTTCGCCATCTTCGCGACGCTGTCGATGATGGAGATGAAGATGATGGGCGTCGGCCTCGCCGCGGCGATCCTCGTCGACGCCACGCTGATCCGGCTCGTGGTGCTGCCCGCCGTGCTGATCCTGCTCGGGGAGCGGGCCTGGCCGCGCCGGCGGACCGCGCCGGTCGTGGCCGCCGAGACTCCGATGGCGGTGCCGGCCGGGCGCTGAGTGACGGCGCGGACAGGGCGTCGGGCGGCTGTCGACCAGCCCCCGGCGCCCTGGCGTCGGTGAGTGCGGCAGGCCGAGGAACCGGCGCGGTGGCGGCCAGCAGGACGGGCCAGCAGACGATGCCGTGCCCTCACTCCTCAGACAAGTAGACGAGTACGATGACGTCGTGCCGCCCATCCGCCGTCACTCGCTGGCCGACCAGACCGCCGAGGCCCTCCTCGAACGGATCCGCTCGGGCGAGTGGGCGCTCGGCGCCAAGCTCCCCGCCGAGACGACGCTGGGCCCGCAGCTCGGCGTCGGCCGGTCGACGGTGCGCGAGGCCATCCGTCAGCTCGCCGGACTGGGCGTCCTGCAGACGCGGCAGGGCGCCGGCGTGTTCGTGGTGTCGCTCGAGGCCAACGACGAGTGGGACCTGGTGCTGCGCCGGGCGGCCATCACGACCGTCCTGGAGGCGCGGATCTCGATCGAGAGCGAGGCCGCGGCGCTCGCGGCGGAGCGGCGGACCCCCGCGGACATCCGGCGAATGCGCCGCGCCCTGGAAGACCGGGCACGGTCGCAGGCGACGATCGAGGAGCTCGTGGACGCCGACCTCGCCTTCCACCGCAGCATCCTCAGCGCCTCGCACAACGAGATCCTGGTCGGCATGTTCGACGACCTCACCCCCCGCCAGCGCCAGGCGATGGTCGAGATGCTCCGCATCCACCGTGCGTTCGACGGCAACGAGGACCACGGCGCGCACGCGCAGGTGCTGGACGCGATCGTCGCCCGGCAGGCCGAGCACGCCCGCGCGCTGAGCCGCGACCACCTGCGGTCGCTGAAGCTCAGCCTGTCCTGACCACCTCGGTGACGCCGACGATGCGGCCGAGGCGCCGCTCGAGCAGGCCGGCCGCCGGATCGGCGGGCGTGCCCCCGAGCTCCATCCGGACGTCGGTCGATCCGTCGCCTCGGGCGTCGAGAGTGAACCGTCGCACGTCGTAGTGGGCGACGAGGGAGGCGATGCGCAGCAACAGCGCCTCCTCGCCGGCCGCGCGCACGCGCAGCACCGTGGGGCTCGCGAGCGGCGGGCGGCCGCGGACGTCGGTCACGTCGGTCACGTCGGTCATCGTCGGCACCGGCCCGCTACAGCAGCGCCCGGGCGGGGTCGCTCAGGATGTCGGCGACGTGGCGCAGCACCGTGGCGCCCAGCTCGCCGTCGACCAGTCGGTGGTCGATCGAGATGGACAGGGTCATCACCTCGCGTACGCCGAGCGCGCCGTCGACCACCCACGGCCGCGGCTCGATCGCGCCGAGCGCGAGGATCGCCGCCTCCGGCGGGTTGAGGATCGGCGTCGCGCCCTCCATGCCGAAGGAGCCGACGTTCGTCAGCGTGAGGGTGCCGCCCGTCATGTCGCTCGGCGCGAGCTTGCCGGCGCGGGCCCGGGTGACGAGGTCGTCGATGGCCTCGGCCAGCTCGCGCAGCGACAGCGACCCGGCGTCCTTGACGTGCGGGACCATCAGGCCGCGTGGCGTCGCTGCCGCGATGCCGAGGTTGAGCGCTCCGTGCAGCACGATCTCCTGCGCCGCGTCGTCCCACGAGGCGTTGATCTCGGGGTGGCGCGCGACGGCGAGAGCCGTCGCGCGGGCCACGAGGAGCAGCGGGCTGACCCGGACGTCGCGCCAGGCGCGGTCCTCCCGCAGCTGACGCACCAGCCGCATCGACGCGCTCACGTCGACCGTCGTCCACATCGCCGCGTGGGGTGCGGTGAAGGCCGAGCGCACCATCGCCTCGGCCGTCGCGCGGCGCACGCCCTTGACCGGGATCCGCCGCTCGGCGGGGGTGCGGACGGCGACCGGCTCCGCGGCCCGCTCGAAGGCCCGCTCGAAGGACGCCTCGTCCGGCCGGCGCAGGTGCACCCGGCGCGCGACGGCCGCCCGCGGCCCGGTGCCGACGAGCACCGCCGGGGCCGCGGACTCCGGCTCGGTCGGGTCGGACGCGACCGGCATGGCCTCCCTCCCGACCGGCACCGACTCGACCGGCACCGACTCGACCGGCACCGACTCGACCGGCACCGACTCGACGATCACCGGCTCGACCGGCGCGGATGCGACGGGCACCGGCTCGACCGGCGGCGGGGCCGCGGTCGGCGGCGCGGCGGCGGCGCTACCGATGGCGATCAGCGGCGCGCCGACGGGCAGCTCCTGGCCCGGCTCGGCGTACAGCTCGAGGACGACACCGGCGTACGGCGAGGGCAGCTCGACGACGGACTTGGCCGTCTCCACGTCCACCAGGACGTCGTTGACCTCGACCTCGTCGCCGACCCGGACGTGCCACGCGACGATCTCGGCCTCGGTGAGCCCCTCGCCGACGTCGGGGAGCTTGAAGACCTGCGGCTCAGACATGCGCGGCCGTCCTTCCGTAGTGCAGGGACCGGTCGATCGCCAGCAGGACGCGGTCGACGTCGGGGAGGAAGGCGTCCTCGACGTGGGCGGGCGGGTAGGGCAGCTGGTAGGCGCCGACCCGCTGCACCGGGGCCTTGAGCTCCCGGAAGCAGCCTTCGGTGACGGCGGCGGCGACCTCCGCGCCGATCCCGAGGAAGGTCGACGCCTCGTGGACGACGACGGCACGGCCGGTCGCGGCGACGCAGCGCTGGAGGGTCTCCACGTCGAGCGGGGAGATCGAGCGCAGATCGACCACGCCCACGGACACGCCGTCCTCCTCGGCCGCCTCGGCCGCGGACAGCGCCACCTTCACGCTCGGTCCGTGGGCGATGAGGGTGCAGTCGCGGCCCTTGCGGAGCACCAGGGCGCGGTCGAGCGACGCCGGGCTCGCGTCGAGGTCGACCTCGCCCTTGTCCCAGTAGGCCCGCTTCGGCTCGAAGAACACGACCGGATCGTTGCTCCGGATCGCGGCACGCAGCAGGCGGTAGCCGTCCTGCGGGTTGGAGCAGGACACGACCCGCAGCCCGGCGGTGTGGGCGAAGTACGCCTCGTTCGACTCGCTGTGGTGCTCGACCGCGCCGATGCCGCCGCCGGCCGGGATCCGGATGACGACGGGCAGCTGGACGCGGCCGCGCGAGCGGGCACGCATCTTCGCGAGCTGGCTGACGATCTGGTCGAAGGCCGGGTAGACGAAGCCGTCGAACTGGATCTCGCACACCGGCCGGAACCCGCGCAGGGCCAGGCCGATCGCGGTGCCGACGATGCCGGACTCGGCCAGCGGGGTGTCGATCACGCGGTCGGAGCCGAACTCCGCGGCCAGTCCGTCGGTGACCCGGAAGACCCCGCCGAGGGTGCCGATGTCCTCGCCCAGGACGACGACGCGGTCGTCCTCGGCCAGGGACCGCCGCATCGCGAGGTTGAGCGCCTTGCCGAGCGGGAGGACGGCCATCACCGACCACGCCCCGTCAGCTCGAGATAGGCCTCGTACGACGCGCGCTCGCGCTCGACGGGATGCGGGTCGGTGTACACCTCGGCGAAGAGGTCGCGGAGGTCGGGTCCGGCGAGTGCCTGGCACTCGGCTCGGGTACGCGCGGCGAGCTCCCGTCCGTCGGCGTCGACGGTGCCGAACCACGCCGCCTCGACGCCGAGGTCCGTCAGCGCCGTGCGCAGCCGCGCGACGGGGTCGCGGCGCCGCCACGCGTCGAGCTCCTCGTCGGTGCGGTACCGCTTCGGGTCGTCGGACGTGCTGTGCCCGCCGATCCGGTAGGTCTCCGCCTCGATCAGCGCCGGTCCCTGGCCGCGGCGGACGCTCTCGACCGCCTCCGCCGTGACGGCGTGGACCGCGAGCGCGTCATTGCCGTCGACCCACCACGACCGCAGGCCGAAGCCGGCGGCGCGGTCGTGCAGGCTGGTGCCGAACTGCTTGCTGGTCGGCGTCGAGATGGCCCACTGGTTGTTCTGGCAGATGAACAGGACCGGCAGGGCCATGGTCGCGGCCCAGTTGAACGCCTCGTTGACGTCGCCCTGGCTGGCGGCACCGTCGCCGAAGTAGACGACGGTGACACCGTCGTCGCCGTCCAGCCGGCACCCGAGGGCGTAGCCCACCGCGTGCAGCGTCTGCGTGCCCAGCACCAGGGAGTTGAAGTGGAGGCGGTGCTCGGCCGGGTCCCAGCCCGCGTGCGCGATGCCGCGCCACTGCGCGAGCAGCTCGCCCGGGGTCAGGCCGCGCACCAGCCCCACCGCGTGCTCGCGGTAGCTCGGGAAGACGTGGTCGCGGTCGGCGAGGGCGTGCACCGAGCCGACCTGGGCGGCCTCCTGGCCCTCGCACTGCAGCCACAGGCTGAGCTCGCCCTGGCGCTGCAGGGCGACCGCCTCGCGGTCGAGCGCCCGCGCCAGCACCATGTCGCGGTACAGCCGCCGCGCGAGGTCGACGTCGACGCCTCGCGCCCGGCCGGCCTCGGTGACCCGGCCGTCGGCGCCGACCAGTTGGAGCGGGGATCGGGCGGCCACGGCCGACGGCTCGCCGCGGGTCGCCGACGGGGCGGGGGTCTGGTTCAGGGCAGGGTGGGACATGCGGGCTCCTCCACGAAGGACGGGTCGCGGGCAGGGCGCGAGCGGGACGCGAGCAGAGCGCGCCCGGGTGCGCGGTGCGGGCGGGTCGGGCAGGTCGGCGTCAGCGGGTGAGCCGGGCGCGGGCCTGCTCGTCGGCGACCCGGCCGGTCGGCAGGAGGGTCGCGGCGGCGGTGGTGAGCACCTCGCGGACGGTCGCGCCGACGGCGCGGACCCGGCGGTCCACCTCGTCGGACGACCAGCCGAGCAGCTCGCCGCCGACCTGGATCAGACCGCCGCTGTTGGCGGCGTAGTCCGGCACCCAGACCACACCGCGGGCCGCGAGCAGCTCGTCGACCTCGTCGGTGGCCAGCTGGTTGTTGGCCGCGCCGCAGACGACCCGCGCCCGGAGGCGCTCGATCGACGCGACGTCGAGGGTCGCGCCCAGGGCGCACGGCGCGTAGACGTCGACGTCCGCGTCGATGACGGAGGGCAGCACCTCGACGGCGGCGCCCCGGGCGGGGGCGGCGTCGAGGTCGGCGCGCAACCGCGCCAGCGCCGCGGGCGAGGCGTCGGCGACGGCGACCCGCGCCCCCTCGGCCAGGAGCAGGTCGACCAGGTGACGGCCGACCTTGCCCACACCCTCGACCCCGACCCGGCGACCCTGCAGCCCGCCGTCGCCCCACACCAGCTCGGCGGCGGCACGCATGGCCTCGAAGACGCCGGTGGCGGTGGACCGGCCGCTGTCGCCCGACCCGCCCTGCGCCGGCGTACGTCCGGTGACGTGGCGCGTCCGGGTCCCGACGATGTCGAGATCCGCGTCCGTCGTGCCGACGTCGGCAGCGGTGACGTAGTGCCCGCCGAGACGGTCCACGAAGCTGCCGTACGCCGCCAGCAGCTCGGGCGTCTTGCGGGTGTCGGGCTCGCCGATGATGACGGCCTTGCCGCCGCCGAGCGGCATGCCGGCGAGGGATGCCTTGAAGGTCATGCCCTGCGAGAGCCGCAGCACGTCGACGAGGGCCGCCGACTCGTGGGGGTAGGCCTTGAACCGGGTGCCGCCGAGGGCGGGTCCGAGGACGGTCGAGTGGATCGCGATGATCGCGCGCAGTCCGGTCCGGTCGTCGCGGCAGAAGACGACCTGCTCGTGGCCGGCCGTGGCGAGATCGTCGCTGCGGTCGAAGACGGCGAGAGGTTCGACGGGGGTGGTCGTCGGCATGCGGAGCGCGCTCCTTGTCTCTCCTCGTCGCCGCCCGGCTTGTGGCTGGCGGTCCCGAGGAGTCGGTGTTTCTGGGGTACGACGATCGTGGTTTTGGTTGTCACGTCCGTCAAGCGGATGCGTCACAACTATGCTTTCCGACAACCTCCGCACTGATCGACGTACCGGGAGCTGAGCACCGTGGCAACCATCGACCGGCTCGACGCCGAGATCCTCGGTCGCGTCGCGGCCACCGCCCGCCCCGGCATCGCCGAGATCGCGGCCTCCCTCGGCGTCAGCCGGGTCACCGTGCAGCAACGCCTCAAGCACCTCGAGGAGACCGGCATCCTGCTCGGCTATCAGCCGATCATCGACCTCGACGCGGTCGGCCTCGCCGTCCAGGCCCTGGTCACCCTCGAGATCGACCAGCGCGTGATGGCGCCTATCGTCGACGGCCTGGCCGCCCTCCCCGAGGTCCTCGAGGTCCGGATCCAGGCCGGTCGCGAGGACCTCCTCGTCCGGGTCGCGATCGAGTCGCTGGAGGCCCTGCAGACCCTGACCGCCGCGATCGTCGGGATCGAGGGCGTCCGCAAGACGACCTCGACCTTCACCGTCTCGACGCCCGTGCCCTACCGCGCCCAGCCGGCCCTCGCGAAGCTCACCGCCGACGCCGGCTGGGGCCGGTCGACGCCGTCGCCGAGCGTGCACTGAGGGCCGCCTCGCCGCCCGCGCCGCCCGCGGCGACCGACGAGCGCAGTCGAGCAGCCGAGCCGTCAGCCGAACAAGGGACGGTGTGCTCCGCCGGCCCGTCCGATGAGATGCCGGAAGGTGGCGACGCCGTCGCCCACGTGCGTGAGAGCGGCCGCCGCCGTGACCACCGCGGACTCGACGACCGCCGGAGGCGGCTCGAGGACGAGGTCGGTCGCGGCGCACAGGTCGAGGCTGTGCGCCAACAGCTCGAACGTGCGGGTGGGAAGGTAGTCGCTGAGGCGCATCCCACCGGCGATCGTCGCGACGATCGGGTCCCGGCCGGCGACGACGGCGAGCGCGTCCCGGGTCCGCGCCACCGCGGCCCGCACGGCGGCGGCCGGATCCGCGCCCAGGTCCCGGCCCGCCCGGCGGCCGCGTTCGGCGACAGCGCGGTCGTCGGCGCCGGGCATCGTGCGGACCCGCGCGAAGTACTCGCCGGCACTGGGGCACGCGGCGGTCTCCGCCGCCGGCTGGTCGAGGTACGCCGCCACCGTGGTGACCGCGCGCAGCGTGTGGCCGGCGAGCGCGCGGACGTCCCATTCGCCCAGGCCGGGGCGGGTCCACGCCCCGTCGGGCACCTGACGGCAGAGGTCGGCGAACATGTCCGCCGCCTGCAGGAAGACCGTCGTCTCGCTGGTCGTCATCGTCCGTCCTCTCCTGCTGGGCCCTCAGGGGGCCGCTTCCCCGGCCGAACGGCTCGCGCTCGGGCCGTACTCCGCGTGCGCGTCACGAGAGCAGCGGGAACGCCGGGTCCTCGGTCGCGACGCGCCCGGTGGCGATCCGGACGAGTGCGAGACCGTCGGCAGCGGGGAGTCGACCGGTGCTCTCCCGATAGCCCTCGGCCAGCGCCGCGGACACCGCGTCCACCGCCGCGGGCAGCAGCGGTGAGGGGTGAGCGGAGCCGAGCGAACGGTGGAGGTCGTCGCCGTGGACGACGAGCTCGAGCAGGCGGGTCAGGACGAAGTCGTCCGCCCGCAACGGACCCCGGCGGCCGCGGACCACCGCCGGCAGGCCGGCATCGAGCGCCCGCCAGGCCTCGTCGGCCATCTCGTCGATGCCCTCCAGCTCCCTGCCGCGCAGGGATCCGGCGGCGGCCTCGGTGTCGGCGGCGATCTGCCGTCCGGCCGGGGCGTATCCCGCGACGTACCGCGCCAGGGCGATCGGCTCGTCGCCGTCCGCGGGCACCACCTCGGCCAGCATCCGCAACCCGTAGCCGAGATGGACGACGACATCGGCTACCGACCAGCTGCCGAGACCCGAGGGATCGGCGGCGCGGTCGAGCACCCGCTCCGTTCGCAGCCACGCACGGACCGCGTCCCACTGCTCCCGCAGGAGCCACGCGTTCTCGCTCATTCCTCGTTCCTCACCGATGAGGGCGGCCGCACCGACGGCCAGGCCGGTGGCGGTCAGCCGGGTCGCGTCGGACGCTAGTCGACCGCACTGACATATCGCTGACAGCTCCGCCGCCGGCGGCGATCAGTGGGCTGCCAGTGGGGCTGTCAGTGGGCTGTCAGCGCGGACGGCCAGGCTCGTCGTACGCCGCGGCCCGTCGAGCGCCCCCGCGGACGACTACTGTTCCGATCGGGACCGGCCGCGGCGGGTCCCAGTGAGGTAGGTGACGCCATGGCCGACCCCCGCGGCTCGCTCCCCGATCCGACGCGCCGCAGCGCCGAGCGCGCCGTGTGGCGCCTGATCGAGGCCTATCACGCGCTGGTCTACTACGCGCCCGAGCGGCCCGAGGTCTACACCGCGCTAGGCCTCAAGGGCGGCTGGATGGGCTACTTCGCGACCCGGTCCGCGGCCCTCGGCGCGGTGCCCGCCGACGTCGTGACCGCGTGCTTCCACGGCTTCGCTCCCCGGATGGTGGAGCGCGCCCTGCCCGACGCGTGGCGGCACACGACACCGGAGCAGGCCGTCGCCGCCCGTCTGGCCGTGTTCGACCGGGCCGTACGACGCCACCTCGGTGACCGGGTCGACGCGCCGGTGCTGAGCGAGCTCGCCGAGCAGCTGACCGGCGTCGTCGAGACGCTGCCGGCGGCCGGAGCACCGCTGTTCGCCGCCCATCGCAGCCTGGGCCGACCGGAGGCGGCGCACCTCGCGCTGTTCTGGGCGACGAGCGCGCTGCGCGAGTTCCGCGGCGACGCCCACGTCGCCGCGCTCCGCGTCGCCGGCGTCGGTTCGGCGGAGAGCAACGTGCTCATGGTCGCGCTCGGGCTGGTTCCCGACGACCAGCGCAGCTACCGCGGATGGAGCGAGTCGGAGTGGGCCACCGCCGCCGCGGCGCTGACCGGGCGCGGGTGGCTCACCAAGGCCGGTGCGGCGACCACCACGGGCAGGCGGGAGCGGGCCGCCATCGAGGCCCACACCGACGCGATGACGACCGAGGCATGGCGCCATCTCGACGACGACGAGCTCGCCGGGCTCACCGGACGCCTGGTCGGGGTCACCGAGCCGATCGTCACCGCGGGAGGCGTTCCCTATCCCAACGGCATGGGCATGGCGCCGACGACGGAAGTCACGGTCGGCGGGTGAGCGACGACCCGCTGCTGCGCCTGCTCGGAGCCGTCTCCGTGCGGCAGCCCGGCGGTGCGGCGGTGGCGCCGGCGCGTCTCGATCGGCTGGTGCTGGCACACCTCGCCCTCGCGGAGGGCCGCGCCGTGCCGGCGACGGACCTGATCGACGCCCTGTGGGGGCCGGAGGCGCCGGCCCACGCGCGCAACGCCCTGCAGGTGAAGGTCTCGCGCCTCCGCCGCCATCTGGGCCCTCGGGGCCACGCGCTCCAGCACGACCAGGGCAGCTACCGCCTGGCGCTGGCGCGCGACGAGGTCGACGTCGGCCTGTTCGAGACCCTGGCGCGCGAGGCGGCCGATGCGGCAGCCGCGGGCCGTCCCGAGGAGGCCGGCGCGGTGGCCGCGCGGGCACTGGCGCTGTGGCACGGGCCTCCGCCCGCCGAGCTCGGCGAGCACCCTCGACTCGTCGCCGCCCGGGCGCGGCTGACCGAGCAGCGTGCCTCCCTCCTGGAGCTCAGCGCCGAGGCCGCGCTGGCCGCCGAGGCGCCGGCACCGTCCCCGGTCGACGGCCTGCGTGCGCTGCTGGCCGAGGACCCGCTGCGGTCCCGCGCCCGGCTGCTGCTGATGCGGGCGCTGGACCGGGGCGGACGCCGCGCCGAGGCACTCGCGGTGTACGACGTCGGCCGGCGCGTGCTCGCGGAGCAGACCGGCCTGGCTCCCCCCGCCGAGCTGCAGGAGGAGTTCACGCGGCTCCTGAGCGCCGAACGGCGGGCCGCTCGTCGCTCGCTCGACGTCCCGCGGGCGCCCGCGGTCCCGGCCGGCGCCATGGACGCCGCGCGCTGGCTGGCCCGGGAGGGTGCCGTGGGCGCGGCCGTCGAGCTCGCCCTGCGCGGTGCCTGGTGGTGGTGGCTGGCCGGACGCCGTTCGGAGGGACGGGACCTCTTCGAGGAGCTCGTCGGCATCGCCCCCGGCGGGGCCGACCGACCGGCGGTCCTCGGCGCGACCGCCTGGCTGGGAGTGTTCGACGCGGTGGCCTCCGACGCCGCGCAGGCGATCGCGGCCGGCGAGGCGGCGCTGCGCGAAGCGCTGGAGCTCGGCTGGCGCCGACCCGAGTCGCTGGCCGCCGTCCTGCTGGCGGAGCGGCTGCTCCAGCGCGGGCAGCCCCGCCGGGGGACGTGGCTGCTGGACGCCGCACGCGCGAGCCTGGGCCGGCTGGGCGACGGCTGGGGCCTGGCTCTCGTCGGCCTGGTCGAGGCGAAGGCGGCGCTGCAACGAGGCGCCGTGGCGCGCGCCACGGCCGGTGGCCGCGCGGCCAGACGCGCCTTCGAGGAGCTCGACGATCCCGCTGGTCGGATGATGGCGATGGACCTGCTCGGCTACTGCTCCGAGATCGTCGGCGACCTGGACGACGCCCGGCGCACCCACGAGCGGGCACTCGCGCTGGCGCGGGCGATCGAGGCACCCGAGTGGCAGGCGACCCAGCTCACCCGGCTCGGCTCGGTACAGGCGCTGGCGGGCTCCGAGCAGAGTCTGGGCACGCTGCGGGCGGCGGTGCGGGTCGCGCGCTCGATCGATTCGGCCGCCGGGGTGGCCCTGGCCGAGAACGGACTGGGTCTCGCCCACGGCCTGGTCGGGGAGCACGACCGGGCAGCGCAGATCCACGCCGCCACACTCACGTGGTATGAGCGGCAGGGCTCCGGCGCGGGCGTCAGCTACACGGCCGGGCGCCTGGCCCACGAGCTCGCCGCGGCCGGCTCTCCGGACGCCGCCGCGCTCGCGACCCGGTCGGTGGACCTCGCCCGCGCCACCGGGGACCCGCGCGCCGTCGCGCACGCGCTCGAAGCCGTCGCCGTGAGTCACGACGACGCACCCGCCCGCGCGCGGGCCCTCGGCGAGTCCCACGCCCTCCGGCGGCGTACGGGATCGCCGTTGCCCCGCGTCCTCGCGGCGTCACTGGGCCCGGTGCGGCGCCGCCTGGCCGAGGAGCTCGGAGACGACCTGGACGTCCGGCTGCGCGAGGGCGCGCGGCAGGTGTCTCCTCAGCCGCGGTAGACGACGAAGAACTTGCGGATCTGCTCGGTGATCTCCCAGGTGCCGACCCAGCCGATCGGGAACACCGCAGCCATGCCCGTGGTCAGCACGAGCGGCTCGCCCTCGTCCGGGGTCACGACCATCCGTCCCGCGAGCACGAAGATGACCTCGCCTCGATCGAGGAACTCCCAGCGCGACACTCCCGGGTCGGCCTCCCACACGCCCGAGAGCACCCGTCCGTCCTCGGACGTGAAGGGCACGCTCGACCGCACCGGGATCTCGCCGTCGAGGACGACGGCGCTCGGCGGACCGAGCAGACCCTCGTCCATGGCTGCGTGGAAGAGGTCGGCGGGCGGGAAGACGATCGCCATGGACTGGCTCCTTCGCGAGAGGGGATCGGACGGAGCCGAGACTCGCAGAGCCGGAGGGCCGCCATCGACGTACCGATGTCGAATCCTCGGGGCCATCAGGTCGACAGCGGTCGCGTCGCGGCTCGGTCACGCCGCGGACCCCCCGGTTCTGGGTCGGCCGCTGTCGCCATGGTCACGATGATCGCCCAGCGCGCACCACGCGACGTTCCGTCGTCGGTCTGGCACCTATCTCGGCACGTGCGCCGAAGGCGGAGCCGCCCCCAACACAGAGCCCCCCAGGTCTCTGACCTGGGTTGTTGTGCGGGAGAGGGGGTTGAACCGTAGGACTACCACGCTCGACCCGGCGGGAACCGCCGTGATGAGCCTGAAACCCACCTCCCGTTGCCTGCGGTTGGCACCCGTTCTCTCGGGTCCGTGTGCCCCAGGGGTGCACCAGCCACTGTTCGGTTGGCCAGCAGCATCGACGGGAAGGCGAAGCCACAGCGACGCTTGCAGTTCACCTAAAAGGTATCGATACTGAACCTGTTATGCGAACTTCGCCGTCCCCGTTGCTGCCGCTCCTGAGATCGCGGGTCCAGGGAGACCTCTTGGCACTCGTCTACCTCAACCCCGACGAGGAGTACAGCATCACCGAGGTGGCGCACCGGATCGGCGCGTCAGTCAAGGCTGTCCACCAGGAGGTCACACGATTGGTGGAGAACGGCCTCCTGGCCGATCGTAAGGTCGGCACCTCACGGCTGGTCCGCTCCGTGCAGGACTCGCTCCTCACCCGCCCCCTGACCGACTTGCTTGCGGTCACCTACGGACCGCTGCCCGTTCTGACCCGATCCCTCGCCGGACTAGACGGAGTCGACCAGGCATTCATCTACGGCTCCTGGGCAGCCCGCTACAACGGCGAACCGGGACCTGTGCCGGGCGACGTCGACGTCATCGTCATCGGCTACGTCGACCCCGACGACCTCGATGAACGCGCCGGCGAAGCCGAAGCCATCCTGCGGCGTGAAGTGAACGTCCGCAGGGTCCGTCCAACCACGTGGGAGAAGCAAGACGACCCATTCGTGGCAACCGTGAGGTCCCGCCCGCTCGTCGAGCTCCACACCAATACCGAAGCCAACACCGGACGGGATGACACATGAAGTGGCAGCAAGGGCGCACCGAGATCGACACGATGCTCGCCGACGGTGAGCTCGAACGTGTCCAAGCCAGCCGAGAGCACGCCGACCGGCTGCTCACCCAAGCACGGCGTCACCTCGACTCCGCCGAAGCTACCTGCGAATCAGATCCCGAAGGCGCCTACGGCACCCTGTACGACGCCGGCCGGAAGGCACTATGGGCGATCCTGGCCAACCAGGGATTGCGACCCACCACCAAGGGCGGCCACCTCGCCGTCTACCAAGCCGTCAGAGCCCAGCTCGACCCGCCGATGGGACGAGACCTACGACCCTTCGACCGGATGCGTCGCCAGCGACACGACGCCGAGTACCCCCAGATCGACACCCCCGACCTCCATCCCGACGACATCCGCGACGACCTCCCCAAAATCCGCGCCATCGTCAACATCGCCGAACGAGTCCTCGACAACATGTCGGTCTACTGAACCCATCGCCGCAGCCCGCCACCACAAGCAGCCATCGACAGCCAGACCGGGCAATCGTGGGTGAAAAGCATCGATCGGCTTCGGAAGCGCTTCCCCCCGGCAACCGGGTGACCATGGTCAGTTCGCCCCGATGATGCTGTCCCACGGTGGGCTGATTTCGGTACAGATCCGGCATCCATGTAGACGCCGGATCGATTCTCTCCGGACGCGAGTGTCAGAGTGATTGACCCTGCTCAGATAGGTCGCGCGCAGTTGTCCCGCTCGCGAACCCGCCCCGCGCGCCTTCGGCGCATCGCGGGCTTCTCTCGGGGAGAGATGCTGTACGGCTAACGCGCCGTCGACTGATAGTTGACCGACTTGGTCAGAGAGGCCCAAGCCAGTAGGTCGGCATCGACGACGCGGTAGTACTGGGGTGAGCGACCGCTGCCGAGACGCGGAAGCTTCTCCAGCACGCCCGCATCGACCAGTCGCAGCACGACCGGCCGGACAAGGCTGTCGGCGAGCTGGGAAGCGGCCGCGATCTGCCGGACGGTTACGAACTCGGCACCCGACTTCGACGCGGTGAGCAGATGCGCTGCACAGTCGGCGAAGTGCCGGTTGTTGAATAGCGCCGCGGACCTTGCCCGTCGCGCCTCCCCGTCGGGAACAGTCACCAACATAGTGTGCCTTGTGTAGCGATGTCGGTCACGCGGTTCGCAACATCAAAGGAGAAGCAGATGTCGCAAGCGCAGGTGCTCACGGCTCGGCCGCCTCTCACCGATGCTCCGACGGACCGGCCGGCCGAGGTCGTCATCGCGGGCCGTCGGGTGTCGCCGACGGTCGTGTTCGATACGTATTGGGAGTTCGCCGCTCGGCGGCAAGCCGTCTACGAAGCCCGCCTGACCGGGAGGCCTGGGCCGTGGACGGACGACCCGATTCTTCAAGCTCACCGGTTTACCAACTGCTTCCGGGCCGCTGACCGCGTCAGCCAATACCTGATCTCCGAGGTCCTCTACGCGGGCGATGCCGACCCGACCGAGGTCGTCTTCCGCGCGCTGCTCTTTAAGATGTTCAACAAGGTCTCGACGTGGGAACTCCTGACATCCGAGCTAGGTCAGCTGACCTGGGCTGAGTTCGACCACGCTGCCTACGACACCGTCCTCGGGCGAGCGATCGCCTCCGGACAGCGGCTGTACTCGGCCGCGTACGTCATCCCTCCGCCCAAGTTCGGAGCTGTCCGTAAGCACACAAACCACCTGCTGCTCCTCGCCCACATGATGAGCAGCGACTTGCCCGGCCACCTGCAGGAGTCGGCCACCATGCAGCAGGCGTTCGAGACGCTGCGCGCCTTCCCGGGCATGGGCGACTTCCTGGCGTTCCAGTTCCTCATCGATCTGAACTACTCCGAGGTGCTCGACTTCGACGAGATGGACTTCGTTGTGGCAGGGCCGGGCGCGCGCGATGGGCTCCGCAAGTGCTTCGGCCCTCAGGCCGCCGGCATCGAAGCTGACCTGATCCGCTATATGGCGGACACCCAGGACATGCACTTCGAGCGGCTCGGCCTCGACTTCGGCGGACTGCGGGGCCGCCCGCTGCAACTCATCGACTGCCAGAACCTGTTCTGCGAGGTCGACAAGTACGCTCGTGTCGCTCATCCGGACGTCGCCGGTATCAGCGGCCGGTCGCGCATCAAGCAGAGGTTCACCGCCGTGGACCAGCCGCCGACGGCCTGGTTCCCCCCGAAGTGGGGCATCAACGACGAGAATCCCGCCGCCTTCGCTCGCCGGTCACCGCTCGTCGCGGTGCAGCCACCTCCCGCACGCTTCGACCGCTGACGGTGTGCGGTCAGGCGTGACTCCACGCATCGCCGAGGTGATCGGCGAGAGCGCGGTTTGGTGCGTCGGTCTGGATGCGGCCGGCTGTCACCGTCAGCTGCCCCGGGGTTAGGTCTACGGATGCCGCGACGTACTCCAACAGCCGCGCCAACCCGAGGTAGTTGCCGTACCCCTTCTCCACCAGATACTCGTAGCGGTACTGAGCGAGCAGATGCACCTGTCCAGCGTCGAGCTGGAACGACAGCAGCGACAGGCACGGAAACGCACGCCGCCCGGTGTCCTTGTGCGGCGCAAAGATTGGCACAGCCACCTCGGCTACGCCTGGGTCCTCCTGGTGGTCACCGTCATGCGCAGTGTCGTCGTCATGCCTGTCGTGGGCGGCTTCGATGCCCACCTCGTAGCGCGCACTCATCGGCCCTGGCGTCTCCAGTTCCTGTGCGAGCTTGCGGATCAGCGGCGTCAGCTGGTCCAGGTCGCCGGTCGGGCTCGGGTAGGCGACGATGCGGCCGAAGTAAGTGCCCTTTTTGTTCGGACCGAACCGTCGAAGGGTTGGGTACGAGTTGAGGTATCTGGCGACAAGAGCGTCCGGCGAGTCCGATTCGGCAGCCGGCCCGCTCGGAAAGATCGTATGGGCGACAGTCTCGGCCGACTGCATCCGCAGAGCCTGGAGAAGAGCGTCATACCCGTCGCGAATGGACGCGTCTTCTGCCAGCGGGTTCTCGATGCGCGTCAACGTATGGAACGCCTTCCCGCCCTGCTCCTGCACGTCTTTGGTTGTCTCCAGCCACGCCTGCGACAGATTGCCGGCGACAACGAGCCCCGGCGCGACGCGGCTCATCGGTCGCTCCTCGTTCTCGGCTGACGTCCGACAGGCTGCGGCCCGGCCTCAACCGCCAGGGTCCAGCCAGCTCCGGCCTCAACGGTCAGCAGCCCGGTGTGCGGCTCTGCCAGGTCGACGACGTCAAGGACGACGCCGTCGGCGAAATAGGCCCCAGCGGTGGTCCCGGCGACGGCAAGCCATTCCGGTGCATGCACCTGAGACGGTGTGACGCCCGGAATCACCAACCGGTCGCCGGTCTCGGCGTGCACCGGAACGCCACTCAGTGGCGCGCCTACGACGAGAACGTCACGACGACGATCGGCCGGCGGCTCCACGCCCCGGTCGAGCCGCGCCTTGAGTCGGCCAGGCGGCACCTTCAGCCACGCGTTCGTGTCGCGAGGAGATGCCAGTTTCAAGTTCGGCAGGTGCCTCAGCGTGGTCGCGTACGACGTCCCTAGGATGACCGACAGTCGGTACACGTCCAGCGCAGACTCGGGCCGGTCACGGCTGAGGAGCCGCAGCGCGGCCGCGACGACACGACGTGGCATGAGAAACCACGCAGCGAACGCTTCGGCGCCCATCTCCTGGTCGGTCCAGCGCCGCGGTGCCCCGTTCTCTGGGAGCGGGTCGACAGCGCCGCCGATGTCGATGGTGCTGCCATCATCGACAGTTGTGGAGTGGCGCAGCAGATGATGGCCAAGCTCGTGGGCCACTGTGTGTCGACGAGCTCCCCGCGGAAGGCCGCTGTTGACGAGGATGCCGACCGCCGCGTCCGGCTCACTGACGTAGAGGCCGAACAGGCGCGGCATCGGTCGCCAGAACAAGTCCAGGTCGGCCCGACCGACAGCGGCCTCTACGTCCACGCGCGGAGCCGACAGGTCGACCTCGAGGGCGCCGTGAGCGCGCGCGGCGGCAACGTTCGCGACTTTGTTCGCCTGCTGCCAGGATCCCATTCGCCCTCTACCCCCGATGCGTCCGACAACCGGCGCATCCCGAGTATCGACCTCGGGAACAGTCGGCACTGGGCGCAACACCACGACCTTCACGAGGAGCCGCCTCCGCGGCGGGCGGGCTTGTCCACCTGCGCGCTGAACCGGAGGTACTCGGCGAACCGCAGGACTTCCTGACGGTCCTGGTCGGTGAGGTCGTCGAACACGCGCGCCAACGCGGACACGGGAGCGGCCTCGTCTTCGTCGACACCCGACTCGCCCAGCAGGTAACTGACCGGGTACCGGTAGAGCTTCGACAGCTTGCGCAGCTCAAGGCTGTCGACCTTGCGCTGGCCCCGCTCGATGTCCGACACGGCCGTGCGGGGGATGCCGGTCGCCGCCGCGACGTTCTGCTGAGAGATGCCAAGATACTCGCGAATGTCCCGCAGCCGAGCCCCCAGCGCCCGCCACTCCTCGTCAATATCTGCATCAGGAGTGCTCACTGGGCGGCCTCCGAAGGAAGCGCGACGATGGCGCTACGGACCGTCGCGGCGAACGCGACCACCGACTGCATCGCCTCAGCCGTAGCCGGGTTCGCGTCCAGCTGCACGCCGAACCGCTGCTCAACACGCACCAACACCTCCACTGCCAGGAGCGAGTCGATCGGTAGGCCGGGCCCCTGCTCTTCCAGCTGCCGGCGCAGGTCGGCGGGATTGACCCCACCGTCTTCGGCCAGCAGCTCGATGATCACGTCCTCAATCGCGTGCTGCGTAGGAATCCTCACGATGCCTCCTGTCACCGAGCTAGTCGGATTTACCGACATACTTGTCGGTCTATCCTACAGCACACATGTCGGAAAACCAGACAGGTCGCCGAAAAAGAAGGAGGATCTCGTTCATGGAGTTCAGAGAGTTCCAGGACCGGGCGCTACGCACCGACCAGAAGCCAGACCCGGCTGACATCGTCGTTCACCTCCTCGGCCTGGCTGGCGAAGCCGGCTCAGTCGCATCGGAGTACAAGAAGTCGCTCCGTGACGGCGGCTCACACACGTGGTGGCGGCCCAGGATGCGGGAAGAGCTCGGCGACGTTCTCTGGTATGTCGCCGCGATCGCGCGCCACCTCGACTTGGACCTCGACGAGATCGCCCAGGCAAACCTGGAGAAGACGACTGACCGGTGGCTGCCCTCCAGCAGTGCCGCGCTCGACGCGAGTTGGCCCGACGCCGAGCAGCTTCCGCGGTCGGGGATCTACGAATTCGTGCCCACTACTTCCGCGTCCGGTCGTCCGGCAGTCGACCTGTTCCTTGACGGCGAGAAGGTCGGCGACCAGTTGACCGACGCCTCCTACGTCGACGACGGGTACCGGTTCCACGACATCTTCCATCTCAGTTATGCCGTCATCCTTGGCTGGTCGCCGGTCACACGGTCGATCCTGAAGAGGAAGCGGAAGAGCGACCGAGTCACTGATGAGAACGAGGACGGTGGCCGCGCCATCGTCATCGAGGAAGGCATCGCTGCCATCGTCTTCGGCTATGCCTCCCAACACAACATGCTCGAGAACATCAACCGCCTCGACCAGAGCCTGCTCGACACCATCCAGATGGTCACCGGCCAACTCGAGGTGGGAGTCCGAAGCCAAGCCAACTGGGAGTCGGCAATCCTTCAGGGTTTCCACGTCTTCCGGCTGCTCGTAGCTCACCACGGAGGTCGAGTGCACTTCGACGGCGACCAGCGCACCCTCTCGTTCGAGGCGCCCGGGCACACACCGTGAGTCCCGCGCCGACGACAGGGAGTGCCTGAGCCACAGGCTGGCCGCACGTGACTGAGTCAGCCAGCATCTCGCTGGCAAGCCCGGTCATTCCGCCGCCCGCAGCCACAGAAACGGCCCGGTGGCCGCGGCGCAAGGCCAAACGAGCGGGACTGACCCGTCGAGCTCGACACGCGTGCATGCAGGCGTCTCGATCACGCCAGCAGTACGCGGCCCATCAGGTTGCAGGCGGGGTGACGGCGCCCCGGAGACTGGTGTGGAGCGCGCGAGCACGCACGCTGAGGTCATCGAAGGTGAGGACCTCGATGTTCTTGCTGTTGTGAAGCCACCGTCGCAACTTGGCTTCCTGGTCGTGGGTCACCTCGCTCCGGCGCCCCATGATGAGGACCCCGTGCGGGTTCTCGATCCCCGGCAGGTGCTTCTGGGCATAGGCGACGTTCTCCGCGACCCAGCCTTGAAAGTCGAGGATCTGACCCATGGCATGAGTGAATGGCGCAGCGAAGTCATCAGCCTGAGTAAAGATCCGGTCCTGGGGCTTCTCGATCTCTACGACGACGTAGCGGTAGTCGTGGCGCCGTACGACGAAGTCCGTGACCAGCTCGAGCCCAAGCCGCTTGCGATTCAGCACCTCCGCTGCGAGCGGGTCGACAAGGACAGGGTGCTTCTCCAAAAAGTTCTGATAGTCCTTCTCGGGCAGATCCTGCGCGACCAGCGCCTCCCACTCTTCGATGACTCCAAGGGTCAAGACAATCGAAGACTCCCGGGTCACCTTCAGGATGTGCGCAGTGAGTGGTGGCAGCGCATCGTCTCTGCTCAGGTCGAACTCCTGCTGCTGGAGGGCAACGAGCACACGCGAGTGCTCTGCGCTCGTCGAGGCTGCTGCGATGAAGTCGTCTACGACGACGCGCGCCTGCGCTTGCAGATCGAGCGCGACCGGCTCGACCGGGTAGGAGATGCCGAGCACGGTCTCCACCGGCGACTGACCCTGCGACGCGAGCCAGAGCGCCCTCAACGCCGCGCTGGCCCGGAGCCCACCAACGTCGGCCGACTCCAGAAATCGTCCTAGCGCGGCGATGCCAGTCGAGTCCATCGACGCTAGGACACCGGCGGCGATTCGAGCGACCTCGTGCTTCTCGTAGGTCCGGCTTGCCTTCGTCGACAATGCATGAATTAACTGCCCCACCTCGCCCGCCGCTGCGAGCCCTCGGCAGTCTCTGTAAAAGGCGAGCATCCCGTCGCGCCCTGCATAGTCGTCGACGTCCACGATGATCTCCTGCGGCTCTGAAGTCCTGCTCGACGCGACACTAAGGGTTCGTCGTGTCCGACGGGGCGGGGAGAGGACACTCCGCCGTGAGTTCTGCGGCCCGCTACCGGACAGGGGCGCTCGCCGACCTGGAGAAGGCCGTCATGCCCCGCTCCCACGGGCAACGGTCTGCCCGAGGTTATCGACAGGCCCGACGAGGCAGTGGTCGCCCTGAGACCGCCGATCCGCCCCGTGCACCCCCAGGGGTGCACGGGCAGCCGAAGATTCTCTATTCGTTCCAGAAAGCTGCCGCGGATTGATCGCCCGCGCGCTCGGCCGCGACATAGGTGACTGACACGAGCACGCCAGACCCACACGAGGAGGACCACGCCGCGCCATCGGCGACAACCAAGCATCGCGGGCACACCCGACGGGCGACTCCTAAATGGGACGAAGCCCCGGATCCCAAGACCCGGGGCCAGTCACACGTGCGCGAGGGGGGAGTTGAACCCCCACGTCCTTTCGGACACACGGACCTGAACCGTGCGCGTCTGCCTATTCCGCCACTCGCGCGTCGCCGCCAATCAACGGCCGGCCAAGGCTATCCCAGTCCCGCCCCTCACCCAAAACGGGGGGTACGCCGAAGGGTCGGCTCGCCGGGAGGCAGGCGATGGGCGAGCGAAGGTCCCGGGTGGGGCAGGGCGCCACCGATACGATCGTGGGGATCGTCGGGCACGGGTCCGGCCAGTGAGGCATGCGGAAGGAGGGCAGCGACGTGGGAGGACTGCAGCGGTTCGAGCAGCGCCTGGAGCAGGCGATCTCCGGCGTGTTCGCGCGCACCTTCCGCAGCGCCGTCCAGCCGGTGGAGGTGGCGGCCGCGCTGCAGCGCGAGCTCGACAACCAGGCCCAGGTGCTGTCGCGGCAGCGACGGCTGGTGCCCAACAGCTTCGTGGTGGAGCTGTCCGACGGCGACCTGGAGCGGCTGGCGCCGTACGACTCGGCGCTGGCGAGCGAGCTGACGACACAGCTGACCGAGCACGCCGAGCTGCAGTCCTATGTCTTCCCCGGCCCGATCCGGATCGTGTTCGAGTCGGCCGACGACCTGGGGACCGGACGGTTCCGGGTGCGCAGCCACGCGGAGGCGGAGGTGACCGGGCAGAGCCGGCGCGGCACCGGCCGGCGCACGCGGGCGGTGCTCGAGGTCAACGGCACCGAGCACCCGCTGCAGGCGCCGGGACTCGTCGTCGGTCGCGGCAGCGAGGCCGACCTGCGGATCAACGACCCCGGGGTGAGCCGGCGCCACGCGGAGTTCCTCATCACCACCCAGCCCGGTACGACGGGCGCGGGTCCTGTCCACGTCGAGGTGCACGACATGGGATCGACCAACGGCATCCGCGTCGACGGGCAGAAGGTCGCGCGCGCGACGCTGCGCGACGGCTCCCGGGTGCAGATCGGCCACACGTCCCTCGTGCTCCGGCTGCTCCAGGAACCGAGTCAGGTGGTGGGAGATGTCTGAGCTGACCCTGTTCCTCGTCCGGATCGCGTATCTGGCGATCCTGTGGATCTTCGTCCTGTCCGCGATCTCGGTGATCCGCAGCGACATGTTCGGCGCCCGCGTGCCCGCCCCTGCCGCGCCCGGCAAGCAGCCGCGCGCCCCCAAGCCGGCCAGCCCGCGCCGCGGCCAGCCCACCCGGGTCGAGGTCGTGCAGGGCGTCAACACCGGCATCGTCGCCGACCTCGCGCAGGCCCCGGTCCTCATCGGGCGCGGCAACGACGCGGCCATCCGCCTCGACGACGACTACGTCTCCACCCGCCACGCGCGGATCGTCGAGTCCGGCGGGCAGTGGTACGTCGAGGACCTCGGCTCCACCAACGGCACGTACCTCGGCAGCCAGCGGCTCACCCAGCCGGTGCCGGTCGGCCTCGGCTCGCAGATCCGCATCGGGAAGACGATCGTGGAGCTGAGGAAGTAGATGACCGACGCCCCGAGCACCCCGCCGCCGCCCGGCCAGCCGACCGCCCCCCCGACCGACCCCCCAACGGACCGACCGCAGGACCCCGTGCTCCCGCCCGCGAACGGGCCCGAGGGCGCGCCCGCGCCCGAGCCGGGCCCCGACACGGTCGACGTCCGGCTGCGCGAGACCCGGCTCCGGCTCGACGGGTACGCCGTCTCCGACGTCGGCCGGGTGCGCAAGGACAACCAGGACTCCGGCTACTCCGGCCCGTGGCTGCTCGCCGTGTGCGACGGCGTGGGCGGCGCGGCGCGCGGCGACATCGCCTCCGGTACGGCGATCAGCGAGCTGCGCCGCCTCGACGAGCCGCCGGGCGCGACGGATGTCATCGACCGGGTCAACGACGGGCTCCACGAGGCGCACGTGTCGATCGGAGCGCAGGTCGACCACGACCCCGCCCTCAACGGCACGAGTACGACGGCCACGGTCGCGCTGTTCGACGGGCGGCGGCTGGCCGTGGGCCACGTCGGCGACTCGCGGGCCTATCTCCTGCGCGACGGCGAGCTGTCGCAGCTGACCAACGACCACACGTTCGTGCAGAGCCTGATCGACGAGGGCCGGATCACCGAGGCGGAGGCGCGGGTGCACCCGCACCGCAACCTGATCCTCAAGGCGCTCGACGGGCTGCACGACGTCGAGCCGGACCTGTTCGCGCTGGAGCTGGTGCCCGGCGACCGGCTGTTCCTGTGCAGCGACGGCGCGTGCGGGGTCCTCGAGGACGACCGGATCACCGCGCTGCTGGCCGACGGCACGCCGGAGTTCAGCTCGGTCGAGCTGGTCCGCGCGAGCCTCGACGCCGGCAGCTCTGACAACGTGACCTGCGTGGTCGCCGACGTCGTCGACGCCGGCGACCCGGCCGGGCCCGGGCCCTCCGCGCCGATGGTGGTCGGCGCGGCGGCCGACCTGAGCCGTCGGCGTACCCGCAACCTGTTCCGCGCGCACCGCTCGGGCGACACCGGCGAGCTCGAGCCGATCACCGCGGAGATCCCCGCGGGGGTCGGCTACGCCATCCCCGAGGACCCGATCGTCGACCCCGAGACGCTGCGCTACGCGCCGCAGCCGCCGCCGCGCTATGCCTGGGCCCGCCGCCTGCTCGCGGCCGCGGTCGTGCTCGGCATCGGCTGGATCGCGGTCGGCACGGGCTACTGGTGGAGCCAGCAGAAGTACTACGTCGGCGAGGACGACGGCTTCGTCGTCATCTACCGCGGCGTCGACGTCCCCGGCCTCTCGCACGTCTACGAGATCTCCGACCTCCCGGTCGCGGACCTCCAGGAGTCGACCCAGGAGGAGGTCCGCGACGGCGCGATGATCTACAGCAGCGTCGAGCGGGCCCGCGACGCGATCACCCGCATCGGCGCCAACGGCCGCCAGTCCGGCGACGACGCCACGACCACGCCGACGACCCCGACGACGCCCACGACGCCGACCGACCCGACCCCGCCGGCCTCCGACTCCGCGTCGCCGTTCTCGCCCTCGCCCCAGGGCGCCGGCGATCCGACCGCCCCGACCTCCTCGACCCCGAGCGGCGCCTGAGGAGCGGACGACCAGCCATGGCCACCAACTCCGCGCTGATGGGATTCGTGCACCGCCGCCGGCGGGGCGCGGAGCTCTTCCTGCTCGTCCTCGCCCTGATCGTCGGCATCGGCGCCTACGCCGCGGTCGGCCTGGGCGTCGACGGGGAGGTGCCCACGAACCTGATCGGGTACGGCGGCTGGCTGACCCTCCTCGTGGTCGCCGCGCACATCGCGGTGCGCATCGTCGCGCCGTACGCCGACCCGGTGCTGCTGCCCGTGGTGGCGGCGCTCAACGGGCTGGGCCTGGCGATCATCCACCGCGTCGACCTCGCCAAGGACACCGGCCTGGCCAGCCAGCAGCTGACCTGGATGACGCTCGGCGTGGTGCTGTTCGTCGGCACCCTGATCGTGCTGCCCGACCACCGGCTACTCGCCCGGTTCACCTACACCTCGGGCCTGACCGCCATCGCGCTGCTGATCCTGCCGATGATCCCGGGGCTCGGCACCCAGATCAACGGCGCCCGGATCTGGATCGCGCTCGGCCCGTTCAGCTTCCAGCCCGGTGAGATCGCGAAGGTGCTGCTCGTCATCACCTTCGCCGGCTACCTCGTCGTGCACCGCGACGCGCTCGCCCTCGCCGGCCGGCGGGTCGTGTTCGTCGACCTCCCGCGCGGCCGCGACCTGGGCCCGATCCTGATGATGTGGATCGTCAGCCTCGGCATCCTCGTGCTGCAGCGCGACCTCGGCTCGAGCCTGCTGTTCTTCGGCCTGTTCCTCGTCATGCTCTACGTCGCGACCGAGCGGCCGGGCTGGCTGGTCGTCGGGGCGCTGCTGTTCTTCGGTGGCGCGGCGGTCGCGTTCCGCATCTTCGGCCACGTGCAGAGCCGCGTCGAGATCTGGCTCGACCCGTTCGCCGACGCCGACGGCAGCGGCTACCAGCTGGTGCAGGCGCTCTACGGCTTCGCCTGGGGCGGCCTGGTCGGTCGCGGTCTCGGCGAGGGCATGCCGCAGCGCGTGCCGTACGTCGAGTCCGACTTCATCCTCGCCGCGATCGGCGAGGAGCTCGGCCTCACCGCGGTGATGGCGGTGCTGCTGCTCTACGGCCTCGTCGTGGAGCGGGCCCTGCGCGCGGCGCTGATCTCGCGCGACGGCTTCGGCAAGCTGGTCGCGACGGGCCTCGCCGCGGTCTTCGCGCTGCAGGTCTTCGTCGTCATCGGCGGCGTCACCCGGCTGATCCCGCTGACCGGCCTCACGACACCGTTCCTCTCCTACGGCGGCTCCTCGCTGGTCGCGAACTGGGTGATCATCGCGATCCTGCTGCGTATCTCCGACCAGGCCCGCCGGCCGCTGCCCGACCTGGCGGCCGACGAGGCGGGAGACCCCGACGAGCAGGCCACCCAGGTCGTCAAGGTCATGCCGGAGTGGCGGTGATGTGAGATGAACAAGCCGATCCGCGCCGTGTCGATCTTCTGCATGTTCCTGTTCCTCGCCCTGATGGCGAACGTGACCTACGTGCAGTTCTGGAAGTCCGACGACTACAACACCGATCCGCGCAACGCCCGCGTCGCCGAGGCGTCCTACAGCCGCGAGCGCGGCCAGATCCTGGTGGGCGACAAGCCGGTCGCGGAGAGCAAGAAGTCCGACGACCGCTACAAGTACCTCCGCGTCTACCCCGAGGCCGGCGCGCGGATGTTCGCGCCGATCACCGGCTACCTCCAGCTCGGCAGCCAGACCGGCATCGAGCGCAGCCAGAACGCCGTGCTCACCGGGGAGGACCCGCAGCTGTTCGTCACCCGCCTCGTCGACCTGCTCAAGGGCGAGACCGCGCAGGGCGGCAACGTCGTGCTCACCGTGGACGCCGAGGCGCAGAAGGCCGCGTTCGAGGGGCTGCGCGACACCCTCGGCCCGCGCGGCGAGGGCTCGGTCGTGGCGATCGAGCCGAAGACCGGGCGGGTCCTCGCGATGGCGTCCTACCCGTCGTACGACCCCAACGAGCTCGCCACCCACGACGCGGCGAAGGCGTCGGCGGCCTACGAGGCGCTCGACGCCGACGAGCGGGAGCCGCTGCTCAACCGCGCCCTGCGGACCCGGCTCTTCCCCGGCTCGACCTTCAAGCTGGTGACCGCGGCCGCCGCGATCGAGGCGGGCAAGTACCACGCGAACGACGACGTCCCCGCCGGGGCGACGTACGAGCCGCCGGGCACCAGCCACCAGATCGGCAACGACGGCCGCAGCCAGTGCAGCCCCGCGAACATCAGCTTCGCCCGGGCCATGGAGTGGTCGTGCAACACCACCTTCGCCCGGCTGGCCGTCGAGGTCGGCCCGGAGAAGATGCGCGAGCAGGCCGAGGCGTTCGGCTTCAACAGCACCTCGCTGCTCGACCTGCAGGGCCAGGTCCCGTCGGTCTACCCGACCGGCGTCGACGTGCCGGACAGCGAGGGCGGCGGCACCCGCGAGCTGAGCCTCGCCGAGACCGCGCAGACCGGCATCGGCCAGAACACCGTGCAGTCGACTCCGCTGCAGATGGCCATGGTCACCGCCGCGATCGCCAACCAGGGCAAGCTGATGCGGCCCTATCTCGTCGAGAAGGTGCAGACGGCCGGCTTCAACGTGCTGCGCACCACCGAGCCGGAGGTGCTCAACGAGAACGCGGTGTCGGCCGAGACCGCCGGCGAGCTCACCGAGCTGCTGGTCTCCACCGTCACCGACGGCACCGCGTCGCCGGCCGCGATCCCCGGCGTGAGCGTGGCCGGCAAGACCGGCACCGCGCAGCGCGGCGACACGCTGTGCAGCGCCGGCGGCAAGCCGCCGTACGCCTGGTTCGTCTCGTTCGCGCCGGCCCAGGACGCCCAGGTGGCGGTGGCAGTCATGATCGAGGAGGCGCCCGACCGGGCGTGCAGCGAGATCGCGGGCGGCCAGCTCGGTGGTCCGATCGCGAAGGCAGTGATGGAAGCGGTGTTGGAGAAGTGAGCACGTCGTGACCGAGCAGAGCAGGTACGCCGACCGGGCCGGTCGCTATCGCCTCGACTCCATGATCGCCACCGGCGGCATGGGGGTGGTGTGGCGCGGCACCGACACCCGGCTGAACCGGCCGGTCGCGGTCAAGGTCCTCAAGCCCGAGTACGCCGACGACCCGATGTTCCGCAGCCGCTTCGAGGGCGAGGCCCGCAGCGCCGCAGCGCTCCACCACCCCGGGATCGCCGGGGTCTACGACTACGGCGCCGGCGAGCACGCCGTCGGCGACGACCTGCCGCCGTACCTCGTCATGGAGCTGGTCGACGGCCAGCCGCTCTCGACGCTGCTCGCCAACGCCCGCGCCAGCGGCCGCACCCTCGATACCGCTGTGGTCCAGGACCTGATGGCGCAGGCGTCCGAGGCGCTGGGCGTCGCGCACCGCGCCGGCATCGTGCACCGCGACGTGAAGCCCGCCAACCTGCTGGTGACCTCGGACCGCACGGTCAAGATCACCGACTTCGGCATCGCCCGCGCCCTCGACTCGGTCGCGCTCACCCGCACCGGCTCGGTGATGGGCACGCCGCAGTACCTCAGCCCCGAGCAGGCCCGCGGCAACCCGTCCACGCCCGCCTCCGACGTCTACTCCCTGGGCGTCGTCGCCTTCGAGTGCCTCGCCGGACGCCGCCCGTTCGAGGCCGAGACCCCGGTCGCGACCGCGCTGGCCCACCTGCAGCAGCCGGTGCCGCAGCTGCCGCCCGGCGTACCCGGGCCGCTGGCCGCCGTGGTCCGCCGCGCGCTCGCCAAGGACCCCGCCGAGCGGTACGCCGACGGCGCGGCCTTCGCCGAGGCGCTCCGCTCGCCGGAGGTCGCCGCCGCGACGACCCCGGACGAGCCGGACGACGGGCAGACCCGGGTGCTCACCGGGGTGGTCCCGCCCGTGCCGGTCCCGCCCACCGCCGGCACGGCGACACCCGAGCCGATGCGGCGCCTCGACAGCCCCGCGGCGTACGCCGGCGACGACCGGGGCTCCGACGGCGACGCTGCCACCCGGGGCGACACCGACGACGAGCGCACCTCGCCGTGGCCCATCGCGATCACGGTCCTGCTGGTCGTGGCCATCGCGGTCGTCGCGGCGATCCTGCTGCTCGGCGGTGGCGACGAGGACCCGGTCGACACCGAGACCACGCGGTCGACGCCGACGACGGAGACGACCACGGAGGACTCCGAGCCGACCGAGCCCACGGACGAGCCGACCGACGAGCCCACCACCGAGGAGCCGGAGACGGTCGAGGTCGACCAGGAGCAGTACACCTGCTTCAGCAACTACCGGCGTGCGGTCGACGACCTGAAGGCCGACGGGCTGAAGGTCACCTGGGAGCAGGACTCCCGCGCCAACGACGGCGGCTGTGACGAGGGGACCGTCTCGAGGTTCTCCCGCAACGGCACCCTCACCGTGGGCGACGCGATCGTCGTCTACTTCTGGGGACCCGAGCCGGCGGATCCGACCACCGATCCCACCCAGCCCACCCAGCCCACGGGGCCGACCGACCCGGTCACCCTGCCCACCGCTCCCACCGACCTCACCGGGGGTGCCCAGTGACCACTCCTCCGCACGATCCCGGGGCGACCCGCCCCGTCGTCGGCGGTCGCTACGAGCTCGCCGAGCTGCTCGGCCGCGGCGGCATGGCCGAGGTCCGCAAGGGCACCGACACCCGGCTCGGCCGGGTGGTCGCAGTCAAGCGGCTGCGCAGCGACCTGGCCAGCGACGCGACCTTCCAGGCGCGCTTCCGCCGCGAGGCGCAGTCGTCCGCCTCGCTCAACCACCCCGCGATCGTCGCGGTCTACGACACCGGCGAGGAGCGCACCACCCACCTCGACGGCAGCACCGAGGTCGTCCCCTACATCGTGATGGAGTACGTCGCCGGGCGGACCCTGCGCGACATCCTGCGGGAGGGTCGCAAGATCCTGCCCGAGCGGGCGCTGGAGATCACCAGCGGCGTGCTGTCGGCACTCGACTACAGCCACCGCGCCGGGATCATCCACCGCGACATCAAGCCCGGCAACGTCATGCTGACCCCGTCGGGCGACGTGAAGGTGATGGACTTCGGCATCGCCCGCGCGATGAGCGACGCGCAGTCCTCGATGACCCAGACCGCCGCCGTCGTCGGTACCGCGCAGTACCTCTCCCCGGAGCAGGCCCGCGGCGAGACCGTCGACTCCCGCTCCGACGTCTACTCCGCCGGCTGCCTGCTCTACGAGCTGCTCACCGGCCGGCCGCCGTTCGTCGGCGACTCGCCCGTGGCCGTGGCCTACCAGCACGTCCGCGAGCCCGCCGTACCCCCGTCGCGGCACGAAGACGACCTCACCCCCGAGGTCGACGCCATCGTGATGAAGGCGCTGGCCAAGCGGGTCGAGGACCGCTACCAGTCGGCTGCGCAGATGCGTGCCGACATCGAGCGCTACCTCGCCGGCCGCCCCGTCCAGGCGGTGCTGCCGCCGGTCACGAGCGAGACGTCCGTCGTCGCGCCGCGACCCCCGGCGCCGGCCGACCACGGCGACCACGGCGCCACCGCCGTCCGGCCTCCGCTGCCGCCGAGCCGCGACGACGACCGGCGCAGCCGGGTCGGGCTGTGGGTCGTGCTCGGCCTGCTCATCGCGGCGATCATCGCGACCGCCTACATCGTGTGGCCGCGGCTCTTCGACGACACCCCGCCACCGGTGCGGGTGCCGAGCGTGATCCGGATGAGCGAGGACGACGCCCGCGACGCGATCGGCGACGCCGGCCTCGAGGTCGGCACCGTCACCGTGCGCAACGACGACGAGATCGAGGCCGGGCTGGTCATCGAGCAGGATCCCGAGGGTGACGACTACGTCGCTCCGGAGTCGAAGGTCAACCTGGTGGTCTCGCTCGGACCGGGCCAGTTCTCGCTGCCGTCGGTCGTCGAGCTCAAACGCAAGGAGGCCATCGACACCCTCGTCGGGGCCGGGATCGCGCGGCGCAGTATCACCGAGCGCGAGTGCGACACCGACGACGACAAGGGCACCGTCGTCGAGCAGAACCCGCCGGGCAACACCATGGTCGACCGCGAGGCGACCGTCGAGCTCTGCGTGTCCGACGGGCCCGAGACCGTCCCGAGCGTGGTCGGCATGAAGCAGGCCGACGCGGAGCGGGCGATCAAGGAGGCCGGCTTCGTGCCGGTGGTCCGCGACGCCCGGCCCGACGACGCCAGCCAGAAGAAGGGCCGGGTCACCGAGCAGATCCCCGCCGACGGCACCCTCGCGGCCGGCTCCAATGTCGTCATCTTCATCTCGGTCTACGAGCCGGCCCCCCCGCCGCCGACCGACACCGACACCGACGGCGACGGCCTGCCCGACGACGACGAGGCCGCCCGCGGCACCGACCCGACGAACCCGGACACCGACGGCGACGGGGTCAGCGACGGCCAGGAGGTCGCCAACGGCACCGATCCGCTCAACCCGCTGGGCCGCGAGGTCCGGCCCGGCGGCTCGGGCGGCGGCTGGGGCGGCGCGGGCGAGCCGGGAGCCTCCGGCGACGCGGACGACGGCGACGCCTGACGCGGACCCGCTGCCCGCCCGTCGGTGGACGCACGGCGCCGCAGCGGTCCGGCGCCCGCGCCTCAGCGCAGCGGCCGGGCGTACTGCAGGTCCACGAGGCCGTCGTACGCCGGCGCCTCGATCCGCTCCTCGAACTCCAGGGACCAGCCCATCTCGATGAGCGGGTTCTCCGCGTCCTTGCGGTAGCCGCTGACGATCGGGTCGGCCGCGACCGAGCCGTAGAGCTCGCTCGGGTCGCCGACGGCCTCGATGACATAGGGCTGCGGGAACGGCTCGCCCTGGAGCTGGACCACCGGTCCCTTGCAGCGGATGCCGGTCGTCGAGATGACCCGCTGCCCGGCGATCGTGACCGCGGTCGCGCCGCCCCGCCACAGCGCGTTGACCACCGCCTGGATGTCTTGTTGGTGCACCACGAACCGGTTGAGGTTGAGCCGCTGCTCGGGGTCGAGGCCCTTGTTGCGCTCGACCGCCTCGTCGAGCAGCTCCTCGGGGGCGTCGGAGAGGGTGATCTGCAGGCCGGGGCCGGTGCGCGGCGTCATGCCGGCGGGGTCGCGCAGCTCGGCGATCTCGCGCCGCGCGTCCCGCACGCCCTTGTCGCTGACCGCGTCGGTGAGCCGGTCGACCTGATCGGAGAGCTCCTGGTAGCGGTTCTCCACCTTGCGGAAGTCCGCGGCCTCGCCCTCGACCAGCCCGGACAGGTCCGTGTAGCGGCCCGGGCGCAGGTCGGAACCCTCGCTGTTGGTGGCCGACACGGCCAGCAGCGCACCGCTCAGGAGCACCACGACGGGGGTGCCGACGCGCCACACGAGGGAGCGACGAGCCGCCTCGGGTCGGCGGCCTGTCGTACCTCCGGCATGGGCACCCGTCATACTGACAGTGTCCACCACCACTGTCGCGCGCGCCCACGGGGCTCGCGCGGCGCCCGAACCCGATCGAGGAGCCACCCGTGGCGAAGTCGTCCCGCCTGTCGAAGCGCAAGGAGCGCGAGGTCTTCGGCGACCCGGATCGTGGCCCCGTCCTGAGCATCCGGTTCGCGGTCGCGCTGGTGCTCATCCTCGGCGGCATCGCCTGGATCCTGTACTACTACTTCGGCATCCGGCCGACCGACGGCTTCGGCAGCATCGGCTCCGACGGCAAGGTCCGCCAGCCCGGCGGACCGTCGTTCCTCGCCGACCTCGAGGGCAAGAACTACCTGATCGGGTTCATCGCGTTCTTCCTCGGCCTGATGGTCGCGGCCCACCCGAAGACCCCGTTCGGCCGCGGCCGCGGCGTCGTCATCGGGATGCTGGCCTGCTTCATCGTCGGCCTGGTCTGGATCTGTGTCTTCTACATCTTCCTCACCGGCGAGGACCCGAAGGACATCCCGATCATGAGTGACCTCGGGCAGAAGAACCTCTTCGTCGGCATCGCCTTCATGGCCGTCGGCTTCGCCTTCGCCACCCGCTGGGAGTAGCCCGCGCCCGCACACGTCGTACGCCGCGCCGGTGGACCTGGGTCCCCGGCGCGGCGTTTCGTTTTCCCCAGAGATCTCCACACCTGGGGAGAACTACATGGGTGTGATTCGTCCACACCAGTGGAAAAGCCTGTGGGAAAGGCGTCGCCGCCGCTTGTAACTAAGGGTTACGTACGGTTTCGGGGTGCCACAGCGCCCGGGTAGGTGTCATACCGCCCGGGTAGATGCTCGAACGACGCGCCAGGCCGCCGAGCAGCCGCCCGGCGCGACTCCCCGGGTGCTAGGACACCTACCCGGGTGCTGTGGCACCGAAATTCGTGCTGTCACCCTTAGTTACAAGGGCGATCAGGTCAGCACGAGGGTGCGCAGCACCGTGGCGACCACGAGGAGCACGCCGAGCGCGGCAAGCCCACCCACCTGGATCGCCGTACGCCGCGCGCGGGGCGCGAAGACCAGCACCGCCGCGATCGCGGCACCCCCGAGGAGGCCGCCGAAGTGGCCCTGCCAGGAGACGTTGGACAGGGAGAAGGTGAGGACGACGTTGATGCCGATCCACACCAGCAGGCTCTGCACGTTGCCGCCGACCTTGAGCCCGACGACGACGAGCGCGCCCATCAGGCCGAAGACCGCGCCGGAGGCGCCGACCGTGGTGGTCTGCTCGCCCGAGAGCCAGTAGACGGCGACCGAGCCGGCGAGGCCGGAGAGCAGGTAGAGCGCGAGGTAGCGGCCGCGGCCGAGGATCGACTCCAGCTGGGGCCCGAGCACCCACAGGGCGAGCATGTTGAAGCCGAGGTGCCACGGTTCGACGTGGGTGAACATCGAGGTGAGCAGCTGCCACACGGCGCCGTCGCTGACCCCGTCCGCCCAGTGGGCCGTGGTGCCGGTCCGGCAGCTCGCCTCGTCGACGAACGGGTAGTAGCCGCCGTTGCTCTCGCGGCACGAGCCGCGGGGGGCCAGCGCGAAGAGCTCGTAGAGCCGGCTGCCGTACCGGCCCGAGGCCATGATCGCGATCCAGATGACGACATTGATGCCGATCAGCGCGACGGAGACCGCGCCGGGGTTCGCGGAGATCTGGCCGCCGTACGCCGTCTTCGCCTGCCGCACCGACGCGCGCCCCTCGGCGACGCACTCGGGGCACTGGAAGCCGACGGCCGCCTCGTGCATGCAGTCGGGGCAGATCGGGCGCTCGCAGCGCTGGCAGCGGATCCAGGTCTCACGGTCGGAGTGCCGGTAGCAGGTCGGCACTCCGACCGGAGGGGTGCTCATGGGAGGAGCGTCAGCCGATGATCTCGACGGACTCGATCACGACCGGCTCGACCGGCTTGTCGTTGCGGCCGGTCGGGACCGCGGCGATCGCGTCGACGACGTCGCGACCGGCCTGGTCGGCGACCTCGCCGAAGATCGTGTGCTTGAAGTTCAGCCAGGTGGTGGCGCCGACGGTGATGAAGAACTGCGAGCCGTTGGTGCCGGGGCCGGCGTTCGCCATCGCGAGCAGGTAGGGCTTGTCGAAGACCAGCTCGGGGTGCGGCTCGTCCTTGAAGGTGTAGCCGGGGCCGCCGGTGCCCGTGCCGAGCGGGCAACCGCCCTGGATCATGAAGCCGGGGATGACCCGGTGGAAGGTGAGGCCGTCGTAGAACGGGCCGCTCGCCCCGTTGCCGGCGTCGTAGGCCTTCTCGCCCGTGGCGAGACCGGTGAAGTTGGCGACCGTCTCCGGCGCGTGGTTCGGGAACAGGTTGAGCGTGATGTCGCCCTTGTTGGTCTTCAGGACGGCCTGCGGCTCTGCCATGGAAGTGCCTCGTCTCCAGCTGGTGGGGATGTGGTGCGGAACGAGGTCGATCCTACTGAGGCAGCACAGGTACGACGGGTGTACCTGCCGCGGAGGACGTGGTGGGATGGACCTGTCGGTCCGACCGGGCCGACAGAGCGCCGTACGGCGAAGGAGGCTCGGGATGGGAAAGCTGAAGAAGCTCGTGGTCCTCGGGGGGTTGGGAGCGCTCGTCGCGACGGTCGCGAAGCGGCTGCAGGCCGGGGGCGCCGACGAGGCGTCGCTGTGGCAGTCCGCGCCGAACCCGCCCACACCGCCGCTGCCGCCGGACACCCCGGAGCCGCCGGCACCGCCCGCGCCGGCGCCCGACGAGCTGCTCGTCGACAACGCGCCGGAGCCGATCGACGAGCCGGCCGACCTGCCGGGCGCGGCCGACGCTCCGGATCAGGTGCCCCCGCCGCCGACCCCGGACCCGCTGACCGACCCGTTGCCGGAGGAGCCGCAGAACTGAGCGCCCAGGGCTCCGAGGACCGGCCGGTCAGCCTGAGAAGCACATCAGGTTGACATTGAACGACAGGCTGGTCGACCCGGTGTTGGAGATCCGCAGGCCTACCTCGCTGACCCGGTGGAAGGCGTCCGCGGTGCCCACCGTGGGCGTGACGAAGATGTTATCGATGTTGACGTTGGCGAGGGTCCAGTTCATCAGGAACTTGCCGGCCGGGCACTTGTACCAGCGGGTCACCTCGGCGTTGTTCGCCACGACGTTGGCCTGGGGCGTGGCTTGGGAATCGACCGTGGTGTACAGGACTGCCTGCAGGCCGAGGACCCCGGCCGGCCCCTGAGGTCCGGTCGCGCCCTGCGGGCCGGTGGCGCCCTGCGGTCCCTGGGGACCGGTGGCGCCCTGCGGGCCGGTCGCACCCTGGGGTCCGGCGCTGCCCTGCGGACCCGGCGCGCCGGTCGCACCGGTCGCACCCTTCTCACCGGCCGCGCCCTTGTCGCCCGGGGCGCCCCTGAGCGCGGCCAGCGCCGACGGCGAGAGGTCCGCGGCGACCAGGCTGCCGTCCTTGACGTGCTTGGAGACGATCGCGTTCTTGGCGATCTGCTTTCCGGTGATCTTGCCTGCGGCGTAGGAGCCACCGGCGAGGGCGAGGGCGAGCACCGCAGCGAGCACGACGCCGGGTGCGAGGAGCCTGCGAAGGACGGTCATGATGTCTGCTTCCTTCCGAGACCCCGCCCGAGCGGGGCGCGCGTGAACCGGACGGGACCGTCCGGCCCCACGGAGGCTAGGAACGCCGGCGCCTCCCGGGCTTGAGTGGTCACCACTCAATTGCCGCGGGGGTCAGGGACGCTCGGGTACGCCGATCGCCGCGGCCAGCCCACCGCGGGACGACACCCCGAGCTTGGCGTAGGCCCGGCTCAGGTGGTTCTCGACGGTGCGGACCGACAGGTGCAGCCGCGCGGCGATCTCGGCGTTCGAGGCGCCGTCGGCGGCGAGCTCGGCGACGGTGCGCTCGCGCCGGCTCAGCGGGTCCTGCGGGAGACCGACCAGCAGCGGCGTGGCGGGCTGCCCGATCCGGGCGGCCAGCTCGTGCGCCTGCCGTCGGGCGGCGGCCGCGGCGCGCCCGGTCAGGAGCCGGGATCCCTCCGCCGCGGCCTCGGCCGCCGCGAGGATCGCCCCGAGGCCGACGAAGTCCTCGGCCGCCGCGACGACGCCGGCGCCGTCGTGCCGGTCGAGCGCGGTGGCCAGCCGGAGCCGGGCCACGGCGAGCGGCGAGTCGAGGTCGAGCTCGGCCAGGCGTGCGGCGACGCCCTCCCGGTCGCCCATCCGGAGCCGCTCATGCAGGATCCAGGCCTCGGTCACCCGGGCCTCGACCTCGCGGGTCGCCCGCTCGCCCTCGCGCAGGAGACCGCGGGCGCGGCCGGGCCGGCCCGCGCCGTACTCCGCCCAGGCGTGGGCGATCGGCATCTGGTGCCGCAGGAAGCCGACGCCCTCGGGGAGCGCCGCGAGCCGGGCGAGCAGATCCGGGGACACCGCCTCGCCGCGGCTCCCGGTGCACACCATGAGCATCGCGATCGCCAGCCGCTGCGCGTCGACCATCCCGCAGGCGGTCGCGGCGACGAGCGCGCGCCGGGCCCAGAGCACCGCTGCGTCGAGGTCGCCGACCTGGCCCCAGGCGGCCGAGGCGACGACGGCTCCCCAGGCGCGGCCGACCACGATGCCGTCGGCGAGGGCACCGTCGTGCGAGCGCTCGCCGTACTCGACGGCGAGGGCGTAGCTCCCGTGCTCGCGCGCGGCGTGACTGGCGATCGTCAGCAGCCGGTCCCGGGTGCCGGGGATGACCTCCTGCGGATGGTCGAGCGCGAGACGGAGGGTGCCGCCAACCAGATCGAGTGCCTCGGCGGTGCGGCCGAGGTGGGTGAGCACGTGGACCCGGGTCGTCGCGTGCAGGGTGCGCAGCGCCGGAGGCAGCGCGGCGAGGTCGATGCCGTCGAGCAACTGCTGGGCGCGGTGCGCCTCGGCGGCGTAGATCCGGCTGTCGGCCTCGGCGATCGCGAACGCCTCGCGGACCATCGGCGCCCCCGCGGGGTAGCGCCGCGCCTCGGCCCGCAGGGCGGCCGCGGCCGCGGCGACGTCGAAGGTCCCCCAGACGATCAGCTTGTGCACGGTGACGGCGAGGGCGATCGCCAGCGGCCCGGGCTCGATCCGGGCCAGGGTGGCGCGCAGCGCCTCGACGGCCTCGCCCGAGCGGCCCAGCTCGCTGAGCGCCGCGGCCAGGACCAGGGCAGCCTGGCCGGCCACCTCGCCGTCGCCGAGCTCCACGGCGGCGGCCGCGAGACGCCGGGCCGTCTCGGCCGAGCCGCCCGCGTTGGCGAGCCGCGCCGCGGCCAGCAGGCCGGACGGATCGGGCCGCTCGCCGGCATCGAGGCTGAGCACGGCGATCCGGACGACGTCGGGTGTGGGGGAGCGCTGCGCAAGTTCGAGATGCTGGCGCAGCAGGCGGCGGCGGGCGACCGGCGAGGTGTCGTCCCAGAGAACCTCCGCGAAGAGCGGGTGCACGAAGCGCAGGACCGGCCCGTCCCACCGCAGTACGCCGAGGCCGACCAGCTCGTCGACGGTCGCCGCACCCCACCGCTCGACCTCCTCGAGCGACATCCGGCCGACGGCCGCGACGACCCGGGCCGCCTCCTGGGCCTCGTCCGAGCTGCCGGCGAGCCGGGCGAGCAGCGCCTGCCGCAGCCGGACCGGCACGCTGAGGCTCCCGCGGGCGACCCAGCCGGCTGGCTCATGATGGAGCGTCCCGGCATGCCGGGCCTCGCCGATGACCTGGGCGATGAACAGGGCGTTGCCGCCGGTCCGGCTCCAGACCTCCTGGACGATCCCGGCGTCGACCACGTCGCCGAGCAGGTCCTGGACGAACCGCTCGGTCTCCTCACGGGTGAAGACGCCGACCGTGACCAGCTCGGTCCCGAGATCGTGCGCGAACGCGCCGATCGCCGCCGGCAGGACGCCGTCCTGGGTCCGCACGGTCGCCACCACGGTGCGCCCGTGGTCGCGCGCCACCCGCAGCGCGACCCCGAGGGAGACATCGTCGCACTGGTCCAGGTCGTCGACGGCGAGCACCCCGCCGGCGGGCACGGCCCGGACGACGTCGGCGACCATCGCCGTCATCGCGACCGAGGTGGGGGCGACCAGGTGCGCCATCGCGCTGAGCGGTACGCCGGCCAGGGCGGCGGTGCCGTACGCACGGACGGCACCGGTGTCGCAGGCGAGGACGTCGAGCAGGTGGGTCTTGCCGACCCCACCCTCGCCGGCGATGAGGACGACCTGGCACTCGGCCCGGGCGAGCGCCGTACGCAGCCGCTCGAGCTCCTCGCCCCGCCCGATGGTCCGCACGGCGTCAGCTGTTCGCGAGCTCCGGGTTGTCCTCGCGCAGCCGCTGGGCGACCCGGCGCTCGACCCAGAAGATCAGGCCGGGGATCAGGCCCGCCACCAGCATCAGCAGCAGCTGCGGAATCGTCCACCGCGCCTTCTGCGTCAGGAGGAAGGCGACGACGACGTAGACGATGTAGATCCAGCCGTGGATCAGCCAGATCGGGGTGAGGTCGTCGCCGAACCGCTGCAGCGACGTCCCGTCCTCGAGCAGGTACTTCAGCAGCGAGCCGACGGTGCCGACGAGGAGAAGCACGCCGACCACGAGCGCGAGCACGCGGTAGACGGTGAAGAGCTTGGTCACGGCTCCGAGGGTACGACGACGCCCTCGGTCTCCTCGGCGGCGGCCTCCTCGACGGTCCGCTCCGAGGTGGCGTCGCGCACGTAGCGGAACCACAGGAAGGCGGCGAACGCCGCGAAGACCCACCACTCGATGGCGTAGAGCAGGTTGCGCAGGCCCGTGAACCGGCTCGCCTCCGGCAGCTGGTCGAGGGTCGCGCCGTCGACCCCGGCGGCCGCGTCGGCGGCCAGCGGCTCCTCGGCGATCACGTAGGCGCCGTAGAGGTCCTGGTCGACGCGCTGCACCAGGTCCGCGATACGCAGCTCCGGCAGGACGTCGTCGCTCGGGTCCTCGTCCACCTGACCGGTGCCCTCCGGCGGCTGCAGCCAGCCGCGCAGGTCGACCTCGCCGGCCGGCGGCGCCGGCAGGGCGGCCAGGTCGGCGCCGTCCGCGACCCAGCCGCGGACGACGGGTACGGCGGGCGCGGACGCGTCGCCGACGGTGATCGGCGTGACCAGCCAGCCGCCGTCGGCGCCGTCGGCCCCCGCGCGCCCGGACACCAGGACGGTGCCCTCGGGCAGGAACGTGCCGCGGACGTCGACCGGGCGACCGAGGCCGGCGGTCGGGAACGGGTCGTCGGCACCGATCACGTCGGTGATCGGGACCGGCTCGGCCCGGGTGAGGTCGACCCGTTCGGCGGCGCGACGGGCCTGGTAGGCGTCGTACTGCCACGCCCCCATGCCGACCGCGATGCCGACGCAGAGGAGACCGAGCAGGTGGGCACCCCACAGCCGCACGCTCCACCAAGGCACCACACGTGCAGCCTACGACGCGGGGTCGAAGCACTGCGGTTTGGGACCAATCCACGCAATTGGGGGCCCAAAGCATGCAGTCTCTGCCCAAACCCGAACTGGTAAGACCACTTGACCACCTGTCCACCGGCGCCTACCGTGACACCCATGGCTCTGCGTCCCGTCACCCGCCGCTCGGTCTCCGACCAGGTCTTCGACCAGCTCCTCGACGAGGTAGTCGACGGCGAGCTGCCCGCCGGCGAGCCGCTGCCGAGCGAGCGCCGGCTGGCCGAGGTGCTCGGCATCTCCCGGCCGGCGGTGCGCGAGGCGCTGCAGCGGATCGCGCAGACCGGACTGGTCGAGGTGCGGCACGGCGGCGCGAGCGTGGTCCGCGACTTCCGGCGCGCCGCCGGGCTGGACCTGCTGCCGCGGCTGCTCGTGCGCGGCGGCACGCTCGACACCTCCATCGGGCGCAGCGTGATCGAGGCGCGCGCCGAGGTCGGGCCCGGGATCGCCGCCCTGGCCGCCGAGCGGGGCGGACCGGCACTCGCCACCGGCCTGGACGCCGTGGCCGAGGAGATGACGACCACCACCGACGCGGTGCGCTGGCAGGTGCTCGCCCTCGACTACTGGGATCTGCTCGTCGACGGCGCCGACTCGATGGTCTTCCGGCTGATGTTCAACAGCCTGCGCGCCGCCTACGAGCCGGCGCTGCCCGCGCTGGCGACCCTGCTGGCCGGCGAGGTCGGCCAGGTCGAGCCCTACCGGCTGCTCACCGCCGCGGTCCGCGCCGGCGACGGTCCCACCGCCCGCGCCGCCGCGACGCGGGTGCTCGGTCCGACCGCGGAGACACTGCTCGGCGCGTTCACCGCGATGGGCGCCGACCGGTGAGCGAGCCCGTGAGCCCCCGGGAGGCGCACGCGCGGCGCCGGCTGGCCGAGGACGAGGCCCGCCTCGACGGGAGCCCCGGCAGCAGGCTGGACGGCACGTACGTCGGCGACCGGTCCGCCGGCCGTCGTACCCATCAGACGATGGGCGCGGTGTTCGCCGAGTTCTGGCGCCACCCGAGCCCCTACCTGCTGACGACCTGCCTGGCCGCCGCGATCACCGGCCGGCTCCTGTCGGGCCCCGGCAGCTGGTGGGAGCTGGCGATCCCGCTCGGCCTGGTGGCGATCCTGCCGGTCGTGGAGTGGGTCGTCCACGTGTTCATCCTGCACTGGAGGCCCCGTCGGCTCGGCCCGCTCACCGTCGACCCGCTGCTGGCCCGCAAGCACCGCGCCCACCACGCCGACCCGCGCGCCATCCCGCTCGTGTTCATCCCGTGGCAGGCCCAGCTCTGGCTCGCGCCGGCGTGGACCGCACTGGCCTGGCTGGTCACCCCGACCACCGCCGCGATGTTCACGCTGCTGACGGCGGTCTACGCGATCAAGTCGGCCTACGAGTGGACCCACTACCTGCTGCACAGCGACTACCGGCCGAAGTCCGCGTGGTACCGCAAGGTCTGGCGCAACCACCGGCTGCACCACTACAAGAGCGAGCACTACTGGTTCACGGTCACCTCGGCCGGGACGGCGGACCGGCTGTTCGGCACCGCGCCCGACCCGAGCACGGTGCCGACGTCTCCGACCGTCCAGCGCCTCCACGACCTGTCGCTGTGACCATGACAGGCTGACGCCCGTGCGGATCCACCACCTCAACTGCGCGACCATGCGGCCGCCGCTCGCTCCCCCCATGGTCGCCCACGTGCTGCTCCTCGAGCGTCCGGACGGCCTCGCCCTGGTCGACACCGGCTTCGGCACCGGCGATCTCGCCGACCGCCGCCGGCTCGGTCGACCCTTCCTCACCACGGTGCGCCCCGCCCTCGACCCGGGCGAGACGGCGCTCGCGCAGGTGAAGGCGCGCGGCCACGACCCGGCCGACGTCACCGACATCCTGCTGACCCATCTCGACCTCGACCACGCGGGCGGCATCGGCGACTTCCCCCACGCCCGCGTGCACATCCACGCGACCGAGCACGCCGCCGCCACCCGCCCGACCGCGCGCGAGAAGGCCCGCTACGTCGCCGGCCAGTGGGCGCACCGGCCGCAGTGGACGCTGCACCGCGAGGACGGCGACGACTGGTTCGGGTTCGCGTCGGTCACCGCGCTCGGCGACGACGTCGTGATCATCCCGCTGCACGGCCACACGCGCGGCCACGCCGGGGTCGCCGTACGCCGCGACGACGGACGGTGGCTGCTCCACGCCGGCGACGCCTTCTTCCACAGCGGGCAGCTGCAGGAACCGCCGACCTGCCCGGCCTCGCTCGCGGCGTTCCAGCGGCTGATGGCGGTCGACAACCGCCAGCGCGTGGCCAACCTCGCGCGGCTGCAGGAGCTCGCCCGCGGCGACGAGGTCACCATCATCTGCGCCCACGACCGGGCGCAGTACGACGCGCTCAGCTCGGACAGACCGTGAACGGCAGCCGCCGCTCGCGCACCAGCCGGGCGGCGGCGGGCGGATCGGCCAGGGTGTAGCCCAGCCGGCCGCTCGACGGGTCGGCGACGCCGCGGCTCATGACCAGCCCGAACTCCGGGTCGGTCGGCGGCATCACGTCGGCCAGCCGGACCCGGTCGAAGGCGTCGCTGCGCGCCTTGCCGAGCTGCACCGTCACCAGCTCCGTGCCGAGGGCGACCGACCAGGCCTCGAGCTCGTCGAGGCCGTGGAGCGCGGCGGCCGGCGCCGCGGCGAGCTGCTCCTCGATCCCCGCGCCGAAGACGGTGGCGAAGGGCGTGCATCCACGCTCGACGTACGTCGACACGGCCTCGCTCCCGGTGAGCGCGACCAGCTCAGGGTCGGCGCCCCACGAGTCGGCCGGCGCGGGAGGCGCGGTCGCGGTGACCAGGCGGCGTGCCTCGTCGACGACCGCCCCCGCGAGCGGACCGACCCCGGCCTCGATCGCCCGCTGCACCGCGGCCATCGGCAGGTCGTCGTGGAAGGCGAGCACCCAGCCCGCGTCGGCCGGGCCGCCCGCCCCGGACCAGCGCGCCTCCCAGGCGACGTCGTCCTGGCTGACGCCGAACTGGTTGCGCAGCCGCTGGTCGAACGGCCGCAGCAGGCCCTCGGAGAGGGCCGCGGTCTTCCGGATCCGCTGCCAGAACCGCTCGCGCTCGGGGGCGGGCGTGGCCTCGTCGAGGGTGGAGAACCCGAGGACGAGGCGCAGCTGGTCGAAGTCGGTGACCTCGAGCGTCGTCGCCGCGGCCGGCACGAGTGCGAGCACGGCGGCGGAGGGCTCCTTCGAGGCGTCGTACTCGGCGACGGCAACCTCGGGTTCCGGCACCTGCTGCTTGACCGGCTCGGGATCGCCGCTGCAGGCGGAGAGACCGGCGAGGACGACGAAGGCGCCAAGTACCGCACCGACCCGCCCCATGCCGCTCACCCGCCGCATCTTGCCATGCCACGCGCGGGGGCGCCGCAGATGCGAGCGGGCGCCGACGAGATCGCCGACGCCCGCTCGTGGGTGGGGATCACCCCGTCTGCTCGACCCCCGTCACCTCATCATCGATCAGCGCCCGGAGGCCTGCGCCTCGACGATCAGCCGGCGCAGGTCGGCCGGCATCCGGTCGTCGACCGTCAGCGGGCTGGTGCCCCGGGCCGACGTGCTCGCCGTCGGCGGCGGGACCGGGTCGCACTTCAGGTCGCTGCGCTTCTTCTTGCTGCGCTTCGGGAGCACGCCGGTGTCGAGGTAGCTCGCCACCAGGTCGTCGGTGCAGGCGATGCCGGACAGCGACCCGGAGTGCGTCGTACCGCCCTTGCCCTCGATGAGGAACGAGGTCGGGAACGCCTTGCGCGTGGCCACCGCGCCGGAGAACACCGTGGCGGCGTCCTTGGTCTCGGCGATCATCAGGATCGGCGACTTCACCTTCTTGCCGCTGACGTCGAACGCCTCCCGCGACTTCGCCGGCCAGTTGAGACAGGGCGCGTTGTACCAGGTGTTGCCCCACGTCAGGAACGGGTGCTTCTTGTGCACGCGCCAGGCGTCGGCCTCCGTCTGCTTCCACCCCGGCCACTTCGCGTCGGTGCACTGCACGGCGTTGTAGACGGCGAAGCCGTTGTCGTCGCCGGGCTCGGCGTACATCGCGATCAGGTCCGAGCCGTCGCCGGTCTTCACGAGCTTCGCGTACGCGAGGCCGATGGCGTTCCAGTCGTAGACGTAGTAGCCGGCGCTGAGCAGCACGTCACCGAGCTCGTCGGGCCCCAGCCTGCCCTCGGCCGCGGGCTGCTTGTCGAGCTTCTTGAGCAGCTTGTAGTAGCCCTTGCGGATCGCCTTGCCGCTCGTGCCGAGGCCGAAGACCGCGTCGTTCTGGGCCAGCCACTTGAAGTAGATGCGGATGTTCTTGTCGAACTGGATGTTCTGGTCGACGTTGGACTGGTAGAACGCACGGTCCGCGTTGAGCACGCCGTCCCACACGAACCGGCCGACCTTCTTCGGGAACATCGTCGCGTAGATCTGGCCGAGGTAGGTGCCGTAGGAGAAGCCGTAGTAGTTCAGCTTCGGCGCGCCGACGGCCTTGCGCAGGCTCTCGAGGTCCTGGGCGACGTCGGTGGTGTGCATGTGCTTGAGGAGCCGCTTCCCGTCGGACTTCGAGCACGCCTTGGCGTACTTGCGGGTGGTCTTCTGCCACCACTTCATGTCCTTCTTCTTCGTCGGCACGTAGTTCGGCCGGTCGTAGCCAGCACCCGGGTAGTTGGGGTTGCAGTTCAACGACGGCTCGCTGCTGCCGACACCGCGCGGGTCGAAGCCGTACCAGTCGTACTTCGCGCCCACGCCGTTGGGGATCGCCGCGCCGAGGCGGGCCATGCCGAGACCGGAGCCGCCGGGTCCACCCGGGTTGCCCGCGATCATGCCCTTGTAGTCCGGGTCGGTGTGCAGCACCCGGCTGATGGCGATCTGGATCTTCTTGCCCTGGGGCTTGTCGTAGTCGAGGGGGACCTCGAGCATCGCGCACTGCGCACCCGCGTCGATCAGACGCTGGTTGGTGCAGGCCCCCCACACGGGCGCCGGCGGCGTGTACGCCGCGGGCTCGGCCTGAGTCACCTGCGGAGCCTGCGGCGCGGCGCTGCTCCCCCCTGGCACCAGCACAGCTGCTGCCGTCGCTACCGACGCCACGATCGTCAGTGCTCTCTTCACTTCAACAACCTTCCGAGATGAGGTGTCTTCCGAGATGTGCCCGGCAGAACCGGAGCACCCTCCGACCCTGCCTCTTCTCCGGCCTCACGTCCACCCCGGCGCGCAGGACAATCTCCGGTGTCGTCCGGGCTCGGCCGCAAGAGTCCGTGCGACGCCGTACCCGATGGAGGGTCGTTCAATCCGCCTGGAGATCGCGGATCTTCCGCCCCAACCTCTCGACGACCTCACGGTCTGTCCCGGCGCCCGGCCAGGAACGGTCCTCCCGGCCCTCCAGCCAGTGCAGCACCTGCTCGGGGTGCAGGTGGTCGCCGGTGACGAGCGGTGCACTCACGAAGGTCGAGACCGCGAAGCCGTCCGGCACCCTGCACCACGCGATGCCACCGTCGTCGGAGTCGACGATCAGCCAGGTCGGCGCATCGGCGCCGAAGTCCGTGACGCAGGCGCACAGCCACACGGCCCGATCGGCGCTGAACCGGTCGTTGAGCCGCGGCACCGGAGGCGCGGACCGCGCGGCCGCCGTGGTGAGGATCTGCTCCACCACCGCCACCGACGGGTCCTCGCGTGGCGGGGATGGGGATGGCCGGCGCCGCTGGTACATCCGGGCACGGTATCCGCACCGCGCCCTTGCTACGAGGCGTTTGTTGGCCCGAAGTGAGGATTCCGGCGCAAAGCTCAACCCGCCTCTGCCAATCCTGAGATGATCCGGCCGTGGCCCCGGACCAGCGACTGCGTGAGCTCGCGATCCGGCATGCCGCCTTCGCCTGGCTCGACCAGCAGCGCGCCGCGGGCAAGGAGACCTTCACCCAGGCCGACACGAGCGGACTCACCCTCGCCGGCGAGACCGTCCGGCTCATGCCCACCCAGCAAGGGATCTGGAAGCCGGGGCAGTTCGTCGCCGCGCTGTCCTTCCGGACGGTCTTCCGCCCCGAGGGCAGCAATCGGCCCTACGACGACGCGGTCGGGACCGACGGCTTCTACCGCTACAAGATGCGCGGCGACGACCCGAACCACTTCGAGAACCGCGCGCTCCGCGAGGCCATGGTCGAGCGGCTGCCGCTGATCTGGTGGCTGGGCGTCCAGGGCGGCGGCTACAGCGCGCTGTACCCGATCTACCTCGTCGGCGAGGAGCTGGCGGACCTGCAGTTCGTCGTCGACATCGACGCCGTCCCGCAGACCGATGTGACCTGGCCGGCCGTCGAGCTCGAACTCGATCCGTCGTACCGCCAGCAGCTCACTAAGCGCCGCCTCCACCAGCGTCCGTTCCGCGCCGCCGTCCTCCGCGCGTACCGCACCTCGTGCGCCGTCTGCTCCTTCCGCCACAGCGACCTCCTCGACGCCGCCCACATCCACGAGGACGGCGCCGGCGGACGCCCCGTCGTCACCAACGGCCTCACCCTCTGCAAGATGCACCACGCCGCCTACGACCGGCAGATCCTCGGCATCACCCCCGACTACGAGGTCCGGATCAACGCCGAGGTCCTGCATGAGGTCGACGGCCCGATGCTCCGCCACGGCATCCAGGAGTTCCACGGGAAACCGCTCATGGTGCTGCCCACGCGCCGTACGGAACGTCCCGATCGGGTGCTGCTCGATGAGCGCTACCAAGCGTTCCTCGACGCCAGCTGAGGTCGTGAGCTAAAGCTCGGGAGATCGGGTTTCTCGCCAACGGAATCACGTCGGCATGTTGGCATGTGGACGTCGCCCTGAATCCGGAAACGGTGGTCGCGGCGCTTAGCGGACGCCGGCCGCGCCTACGTTGCAGGCACGCGCTCACTCAGGTCCGTCGTACACCACTCTGCTGGACTCCACTGGTCGAGTAGCGCCGCCCAGCGGCGGCGCTTCTACATTCTCACGGTTCTACTGCGGCCTTCTAGAGGCTGTTGCAACTCGTTGTGGTCCGGTGGAGGTTGTGGCGCGTGCCTGGGAAGCGTTTGACGGCTCGGAAGCGGTCGGTGATTGAGCGGGGCTATCGGGTCGGTCTGCGCAGCGGACGATCGCGGCGTTGATCGGGGTGCCTCCCTCGACGGTGTCGCGTGAGTTGCGTTGGCACCGGGCGTGTCAGGGTTCGGTTCGGCGTCGGTACGAGGTCGCATCGCGCGCGGCGCAGGGCAGGGCTATCGCGGTCGCTACGACTCGAGCTTCGCCCAGGAGTTGCCGGATCGGCGGGCACGTCGCCGGTGCCGCGACGGCTTGATCAGGCGCCACTGCGGGACAGGGCCTGGGAATTGGTCCCGGCGGACTGGTCCCCGCAGCAGATCGCGGCGATGCTGCCGGTGATGTTCCCCGACGACGAGGCGATGCGGGTGTCCCACGAGACGACCTATCAGGCGCTGTTCGTCCAGACCAAGAGCCAGCTTCGACGGGAGCTGGCCAGACACCTGAGGTTGGGACGACTAGAGCGCAAAGCCCAGAACGGTGGCCCGAAACGCAGCAGCATCCGGTGCACTCCGGACGTCTCGATCAGCGCCCGACCGGCCGAGGTTGCGGATCGTGCAGTGCCTGGTCACTGGGAGGGTGACCTGCGATGGGCGCCAAGTGCAGGGGTTCGGTGATTGCGTGGGTGAAGCGCTCAAGCCGATTCCTGCCGCTCACTCCGATCCCGGGCCGGCACGCGCCTGAGACATCCGGCTGACCTTGACCGAGATGGTCTCGACGCTGCCGACCGAGTTGATCAAGTCGATCACTTGGGATCGCGGCACCGAGATGGCCCAGCACGCCACGTTTAAGCTTGGGACCGGCGTCCAGTCCACTTTGCCGATCCCTACTCGCCCTGGCAGCGCGGCAGCAACGAGAACAGGAACGGACTGCCGCGCGAGGACTGGCCGAAGAGTACGGCCCTGATCGGCGTGACCCAGGCGGCGTGCGACGACATCGCTCTACGTCTGAATACCCGCCTCAAATGACGCTGAACTGGCAGACTCCCGGACAGGCACTCAACGAGGTGCTCCTTGCAACAGCGGGGTTGAGGCCGCCTAAGCACCGCAAGGAAATCGAACGGGACTGCGAGTCCGCGGGAGTATGCTGGAGCAATGCTGAAGAACTTCCTCTACCTCAATCTTCGCGCGCTCGATAACTACCTTGGTGCGCTGGAGGACGGGATCGCGACCCGCATCGAGAGGCAAAGTGGCAAGAACGCCGGCATGGGTGCCTCGGTCGGTGCAAGCGGCGCAAAACTGAGCGGTTCTCGCGGCAAGGAGTCTCACGAGACGAGAGAGGTTGTTGATACGCCGCCCGCGAAGTTTGAACGGTTCGCGCGCCTCGCCCAAGCGCGGCCGGACGAAACGGGGTGGGTCGACCTCGAACAGCTCGACCTGCTGGCAACGGTTGGGCAGGGCGCCCTGGTCTCCGTCGAATGCGAAATCTACGTCCCTGACGTCGTCAAGATGCTCGCTGGTGGGGGCTCGGAGCTGTCCGGGATCATTGACCTTGTTCAGGCCATCAGCCCCCTGGCCTCGTCGATGAAATTGGATATGCAAGGGATCCCTTCAACCGAAGAGATGGCTGCAATGAAGGACGTCATGGACAAGGTATCCAGTGATCTTCTGATCGTCGGAGAGGACGACACAGATTGGAAGGTTGCAGCACAACTCAAGGCGGAATCCGTTACGGAGATCGGAGCGCTCGATGGCTTCGTCACGGTCGTCGGGAAGGTAGCCCAGCGCTGGCCGGAGAATCGTTGGAAGCCCCTCCTGGCCCTGCCCGGCTCGAACTTGTTGCCCCGCAAGGAAAGAAAGGCAATGGAAGCAACAAAGCCCTCCGGTGAGGACGCCGAAAACTACCTGGAGGGCCCAGCAGTCATGTTGGATCTCGTTGCGATCTATCGCTGATAGACGAAGGAAAGCGACCGCACCCATACATACCTGGTCGGAAAGATCTGCGCCAACCGGGAGGAGTCTTGTCGCGACGAAGGAGGTCGAGCGCATCAGCCATGCGGGTGGCGAAGTCAGAGCCGGTCCCTGCACCGTCCGGCGAACCCATGGCCAGGCTGAGGGCGAACTCCTTCGGCTCAGGGAACGTGAGCCTGCGCTCGGCCTTCCTCCAGTGCGGCGATGCATGGTTGCCTCCCGACTTGATCACGTAGTTGAGGGCAGGCCCAAAGAAGGCAATGACGTCGTCATGGGTCGACGCCCAGAAGGGGTCCGTGTCGTCGAATACCAGGAATGGATCGACATCCAAGGGATTTTGAATCGCCCCGGGTTTCGTGGAGACTCGGTTACTTGGAACCAGCCCCGGTCGGAACGGGTGTTTCAACGTAGTCGGTGATGTTGTTCTTGGCCCAGTAGCTGGCCTCGAACTCGGCAGGCGGGACGAGGCCGATCTCACCGTGAAGGCGTCTGTGGTTGAACCAGTCGACGTATTCAGCGACCGCGATCTCGACGTCGGTTACCGACTTCCATCCGCCCTTGGGGCGCATCGCCGGGTTGCGGACGCACTCGGCCTTGAACAGGGAGTTCAGTGCCTCGGCCATCGCGTTGTCGTAGGAATCGCCCCGCGACCCGACGGACGCGACGGCCTCGGCCTCGGCGAGCCGCTCGGTGTAGCGAATCGCTCGATACTGGACTCCGCGGTCGCTGTGATGGACCAGGCCGGTGACGTCCTGCCCGGCCCGGCGGCGGGTCCAAAGACCCATGTCGAGGGCATCGAGTGCCAGGTCGGTGCGCAGGCTGGTGGACACCTGCCAGCCCACGATCATCCGGGAGAAGACATCGAGCACGAACGCGACGTAGGTCCAGCCCGCATGAGTCCTGACGTAGGTCAGATCCGCCACCCACAGCTGGTTCGGCCCGGACGCGATGAACTTCCGCTTCACCAAGTCCTCGGGCCGCTCGGTCTCTGCGCTGTCACCGATGGTGGTCTTGCGGGTCTTCTCCCGGGGAATCCCGCGCAGGCCCTCGGCGCGCATCAGCCGCTCCACAGTGCACCGAGCGACCCTGACTCCTTCGCGGTTGAGCTCGGCGTGGACCTTCCTCGCGCCGTAGACGCCGACGTTGGCCCGGTGGGCGACCTTGATGTCCTCGACCAGCTCCGCGTCCCGGATCGCCCGCGCCGAAGGCCGCCTGGCCTTGGCGGCGTAGTAGCTGCTCGGGGCGATCTGCACGCCGGCGTTCTTCAGCACGGCACAGATCGGCTCGACCCCGACCTCGCGCCCATCGACCACGTCGTGACGATGGGCGTCGATGAAGGCAACTACCTGCTGGTGGGGCGGTCGAGCTCCGCCGCGAAGAAAGCCGCCGACGTCTTCAGAATGTGGTTGGCACGCCGCAGCTCCCGGACCTCCCGCTCGAGCTCAGCCAACCGCTGCGCATCGCAGGTCGTGGTGCCCGGTCGGACGCCGCCGTCGATCTCGGCCTGCCGGACCCAGTTGCGCAGGGTCTCGGGGTGCATACCCAACTGCTCGGCCACCCGAGCGATCGCGCCCTGCTTCGTGGCTGCGTCCTGTCGGAGCTCGACGGCCATCCGGGTCGCCCGCTCACGCAGCTCGTCGGGGTACTTCCTGGGTGCTGCCATGACTCTCATCCTCCATGGATTGAGAGCCTCCATCAGACCCGGGGCGATTCATTTTCCTCAGTGCACTCCAAGTCGAACCAGTCGTCCTTCGACTGGCGGGTGACGCTGAACTCGTCTGTGAACCTTATGGACCGTGCTCCCGCGCTGCTGACCAGCCTCGACACGTTCTCGACACCAGCCTCTGACTGTGATGCCCAGGCACGTTGGTCGAGATCGGGACTGCTGCACGAACGGGTGACAGGTTGGGTCACGCAGCCTGAGTGGCTGGCGCAGTCATGATGGTCTCGAACTCGATGGGGGTCAATCGTCCGAGTCCGGCCTGCCTGCGGCGGCGGTGGTAGGTCCTCTCGATCCAAGTCACGATCGCGATCCGCAACTCGT
>NZ_JBNINR010000008.1:0-191327 GCF_051390595.1 Nocardioides segetis | reverse complement strand
GTGGTGTAGAAGTTCGTCTCGAAGTTCACCAACGTCAGCCCGTCCGGCGGCTGGATGCTCAACGTTCCCGCCGGAAGCGCCAACTCCGCGAACGCCCGCCGCACATCCTCAGCAGTGAGAACCGGCACCTCGGCCCCGTCGGCCGAGCAGAAGGAGTGGTCCACGAACTCGCCGACGACCTGTTCAGCTCCTTGGCAGGCGAAGCCTCCCGCTACCGGCTGAGCGGCTGACCCCGTCGCGGGGGATCCGGAGCTCGGCGGTGAGGAATCGTCTCCGTTTCGGGTGCTGTCGACCCAGAGTCCGTTATCGGAGACTCCGGCTTGTGTCGTGGGGTCGGGAACAGGGTCGGCACGAGATGCATCAGCAGGGCTCACCATCACCCATGCCACCGCAAGCCCGATGACGGCGAGCCTCATTGGGGATCCATGACTTCCATCTGCCAGGAATCGCCGAGCCACTGGGCCGCCACCGCCATCCGGGTGGAGCCAGCCGCCGACCGATGCTCGGAGCCATCACCTTGGACCAGCAACTGCTCCGTGTTGGCGACCGTCAGAAGCGCCTCGAAGGCCAGGAGGCTAGGGCTGCCCTTCAACTGGTTGACCTGTTCGAACACGACGCTGTAGTCACCGCCCTCGGCGCGTCCGCCGCTCTTGTACAGCGCTCTGACGCCTTGCACACCCTCATGGCATCCCGAACAGTTCGGCCCTGAGGCCACCTTCAGCGCCTTCACGTCACCGGTCACCTGCGCGTAGTTGATCAGCTCCCAGTAGTACGCGATGAACGCCCGCGCCCCCTCCTCACTGGCCTCCCGCGCCACCTCCGGGAGCTCCGGCTCCACCGGATCGACCGGATCGACCGGCTCACCGGAGCCGGACGACGACGGATCCATGGTCCCGGTCGGACTCCACGACGAGGTCGGATCACCCGGACCATCCGCGTCGGGATCGTCACCGGTGCAGGCGGCGGACAGCAGCAGGACGAGCACGGCCACGAGCAGGCCGAGCGCCGGCGGGCCGCCGGCGGTGCGGTGGATGCGCATGGGTCCTCCCGAGATGAGCAGCGCCCGGACCGGGGACGCCTCGCGACGCTATCCCGATCCGGGCACAGGGCGCCACCGACCGGCGCCCGGCTGTGGAGGAGCGGTCCCGACGCCCGGGAGACCGTCGTCGGCCGGTCCGCGGGTTGATACCGGCTTATACTTGCGCGAAGTATAAAGACGTATCACAGCACGGAGGCCGGTCATGGCGAGCAACCCCTACACGCCGGGTCAGGTGCCGCGGATCCTGGCCGGCCGGGCCGTGGAGATGCGGCGGATCGAGGGCCTGCTCGCCCGCGTCGCGACGTACGGCGAGCTCGGCGGCCCGCTGCTGGTGTTCCACGCGCCCCGCGGGATCGGCAAGACCTCGCTGCTGCGGGCCGGTCAGCGCCGCGCCGTGGAGTCCGGGTTCGTGACCGCCTGGGTGGCCTGCTCGCGCCAGCAGCCCGTCCTCGCCGAGATCGCGCACAGCATCGCGCGGGCACTGGAGCGGGCCGACGCCCTGCCCGGCGGTGCGGCCGGCAGCCGGTGGCGCGGCCAGCTGGAGAGGCTGACGGTGGAGGTCGGCCTGCCGGGAGCGAAGGTGCAGGCCGAGGTGGCGCGCAAGGAGGCGACCGCTCCCCCGCAGGCGGCCATCGGCGTGTTGGAGTCGCTCCTGCACGAGGCCGCCTCGGCGGTCCGCCAGCACGGCGGTGCCGGCCTGCTCCTGCTCCTCGACGAGCTCCACACGGCCTCCGCCGACGAGATGGCCGTGCTGCTCAACACCCTGCAGAACCTCGACGGGGAGCGCACCGAGAACCCCCTCGCCACGGTCGCCGCCGGGCTGCCCGTCACCCCCGAGGCGCTGACCCGGGCCGCGACCTTCGGCGAGCGCAGCAGCTTCGTGTCCCTCGACGTGCTCTCCGACGACGACGCCCGCGCGGCGCTGGTCGCGCCGGCCGAGGCCGAGGGCGTCGCCTGGTCCGATGCGGCGCTGGCCGCGATCGTGGCCGAGTCGCGCGGCTATCCCTACCTGATCCAGCTCCTCGGCAGCACCACCTGGGACGCCGCCGCGCCCGGCGCCGGCGACCGGCTCACGCTCACCGCCGTCAAGCGGGGCCTGCCGGTGGCCCGGGACCAGCTCGCCGCGATGCACCGGGCCCGCTGGGGCGCGGCGTCGCGCCTGGAGCAGCGCTTCCTGGCCGCGATGGCCGCCGCGGGCGACGGCAACGTCACCCGGGCGGCCATCGCCGCCGGCATGGAGGTCGACTCCCGCGCCATCAGCGTGCCGCGGGAGCGGCTGATCGAGAAGGGCGTCATCGAGCCGGTCGGCCACGGCCTCGTCCGGTTCACCCTGCCCGGCTTCGGCGCGTTCGTCCGCGGCCTCGACGAGGCCTGAGCCGCCGCCGGTTCAGCGGCGGACCTTGAGCCTGACGATCGTCCGCGCCTTCTCGACCTCGGCGTTCCCCGCGAAGACGACCTTCAGCCGCCGGGTGCCGACCCGCTGGAACGCCGGCAGGCGCAGCCGCACCACGCCGTTGCGGACGACGGCCCGCACGTTCTTGGCTCCGGGGATCTTGACCGTCACGGTGCCGTCGGCGGCGACACCGGCGGGGACGTCGACACGGACCCGGAGGACCGGTCGCGTCCGACGGACCTCGACCCGCTTCGGCTTCACCTTCAGCACCCGGACCGCCGCCGGCGCCTTGGTGACGCGCACCCGGACCGTGGTGGACGCCGCGGCATGGTCGCCGTCCCCGTCGTAGGCCACCCGCAGCTGGTGGGTGCCCACCGGCAGCGATCGCGCCGGGAGTACGACGTGCGCCGTACCGCCGGTGAGCTGTGCGGATCCCAGCGCGGTCGCGCCGGCGAGGACGCGCACCGTTCCGGTCGGGGTCCCCTCGGCGCCGGTGACGCGCACCGTCACGGTCGCGGTGCTGCCCACGCCGACCTCGATGTCGCCCGCGCTGACCGTCGCCGGGGCGGTCGGGTCGACGGGTGCGTCGGGGTCCAGCGGCGCGACGTAGCGGACGTCGCCCGCGGAGGACCCGGCGACCAGGCGGTAGGCGGCCGGCTCGTCCGGCAGCACCAGATCGAGGGTGGCGCGTCCCCCTGCGTCGAGGGTGCGCTGTCCCAGGTAGGCGACATCGGTGGTGGCCGGTGCGCTCTGGTCCGCGGTCGCGTCGAGCACCACGATGCCGACCTCGCCGTTCGCGGCCGCCGGGCCCAGGTCGAGCGCCAGCGTCACGAGACCGTCCGCGCCGGGGACCACGGTGTGACCGGGCGCGTCCGCCTCGGGCGCCGTCGCCGCCGCGCGGGTCGCGAAACCCGGCGCGGGACGGCCGAGAGCGGTGCCGTCGGGCGTCGCCGTCGGCTCCGGGACGCGGAGGACCGGGCGGCCGAGCTCGGCGTCCCACCGCCAGATCTGGGCGAGGTCGAAGCCGATCCCCGACCAGGTTGCCTCCTCGGCCAGCTCGGCGGCGGTGAGCGAGCCACCGTTGCGTGTCGTCGGTCCCACCTCGGTGCTGACCTGCACGGTCGGCACCAGGGTGTCGACGGCCCACAGCTCGGCGAGGGTCGCCGGCTCGGTGCCGGCGAACCGCGCGATGGCCCGGTGGGCGTTGGTGGTGGCCGTGACGGCCGGGCTGAGCACGACACCGTGCCGGACGACCGTCGCGGCATTGCGGGCGTAGCCGGTGAGGCCGCCCGCCGAGGCTGCCGCCGACCGGACCTCGCCGGTCGCGTAGACGCGCTCGGTCGTGCTCGGCGCGTCGGCGACGCCGATGATCCCGCCGGCGTACGCCGCGGCGGTCGTCGTGACGTTCGCGGTCGACCACGCGTCGCGGAGGGTGCCGAACGAGTCCCCGGCGATGCCACCGGCGTAGGACGGCGCGCTCACGGATCCGGACACCCCGACGCGCTCGACGGTGCCCCGCAGCGTGTCGACGAGGCCACCGGCCTTGTTGCTGGTCTTGGTGATCTCCACCTGCTCCAGCACGAGATCGGTCACGACGCCCGCCGTGTCGATCACCCCGAAGAGCCCGCCCTCGGTCGACCGGAGCCCGCGGATCTGGTGGCCGGCCCCGTCGAGCGTGCCGCGGAAGGTGGGCACCCGCACCGCGGTCCCGGCCAGGTCGAGGTCGGCGGCGAGGCGGAACCGCTCGTCCGGATGGGCCGCCAGGGCCCGCAGCTCCGCCGCGGTCGTGATCAGCCACGCGCCGTCCTCGTCCTGCCCCGCGGTCGGCCCCGGCCGCTCGGGCACCTCCTCGGTGGCGGTGCGCAGGACCGGACGGTCGCCGTTGGCGTCCCACGCCCAGGTCTGCTCGAAGTCGAAGCCGACCCGGTCGGCCCAGGTCGACTGCCGCGCCGCGTCGGCGGCGGTCACGGTGGCGCCGTTGAGCGTGGTCGGTCCGGTCGCGGTCGCCGACTGCACGCCGGCCACCACGAACTCGGCGGCGTAGAGGTCCGCCAGGCTCGCCGTCTGGCCGTTGGCCGAGCGGGCGACCACCCGCTGCGTCGTCGTCGTGCCGGTGACCGACGGGTTCAGCGCGAAGGCGCTGCGCACCACCGTCCCGCTGTTGCGGGCGTAGCCACTGATGCCGCCGCCCGAGGTGCCGGTCGCGGTGACCACGCCGGTCGCGTAGACCCGCTCGGTCAGGCTCGGCGAGTCGGCGACACCGACGATGCCGCCGGCGTAGTTGCCGCCGGACGTCCGCACGGTCGCGGTGGAGTACACGTCGCGGATGGTGCCGAAGGAGTCACCGGCCACGCCGGCGGCGTACTCCTTGGCGGTGACCTCGCCCGAGGTCCAGACCCGCTCCACGGTGCCGCGCAGCGTGTCGACCACCGCGCCCGCCCGGGCCGTCGGCTTGTCGATGCGCACGTCGACGATCCCCAGGTCGCGCACGGCCCCGTCCGCCCCGATCAGGGCGAACAGGCCGCCGGCCTGCGACGTCCAGTTGCGGATCTCGTGGCCGGCCCCGTCGAGGACGCCGTTGAACGGGCGACGGGTGGCGAGCTGCGGTACGTCGAGCCCGGCGAGGTCGAGATCGGCCGCGAGCCGGTAGCGCTCCTCCGGGAACGCGGTCACCTGGGCCAGTTGCGCCGGCTCGGCGATCAGGTAGGACCCGTCGTCGTCCTGCGGGAGGCTGGGCGCCACGGTCGCATCGTCGATCGGCTCGGGCGCACCGCGCAGCAGCGGACGCCTGGCCTTCGCATGCCACTCCCACACGCCCTCGAGGTCCCAGCCCAGCGCCGTGAACCAGTCCGGGGTCCGCAGCTCGGCGGCCGGGACGATCTCGCCCTTCCAGTTGTCGGCCGCGGGTGCGTCGGGGAGGCTCTCGCCGGTCACCGTGACGCCCGAGCTCGTGTAGTTGCGCGCCAGCTCGGCGATCTGCCCGTCGGCCACACGGCCGACGACGGCGTGCGCGAACGACGACGCCTGGACGACGTCGTTGAGGGACACCGACTGGGTGACGACGGTGTTCTCGTAGCCGTAGCTCACGACGCCACCGGCGTTGCGCGCCTGCGCCCGCACCGCGCCCGTCGACAGCAGTCGCTCGCTGATCGAGCCGCCGATCGCGATGGCGACCACGCCGCCGGCGTACAGCCCGGTCGTCGTCACGTCCGCGGTCGAGTACGAGTCGCGGATCGTGCCGTAGTGGTCGCCCACCACGCCGCCGACCCGCGTCGAGCCCGTGATCGACCCCGCCGTGCGGACCCGCTCGATGAGGCCGTGGTTGACGTCGGCCACCAGGCCGACGGTGCCGCGGTCGGTCTCCACGTCGCCCACGACCGAGAGGTCGCGGATCGTGCCGGCGTTGTCGGCGAACAGCCCCACGCCCTGCGTGTCGGGCGTCGTGAAGCCGGTGATCGTGTGCCCGGCGCCGTCGAGGACGCCGGTGAACGAGACCAGTCGGTCGACCTGCGAGTGGGTCTCGCCGGTGAGGTCGAGGTCGGTGGTCAGGCGGTAGTGCCCGGACGGGTCGTTGGCGATCTTCGCCAGGTCGGCGCCGGACGTGATCAGGTAGGGGTCCGCTGCGGTGCCCTCGCCCTCGATGCCCTCACGGGCCACGATCGGCGCCGTCATGGGACGGGCTCCCGCCAGGCTGTCCCAGGCGTACACCTCGACGGTGTCGCTCGGGTTCACCGGCAGCGGGGTGCTGAAGGTGGCGAACTGCTCCGAGCCCTGGTGATCGAGCGCCACGTCAACGGTGCGGAGGTCGCGCAGCTCCCGCCCGGTGCTGTCGTAGGTCGCGGCGACGAGGGTCGTCGACGCCGGCGTCCCCTCGGTGCTGATCACGCCGATGCCCTCGAGCTTGCGGTCGACCACGTCCGTGGACGTGATCCGCCAGTGCCCGGTCGGCTTCGTGACGGTGTAGCGGTCGATCTCGCGGCCGTCCACGGCGTACGTCGTCAGCTCCAGCCCGGCGTCGGTGACCTCGAGCACCGTGCCCATCTGGGTGTTCTCGTCGACGACGACGTCGTCCCACCAGTGCACGACGTTGTCGTAGAACTTGGGGCCCGCCGAGCCGAGCGTGACGAAGGTCGTGCCGAGCGCCTCCTCCTCGGCGTCGGCCGCGAGGCGACCGTCGTAGATCGTGGAGCGCTTGTAGATGTGGTCGTGGCCGCCGATGTAGAGATCGACGCCGAGCTTCTCGAACGCGGCGGTGAGCTTCGGCCGGTCGGCGGCGAGCGGGCCGTCGTTGCCGTGCGAGCCGCCGTAGTAGGAGTAGTGACCCGTGACGACGTTCCACGTGCGGTCCGAGGCCCGGATGTCCTTGGCGAGCCAGTCGATCTGCTTGTCCATGTCGTGCACGGAGTTGAGCACGGCGATGTGTACGTCGCCGCGGTCGAAGGAGTAGTTCGACTCGCCGATGGCGCCGTTCTTCGGGGTGTCGAACATGTTGCCGAAGATCGCGGTGCGCTCCTCGGAGTGCGCGTTGTAGTCGAGGTCCCCGTAGGTCTCGTGGTTGCCGGCGACCGGCGCGTACTGGACGTCGAGGCCGTCGAAGACGTGGTCGAACACCTCGTCCCAGTACTGCCCGCGGCCGCCGTTGTCGACCAGGTCCCCGGTCTGCAGCAGCGTGCGGCCGCCCGGCGACTTCTCCTGGAGCGTGGACAGGACCTCGCGCAGCATCCCGAGGTCGCCGGCGTCGTGGCTGGTGGCCTGGAGGTCGCCGATGGCGTAGATCGGCTCGTTGCCGCCACCACCCGCGACGAACTCGCCCTGCACCTCGGTCCACGCGCCCGGCGCGGAGGGCGACGGAGCGGCGCCGTCCACCGTCACGCCGAACCGGTAGCGGTAGCGCTCACCGTCGGTCAGGCCGGTGAGGTCGAACTCGTGGCTGCGCAGCGTCTGCCCGGTGATGGAGTGCTGGTAGACCGGCTCGTCGTTGCCGATCGTGTTGACCTCGTACGGCCGGTCGTTGGTCGAGGTGAGCACCTCGGCGCTCGACCAGTCGTCGCTGCCGGCCGGGAGCACCTGCGCGTGGACCTTCGCGATGGAGCGGTCGGTGGACACCGCGATCCCGGCCCCACCCGCGTGCTCGGTCACGACGGCGGTGCTGCCGAAGTGCTGGAAGACGCCCGCGGGGTCGAGGGTGTCCTGGTCGACGACGATGCGCAGCAGCTCGGTGCCGATGTTGCCCTGCCCGTCCTCGGCCTTCACCACCACGAAGTGGTCGTCGTAGCCGCGCACACGGAACGCCCCGTCGGTGACGTCCACGACGCCGGACGCGTCGTACACCTCGTAGGTGACGGTCGGGTCGAGGCCCGAGTCGTCGGTGACGGTGACCTGCGGCAGCTCGATCGTCGCGCCGTACGCCGCGGTCGCGGGGAAGCCGCCGACGACGGCGATCTCGGGCGCGTAGTTGGCGCCGCGGGTCGTCTCGCCGATCCAGATCGGCGCGGAGACCGCGACGTGGCCGTCGGCCTGGGTGGCCCGCACGAAGTACCAGTCCCCCGCGGCCACGGTCTGCTCGTGCTCGAGGCTCAGCGTCCGACCGGTGATGCCCGGGAAGTCGTGGGCGACGGCTCCGCCGTTGGTGACCAGCTCGACCTTCGTGAAGGCGTCGCGCTCGTCGGGGTCCTCGAGCCGGATGTCGAAGCCCACCGTGGTGGTGTCGGCGGGCAGGATCGACCCCATCATCTCGTCGTTGCCGCCGAAGGCCAGCTCGAGGTTGCCGTCCTGGCTGCTGTAGGTGCTGCGGTCGCGCATGGCGGCGTACAGGCCCTCCAGGGAGTGCTCGTCCGCCCAGACGCCACTGATGGCCTGGTTGCCGCTGACCCAGGTGGCCGAGTGCTCGTCGCCGTTCCAGACCGGACCGAGGTGCCAGCCGGTGTCGAGCGCGGCGACGTACTCGTCGAGCTGCGCGGCGCTCTTCACCTCGATCAGCTCCATGGACTCGTCGACGGCCCGGTCGAGGCCGTTGAAGCCGAAGAAGCGTCCCTTGCCGGTGGCGCTGGGGTGGTTGAACTGCCCGATCGCGTCCGGGTCCTGCTTGATCCGGGCGAAGAAGGTGTACATGTCGTACTTCATGTCGCCCGTGCCGAAGGCGTTCGCGAAGCCGTCGACGCTGCCCTTCTCCGTGGCCCGGGCGGTCGCCTTCCAGTCGGCGTTGAAGACGTTGATGTGACCGGTGCCGTCGTACCAGGTGTTCTCGATCGACGGCACCGCGACGAGGTCGTCCTGCGCCTCGTTGAAGGCGAAGGCGTCCTCGTGCACCCTGCGCCACTCCTCGGAGTCGGCGTCGCGCCAGTCGTCGATGAAGTCGTCGCCGTTGCGCAGGTCCCACATGACGTCGTGCTCGGAGACGGTGAAGAAGTCGGCCTCGGTCTCGGCGTGCACGTGGTCGAACGCGTCGACCGGCATCTTCACGCCGTCACTGACCGAGGTGTGCGAGTGGAACTCGCCCGTGTAGAGGCTCTTCCCGAGGTACGTCGGCCGGTCGTCGCCGCGCGGGACCGCGGTGGCGCTCGCCGCCACCACCCCGAGCGTGCCGAGGAGCAGTGCCCCGGCCGTCGTACCCACCAGTCCCCGACGGGCCGCGCGGCCCCACCTGACGCTCATCGATCCTCCGTGGTTGCGTGAACCAGCGAAGACCATCGGACTCAGATGAACGAGGGGTCTCCAGGACCCGGCCGCAGGGTGTCCCGCAGTGGTCGAACTGAGCGCGTCCCGGGTCGCCCGGGGTCGCCACGATCACCCGCCGTTTGGGCACAAACCGCATGCTCGAACGGCTTTTTGCCGTGGTTTGGTCCCAAACCGCAGCAATTAGCTAACGCCGTTAACTACGCGTGGCCGTCGAACATCGAGGTCACCGAGCCGTCCTCGAAGACCTCACGGATGGCTCGCGCGACCAGCGGCGCGATCGAGAGGGTGGTGAGCTTGTCGAACTGCTTCTCCGACGGCACCGGCAGCGTGTTGGTGATGACGATCTCGGTCGCCGAGCAGTTCTTGAGCCGGTCGACGGCGGGGTCGGAGAGGATCGCGTGGGTGGCGGCGATGATCACGCCGGCCGCGCCGTCGGCCATGAGCGCCTCGGCGGCCTTCACGATGGTGCCGCCGGTGTCGATCATGTCGTCGGTGAGCACGCACATGCGGCCCTTGACGTCGCCGACGACGCGGTTGGCGACGACCTCGTTGGCGACGTCGGTGCGGCGGGTCTTGTGGATGAACGCCAGCGGCGCGCCGTCGAGGCGGGCGGACCAGCGCTCGGCGACCTTGATCCGGCCGGCGTCCGGGGAGACGACGGCGAGCGGCTGGTCGCCGTACTTGTCCTTGATGTAGTCGGTGAGGACCGGGAGCGCCATCAGGTGGTCGACCGGGCCGTCGAAGAAGCCCTGGAGCTGGTCGGCGTGCAGGTCGACGGTGATGATCCGGTCGGCGCCCGCGGTCTTGAACATGTCGGCCATCAGGCGGGCCGAGATCGGCTCACGACCGCGGTGCTTCTTGTCCTGGCGGCTGTAGCCCCAGAACGGCATGACCACGGTGATCCGCTTCGCGGAGGCCCGCTTGAGCGCGTCGACCATGATCAGGTGCTCCATGATCCACTCGTTGATCGGAGTGGTGTGGCTCTGGATCACGAACGCGTCGCAGCCGCGCACGGACTCCTCGTAGCGGACGTAGATCTCGCCGTTGGCGAACTCGTAGGCCGAGGTCGGGACCAGCTCCTGGTCGAGGATCCGGGCGACCTCGTCGGCCAGCTCGGGGTGTGCCCGTCCCGAGAAGACCATCAGGTTCTTCTCGGTCGTCCGCTTCAGACCGCTCACGTCTGTGACTCCCCCTGGTCGTCGCTGGTGGTACCTAGGATTCTGCCCGCTCGCCCGCGTCGTCCCCAAGTCCGGGTCCGTTTTCGGACTGTTCACCCGCGGCGGCTGCCGCCGCCTCCGCCTGCGCGGTGCCGGCGCGCCGCGAGGCGACCCAGCCCTCGAGGTTGCGCTGGGGCGAGGTGCTGACGGCGAGCGCGCCCGGCGGCACATTGCGCCGGACGACGGTCCCGCCCCCGGTCGAGGCGCCGTCGCCGATCGTGACCGGCGCGACGAAGGTGTTGTTGGACCCGGTCCGGGCGTGCCTGCCGACGGTCGTGCGGTGCTTGGCGACGCCGTCGTAGTTGGCGAAGATCGTGCCGGCGCCGATGTTGGTGCCCTCGCCGATCTCGGCGTCGCCGACGTAGGACAGGTGCGGGACCTTCGCGCCGGCGCCGAGCTGCGCGTTCTTGGTCTCGACGAAGGTGCCGATCTTGCCCTCCGCGCCCAGCAGCGTGCCCGGGCGGAGATAGGCGAACGGGCCGACCTGGGCACCGGCGCCGATGACGGCGAGTTGCCCGTGCGTGCGTACGACGCGGGCGCCGGTGCCGATCTCGCAGTCCTCGAGCGTCGTGTCGGGCCCGACGACCGCGTCCTCGGCGACGGTCGTGGTGCCGAGGAGCTGCGTGCCGGGGAGGATCGTGACGTCGGGCGCCAGCTCGACGTCGGCGTCGATCCAGGTGGTCGCCGGGTCCATGACGGTGACCCCCTCGCGCATCCACCTGCGGACGATGCGGCGGTTCAGCTCACGACCGAGGGCGGCGAGCTGCTCGCGGTCGTTGGCGCCCTCGGTCTGCAGGGCGTCCTCCACGGCATGGGCGGTGACGACGCGCCCGGCGGCGCGGGCCAGCCCGACGGCGTCGGTGAGGTAGTACTCCCCCTTGGCGTTGTCGTTGCCGATCCGGCCGACGGTCTCGGCGAGGAAGGCCGCGTCGAAGGCGAGGATGCCGGAGTTGATCTCGGTGATCGCCCGCTCGGCGTCGGAGGCGTCCTTCTCTTCGACGATCGCCTGGACCACACCGGCGTCGTCGCGGACGACCCGGCCGTAGCCCGACGGGTCGGCGACGATCCCGCTGAGGATGCTCACGGCGGCACCGGCGCGCTGGTGCGACGCGGTGAACGCGCGGAGGGTGGCGCCCTCGAGGAGCGGGGTGTCGCCGTACGCGACGAGGACCGTGCCCTCGCGCGGCGGCTCGGCGAGTGCCTCCAGCGCGACCCGGACGGCGTGGCCGGTGCCGAGCTGCTCGTCCTGGACGGCGAGCACCGCCTCCGGCCGCAGCTCGGCGACATGGGGGCCGACCAGCTCGCGCTGGTGCCCGACGACGGTGACCACACGCGCCGGCTCGAGCGCGCCGACGGCTGTCAGGACGTGGCCGATCATGCTGCGCCCGCCGATCCGGTGGAGGACCTTCGGCGTCTTCGACTTCATGCGGGTGCCGCCGCCGGCGGCGAGGACGATCACGGTCAGGTCGGTCACGTCGCCACCCTAGACGCCGCCGCGCGGCGCGGGTCAGCGCCCGTCGAGCCAGGCCAGGACCGCCAGCACGCGGCGGTTGTCGTCGGGCGCCTGGGGCAGGTCGAGCTTGGTGAAGATGTTGTTGATGTGCTTGCCGACCGCCTTCTCGGTGACGACCAGTCGCGCGGCGATCGCCGCATTGGACCGGCCCTCCGCCATGAGCGTCAGCACCTCCTGCTCACGCTCGGTGAGCCGGTCGAGGGGCCGGCTGCGGGCGCTGACCAGGGCGGCGACGACCTCCGGGTCGAGCACGGTGCCGCCGTCGGCGACCTGGCGCACGGCGGCGAGGAAGCCGTCGACGTCGGCGACCCGGTCCTTGAGGAGATAGCCGATCGCGCCCTCGCCACCCGCCAGCAGGTCGCGGGCGTAGAGCGGCTCGACCCACTGGCTGAGCACCAGCACGGGGAACGCGCGGCGCGTGGCCCGTGCCGTCGTCGCGGCCTCCAGGCCCTCCGTGGTGTGCGTCGGCGGGAGGCGGACGTCGACGACCGCGATGTCGACGTCCTCGCGCTCCAGCGCCCGGGCCAGGGAGGGCGCGTTGTCGACCGCCTCGACGACCTCCACGCCGCCGGACTCCAGGATCCGGGTCAGGCCCACGCGCAACAGCGCCTGGTCCTCGGCGAGCACCGCTCTCAGCGTCGTCAGACCGGCAGGCACGGCACCTCCATCCGGACCGTGGTCGGCCCTCCGGCGGGACTGTCGACGGCGAGGGTGCCGTCGAAGGCGGCGAGCCGGCGGGCGACGCCGGCGAGGCCCGATCCGGCCGGATCGGCGCCGCCCCGCCCGTCGTCCCCGACGACGAGGCGGAGCCGCTGCTCGGCGTACGACCCACGGACCCACGCCCGGCTCGCCGCGGCGTGCTTGACGGTGTTGGCCAGGCACTCGGCGACGGCGAAGTAGGCGGCCGACTCGACCGGCGGCGGGAGGCGCGGTACGTCGACCCGCACCGCCACCGGGACGGGCAGGGCCAGGGCGAGCGCCTCGATCCCGCCGGCCAGGCCGCGGTCGGCGAGGACCGGCGGATGGATGCCCCGGACCACGGAGCGCAGGTCGTCGAGTGCGTCCATCGTGGTCTCGCGGGCCTCGCGCAGCAGCGCAGCCGCGCCCTCCGGGTCGGTCTGCAGCAGCTTCTCGGCAAGCCCGACGCTCATCCCGACCGAGGCGATCCGGGCCTGGGCGCCGTCGTGGAGGTCCCGCTCGATGCGGCGCACCTCGGCGGCGGAGTGGTCGAGCGTCTCGGCGCGCGACTCCTCCACCCGCTCGACCCGCTCGGCGAGCTCCGCGACCCGGTCGTGCCCGAGGATCGCCCGCTCCGCGCGGGCCCGGGCGCGCACCAGGGGCTCGGTCGTGACCCACCAGGTCAGCAGCAGCGGGCCGCTGAGCACGATGAGCAGCACCCACGCCCAGTCGCCCGCCGTGAAGGCCAGGACCAGCCAGGTGATCGGCGTGGTCAGCAACGCGACCGGCAGCATCGAGAGCACGAAGCCGCCGGTCGCGGCGAAGCAGAGGAAGCCGAAGTCGCGCCACCGCGCGGGATCGCGGATCCAGTGCGCCGGGCGGACCAGTGCGGCCCCCCGCGCCGGAGCGTAGGACGCGTCGATCGACTCCCCCAGCAGCCGTCCGCTGAGCCGCCGGTGCACCGCGCTCAGCGCCGCCGTCGCCGGGACCACGCCGAGGGCCAGCACGAAGCCGGCCCCGACCAGCCCGAGCGGGATGCACAGCAGGGTGAGGATGGCGAGCACCAGGCCGGGGACGAAGGACACGGCGTACCCCGCGGACACCAGGCTCAGCCGCAGCCGCTCCCAGAGGCCGGCCTCGTCGACCGGCGTCACGGGCAGCGGTCGGATCGGGGCCAGCACGTCCATCGGGGCCAAGTCTGTCATCGCGCCACGCTCCGCACCGCGCCCCGCGCCGACCCGAGCGTCAGGGCGACCACGGCCGCCGCGACCACCGGCGCCAGCCACAGGCCGCCGTCGGGGATCACGCCCTCCTCGCGGGCGACGGCGAAGGGCACCACCGTCGTGAGCGCCGCGAGCGTCCCGAGCACCACGCCGACAGCGGCCACCACACCGGCCTCCGCGACGACCGACCCGCGCACCTGGCGCGGTGTCGCGCCGATCAGGCGCAGGCGCTGGAGCTCCTCGCGGCGGTGCGCGATCGTCGCGACGAACGCGTTGACGACCATGATCGCCGCGAACAGCGACATCATCCCCACGACCACGTTGTTGAGCAGGGTGATCGTGTCGCTGTCGGCGGTCCCGCCCGGCAGCGTGCGCTGGTCGATGTCGACGAGCAGCAGGGTGCCGACCGCGGCGGAGGTGAGCACGATGACCGGTGCGAGCACCCCGGCGAGCAGGTGGGCACGCCGCGCGGTGTTGTACGACGCCAGGTGGGCCGTCGCGGACGTCCCGGCCAGCAGCCGCACGGGGCGCGCTCCCCAGCGCAGCAGGACCGGTGCCAGCACGGCCAGCCCCACGCCCACCAGGATCGAGCTCGAGCCACTCGTCGACATCGCGGCGTAGGGGTCGTCGTCGTGGGCGGTGACCGTGACCGTGATGACGGCCATGGCGATGCCGTAGCCCACCAGCACCAGCGCGATCGCCACGCGCCACCAGCGCATCCGGCCCCGCTCCCCACCGCTCTCGCGGACCAGGACGCCCGCGGGCCCCCGGGTGGCGCGCCGGGCGGCGATCGTGGACGCCACGGCGGAGACCGCCAGGACCAGGAGCGCCGCGCCCGCCACCGAGACCGGGCCGGCGTCGTACTCCGTGCGGTCGGCGACGAGCCCGCCGGAGCGGATCAGGTCGAAGAGCAGCCGGCCCGTGACCGACGCGATCAGCGCCCCCAGGACGGCCGCGGCGACGGCGATCGCGCCGGTCTCCCGGGCGATCAGTCGCCGCGCCTGGCGGGGCGTGGCGCCGATGGTGCGCAGCAGCCCGATCTCCGTGGCCCGCTGGGTGGTCGTGATCCCGACCGTCGACGCGACGGAGAACAGCACGATCAGCGCACCCCAGCCGCCGACCACCGCGCCGAGGATGACGAGCGTCCCGTCGTCCGGAGCGGGCGCGCCGGACGAGGACTCGGCCAGGGTGGCGAACGAGCCGATCAGCAGGGTGCCGAGCAGGACCGCGAGGAAGGTGGCGATCGCCGCCCGCGGGCGGTGCCGCAGGCTGCGCAGGGCGAGCCCGTTCATGGCGGCGTTCATGCCGACACCAGCTCGTCGAGGTGGGCCATCTGGCCGGCGACCGCATCGGCCGTCGGGTGGGCCATCCGCCCCGCCACGCGGCCGTCGACGAGGAAGACCACCTCACCGGCGTACGACGCGGCGACGGGATCGTGGGTCACCATCACCACGGTCTGGCCGAGGTCGGCGACACTGCCACGCAGCACGCCGAGCACCTGACGGGCCGTGGCGGAGTCGAGGGCGCCGGTCGGCTCGTCGGCGAGGAGGACGTCGGGCTCCGTCAGCAGGGCCCGGGCGATCGCGACCCGCTGTTGCTGACCGCCCGAGAGGCTGCCGGGCAGGTGGTGCGCGCGGTCGGCGAGACCGACCCGGTCGAGCAGGTAGCGCACCCGCTCGCGATCGGCCCGCCGGCCGGCGAGCCGACTGGGGAGGGCGACGTTCTGGGCGGCGGAGAGGTAGGGCAGCAGGTGGAAGCCCTGGAAGACGAAGCCGATCCGCTCGCGGCGCAGCCGGGTCCGGCGCTCCTCGTCCCAGTCGGTCACGTCGGTGCCCCCGACGAGGATCCTGCCGCCGGTCGGTCGGTCCAGGCCGGCGGCGCAGGAGAGGAAGGTCGACTTGCCGGACCCGGAGGGTCCCATCACGGCGGTGAAGGTCCCTCGCCGGAAGGCGAGGTCGACGCCGGCGAGGGCGGTGACGGCGTTGTCGCCGACGCCGTAGGTGCGGGTGAGGTCCTGGACCTCGAGGGCGGTCTCTGACATGGCTGCTCCTGGGCTGTCCCGGGGTGTCTCCCGGGGGTGCGGGATCTGATGTCATCGACGCTAGGGACGGCGGCGGCCGGGCTCGATGGTCCTGGACCGCCGGTGCGCGGTGGGGTTTTCCCTACCCTGCAGTTTCGTCACAGTTCGGCGAAACCGCGTGCATCCGCTGCCGATCAGGCGTATCACCTGAGTTGAGAGAGTGAACGACCGAAAGGGAGCACGACGATGTGTGACCACTCACCCGAGTGCCCGGCCGCCGGGGACCCCGACTGCTGCACCGCCCACGTGACCGCCGACCACAGCGAGCAGGGCTGGTGCCGCCTCTGCAACGGCGTCATCCTGTTCGACGACGGCGCGTACCTCACGCCCGAGGGCCGGGCGATGTCCCTGCCCCGCTCGGCCTGACCCCGACGGGTCGTCGGGTCAGCGGGCCCGACCCGGCTCGCCGATGCGGTCCTTGCGGATCCGGATCCCGAGGTCCTCGCGGTCGATCGTGTCCGGCGTGATCCCGGCCGCCCGCAGGGCGTGCTTCTGGATCTTGCTGGTCGGGGTCTTCGGCAGCTCGTCGAGGACGCGGAAGTAGCGCGGCACCATGAAGTGCGCCATCCGGGGCCGGATGAACTCGACCAGCTCGGCGACGTCGATCGACCGCCCGGGAACCGGCGCGAGCACGGCCAGGACCTCGTCCTCGCCGTCGGGGCTCGGCGTCGCCACGATCGCCACCTCCGAGACGCTGGGGTGCGCGACGATCTCGTTCTCCACCTCGAACGACGAGATGTTCTCCCCCCGCCGCCGGATCGTGTCGCCCATCCGGTCGACGAAGTAGTACTCGCCGTCGACGCGGCGGAACGCGTCGCCGGTGTGGAACCAGCCGTTGCGCCAGGCCGCGGCCGTCGCCTCCGGGCGACCGAGGTACTCCGTCGCGATGGTCCACGGCTCGGCGCCGCGCACCATCAGCTCGCCGACCGTGCCGTCGGGCACCTCCAGGTCGTGCTCGTCGACGATCCGCACCTCCATCCCCGGGCGGACCCGGCCGGACGTGCCGTCCTGGGCCGGGTTCGGGTCGGAGATGATCGGGATGGACACCTCGGTCATGTTGTACATCGCAACGACCTCGACACCGAACCGCTCCGCGAAGGTCGCGGCGTCCGACAGCGGGATCATGAACACCCGCCGCAGCGAGTGCTCCCGGTCGGCGGCGGACGGCTGCTGCTTGCTCAGGTAGGTCGCCATCACGCCCAGCAGCGTGACGTGCGTCGGCTCGGTCGCGCGGACGAAGTCCCAGAAGTCCCCGGTCCTGAAGCCGGAGGTGAGCACGATGCTCCCGCCGAGCACCACCGCCGCGTTGACGCCGATCGTCCCGCCGGCGTGGAACAGCGGCAGGGTCACCAGGTACCGGTCGTCGGCGCCGAAGTCGCCGGCGAAGGCCGCCTCCGCACAGGCCGACAGCTGCGCGTAGGAGCACACGACGCCCTTCGAGGGCCCCGTCGTCCCCGAGGTCAGTACGACGGCGTACGGGTCCCACGGCATGACCTCCGGCCACGCGGCGGGCTCCGGCGGCGGGGCGCCGTCCAGGACCGCCGCGTCGTGCACCCGCAGCCCGTCGACCGCCGCGGGCCCGCCCACGACGACGACGTCGCGCAGGCCCGCACGGTCGACGGTCGCCAGCCGGTCGGCCAGGTCGGCGTGCACGACCGCGACCGACGCGCCCGACAGTGCGAGGGAGTGCTCCAGCAGGCCGCCGCGGTAGGCGGTGTTGAGCGGCACGAGCACGGCACCGAGCAGGTTGACGCCGAACCAGACCCGCAGCGCGTCGGGACCCGTGGGCAGCCACGAGACCACCCGGTCGCCCGGCGCGACGCCGAGGCCGCGCAGGGCGTGGGCCACCCGCTCGGCCTCGCGCAGCGTCTCGGCGTAGGTCCAGCGCCGGCCGTCCTCGAACACGACGAGGGTACGGTCCGGGTGCTGGCCCGCGCGGTTGCGCAGGGCCTGCGGCAGCACGGCCGCACTGCTGGTCAGCCAACTCGAGTTCATGGGTCTCCCGTCGTTCGGTGTCGATGATGCAGGTCGGATGGGCGACGCGCACGGCGCGGTCACCTGCGGCGCGGGTCGAGGAGCCGCTGGACCTCCTCGCCCACGATGTTGAGGGCGAAGACGGTCAGCGCGATCGCGGCGCCCGGCACGAAGATGCTCATCGGCGCGCGCTCGAGGAACGTGTAGGAGCGCGCCAGGATCGTGCCCCACGACGCCGTCGGCGGCTGGACGCCGAGTTGCAGGAAGCTCAGGCTGGCCTCCGCGATCAGGGCGAAGCCCATGAGCACGGCCAGCTGCGCGACGATCGGCTGGACGACATTCGGTACGACGTGCGGCAGGATCATCCGGCGCACGCCGCGGGCGCCGAACGATGACGCCGCCTCGATATAGGTCTGGCCGGCCACGGCCATCGTCTGGGCCCGGGTCAGCCGCACCACCACCGGCGTGAGCACGACGCCGACGGCGATCATGGCCGTGGTGATGTCGGGCCCCAGCATCGCGGTGATGCCGATGGCGAGAACGAGGGCGGGGAACGCCATCACCGTGTCGAGCAGCCGCATCAGGATCGCGTCCGGCCATCCGCCGACGTACCCGGCGAGGATGCCGAGCGGGAAGCCGACGACGAGCGCGATCCCGACGGCCAGCAGGGCCGCGAGGATCGAGACCCGGGTGCCGTGCAGCAGCCGGCTGAGGACGTCGCGGCCGAGGTCGTCGGTGCCCAGGGGATGCTCCGCGCTGGGGCCGAGGAGCACCGAGGTGAGGTCCTGGTGGTTCGGCGCGTGGGGCGCCAAGACGTCCGCCAGGACCACGACGACCGCGACCACGGCGAGGATGCCGTAGCTGAGCCAGATCACCGCCGACGTGCGCGGTGCGGTGCGGACGGGCTTGCTGAGCGTCGTCGACATCAGGAGATCCTCGGGTCCAGGAGACGGTAGGAGATGTCGACCACCAGGTTGGTGACCAGCACGATCACCGCGGCCAGCAGCACCACCGCCTGGATGACGACGTAGTCGCGCTGGTTCGTCGCCTCCACGACGAGGGACCCGATGCCCGACAGGCCGAAGACGGCCTCGACCACCACGGCGCCACCGACGAGGTGGGACACCTGGATCCCCAGGATCGTCGCCAGCGGAAGGCTCGAGTTCTTCAGGGCGTGCCGCCACACGATGGACCAGCGGGACAGGCCGGTCGCCCGCAGGGTCCGCACGTAGTCGGAGCCGAGGCTCTCGATCATCGCGGAGCGGACCTGCCGGCAGATCTCGGCCGAGCCGACCATGCCCAGGGCGAACGCGGGGAGGACGAGGGCACGCAGCGCGTTGCCGGGGTCGTCGGCGAAGTCCACGCCGCCCGGCCCGGGCAACCAGCCGAGCTGCAGGGCGAAGACGGCGATCAGCATCATGCCCAGCCAGAAGTTCGGGATCGCGATGCCCGCGGTCGCCGCGGTGGTGAACAGCCGGTCGACCCAGCTGCCGGGCCGCTGCGCGGCGGCGACGCCGCTGGGGATGCCGATGACGATCGCGACGAGCAGCGCGAAGAGGGTCAGCACCAGGGTCACCGGGAGCCGGTCGAGCACGATCTCGGTGACCGGCTGTCCGGTGCGGTACGACGTCCCGAGGTCGCCGGTGACGACGCCGCCGATCCAGTCGAGGTAGCGGGTCAGCACCGGCTGGTCGAGGCCCAGGTCGGCACGGATGGCCGCGAGCTTCTCGTCCGTCGCGTACTCGCCGGCCAGGGCCACCGCCTGGTCGCCGGGGATCAGCTGTTGCAGCAGGAAGGCGACCAGCGTGGCCAGCAGCAGGGTGGGCACGGTCCAGACCAGCCGGGACGCGACCGCGGAGGCGATCCTCATCGGGTACCACTCCTCGTCGCGTCGGCCGGGCGCGGGTCGTAGAGCTCCGCGACCCGCAGACAGGCCGACGTACCGCCCTCCGCGACGGGGAGGAGCACCGGCGTCTCCGCCGCGCAGGCGGCGGTGGCGTGCAGGCACCGGGGATGGAAGCGGCACCCGGAGGGTGGGGCGAGCGGGCTGGGCACGTCCCCGCGCAGGATGATCCGATCGCCGGCCCCCGGCGCGTGCACGTCGGGGCGTGCGGAGAGCAGGGCCTCGGTGTAGGGGTGGCGCGGCGCGTCCAGCAGGACGTCGGCCGCGGCCGTCTCCACCAGCCGGCCGAGGTACATCACGGCCACCCGGTCGGCGATGTGGCCGACCACGCCGAGGTCGTGGCTGATGAAGACGACGGTGAGGTCGTACTCGTCCTTCAGGTCGCCGAGCAGGTTGAGGATCTCCGCCTGCAGCGCCACGTCCAGCGCGGCGACGGACTCGTCGCACACGAGCATCCGCGGCCGGGTCACCAGGGCCCGGGCGATGTTGACCCGCTGCTTCTGACCGCCGCTGAGCTGGTGGGGATAGCGGTCGTGCAGGTGGGCGGGCAGCCCGACGTCCTCGAGCGCCGCCCGGACCAGGTCGTCGCGATCGGCCCGGGCGCCGCGGCCGAGGACGTCGAGCGGCTCGCGGACGCTCTGGTGCACCCGTCGGCGCGGGTCGAGCGCGCTGTGCGGGTCCTGGAACACCATCTGCACCTCGCCGGTGAAGTCGCGACGGCGCTGCCGCGACATCCGGGCCACCTCCTCGCCCTGCCAGGAGACCGAACCCGCGGCGGCGGGGACCAGGCCCAGCATGGCGCGTGCCAGGGTCGACTTGCCCGAGCCGCTCTCGCCGATCAGGCCGAGCGTCTGGCCCGCGACGATGTCCAGGCTCACCCCGTCGACGGCCGAGACGCTGCGTCGCCGCCCGACCGGGAAACGCACCGAGACGTCGTCGAGTCGCATCAGCACGTTCATGACCCGCTCCCTGCCAGCTGCAGCTCCTCGGCACGGGCGCACCGGACCTCCCGACCGCCGGTCACCGGGCGCAGTTCGGGGGTCGCACCGCACGCGGGCCGCGTGTGCGCGCAGCGCTCGGCGAAGACGCAGCCCTCGGCGGTCCGCCCCGGGGCCGGTACGGCGCCCGGGATGGTCGGCAGCCGACCGCCGCGGTGCCGGGGATCGGGCAGAGCGGCGAGCAGACCCGAGGTGTAGGGGTGGAGCGGCCGGGCGAGGACCTCCCCCACTGCGCCGGCCTCGATCACGCGGCCGGCGTACATGGTGATCATGCGATGGCACATCTGGGCGACGACACCGAGGTCGTGGGTCACGAACACCACCCCCATCCCCTCGTCGCGGGCCAGGCCCGAGATGAGCTCGAGCAACTGGGCCTGGATCGTCGCGTCCACCGCGGTCGTCGGCTCGTCCGCGATGAGGAGCCGGGGCGAGCAGGCCAGCGCCAGCGCGATCACGACGCGCTGCCGCATGCCGCCCGAGAGCTCGTGCGGGTAGGCCCGGAGCCGGGCCCGCGGGTCGGGGATCCCGACCTGGTCGAGCAGCTCGGCGGCGCGCGCGGTCGCCTGGCGCCGGTTCAGCCCTTGGCGGCGCCGGAGGGTCTCCCCCAGCTGGTGGCCGATCCGGAAGACGGGGTCCAGCGCCGTCATCGGCTCCTGGAAGACCATCGCCATCGGGACCTCCGCGTGGGGACGCAGGCGGCCCGACGCGTTCCACAGCGGCTCGCCCTCGAGTCGTGCCTCCCCCCGGACCCGTGCGGTGCGCGGGTCCAGGAGGCCCATGAGCGCCAGTGAGGTGACGGTCTTGCCGCTCCCACTCTCGCCGACCAGGCCGACGACCTCGCCCGGCGCGACGTCGAAGGAGACGCCGTGCAGCGCCTGGACCCGCGTTCCGTGCGCGCCGAAGAAGACGTCGAGACGATCGACGCTGAGCAACGCTCCACTCATGTCAGCACCTGCTTGTCGGTCTTGTCGCTCTGCTCAGCCCAGCGAGACGCCGAGGAACTTCGGCTTGCCGAGGAGGTTGTCCTCGAAGCCGGAGACGTCCTCGCCCAGCGCGATCAGGTTGTCGGGGAAGGAGATCGGGAGGAACGAGGCGTTCTCGAAGACCGCGGTCGCGGCGTCGCGGAAGCCGGGTGCCCGCTGGTCGCTCTCGAGAGACACGTCGGTGGTCTCCAGCGCCTCCGCGAGACCCGGGGTCGCCAGGCCGGAGACGTTGTAGAAGCTGCTGTCCGCGAAGAGCACGTCGAACGCCATCTTCGGGTCGGGACGGCCGGTGAAGGCCGAGAGCAGGGCGGGCTCCGCGTGGTCCACGAAGTAGGCGTTGACCGCCTGGACGCCCTCCAGCGGCTTCAGGTTGACCGTGACACCGACGTCGGCCCACTGCTGCTGGAGGATCTCGCCCATCCGGACGGTGCCGGCGTCGGCGCTGAGCAGCATGTCGAAGGACAGGTCCGACGCACCGGCCTCCTTCAGCAGCGCGCGCGCCTGGTCCGGGTCGAAGTCGTAGGCCAGCTCCTCGTTCGCGGCCCAGTAGCTGCCGGGGAACAGGGTCGACGCCGGGCTGCCCAGGCCGAAGTAGGCGCTCTTCACGATCGTCTCGCGGTCGATGGCGAGGTTGAGCGCCCGGCGCACGCGCACGTCCTTCAGCTCCGCCGAGCCGAGGTCGAAGTAGACCTCGTCGACCCACAGGCGCGGCGTGCGGACCAGCTGGACGTCCGACTCGCCGTCGAGCTCGGCCGCGTCGGAGGGGGCGTAGCCGAGGGCGACGTCCTGCTTGCCGGAGCGCAGCGACGTGGCCCGGGTGGTCGGGTCGGCCACGACGTTGAACTGGAGCTCGAGAACCCGGGCCGCGTCGGCGTCCCAGTAGTCGTCGAACCGCTCGACGCGCAGGAACTGGCCGCGGTTCCACTTCACGATCGACCACGGTCCCGCTCCGACGGGGTTGTCGCTGACGTCGCCGTCGCTCGCCTCGACGGCGGCCGGCGAGACCATCATGCCGGCCCGGTCCGCGAGCACCATGAGCAACGAGGCGTCCGGCTCGGCCAGCTCGAGGGTGACCGTGACCGGGTCGTCGACGCGGATCGCGGTGACCGAGGCGAGGTCGACCGCGACGTTCGAGCCCTCGCCGCGGGCGCGCTCGAGGTTGAACCGGACCGCCTCCGCGTCGAGGGCGGTGCCGTCGTGGAAGGTCAGCCCCTCGCGCAGCGTGAGGGTCAGCTCCTTCGGGCTCGCCTGCGACCAGGACTCGACCAGGCCGGGCTGCGGCACCATGTCGGCGTCGAACCCGATCAGCGTCTCGTAGATCGGGTAGAGCATCACATGATCGCCTCCGGCGCTGCCGAGGATCGGATCGAGAGAGGACGCGTCGGCCGGTACGGCGACGTCGAGTCGCTTGTCCGCCGCGCCGCTGCTGCCGTCCCCGCCGCAGGCGGTGAGGGCGAGGGTGAGGGCGGTGGCCAGCACCACGCCCGCCCGCTTGAGTGTCATGAGCTTCCTCATGTGTCTTCCTTCCTTGACAGCGCTCGGCGCGCTGGGGTCTGTCGGTTCCGGCCCGAGCCGTCGTGCGGTCAGCGCAGTGCGTTGCCCCCGTCGGCGATCACGGACTGGCCGGTCACCCAGTCGGCGGACGCGCTGCAGAGGAAGCCGACGACCGCGGCGATGTCGGCGGCGCGGCCGACGCGGCCCAGTGGCGTCGCGCGGCGCACGGCCTCCTTGAGGCGCTCGGGGTCGGTCGTGATCTCGGCGAGGGCATCGGTGTCGACGACGCCGCCGACCGCGGTGTTGGCGGTGATGCCGCGCGGCCCGAGCTCCGCGGCCAGGTAGCGGACGACGCTCTCGACAGCGGCCATCGACGCCGCGATGGGGGCGTAGCCGGGCACGTGGCGTCGGGTGCCGGTGCTCGTCACCGCGACGATCCGGCCGCCGTCGTCCAGATCGGCGCCGGCCGCGTCGACCAGGCTCAGCAGCGCGGCCAACCGGGCGGTGAACATCTCCTGGTACACCTCGACCGGGACGCCCAGCGCGGTGCCGAGGCCGGGATGCTCGGCGCCGAAGCCGGTCGCGTTGGACACGACGGCGCGCACCGGTCCCAGGGACGCGCGGGCCTGGGCCACGAGCCGCCGGCAGGACTCCGGCGAGCGCACGTCGACCTGGTACGCCGCCGCGCGGACCCCGCGTCCCTCGGCGACCGCCACCACCTCGTCCGCGGCGTCGGCCCGGGCGAAGTAGCCGACCGCGAGGTCGAAGCCGTCCCGCGCCAGCCGCTCGGCGACCGCCCGACCGATCCCCCGGCTCGCGCCGGTCACGACGGCGAGGCCGCTCATGCGAAGTCCCCGAGACCCGCGAAGTCGACCGGGGCGCCGGCCTCCGCGCCGGCGTACCGCTGACGGGCCGCGCGCTGCAGCCCCAGCGACTCGGGCGTCGCGAGCAGCTCGCCGAACAGGCCGCCCTCCAGGCGCAGGGCGGCGCCGAGGTCCAGCTCCGCTCCCTCGCGCACGACCCGCTTGGCCGCGGCCACCGCGGCACGCGGCAGGTTCGCGAGCTCGGTCGCGGCCGCCAGGACCTCGGCCCGGAAGTCGCCGGAGAGGACGCGGCTGACGAGCCCGAGCCGCTCGGCGTGGGCGGCATCGACCCGCAGTCCGGTGATCACGAGGTCGGTCGCGGGACCGCGCCCGATCAACCGGATCAGGCGCTGCGATCCGCCCGCGCCGGGGATGATGCCCAGCGCGGTCTCGATCGCGGAGAAGTGCGCCCGCGGGCTCGCCCAGCGCAGGGTGCACGCGAGCGACAGCTCCAGTCCCCCGCCCCAGGCCTGGCCGTCGACGGCGGCGACGACCGGCTGCGGCATGGTCTCGATCAGGCGCATCGTGGTGTACCACGCCCGTGCCTCCGGAACCGGCCCGTCGGCCAGCCGGGCCAGCTCGTCGAGGTCGGCGTGCGCGATGAAGCGCTCCGGGTCGGCACTGGCCAGGACGACGACCGCCGTGTCCGGGTCGTCCGCGAGCGCGGTGAGATGCTCGCCTAGCTCGGTGAGCGCGGCGAAGGTGAGGAAGTTCCGTGGGGGGTTGTCGTAGACGAGCTCGACCACCCCTCCGGAGCGGGTGGCGTTCCACAGCGGCATGTCAGCGCTGTCCTTCCTGGTGGTGGACGTCGATGGAGAGCGTCGAGTCCGCGAGGTGGAGGTCGACGGCGGCGGTGCGGGCCTCGGCGGAGGTGCTCGACGGCTCACCGGTGCTCAGGTTGCGGTCGAGGTGGGGGAAGGCGCTTCCCGTCACGAGGAGGCCCAGCCGGTGGCCCCGCCCGAAGCGCTGCGCGGTGTAGCCGAGGTCGACCCGCACCCGGGCAGGAGCGCCGTCGGCGGGGCCGCCGAGCACGTGGCTCAGCCGGACCACGCCCTCGGCGACGGGGTACACCCGCCCGTCGGGACGGAGGTCGACCAGGCGGACGACGAGGTCGGCGTCCGGCCGGCTCACCGACACCGTCAGGTCCGCGTGGACCGCGCCCACGACGTCGAGCGGCTCGTCGAGCTCGGCGGTCCGGTAGCTGAGCACATCGGAGCGGTCGAGCTGCCAGCGCAGGTCGATCGGTCCCGGCGTGGACCGCCCGAGGTGGATCACCCGGCCGCCGCGGCTCGGCACCGGGTCGAGCGGGTCGTGGACAAGGCTGTCGACGGCGCCGGCCGCCTCCGGTTCGGGACCGAGGACGCCGGCCCGCCCCAGGTGCAGCACCTCGGACCGGGAGGCACGCGGCGGCCAGGCGTCGGCCGCGTGCCACTGGTCGGCGCCCATGAGGAAGTACCTGACCTCGTGCCGCGGGACGACCGCCGCGGGGTCCGCGAAGAAGGCCAGCTGCTGCGCGGGCACGGTCGCCGCCGCGGCGGAGGCGGTGATGCCGAAGTTCAGCTCGCCGGTGTGGTGCGGCAACGGCCCGGTGTGCGCCCACGGGCCGACGACGAGGCGGTGCGCCAGCTCGGGATGGGCCCGGACGGCGTCGCGGAACGCGTCGATCGTGGCGGAGGCGAAGACGTCGAACCAGCCCGTCGTGACGAACACCGGCACCTCGACGGCGGCCGGCTCCCACTCGGGCGTGGTCGGCACCCGGCCGGCCAGCAGCGCGGGGACGTCGATCGGGAAGCCGCGCAGCCGTGCCAGCGGGCCCTCGGCCAGGGGCAGCGCCGCCAGGGCCGGCTCCGGGTCGAGGAGCAGGGCGTGCAGGGTGGCGACCGTCTCGGCGTCGGCGTCCTCCGGGCGCCGCCGCAGCCAGTCCGCGGCCATGTAGATCAGCCAGCTGACGACCTGCTCGAGGCGCATCGCCCCTCCCAGCTCGCGCAGGTCGCGGCTGCCCGAGGTCACCATCGCCGCGGCCACGCCGGCCAGGCTCGGCGGGCGCCGAGCGGCGCCGAGGAAGGAGACGATGCCGCCGTACGACGTGCCGGCGAGGATCACCCGGCCGTCGCACCACTCCTGGCGGGCGACCCACTCGACGGTGTCGTAGGCGTCGAGCGCCTCCTGGTCCCACATGATCGGCTCCCAGTCGCCCTCCGAGCCGAACCGGCCCCGGGTGTCCTGGCAGACCGCGGCGAACCCGCCGTGCAGGCAGTCGACCGGCCGCAGCACGTCGGAGGTGATCGCGCGGCGGCCGTAGGGCGTGCGGAAGAGCACGGCGGGACGGGGCTCGCCGTGGTGCCACACGTCGGCCTGCAGCGCCACGCCGTCGCGCATCGGCGTCGTGACGTCGCCGAGCCAGAACCCGGCACTCATGCCGATGCCGCCGTCGAGAGCATCCCCAGGCCCATCTCGTTCCAGCCCGCGGTCGCACCGCCGTCGACGGTGATCACGCCGCCGTTCATGTACGACGACTCGGGGAGTGCCGCGAAGACCGCTGCCCGGGCCTGCTCCTCGGGCCGGCTGAGGCGCCCGGCCGGCGTCGCCCGCAGGAAGCCGTTGCGCGCCACGCCGTCCTCGGGCCACAGCTCGTCGGCCATCGCGGTGTGGGTCGGCCCGGTGACCATGGCCACCGCCCGGATGCCCTGGGCGCCGTAGTCGACCGCGACCGACCGGGTCAGCCCGATCACCGCGTGCTTGGCCATGTTGTAGACCGAGGAGCGCGGCGTCGCCCCGACGCCGCACATGGAGGCGGTGAAGACGAAGACCCCGCCGCGCTCGCGCATGTGCGGCACGCCGGAGCGCACGAGGAAGAAGTTCGCGTCGCAGCACACGCCCATCACCCGGCGGTAGTCGTCGTCGGTGATCGAGTGTGGGCGGCCGGGGATGCTGATCCCCGCGTTCCCGTGCACCACGTCGAGGCGGCCGTGCTCGGCCACCACCGCACGCAGTGCCGCGTCGACCGCGGCCGGGTCGGACACGTCGCAGGCCCGGATGCCGGGACCCTCGCGCAGGTCCAGGCCCACCGCCGTCGCGCCCGCGCGCTCGAAGAGCGTCAGCGACGCGGCGCCGATGCCGGAGGCGGCGCCCGTCACGACCACGACGTGTCCCTCGAAGCGACCGAAGATGCTCTCGCCCATGGCGGTGTCTCCCTACTTCCCGGCGAAGCGCGGACGGCGCTTCTCGATGAAGGCCGTGGCGCCCTCGAGCGCGTCCTCGACCTCGGCGTTGTTGCGGATGTGGACGGCGTTCTGCAGGCGCAGCGCCTGCTGGACCGGCTGCCCGATCGTCTGCTCGCGCAGCTCCTTGAACAGACCGATCGCGGCGGTCGGCGCGCTCGCGAGCCGCTCCGCCTCGGCGAGCGTCGCGCTGACCAGCTCCTCCGGCTCGACGACCTTCGTGAAGATGCCGAGGCGCTCGGCCTCGTGCGCGTCGAGCAGCGCTCCGGACAGGTAGATCTCGGTGGCTCGCGCGGCGCCGACGAGTCGCGACATCATCACCAGTCCGCCGGCCTGCGCGACGTTCAGCAACGCACTGCCCAGGCGGGCCCGCGAGCTCGCGATCCGGACGTCGCCCGCGCACGCGAGCTCGGCGCCGGCACCGGCCGCGTCCCCGTTGACCGCCATGATCACCGGGACCCGGCTGGTCACCAGCATCTCGATGATCCGCAGGTACATCGGGTCCGGCGTCGTACCGATCACCGGCGAGCGCTCGTACTCGCCGCGCAGGTGCTCCTCGACGGCGCCGAGGTCGTCGCCGGCGCAGAAGGACCGGCCCTCGCCCGTGATCACCACGACCCGCGTCGCACGGTCCGCGAGCGCGCGCTCCAGGACGGCGTACAGCTCCTCGCCCAGGGCCCGGTCGATCGCGTTGAGCCGGTCGGGCCGGTTCAGGGCGATCCACCGGATCCCCGGCCGCGGCTCGTGCGTCCGCAGGGTGGAGAGAGCGGGCTCTTCGTGCAGGGTGGTCATGAGCGGTTCATTCCTCCATCGATGAAAAGTGACTGGCCGGTGACGTAGCCCGCGTCGTCGCCGAGGAGCCAGCTGACGGCGCCGGCCACGTCGGCGGGGCGGCCCAGGCGGCGCAGGGGCAGGGTGCGGGCGACGCGCTCGGCGATCGGGCGCAGCTCGCCCTCGTCGAGCATCGGCGTGTCGATGAATCCCGGGCAGACCGCGTTGGCGCGCACGCCGCGGGGTCCCAGCTCGACCGCGAGGGAGCGGGTGAGCGTCAGCAGGCCGCCCTTGCTGGCGTCGTACGCGACCTGGCCGGCGAAGCCGGTCACCGCGATCGAGCAGACGTTGACGACGGAGGCAGAGCGGCCGGCCGCCAGCAGCTCGGCGAGATCGCGGGCCAGCCGGAAAGGCGCTCGCAGGTTGACGTCGAGCACGGCGTCCCACCGCTCGTCGGCGTGGTCGGCGAGCGGCGCCCGCAGCTCGATCCCCGCGTTGTTGACGAGCCCGTCGATCCCACCGAGCCGCTCGGTCCCCTGCCGGGCGACCTCACCGGACGCCCCGGGATCGCGCAGGTCGACACCGACGACGTGCAGGTCCGGCGCGTCCGGCGCGCGGTCGCGGCGTACGACGTCGGGGTGGTCGACCGCCAGCACCCGGGCGCCGTCGGCGAGCAGGCGCGCGGTGACCGCGGTGCCGATGCCTCCCAGCGCTCCGGTCACGACCACGCGGCGCTGTGCGAGCGAGGTCATCCGACCATCTCCCGGTCACGGGACAGCAGCCGCGTCGCGTTGCCGTGCAGCCAGGCGGCGCGGACCTCGTCGCTGATCGGGAGCTCCGCGGTGGCGGCGACCACGGCGGCCGGCCCCTGGCCGTGGGTCCAGCTCGTGGAGCCGAAGAGGACCCGGTCGCGCACCGAGCGCGACCCATGCAGGAACAGCGGCTCCCAGCCGGATCCGGCCGCGGCCATCGTCCGGGGATGGTGCGAGGAGAACTCCAGGTGCACGTGGGGGTGGCGCTGCAGGAGCGCGACGGCGTCCAGCACCCAGGGCCAGCCGCCGTGGCCGAGCACGATGCGCAGGCGCGGGTGACGCACGGCCAGGGCGTCGATCGCCTGCGGGCCGCTGATCGCCATGGGCGACCCGGAGAAGTGCTGCCCGCTGTGGATCCAGACCGGCAGGCGCCGGTCCGCGGCGAACGTCCACAGGTCGTCCAGAGCGCGGTCGCCGGGGTCGACGCCGTCGAGGAAGGGGATCACCGAGAGCCCCGTCATGCCGAGCTCGTCGACCGCCCGCGTCGCCTCGGCCAGCGCGGCCCGCGGGTCGGCCAGCGCGACGCCGGCCCACGGCACGAAGCGGTCGCACCGTCGGGCGATCGCGGCGACGTGGTCGTTCGTCGTGCCGCCCTCGCACCGCCACGGGCCGCCGTGGATCACCTGCACGATGTCGTGCTCCTCGAGCTCGGCGATCCGCGCCTCGGGCTCGAAGGCCCGGGCGGCGACCTCGGCCAGGTCCTCGATCGCCCCGTCGAGGTCGTCGGCCAGCAGGTCCAGGATCTGCCCGGGCGTGCGGCCGGACATGGCGGCGAACCGCGCGGCGAACACGACGCCGTAGCGCGGCGCCGCGCTCAGCAGGGCGCCGAGGTAGGTGCGCCACCCCGCGCGGCCGAGCACGACGTCGCAGAGGTCGACGGCAGCGGGGCGCCGGGTGAACGGCGTCACAGAATGCATGAACGTTTGTTTACCAGGGTTGCGACCGCTACGTCAACAAACGTTCATATATCCGGTACGGTGGCTCCGTGAGATCCGCCAAGACCGACGCCCGCCACACCGACACCGCCCGGCGCGTCCTCGACGTGGCCACCGAGCTGTTCTTCACCCACGGCTACCCGGCGACATCGGTCCGCCAGATCATGCAGGCCTGCAATGTCACCGCCGGCTCGCTGTACAACCACTTCGGGTCCAAGGAGGACGTGCTCTACGCCATCCTCATGCGCTCCCTCAACGACTCCGTCGAGTCGCTCCTGCGCGCACACGCCGCCGCGGCCGACAACGCCACCGCCCAGCTGCGCGCCCTGGTCGGCGCGATCTCGATCTTCCACTCCGAGCGGCAGCTCGAGGGCCTGGTCAGCCAGACCGAGTGGCGACACCTGCCCCCGGAGCGGGCCGCCGACGTGCTCGAGCAGCAGAAGCGGATCCGGCGCCTCTTCGAGGACTGCCTGCAGCGCGGCATCGCCGACGGCGAGTTCACCCTCGCCGAGGTCGGCGTCGACACCGACATCGCCGCCAAGTCGATCCTCGACCTGTGCATCAACGCCGGCAAGTGGTTCCGTCCCACCGGCCGGCTCGGCGCCCCGGACCTCGCGCGCCAGCACGTCGAGCTGGTCACCCAGATGGTCGGCGCGACGCCACGCGGCGACTGAGCTCCCCGGGTAGGAGTCGAACCTACGTCGCTTGTCCTGATTCAAAGTCAGGCGGGCCCTGCCGACAGACCAACCGGGGATCGCGGGACCAGCCTAGGGCCCGCCCGGCGGGGCAGCACCTCGGGCCCGACAGACCAACCGGGGATCGCGGGACCAGCCTAGGGCCCGCCCGGCGGGGCGGCACCTCGGGCCCGACAGACCAACCGGGGATCGCGAGAACAGCCTAGGGCCCGCCCGGCGGGGCAGCACCTCGGGCCACACCCAGCACGTCGCCGCGGGCACGGGATCGGTTCTCCACAGGAGTCGCGAGGCCGATGGCGGGCGAGCGGAGCGCCACGTAGGCTCGCCACACCCCGTCAGCCGACACCAGGAGCAGGCATGGCTCTCACACCTCAGCAGATCGAGCACAAGCTCGACCAGCAGGGCAATGACATCGAGAGCATCGACGAGCTGCTCGCCGGCATCCAGGCCAAGCAGGCCACCCACGACGGCCTCTTCGCCGACCTCCAGGCCAAGCTGACCGCCCACGACGGCCTCTTCGCCGACCTCCAGGCCACGCTGACCGCCCACGACACACGCTTCGACACGATCGACTCCCAGCTGGGAGCGATCCACGCCGCGCTCGCCGAGACGCTCCGGCGCCTGCCGGAGCCTCCGGTCGACTGACGGGTGCGGTCGTACCCGGCGAACGGGTCGCGCTCAGCGCGAGCTCACCGCCCGTTGGCCGGGTACGACGCGGCTCAGGCGGCCGGCCCGAGGCAGAGCTGGGTCTTGCGGGTGACGTTCTCCAGCGGCTGCGAGCCGTTGGCGCACTTGTCGCCGGCCTTGCCGACCGAGACGACCTTCAGGATGGAGGTGTTGGTCGCGCCCTCGCTGCAGTCGACCTTGGTGGCGGGGGTCGACATGCCACCGAGGTCGACGCACTCGCCCTCGGTGACGTTCAGGTCGAGGCACAGGTCGGCGACGTTGCCGCTGCTGCGGTCGTTGCCGAGCGAGATCGTGTAGTTCAGCTCCGCCTCGTCGCAGTTGCCCTTGTCGCTGACGATCTTGTAGGTCGCCTCGGCATCGCCGCAGTCGATCTCCTCGTGGTCGGCGTCGAAGCTCGAGCCGGTCATGATCAGGCACTCCCCCACCTTGGGTGCCTTGGCCTGCTCGACCTTCTCCTGCCCCTTGAAGAAGAGGAAGTAGGCGCCGAGGGCGACCGCGATGCTGACGACGCCACCGATGATGCGGCCGAGGATGCCGCCACCGAGATTGGCCATGCTGGGATTCCTTCCGAGATGGGGCGGTCCCGAGTCACCCTCAGAAAATGGTCGGAGGAAACAGTAGAGGAGGCGTCACCAAGGCCGTGGCGAGGTGTCAGTAGGTGAGCTCCGCCCAGGGGTCCACCTCGTAGCGACCGTTGGGCTGCAGGGTGACCGACTGGATGCCGACCGGCCGGCCCTCGCGGTAGGTGACCAGGCCGATGCTGGCCGGTCGGCGCAGCTTGCTGCCGATCGCGATCGCGTACGCCGCGCCGCCGGTGGTGCCGAGCGTGTAGGTGTAGCCGATCCGCCCGTCCTCGGCGGTGACCGCGGTGGGGCCGGTCTGCACGTGCACGTGGCCGCCGAGCACGAGGTCGACGCAGCCGCGCGCCAGGGCCGGCTTCGCGATGTTGGCGTCGTGCACGAGCAGCGTGTTCACGCGGTCGCCGTCCTCGTCGGCGGCACAGGCGGCATCCGCCAGCAGGTCGGCCACCTCGCCGAAGCTGAGGCCGGTCTGGTCGCGCCAGTCGCCCAGACCGCTGGAGCGGGGGTCGTCGATCCCCAGGATCCGCGAGTCGCCGGGACCGTCGATCACCTCGTCGTCGAAGTAGGTCCAGCCGAGATCCTCGAGGTGGGAGCGCACGAAGCCGCCGCTGTCGTGGTTGCCGGCGACCGCCCAGCGGCCGTCGTAGTCCTCGAAGGTCGCCGCCAGCGAGTCGAGCGAGAACGCCTCCCAACGACTGCCCGTCGAGGTGTCGTCGCCGGCGTCGTACACGGCGGTGGCGCCGCCGACGTCGGCGATCGCCCGGGCGACCTCGTCCATGCCGACGTTGTCGTGGCGGTCGGACACCAGCAGCACGACGGTCTCCCCCTCCTCCGGCTGACGCAGCTCGAGGGTCGCCGCGTCGTCGGCGGCCTGGGAGTAGAACTCGACGCTCTTCTGGTAGCTGCTGATGCCGCTCTCGATCAGCCGCCGCGACTGGGCGGTCGTCGCGTCGGCCATCACCTCCACGTCCGCCGCCTCGTCGGGCAGCGGCACCTCGGGGCCGAGGAAATCGTGCAGGGCCGTCCAGTGCTCGGCCGGCGGGTCGGAGCGGCCCCACCCGTAGGGGACGACGGCGACGACGACCAGGACGATCACGAGCCCGGACATGGCGATCCCGCCGCGGGTGCGGAGCCCGGCGTACAGCTCGCGGCGCCGGGTGCGCCCGACCGCGGCCCACACGAGCAGGGGTACGGCGCCCAGCACGGCGCCCTGCACCAGCGCGGCGAGCGCCATCGCGACGACCGTCCGCTGGGCGACGGCGATCTGACCCTCGGGTTGGGAGGCGATCGCGGCGTACCGGTTGGTCAGCTCCTCGAGCGTCGCCACGTCGGTCTTGCCGAGCTCGACCTCGACGCCCACCCAGGTGCCCGAGGGGATGCGCAGGTCCGGGAGGACCGGACCCATGCGCGCCACGACCTCGCCGGAGAAGTCGGGGCTGAGCGTCGCCTCGTGGCTGGCGATCTCGACGGTCCGCTCACTGTTGACGAAGATGGCGGCCGCGATGGCGACCGAGAGCACGGCCCAGGTCCCCGCGTAGGCGAGGATCTTGAGGAGACGGCGCGGGGAGATCACCTGCGCGCGCGGGCCTCCGCGACGGCGTACAGCGCCACCGAGGCGGCGACGCCGGCGTTGAGCGACTCCAGGACGCCGGCCATCGGGATCGACATCAGGTGGTCGCAGCTCTCGGCGACCAGGCGGGACAGACCCTCGCCCTCGGACCCGACGACGAGCACGAGGGGGCCTTCGACGAGCTCGGCGTCCGCGGTCAGCTCGGGCAGGGTGAGGTCGCCGTCGGCCGCGAGGCCGATCACGAAGCAGCCGGCCTCCTGGAAGGCCTTGATCTGCCGGGTCAGGTTGACCGTCTGCGCGACGGGGCAGCGCGCGGCCGCGCCGGCGGAGGTCTTCCACGCCGCGGCGGTCATCGACGCCGCGCGCCGCTCGGGGATGACCACGCCGTGGGCACCGAAGCCGGCCGCGCTGCGGACGATCGCACCGAGGTTGCGCGGGTCGGTGATCGAGTCGAGCATCACGACGAGCGGCTTCTGGCCGGCCTCGTCGGCGGCGTCGAGGAGGTCGTCGGGGTGGGCGTACTCGTAGGCGGGGATCCGCGCGGCGAGGCCCTGGTGGACGGCGCCGTCGGTGAGCCGGTCGAGCTCGCCGCGGCTGACCTCGAGCAGCCCGATGCCGTGCTCGGCGGCGAGGCGGAACACCTCGCGCAGCCGGCCGTCGCGCTCGGCGCCCTCGGCGACGTAGACCGACGTCACCGGCACCCGCTCGCGCAGCGCCTCGACGACCGGGTTGCGCCCCGCGATCCACTCGTCGCCGCCCGTCTTGCGCCGGGGGCCGCGCGGGCTGCCGGCGCGCTTGTCGGCGCGCTTCTTGGCCTCGGCGATCTTGTGCGCCTTGTGGTACTCGCGGTCGACGGCCTTGGGCGTCGGGCCCTTGCCCTCCAGCCCGCGCCGCACCCGGCCGCCGGAGCCGGCGGTGGGTCGCTTGGTCGACTTGCGGATCGCGCCCTTGCGCGAGGAGTTGCCTGCCATCAGTGGACGCTCCAGGTGGGGCCGTCGGGGGTGTCGGTGACCTCGATGCCGGCCGCCTTGATCCGGTCGCGGATCGCGTCGGCGCGGGACCAGTCCTTGTCGGCGCGCGCCTGCGCGCGCTCCTCGAGCAGGCCGGCGACCAGCGCGTCGACCGCCGCGGTCAGGCGCTCCTCCGCGCCGGAGCCGCCGGTGCCGGCCCAGGCCGGGTCGTGCGGGTGGACGCCGAGCACGTCCAGCATCGCCCCGACGGCGACGCCCGCGGCGGTCGCGTCCTCGCCGGCGGCGAGCAGGCGGTTGCCCTCGCGCACCGCGTCGTAGAGCACGGCCACCGCGGCCGGCGTACCGAGGTCGTCGTCCATCGCCGCGCAGAACGCCTCGGGCAGCTCGTCCGACGCCCGGTCCGCGTCGTCGCCGACCCGGTCGAGGAAGGAGACGATCCGCTGGTAGCCGGCCGCCGCCTCGTCGAGCGCCTCGAAGCTGAACTCCACGTGGGAGCGGTAGTGCGCGGCGACCATGTAGAACCGCAGCTCGGCGCCGCTGACCCGCTGCAGCACCGAGGGGATCGAGAGCGTGTTGCCGAGCGACTTGCTCATCTTCTCGCCGGCGGTGGTGATCCACGCGTTGTGCATCCAGTACGACGCGAAGGCGCCGCCCGCCGCGCGCGACTGGGCCTGCTCGTTCTCGTGGTGCGGGAAGCGCAGGTCGACGCCGCCGCCGTGGATGTCGAAGGCCTCGCCGAGGTACTTGCCCGCCATCGCCGAGCACTCGATGTGCCAGCCGGGGCGGCCGCGTCCCCACGGGCTCGGCCAGGACGCGGTCTCCGGCTCGGAGTCCTTGCGCCCCTTCCACAGCGCGAAGTCCCGCGGGTCCTTCTTGCCGCGCGGATCGGCGTCGGCAGCGGGCTCCATGTCGTCGACGCCCTGGTGGGTCAGCTCGCCGTACGACGGCCAGGAGCGCACGTCGAAGTAGACGTCGCCGCTGCCGTCGTCGGCCGGATAGGCGTGACCGCGGTCGATCAGCCGCTCGATCAGCTCGACCATCTCGGGGATGTGTCCCGTCGCGGCAGGCTCGTACGTCGGCGGCGCGACGTTGAGCGCGGCGTACGCCTTGTCGAGCTCGAGCTTCATCGCGTACGCGAGGTTGTACCAGGGGCGGCCCTGGTCGGCCGACTTCGCCAGGATCTTGTCGTCGATGTCGGTGATGTTGCGGATGAACGTGACCTCGTAGCCCCGGTGGCGCAGCCAGCGCTGCAGGACGTCGAAGTTGACCGCCGAGCGCACGTGCCCGACGTGGGGCTCGCTCTGGACCGTGAGACCACAGACGTAGAGACCCGCCCTGCCCTCGTGAAGGGGCACGAAGTCACGGACTTCGCGGGTCGCGGTGTCGTACAGCCGGATGCTCACGGCGCCAGTCTAGGGATCCGCGCGAGTCCGGCAGGCATTGTCGCCGGACCCGCGCGCGACCCTCAGCGGCGCCTCAGCGCTTGACCTTCTTCGCCTTCGACGTCACGGTCTGCGGGAGGTAGGACGCCTTCGTCGCGGTGACGACGACGGTGATCCGCTTGCCGCGGTCCTTCCTGGTCAGCTTGTACGCCGCCTTGGAGGCCTTCTTGGCGGGCTTGATGGCCTTGCCGTTGCGGTACCAGCGATAGCTCAGCGTCACGCCGTCCCAGCCGGACACCTTCGCCTTGAGCTTCGCGCCGGCCCGCGCCGTGCCCTTGACCTTGACCTGGCCGGCGGGCAGCACGCCCTGGACGACCTCCGAGGCGGCCGACGTGCGCAGGAAGCCGTTCCACCAGCCGGGGCGCGCAACGGTGGCGGCGACGGAGATCCGGTGACCGACGTCCGCGGACTTCAGCCGGTAGTTCGCCCCGGTCGCGCCGGGGACGGGTGCGCCGCCACGCAGCCACTGGTACGTCGTCGTGGCGGCCGGGTCCGCGGTGAGGTCGCCGGGAGCCGCGAGGGTGGCGCCGACGGCGGTCGCGCCCGACACGGGGGTGGTGGCGACGGTCGGCCGCGCCTCGAGCGGGAGCGGTTGCGGCGGTCGCACGCCCTGGGCCTGGACCATGGCCCGCCCGTCCGTCCGGCTGCCGTCGACGGAGTTCCCCGCGGAGTCGTCGAGGTACACCATCACCCGCGCCTCGATGGCGGCACCGGCCATCGCCGCGGTCACGGGGAAGGTGGCGCTGGTCGTGCTCGACCGGGTGAAGCCGACCTGGGGACGGCCGTCGACGTACCAGCTGATCTCGCTGTAGTAGCTGCCGGCGGGCGGCCCGAAGCTCGCCGTCAGCGTCTGGCCGGGCGCGGGCGTGCCGGTGATCCTCAGCGCCGACGAGAGCCGGGCATGGCCGGAGCCGACGATATTGCCCGCCGAGTACAGGACGGTGGTCTGGTAGCCGGCGAGGGTGCCGGTCACCGCGACCGTCACCCGCTTGCCCGCGTCGGCGGACGTGGGGGTGTAGGTCGGCGTGGTGGCACCCGGGATCTTCTCGAGGGCGGTGTTGGTCGCCCACCGGTGCCACTGGTAGGAGAGGGTGGCGGTGGTCGGTCGCCAGCCTTCCAGCCCGACGGCGGTGAGCGGCTTGCCCACCTCGTAGGCGCCGAGGACGAACGGCTCGACGGGCGCCATGCCGAGGCCGACGCGGGGCAGGGTCAGCTTGAACGTCGTGGGGCCGTCCGTCGCCGTCCAGTCGCTCGCGGTGTCCACGGACGTCGAGGCGGCCCCATCGGAGCGCCAGCAGGTGTCCCGGTGGCGGACGTCGGTGGTCCACTCGCCGCCGTCGCCGAAGCCGTAGAACGTGTCGCTGAAGCAGATCCGGTACTTGGTTCCGATGTTCAGGCCGACCGTGCCGCCGGTGTAGCTGAAGCGGCCGTTCTCGTCGGTGAGCTTCGGCCCGAACTGCAGGCCGATCCACTGACCGCCCTGCAGGCTGTAGATCTCCCAGGAGACGTTCTGCAGCGGCTTGCCCTGCTCGTCGACGGCGATGCCGACGACCGTCGGACGGGCCGAGGCCGGACCCGCCGTCAGCGGCAGCAGGGTGAGGCCGAGGAGGGCGGCGAAGAGGACGGACGACAAGACGCGGATCGGTCTGAGCACGAGCGCCACCCTTCCCGTGGTGCCACGGCGAAACGGCTCCCGCGAGGGTGTGACGCACGACTCCGGGGTGTGACGAAAGTGACGGGTGTGACATACCGTGGTGGGGTGCGCCGGATCTTCCCCCACCCCGCCGTGTCCCTCGCCCTCGCCGCCTGCCTGGTGGCGGGTGTCCTGACGCTGGCCCTCGGGCGCCCGGACGGCGCCGCGGGCACCGATCCCGCCGCGGCCAACGCCGCGGCGGTGTCCGACCGCCGGATCGACCTGGAGCGGTTCGCCGCGCCGGGGCCGTGGAAGCCGGCCGGGACGCGCGCGAAGTACGGCCGGTCCTACGACGTCGCGCGCTGGAAGACCCGCTGGGTCTCCCCTGGGTTCGACTTCACCGAGCTGATCACGTCGTGGTCCGCCCGCACGCCCGGGTCGAGCTGGATCGAGATCGAGGTCCGCGGTCGCACCGCCGCAGGCGCGAAGACGTCGTGGGACGTGCTGGCCCGCTGGGCCGCCAAGGACAAGGTCGTCCAGCGGCGATCCGGCGGCACGCAGGCCGACGACGGCACCCGGGTCGCGACCGACACCTGGAAGACGGCCGGCCTGGCGGCGTACCGCCTCCGAGTCGCGGTGCACCACGAGCGCGGCCGCAAGGCCCCCCGCGTCGACCTCGTCACGGCGATGACCTCCCGCGTCCCGGCCACCGCCGGACCGACGTCCGCACCGGTCGCGGCGCGCGGCGTCGAGCTGACCGTCCCCCGCTACTCCCAGATGATCCACTCCGGCCACTACCCGCAGTGGGGCGGCGGTGGCGAGGCCTGGTGCTCGCCGACCTCGACCGCGATGGTGCTGGGCTACTACGGTCGCCTCCCCGGACCGGGCAGCTACCGCTGGGTCCCGGCCGGCCACCCCGACCCGTGGGTCGACGCGACGGCGCGCCTGACCTACGACCACGCCTACCGCGGCACCGGCAACTGGTCGTTCAACACCGCCTACGCCGCCCGACGGCTCGGCGCCTCCGGGGAGGCGTTCGTGACCCGGCTGCGCGACCTCACCGACGCCGAGCTGCTCGTGCAGGCCGGCATCCCGCCGGTGATCTCCCTCGCGTTCGCCCGCGGCGAGCTCTCCGGCGCCCCGATCTCCTCCTCCAACGGGCACCTGCTGGTCGTCGTCGGCTTCACCGCCACCGGGGACGTCATCGTCAACGACCCCGCCGCCGCGAGCAACGACGGCGTGCGCCGGGTCTACCCCCGCGCGCAGCTCGAGCGGGCCTGGTTGCAGGCGTCCGGCGGCACGGCGTACGTCATCCGCGACGCCGCCCACCCGCTGCCCGCCGCGCCCGCCGGCAACTGGTGAGTTGCTGACCCGGCGCGCTCGCGCCTCACCAGCTGCGCGGCTGCATGTCGCACGGCGGCGCAGCCGCATCGTGCGAAGCCCGCGGGGTCGAGCTTGCGAGGCCCCGGGCGGCGAGCACGATCTGCGACACGCTCGCGCCTAACCAGCACTGAACTCGATGCTGTGCCAGCCGGTCGCGCCGTCGGGGAGCACGTCGGCGACCGTCCCGGTCTGGGTGCGCCCCCCGGTGTCGATCGCGCGGACCCGCAGCTCGTGGTCCCCCGGCTCGACGTCGACCACGGCCCGCCACTGGACCCAGGTGTCGAGGTTGGGCGCGGCTGCCAGCGTGGCCCGCTGCCAGCGGCCGCCGTCGACCTGCACCTCGACGGCGCCGATCCCGGTGTGCTGGAGCCACGCCACCCCGGCGCACACGACCGCGCCCGCGGGCACGTCGGCGCCGTTGCCGGGCACCTCGATCTTCGAGGAGATCTTGACCGGCCCCTGCTCCGACCACCCCTTCTCGGTCCAGTACGCCGTGATGTCGGCGAACCTCGTGACCTCCATGTCGACCACCCACTTGCACGCCGAGACGTACCCGTAGAGCCCGGGAACGATGGTGCGCACCGGGAATCCGTGCTCGATCGGCAGCGGCTCGCCGTTCATGGCGACCGCGAGCATCGCGTTGCGCTCGTCGGTCAGCGTCGCGAGCGGGGTGCCGCAGGTCCAGCCGTCCTCCGAGGTCTGCAGCACCGCGTCGGCTCCCGCCAGGGGACCGGCCTCGGCGAGCAGGCCGGCCAGGCGCACGCCGCTCCACCAGGCGTTGCCGATGAGGTCGCCCCCGACCTCGTTGGACACGCAGTTGAGCGTGATCCAGTCCTGCGTGATCTCGCGGCGGACCAGGTCGGCGTAGGACAGTCGCAGCTCGCGCTCGACCATGCCGTGGATGCGCAGCTCCCAGTCGACGGGGGCGACGGTCGGCTTGATGATGGCGGTGTCGATCAGGTAGAAGTCCTCGTTCGACGTCTGCCAGGGCGAGACGCCCTCGACGCCGACCCCCACCCCGTCGGGGACGGCGGGCGCGGTGATCCCCTCGATCCGCAGCAGGCGCCGGCTCTGCTCGGCCCGCCGCCGTGCCGTGCCCGCGATCCGACCGACCAGGCCGCCCGCCGCGGCCAGTGCCGCCGCACCGCCCGCGGCCGCGAAGAACCGGCGGCGGGTGTGCATCGGCTCGGCGGCCGGGTCGCCGCCGTCCTCGACCAGCTCCCACCGGCGCAGCCACTCCGCCAGCACGGCGAGCACGACCAGCCACCCGAGCAGGCCGGCCGCGACCGGCGCGAGGTCGATCAGGCCCGGCGTCGGCTTGGCGAGCACGGCGACGACCGCGACGCCGGCGAGCACGGCGTACCCCGTGACGGCCGCCCACCAGCGCTGGTGCGCCCATCGGCCGATCCAGCCGAACGCGACGGCGAGGAGCGCGAGGATGCCGAGGATCAGCACCTTCTTGTCAGACGTGCCGAAGCTCTCGATCGCCCAGGTCGCGACCGGGCCGGGCGTCAGCGCGATGACGCCCTCCGCGACGGCGACCAGCGGCGAGTCCCGCACATGCAGCAGCGCGGCGGCGGCGTAGCTCAGCGCCAGGCCGACGGCCCCGGCGAGCAGGCCGGCCAGCGGCCACCAGGTGCGGGAGGTCCTCACCTGCCCGATTCTCCCGCACCCGACTCTCGCGCGGGCACGGACTCGGGCATGATCGGCCCGTGACCCTGCGCATCGGCATCGGCTCCGACGTCCATCGGCTGGTCCCCCGGGGTCCGCAGGACCCGCCGCTCGCGCTGGGCGGGCTGACCTGGCCCGACGAGGACGTCCGGCTCGAGGGGCACTCCGATGCCGACGTCGCCGCCCACGCCGCCTGCGACGCGCTGCTCTCGGCGGCGGGGCTCGGCGACCTCGGCAGCAACTTCGGGACCGCGGAGCCGGAGTGGGCCGGCGCGAGCGGGGCCGCCCTGCTCGGCGAGACCCGCCGCCGGGTCGAGGCGGCCGGCTTCGCCGTCCTCAACGTGGCGGTGCAGGTGATCGGGAACCGGCCGAAGGTGGGCCCGCGCCGAGCGGAGGCCGAGGCGGCGCTGGGCGCCGTCCTGGGTGCTCCCGTGTCGCTGTCGGCCACCACGACGGACGGGCTCGGCCTGACCGGCCGTGGCGAGGGGGTCGCCGCGATCGCGACCGCGCTGCTGTCCTCCTGACCCGCGCCGAGAGGTGTGACACGTCGTCGCAGAAAGCCTGCCGCGGCGGCGGAGGGCGTGGCAGGGTGGTGGCGCGAGCGATGTCGAGGAGGCATGGATGTCCGACCCCACCGTGATCACCGAGGACGGCCTGCGGATCCACGTGACCGCGCACGGTCGCCCGGACGCCACGCTGACGGTGCTGCTCTCCCACTGCTGGACGGCGGACGAGTCCGACTGGCACTACCAGGTGACCGACCTGCTGGCGCGCTACGGCCGCGACGTACGGGTGGTCACCTGGGACCACCGCGGCCACGGGCGCTCCGACCGTGCCCCCGAGACCGCCTGCACCATTCCGCACCTCGCCCGCGACCTCGGTCGGGTCGTCGACGCCTACGCGCCCGAGGGCCCGATCGTCGTCGCCGGCCACTCCGTCGGCGGGATGACGATCACCGCCATTCCCGAGGAGCGGCCGGATCTGATGCCGCGGATCGTGGGCGCCCTCTTCGTCAGCACGACGAGCGGCGAGCTCGACCGGATCACGCTCGGACTGCCCGCCCTGGCCGGCGCGGTGCTGCGTGACCGGCTGCCGTTCATCCTCGCGAACCGCGCGCGGATGCTCAGCCTCAGCCGCCGCGAGAAGTTCCCGACGATCGAGCGCCAGGTCGCGCGGCGGTTCCTGTTCGGTCGGCCCGCCCGCGCCCGCGACATCGCGCACGCCGTCGACCAGCTCGTCCATGCGCGCCCCGAGACCATGTCCGGGTTCTTCAAGGACATGATGACCCACGACCGGATCGGGAACCTGGCGGCCTTCGACGACATCGCGACCACGGTCCTCGTCGGCAGCCGTGACCTGCTCACGCCGCCGGCGCACGCCGCCAAGATCGCCCGCGGCATCCGCGGTGCCCGGCTGCTCGTGGCGCCGGACGCCGGGCACTACCTGCCCTTCGAGCGCCGCGAGCTGGTCAGCGGCGAGCTGATCGCCCTCGTCGACCGGGCGCTGGCGCGGCGGCCACGGCCCGACCGCGACGGCGTCGTACGCCGGGAGCGGCATCAGGCCCGCGCCTGACTACGCTCACCGGGTGAGCACGCCACCGACCGCCGCCGTCGTCGTCCTCGCCGCCGGGAGCGGCAGTCGCGTCGGCGCGGAGGTCAACAAGGTCCTCCTGCCGCTGCACGGACACCCCCTGCTGGCCTGGTCGGTGCGCACCGCGCTCGAGGTGCCCGGGGTCGACCCGGTCGTGGTCGTCCACCGGGCCGGCGAGCGTGCCGACGTCGGCACGGCACTCCTGCCCGTGATCGGCGAGCGCGAGGTGCTGCTCGTCGAGGGGGGCGCCACCCGTCAGGAGTCCGAGCAGGCCGCCCTCGGCGTGCTCGCGCCCCGCGTGGCCGCGGGCGGCGTCGACGTGATCGCCATCCACGACGGCGCCCGGCCGCTGGCCGGTGCGGAGCTGTTCGCCGCGGCGATCGCCACCGCACGTCGCTACGGCGGCGCCGTGCCCACCGTCGAGCCGGCCGGTCTGCTGCCCCGCGACCCGGCGACGGCTCCCACGCCCGGAGGCACCGGGGCGCGGCTGGTGGGCGTGCAGACCCCCCAGGCGTTCCGCGCCGTACCGCTGATCGAGGCCTATGCAGCCGCGGCGGAGGCGGGCTTCGACGGGACCGACACCGCGGCGTCCTTCGCGCAGTTCGCCCCCGCGGGGCTCGAGGTGCGCGCGGTGCCCTCGGGCCCGGGGAACCTCAAGGTCACCTTCGCCGAGGACCTCCGCGCCGCCGAGCGGCTCGCCGACTGAGACTCGATCCGGGCTAGGAGCGAGCGCTCGAGATGGTCGGCGCGACCGCGAGCGGCAGCCGCACGGTGGCCTCCAGCCCGCCGCCGACCCGCGCGGCGAGGGTGAGCGTGCCGTCGTGCGCCTCGGCGATGCTCGTGACGATCGCGAGACCCAGACCGGCCCCCGCGTGCCCCTGGTCGCCGGTCCGCGCGCGCTGGCTCCCCCGTTGGAAGGGCTCGGCGAGGGTCGCGACCAGGTCCGGAGCGAGGAGCGCGCCGGTGTTCTCCACGGTCAGCACCGCCGCACCCGGCTCGCGGCCGACCCGCACCCGGACCCAGCCGCCCTCGGGCAGGTTGTGGACGATCCCGTTGTGCACCAGGTTCGTCGTCAGCTGCAGCAACAGGGCCGGCTCGCCCCGGGTGACCGCGAGGTCGCCGGAGGTCTCGAGGACCACGCCGCGGGCCTCCGCGAACGGCAGCAGGGTCTCGGCGGCCTCCTCGGCGACCAGGGAGAGGTCCACGTCCTCGCGGGCGAAGGAGCGGCGGTCGGCGCGGCTGAGCACGAGCAGCGCCTCGGTCAGGTCGATCGCCCGGGTGTTGACGGCGTACAGGCTCTCGACGAGCCGGCCGGTGTCGCGGGTCGGGTCCTTGCGAGCCAGTTCCAGCAGGGTCTGCGTGATCGTCAGCGGCGTGCGCAGCTCGTGTGAGGCGTTGGCGGCGAAGCGCTGCTGCTCGGCCACGTGCGCGTCGAGCCGCGCGAGCATGCTGTCGAAGGCGTCGGCCAGCTCGCGGAACTCGTCGCGGCGCCCGGGGAGCCGGATCCGGTGGAAGAGCGACCCGGTCGCCGCCGTCCGGGTGGCCTCGGTGATCCGGGCCAGCGGAGCCAGCATCCGCCCGGCCAGCAGCCACCCGCCGAGCAGTCCGCACGCCAGCAGGAAGCCCAGCGCCAGTGCGGCCTTCGGCGCGAACGCCTCCCACAGGTCGGAGCGCCCGGGCACGAAGAGGTACGGCGACCGCATCGGGTCGTCGGTCCCGCCGCGGACCGGCACGGTGACCGCCTCGTCGGGCACGTAGCGCAGCAGGAACAGCCAGACCACGGCCAGCAATAGGGCCCCGGTCAGCAGCAGGAAGCCGGCGTAGCTGAGGGTGAGCTGGAGCCGCACGCTCAGTCCGGGACGCCTATCCACCGGCCGCTCCGCTGGCACCGGGATCGTCGATGCGGTAGCCGACGCCCGGCACGGTGGCGATCACCCACGGCTCCCCCAGCCGCTTGCGCAGCGCGGAGACGGTGATCCGCACGGCGTTGGTGAACGGGTCCGCGTTCTCGTCCCAGGCCCGCTCCAGCAGCTCCTCCGCGCTCACCACACCACCCTCGGCCGCCACGAGGACCTCGAGCACCGCGAACTGCTTGCGCGTCAGCGCGACGTACCGGTCGTCGCGGTAGACCTCGCGGCGGAACGGGTCGAGCCGCACCCCCGCGATCTCGCGGACCGGGGGGCGGTGGTGGGCGCGCCGGCGGTCGAGCGCGCGCAGCCGGAGCACGAGCTCGGCGAGCTCGAACGGCTTGGTGAGGTAGTCGTCCGCGCCGAGCGCGAACCCGGACGCCTTGTCGTCGAGCCGATCGGCCGCGGTGAGCATCAGGATCGGCATGCCGCTGCCGGAGGCCACGATGCGGCGGGCGATCTCGTCCCCCGAGGGGCCCGGGACGTCGCGGTCGAGGACGGCGATGTCGTAGGCATTGAGGCCCAGCAGCTCCAGGGCGGTGTCGCCGTCGCCGGCGATGTCGGCCGCGATCGCCTCCAGGCGCAGGCCGTCACGGACGGCCTCGGCCAGGAGAGGCTCGTCCTCGACGATCAGCACCCGCACCCGGTCGATGCTACGAGTCGCCGCGTATCGCCGGCATATCGAAAACGCCATACGCCCCGGCAACGTGGCGCGGCCTTGACTCCTCGCCATGGCCACCTTCCCCACCGCCCCGCCCGCGCGGCCCCGGCTGCGGCCCGCCGTCGTCCTCCTCGGGCTGCTCGTCGCGGCGCTGGTCGGCGTCGCCGGCTCCCGACTCGTCGCCCTGCCCGCGTCCTCGTCGGAGTCCGCCGCCCCGGTCGGCGACGGCGAGCTGCCCGACAACACCTCGGTGTACGACGACGAGCACGCCGGGGTGACCGAGCTCGACCCGGACCTGCTGCGCGCACTGCGCCGGGCCGCGACCGCCGCCGTGGACGACGGCATCGACATCGTGGTCAACAGCGGCTGGCGCTCCCGGGAGTACCAGCAGCGGCTCCTCGACGACGCCGTCGCGACGTACGGCTCGCGGGAGGAGGCGGCACGCTGGGTCGCCACCCCCGACTCCTCGCCCCACGTGTCGGGCGACGCCGTCGACGTGGGCCCGGCGCGGGCCGCCGCCTGGCTGGACACCCACGGCGCGCGGTACGGCCTGTGCCGGATCTACGACAACGAGCCGTGGCACTTCGAGCTGCGCCCCGACGCGGTCGACCGGGGCTGCCCGCCCCGCTACGCCGACCCGACCCACGACCCCCGGACCCGCTGAGCCGGCACGGCCGGCTAACGGGGATCGGTCAGCGCCTCGAGCAGCTCGAGGTCGGCGTCCGAGCCCACCCGCCGCGCGGCCGGAGGCGCCTCGGCGAGCACGACCCGGTCGGCGCCGTACCGCTGCCGGAGGGCGGAGACGAGCTCCACGAAGTCGGTCGCCGGCAGCCCGTCCCCGTCGCCGAGCAGGTCGGCGACGACCGACGCGGGCAGCACGACCGGGGAGCAGACGGCGACCAGGCCGTCCCGGTCCACCGTGGCGCCGAGCGTCTCGCCGCCGTCGGGCGCGGCCTGCGCCTCCTTGACCGTGTCGGTCACGGGGCGTACCCCCACGATGATGCGGTCCTCGACCGACGCCCGCTCGGCGCACCGGCGCAGGAAGTCGGGCGGCGTCATCGGGCACAGCGGGTCGTGCAGCAGCAGGGGCTGCTCGAGCTCGGCCACGACGTCCCAGGGGACCGTCTGGTCGAGCAGGTCCACCCCGGCCTCGCCCGCGGCCCAGGCCGCGGCGGCCACCAGCGACTCGCCGTGGATCAGGCGGAACGGGAGGGCGCCACGGCCCTCCTCGACCACGATCCCGGCGACGGGGGCTGAAATGCCGACGACGTCATACGGATGCGGGTTCATCGGAACCCACCGTATGACGTCGTCGGGTTGGAGTGAGAGGTGCCCGAGCCGACTAGCTCGCCAGCACCTCGTCGAGGATGGTCTCGGCCTTGTCCTCGTTGGTGTTCTCGCACAGCGCGAGCTCGGAGACCAGGATCTGGCGCGCCTTGGCCAGCATCCGCTTCTCCCCCGCGGACAGGCCGCGGTCGCGCTCGCGGCGCCACAGGTCGCGCACGACCTCCGCCACCTTCATGACGTCGCCACTGTGGAGCTTCTCGAGGTTCGCCTTGTAGCGCCTCGACCAGTTGGTCGGCTCCTCGACGTGCTCCGCGCGGAGCACTCCGAAGACCCGGTCCAGCCCGTCCTTGTCCACGACATCCCGAACACCCACGAGGTCCAGGTTGTCGGCCGGCACGCGGACCACGAGGTCCTGCTGGGCGACAATCCGAAGCACGAGGTACTGCCGTTCCTGGCCCTTGATCGTCCGCATCTCGATGTTCTCGATGACCGCGGCCCCGTGATTGGGGTAGACGACCGTTTCGCCGACGGTGAAAGTCATATGAGCAAAACCCCTTCCTAGGGTGACCTATCTTACCACGCCGCCAAGGACTCTCCGAATGCGTTTGCGCAGGTCAGGGCCACAATCGGCGGCTTGACAACCGGCCAAACGTGTGGTGCGCCCGAGCGCCGGCGTGGTGAGGCGGATCACACGCAGCGGGATGCCGGCCTCGTGACGCCCGATCGGCGGGCCCGCCCCCACACCGGGCGATGGTGGTCAATACTGCTCGCCATGGCGAAGATGCAGCGCTGGCGCCGCGGCGCCCCCGCGGAGCAGGAGCCCCTGCCCGAGGAGACCCTCGAGGTCGGCCCCGAGGACCTCCCAGGGGAGCTTCGCGAGGAGGTTCCCGCGGACGCGCCGGTCGAGGCCACCGCCGACCCGCGCGAGGAGGCTGTCGCCGACGCGCCTGACGACGACCCGGACGAGGCCGACGACGAGGAGCTCCGGCGGCCCCCGCTGCCGCACGTGCCGGACCGCTCCGGGCTGTCCGGCTGGCTGCTCGGCGGACGCAACCCCGCCGACGTCGTACCTCTCCAGCTGCTGCAGGCCGCGCACGCCAAGCAGGCGATCACGACCGCGCTCGCGATGGGCCTGGTCGCCGCGGTCGCCGGGCGCCCCGCGCGCGAGGCGGGCGTGGTGCTGGTGACCGTGCTCGTCGGCCAGACCATCCTCGGCTGGCACAACGACATCGTCGACCGCCAGCGCGACGAGGCGCACGGACTGACCGGCAAGCCGATCGCTGCCGGCCGACTGGAGCCCGGCACCGCCTGGTACGCCGTCATCGTCGGCTTCCTGCTGCTCGTCCCGCTCGCGACCACCACCGGTGTGAGGGCGGCCGCGTTCTACGGGGCGTCGGTCGTCGTGGCGATGCTCGGCAATATCGTCCTGCGCACCGGCTTCCTGTCCTGGTGGTCGTGGGCGGCGTCCTTCGCCCTGCTGCCGGCCTACCTCTCCTACGGCGGCTGGGGCGGCAAGGCGGTCGGCAGCCCGCCCGAGCCCGCGATCGTGGTCCTCGCGGCGCTGCTCGGCATCGGCGTCCACTTCACCCGCGCCGTGTGGGGCCTGGTGGCCGACCACGAGGACGGCTGGACCTATCTCCCGCTCAAGCTCGGGCTCAAGCTCGGCGCGACCCGACTGCTGGCGCTCTCGACGATCTACACCGTCGTCATCGTGGTGCTGCTGGTGGTGGTCAGTGCCCGGGTCGGACTCAGCCGTTGACCGACGCTAGAGTGAGGCCGCTTCGACCCAACTGACCCGGAGGCTCGCCGACATGCCCCACCTGCGCCGATCCGCGCTCGCCGGACTGCTGCTGGCGGTCGTTCCCGCCACTGCCCTGAGCGCCTGCGGATTCGACTACCCCACCGATCGGGTCAACACGATCGCCGGCGGTGTGAACGAGCGCTCCGGCGACGTCGACGCGCTCGGCATCCGGATCCTCGCGACCGCGCAGGGCGAGGGCCGGCTGATCGGCTCGCTGTCCAACAACCTGCGCGACGACGCCTCGCTCGACGCCGTGTCGTCGTCCGCCGGCATCGTCGCGGGCGAGTTCGAGCCGGTCGAGGTCGCGGGCCGTGGCTTCGTCAACCTGTCGACCGACACCGTGGTGCCGCTGAGCGGCGACTTCACCGCCGGCCAGATCGTGCCGCTCGACCTCACCTTCAGCGACGGCACCACGCTCAGCCTCGACGTACCCGTCGTCAAGCCGTGCTTCCAGTACACCCAGGTCCCCACCGACGTCCCGAGCGCGACCGCGTCCGCCAAGGGCGGCGCCGACGCGGAGAGCGACGAGGCGACCCACGAGGCGAGCGACGAGGCGAGCGAGAGCCACGACGCGAACTTCAGCTGCGCCGACGAGGCCCCGAGCCCCGGCGGCGGCGAGGCGCACTGATGACGTTCACGCTGGTCCTGCTCCGCCACGGCGAGAGCGAGTGGAACGCGAAGAACCTCTTCACCGGCTGGGTCGACGTCGCGCTGACCGAGAAGGGCCGCGGCGAGGCGGTCCGCGGCGGCGAGCTGCTCGCCGAGGCGGGCATCCTCCCCGACGTCGTCCACACCTCGCTGCAGCGCCGCGCGATCAACACCGCCGCGCTCGCGCTCGACGCCGCCGATCGGCACTGGATCCCGGTGCGCCGCTCCTGGCGCCTCAACGAGCGGCACTACGGCGCCCTGCAGGGCAAGGACAAGAAGGCGATCAAGGACGAGTACGGCGAGGAGCAGTTCATGCTCTGGCGCCGCTCCTTCGACACGCCGCCGCCCCCGCTCGCCGACGACGACGAGTACTCCCAGGCCGGCGACCCCCGCTACGCCGATCTCGGCGAGGAGCTGCCCCGCGCCGAGGCGCTCAAGCAGGTCATCGAGCGGCTCCTCCCCTACTGGGACGCCGGGATCGTGCCGGACCTCCGCGCCGGCCACACCGTGCTGGTCGCCGCCCACGGCAACAGCCTGCGCGCGATCGTGAAGCACCTCGACCGGATCAGCGACGCCGACATCGCCGGCCTGAACATCCCCACCGGCATGCCGCTGGTCTACGAGCTCGACGAGGACACCCTCGCCCCGGTCGTCCCCGGCGGGCGCTACCTCGACCCGGAGGCCGCCGCCGCCGCGGCGGCCGCGGTCGCCAACCAGGGTCGCTGACCCGAGACCGGATCGACCCGTCGCTTCTGAACGTCTGAGTAGCGCCGACCCGGCGCGTTCAAACGCGCCGGGTCGGCGTGATTCCGGGTTCGATCCGGGCCGGGTCGATCAGGCCGCGGGGGCGGGGTTGTGCCCGGTGACCACGAAGATCACCCGGTTCGCGACCGAGACGGCGTGGTCGGCGATGCGCTCGTAGTAGCGGCCGAGCAGGGCAATGTCGACGGCCGCCTCGACGCCGTGGGTCCACTCCTCGCCGAGCAGCTCGGCGAAGCTGCGGCGGCGCAGCTGGTCCATCTCCTCGTCGTCGCGGCCGAGCGCGATGGCGGCCTCGACGTCGCGTCCGGAGATCACCTCGGTGACCCGCCCGACCATGTCCTCGGCGACCTCCGCCATCCGCGCGACGGTGGGGCGGACCTCCTCGGGGACCGCGACGTCGGGGACCCGCAGGCGGGCGATCTTGGCCACGTGGACGGACAGGTCGCCCATCCGCTCGAGCTCGCCGACCATCCGGAGGGCGGCGACGATCGTGCGGAGGTCGCCCGCGACCGGCTGCTGGAGGGAGAGCAGGGCGAAGGCGGAGTCCTCGACCTTCTCGCGGGCCCGGTCGATCTCGACGTCCCCGCTGATCACCCGCTCGGCGATCGAGGAGTCACCGGTCATCAGGGCCTCGGTGGCCTCGCCGACCGCGACCTGGACGCGGCGGGAGATTCCGGCGAGGTCGTCGAAGATCGCGTCGAGCTGGTCGGTGTAGGCATCACGCATGGGCCCGAGCGTACGGAGGCGAGGTGTCCAGCAAGCGAAGTGCGGTGAACGCAGGATGAACATCGCGAAGCCCGGCCTCCGCGATGCGGGGCGCGGCGCCCGATGCGCCGTACGATCGAGGCGTGGATCCGACGACGCAGGCCTTCGTGGCTGCGCTCCTCGGCGCCCTCGTGGCCGGTGGCGCCGTGCTCGCCTGGCACCTCAGCGACCGGCAGCAGCGGGTCTTCCAGCCGCCCGAGGAGCCGCTGCTCCCCGCCGGCGTGGCCGCGGTGCTCTCGGTCCTGCGCAGCAGCGCGGTCGTGGTCGACGAGTCCGACGCGGTCGTCAAGGCCTCCGCGCCGGCCTACGCCATGGGCTTCGTGCGCGGCACGACACTGCTCTCCGACGAGCTCGGCGGGCTGATCCGGCAGGTGCGACGCGACGGGCAGATCCGCGAGACCGAGCTGATCGTGCCGCGGGCGGCCGGCGCGCCGCGGCACGTCACCGCGCGGGTCGCGCCGCTCGGGCCGCGGCTGGTGCTGGCCCTGGTCGAGGACCGCACCCGCGAGCGCCAGGTCGACGCCGTACGGCGTGACTTCGTGGCCAATGTGAGCCACGAGCTCAAGACCCCGGTGGGCGCGATGCGCCTGCTCGCCGAGGCGGTGCAGGACGCCGCCGACGACCCGGACGCGGTCTACCGGTTCGCCTCCCGGATGCTGACCGAGAGCGACCGGCTCTCCCGGCTGATCCAGCAGATCATCGAGCTGTCGCGACTCCAGGGCGACGAGCCGCTCGACTCGCCGGTGCCGGTGTCGATCGACGACGTCGTCGCGTCCGCGGTCGACTTCGTCGACATGAACGCCAACGCCAAGGACATCCAGGTCATCACCGAGGGCGAGGCCGGACTCAAGGTGCTCGGCAGCGAGAAGCAGGTCGGGGCCGCGGTGTCCAACCTCGTCGCGAACGCCGTCGCCTACTCCGAGCCGGGCTCGCGGGTCGTGGTCACCCGCAAGCGGGCCGGGCACAGCGTCGAGATCTCGGTGATCGACCAGGGCATCGGCATCCCCGAGGCCGAGGTGGAGCGGATCTTCGAGCGGTTCTACCGCGTCGACCCCGCGCGCCACCGCTCGACCGGCGGCACCGGCCTGGGCCTGTCGATCGTCAAGCACGTCGCGGCCACGCACGGCGGCGAGGTGCGGGTCTGGTCCGTCGAGGGGCAGGGCTCGACGTTCACGCTGATCCTGCCGCAGCACCCGAACCAGGAGGACGGGCCGTACGTGCGGCTCGCCCCGCTCGCGTCCGGCCCGGAAGCGCCGGGCGGACGCACCGAAGATCAGGAGGATGCCCGATGACCCGGGTACTTGTCGTCGAAGACGAAGAGAGCTACAGCGACGCCCTCGCCTACCTGCTCCGCAAGGAGGGGTTCGAGGTCGCGATCGCGGCCGACGGCAACGAGGCGCTCAAGGAGTTCGACCGCAACGGCGCGGACATCGTGCTGCTCGACCTCATGCTGCCCGGGATCCCCGGCACCGAGGTCTGCCGGACGATCCGCCAGACGTCGAACGTGCCCGTGATCATGGTCAGCGCCAAGGACGACGAGGTCGACAAGGTCGTCGGGCTCGAGCTCGGGGCCGACGACTACGTCACGAAGCCCTACTCCCCCCGCGAGCTGGTCGCCCGGATCCGCGCGGTCCTGCGGCGCGGCGTCGGCGACGAGCTGCTGCCCGACACCCTCGAGGCCGGGCCGGTGCGGATGGACGTCGAGCGGCACGTGGTGACGGTGGACGGCACCGAGCAGCGGCTGCCGCTCAAGGAGTTCGAGCTGCTGGAGATGTTCCTGCGCAACCCGGGGCGCGTGCTCACCCGCGGCCAGCTCATCGACCGGGTGTGGGGCTCGGACTACGTCGGTGACACGAAGACGCTCGACGTCCACGTGAAGCGGCTGCGCGCCAAGCTGGAGCCGGAGCCGAGCGAGCCGAAGTACCTCGTCACGGTGCGCGGGCTCGGCTACAAGTTCGACGTCTGAAAATCACGCGACCCCCGGACTCCCGCCCTCTAGCGTGGGCGGGGTGACCGCCGCCGACTCCGCCGCGCCCGCCTCCGCTCCCGGCGCGAGCGGAGGACGGACGCCCGGGGCGGCCGGGCTGCTGCCGTTGGCCGCGGTCGCGGTGACCATGGTGCTGTGGGCCAGCGCCTTCGTCGGCATCCGCCACCTCGCCCACGACTTCTCCGCGGGCTCGCTGTCGCTGGGCCGCCTGGCGGCGGGAGCCCTGGCACTCGCGCCGGTCGCGCTGGCACGGGGAGTGCCCCGCCCGAGCCGGCGACAGTGGGTCTCGATCGTGACGATCGGCGTGCTCTGGTTCGGGATCTACAACCTCTCGCTCAACGCCGGTGAGCAGCGGGTCGACGCGGGGACGGCGTCGATGCTGCTGCAGGTGGCGCCCGTCCTCATCGCCGTGCTCGCCGCCCTCTTCCTCGGCGAGCGCTTCACGGTCCCGCTCGCCGCCGGGCTCGCGCTGGCGCTGTCCGGCGTGGTCGTGATCGGCCTGTCCACCTCGGGCGGCGACAGCTCCGGCGACGTGCTCGGCGTCGTGCTCTGCCTGATCCCCGCCGCGGTGTACGCCGTCAGCGTGATCCTGCAGAAGCCGCTCCTCACCGACCTCTCCGCGGTCCACGTCACCTGGCTCGCCTGCACCGTCGGGGTCGTCACCTGCCTGCCGTGGGCGGGCCGGCTGGTCACCGAGGTGGGCGACGCCCCCGTGTCGTCGACGCTGTGGCTGGTCTACCTCGGCGTGTTCCCCACCGCGATCGCGTTCACGACCTATGCCTACGCCCTGCGGCACATGAACGCCTCGGCACTCGGGGTGACGACCTACCTGGTGCCACCGTTGACCATCGTGATGGGGCTGGTGTTCCTCGACGAGGTCCCGCCGACCATCGCGTACGCCGGCGGGGCGCTCGCGCTGCTCGGCGTCGGCGTCGCCCGCCGGGCGCCCGCCCGCAGGGCCGTCGCCGCGCCCGCCGCGCCCGGTCAGGACCCGGCGGCGTGACCGGTCAGGGATACAGCCCGCGCCGGCGGTGGGCCTGGGCGACCGACTCGACCGCCAGGCAGGTCGCGGCGGAGCGCAGAGAGAGGGAGCGCTCGGCCGCATAGCGGCGGACCCGCTCCCAGGCGCCGAGCATCCGCTCGCGCAGGCGCGCCTCGACGTCGTCCTCGCTCCACCAGTAGGCCTGGTTGGCCTGCACCCACTCGAAGTAGGACACCACGACGCCGCCGGCGTTCGCCAGGATGTCGGGGACGACGAGCTGCCCGTTGGCCTCGAGGATCCGGTCGGCCTCGGGCGTCGTGGGCCCGTTCGCACCCTCCACGACGACGGCCGCACGGACCCGGGCCGCGTTGTCGGCGCGGATCACGCACTCCACGGCGGCCGGGACGAGCAGCTCCACGTCCTCCTCGACGAGCACGTCACCGTCGAGCGGGTCGGCGCCGGGGAAGCCGACCACGGTGCCGGTGCGGTCGACGTGGGCCTCGAGCGCCGCGACGTCGATCCCGTGGGCCGCCCGGATGCCGCCGTACTGGTCGGACACGGCGGTGACCGCGACGCCCTCCTCGACCAGGAAGCGGGCGGCGCCGCGGCCGACCTTGCCGAAGCCCTGGACCGCCGCGCGGGAGGCCGTGGGGGCGAGGCCGCGCTCGGCGAGGGCGGCGAGGGCGACGTGCACGACGCCGCGCGAGGTGGCGGTCGCCCGGCCGAGGGAGCCGCCCAGCGAGATCGGCTTGCCCGTGACGACGCCCAGCACCGTGTGGCCGGAGTTGACCGAGTAGGAGTCCATGATCCAGGCCATGGTCTGCTCGTCGGTCCCCACGTCGGGGGCCGGGATGTCCTGCTCCGGGCCGATGATCGGCATGATCTCGCTGGTGTAGCGCCGGGTGACCCGCTCGAGCTCACCGGTCGAGTAGAGCCGAGGATCGATCCGCACCCCGCCCTTCGCGCCGCCGTAGGGCACGTCCAGCAGGGCGCACTTCCAGGTCATCCACATGGCGAGGGCCCGCACCTCGTCGAGGTCCACGTCGGGGCTGAACCGGAGACCGCCCTTGGCCGGCCCCCGGGACAGGTTGTGCTGGACGCGATGCCCGGTGAGGACCTCCACGGTGCCGTCGTCACGGCGCAGCGGGACGCTCACGGTGATCTCCCGCCGCGCCGTCGCGAGCATGGCGAACATGTGCTCCTCGTAGCCGAGGACGTCGATCGCCGCGCGCAGCCGGCTGTGGGCGTCGGCCAGCGGGTCGGCGGCCTCCGACGGCGCATCCGACGGCGCGTCCGGCACCGACTCGGGCACCGCCACGCCGGCGTCGACCGCGGTCACGACAGCTCCGTCGTCGGCGCGGTCTGCGCCGCGCTCACCCGGCCGTAGAGCTCGGGGCGGCGGTCCCGCAGGAAGGGCCGGCGCCGGCGGATCTCGTCGACCTGGGCCAGGTCGACCTCGGCGAGCGCCAGGCCGTCCGCGTCGTCGGGGGCGGTGGCGAGGATCTCCCCGCTGGGGCCGTAGACCGCCGAGAGACCGAAGTACTCCTTGGTCCCCTCCACGCCGTGCCGGTTGGCGCAGACGACGAACATCGAGTTGAAGACCGCGTGGGCGCGCAGCTCGAGCTGGAAGACCTCCTTCATCGGCGCACTGGCCGACGCGACCGGGACGCACAGCACCGAGCCGCCGCCGAGGGCGACCGTCCGACTCAGCTCGGGGAAGTGCCGCTCGTAGCAGATCACCGTCCCGACACGGGTCTCGCCGGTGTCGACGACCTCGGGCGGGGTCTCGCCGGGCCGGAAGTAGAACTTCTCCGGGAACCCGTTGGAGAACGGGAGGTGCGACTTGCGGTAGACCGAGCGCAGCTCGCCGCCGACGTACGTGCACGCCGTGTTGTGGTAGACGCCGGGCACCGCGCTGGCCTCGAAGACCGAGGAGACCACGGTGATCCCGTGCCGTCGCGCGGCCGCCGCGGCCATCGCGTTCGACGGTCCGTCGAGCGCCTCGGCGTGCGCGAAGTAGTCCGGGTCGGGCTCGGGCTGCACGAACGGCACCGCGAACATCTCCGGCAGCAGGACGATCCGGGCGCCCTGGGCGGCGGCGTCGTCCACGAGGGCCTCCGCCCGGCGGATCGTCTCCGACCGGTCGGCGCCGGCCTTGAGCTGGACTGCGGCGAGCTTCATCGCGAGGTTCTCCCGTCGAGGTCGAGGCGTCAGGACCGTGCGGCCTGGGCGAGGCGGGTGAGCGTGCGCTCCTTGTCACCCAGGGTGGAGATGATCGGGCAGCGCACGCCCGCTTCGTGGTAGGAGACGAGCTTCTCGAAGGCCTGGTCGGTGGTGCCGCAGGCGGTGACGTTCTGCACCAGCTCGTTGGGCACCAGCGCCATGGCCTTCTTGATCTGCTCGGGGGTGGCCGGCCATCCGGCGATCTCCTGGAGCCGGTCGACGAGCTCGCGCTCCACGCCGCAGTGCTCGGCGATGTGCGGCTGCTGGCACAGGTAGAGCGTCAGGAAGGCCTTGCAGGCGTCGATCGCCTCCTGCGGGTCGTCGTCGTTGACGCTGCAGGACACGATCTGGGTGAGGTCGATGGACGTGCGGCCGTCGGTCCGCTTGGCGAGGCCGCGGTCGATCGCGGCCAGGGCGCCCTCCATGTACGACGGCGGCAGCAGGAAGTCCATGTGCACGCCGTCGCTGATCTCGCCGGCGAGTTCGAGCATCTTCGGCCCGACCGCTCCGATGTAGATCGGGATGTCGACCGGCTTGTTCTCCCGGTACATCGAGTCGAAGCGGACGCCGCGCATCTGCACGAACTCGCCCTCGAACTCGACGTTCTCGTTGCGGAACAGCGCCTGGCACACGCCGATGTACTCGCGCATGGCCTTGATCGGCTTGGAGATCGGCTGGCCCACCTTGGTCGCCAGCGGCTCCCACCAGGCGCCGATGCCGAGGATGGCACGACCCGGCGCGACCTCGTCGAGGGTCTTGAAGGTGACCGCCATGAGTGCCGCGTTGCGGCTCTTGTTGTTGAGGACGCCGGTCCCGATCTTCACGTTCTCCGTCCGGCTGGCGATGATCGCGGCGGGCACGATCCCGTCGCGGGAGAGCCGCCCCTCCGCGACCCACACCGACTCGAAGCCGTTCTCGTCGGCGACCTGCGCCTGCCAGTAGGTCTGCTCGAGGCTGAGCCGCTCACCGACGTGGATTCCCAGGGGCAGCGATGTCATGGAGACTCCTCTCGTGGTTCAGTCATTGAACCATTGGTTCGTAATATGGTGCCGCAGCGGCGATCTGTCAACACCCGCCGGCGGTCGCGCGTCAGGCCGGTCCAGCCGGCTCAGCCGGGTCGGCGTCCGGGTCGACGTCCGGGTCGCACCGCACGTCGACCAGCAGCGGCCCGGCGCCGTCGGACCCGAGGGCCGCGACCCGACCATCCAGTGCCTCGAGGTCGGCGCGCGTGCGGACGGTCGCGGCCCGCGCCCCCAGCGCGCGGGCGACCGCGGCGAAGTCCGGCCAGACGCAGCGCGCCGGCGACGGATCGTCGTCCTCGGCCCGCAGGTGCCGGTACTCCATGCCGTAGGCGCCGTCGTTGCAGACCACCACCAGCAGCGGGAGGCCCAGCCGGACCGCGGTGGCGAGCTCGACCAGGTTCATCACGCCGCCGCCGTCGCCGACCACCGCCACCGTCGCTCGCCGCGCGGCGACGGCGGCGCCCAGCGCGGTCCCCAGGCCGAGTCCGATGGAGGCGAAGTTGCACGTGTGCGCGAAGTCCGCGGGGCTGCGCACCGACAGCAGCCGCCAGGGCGCGGAGACGAAGCGTCCGGTGTCGGTCACCACGACGCGGTCCGCGGGCAGCACGCGATCCAGCCAGCGCATGACGGTCCGCGGGTCCAGGGTGTCCGGACCGTCCGCGCTCGCGACCGGCCCGGCGGCCTCGGCGGCGAGGAGCGCGGCGAGGTCGCCGCGGTGCGCCGTGGCGGGCTCCTGCCCCGCCGCGATGAGCTGCTCGCGCATCGAGGCCGCCGTCCGGCGTACGTCGGCGACCAGGCCGACCTCGGCCGCGGCGGAGATCCGCGCCGGGTCCCGGTCGACCTGGACCACCGCGCGTCCCTCCAGCAGGGCGCCGTCGACCGAGGTGTAGCGGTTGAGGCCGGCACCCAGCACCAGCAGGCAGTCGGCCGCCTGGACCGTCTCCAGCGCGCGTCCGGAGGCGAGCGTCCCGATCACGCCGAGATCCAGGGGCTCCCCCGCGAACAGCCCCTTGCCGAGCAGCGTCGTACCCAGCGGCGCGCCCACGCAGTGGGCCAGGGCCACGATCTCGTCCCTCGCGTCGAGCGCCCCGCGCCCCGCGAGGATCACCGGCCGCCGCGCTCCGGCCAGGATGCCGAGCGCCCGGTCGAGCTCCTCCTCCCCCGGCGCGCCCGGCCGGAGCGGCGAGGGGGGACGCAGCGGCGGTCCGTCGGCGACGTCGAGACGCTGGAGCGGCACCGGCAGGTCGAGGAGGACTGGCCGGCTCTCCGTCGCGGCGCGTCGCGTGGCCCGGGCCACGTCGGCCGCGGCGTCGGCGGCGGCACCGACCCGCACGTAGCCGGCTCCCGCGAGAGCGGCCAGTCCGCGCAGGTCGAAGCGCTGCAGATGGTCCTCGCGCGGCGGGGTGTCGCCGGTGAGCAGCAGCAGCGGCGTCCGGGCGCGGACCGCCTCGGTCAGGGCCGTCAGCGCGTTGGTCGCGCCGGGACCGTGGGTGACCGACGCGACGCCCAGCCGTCGCCCCACGCGGGCGTAGCCGTCGGCCATGCTGACCGCGGCCCCCTCGGTGGTGGCCGCGACCACGGACCCGCCGAGGCCGGCGAAGTCGATGAGCGGGCGCATGTTGCCCTCGCCCATCAGTCCGAAGACCGTCTCGACCCCCAGCTCCCGCAGGGCCGTGGCGACCCGCCGGTGCGCCCGCATGCTCAGCCTAGGGGCGCGCGCTCAGGACACACCCGCGGCGTCCGCATGCACGAGGACGTCGTCGAGGATGTCGAGGGCGAGGTCGATGTCCTCGGCGCCGATCACCAGGGGCGGGGTCAGGCGCACCACGTTGTTGTTGGCCGAGAGGTAGAGGCCGCGCTTCTTCGCGGCGGCCACCACGGCCTGCATCGGCGCGCCGGCCTCGCCGACCGGGTTGAACGGCACCAGCGGCTCACGGGTGGCGCGGTCGCGGACCAGCTCGAGCCCCTGGAACAGGCCGAGCCCGCGCACCTCGCCGATCGACGGGTGCCGCTCGGCGAGGCGGTGCAGGCCGGCGTTGAGCCGGGCGCCCATCTCGCGGGCGTTCTCGATGATCCGCTCCTCCCGCATCGCCTCGATCGAGGCGACGCCGCTCGCGCAGGCCAGCGGGTGGCCGGCGTAGGTGAGCCCGCCCCAGAACTTGTTGTTCATCAGCCAGTCCGAGATGCGCTCGTCGACGGTCATCGCGCCCAGGGGCACGTAGCCCGAGTTGAGGCCCTTGGCGGTGATCAGGATGTCCGGCGTGACGCCCCAGTGGTCGCAGGCGAACCACTCGCCGGTGCGGCCGAAGCCGGCCATCACCTCGTCGAAGATCAAGACGATGCCGTAGCGGTCGCACACCTCGCGGATCGACCGGAGGTAGCCCGGCGGCGGCGGCAGGATGCCGTTGGTGCCGGTGACGGTTTCGAGGATCACCGCCGCCACGGTGTTCGGGTTCTCGTACTGGAGGATCTCCTCCAGGTGCGGTGCCCCGGTGCAGACCGGGCACGGGTCGGGGTGTCCGGCGGGGCAGCGGTAGGTGTACGGGTCGAACATCCGCACGACACCGGTGGGACCGGGCTCCGCGTGCCAGCGGCGCGGGTCGCCGGTCAGCGCGATCGCGCCGGCCGTGGCGCCGTGGTAGCTGCGGTAGCGCGCCACCACCTTCTGCCGGCCGGTGACGTGCCGGGCGAGCCGGATCGCGTTCTCGTTGGCCGCCGCGCCGCCGGTGGTGAAGAAGGACATCCTCAGGTCACCGGGCGTCACCTCCGCCATCAGCTCGGCGAGTTGCGCGCGGGACTGCTCGGCGTAGTTGGGCCCGATGTAGCACATCTCGGCCGCCTTGGCCCGGATCGCCTCGACGATCCGGGGGTGCTGGTGGCCGAGGTTCATGTTGACCAGCTGGGACTGGAAGTCCAGGTAGCGGTTGCCCTCGTGGTCCCAGAACCACGCGCCCTCGCCACCGGCGATCGGCGTCGCGTTGACGGCGCCCTGGTTGGACCAGGAGTGGATCACGTACGCCTTGTCCGCCGCGCGGATCCGGTCGGCGTCCCAGGTGGCGGCCACCTCGCTCGTCGTCATGGCCGTCAGCTCGCCGCGGTCTCGGCACCGAAGGTCGCGAGGCGGGACAGCGGGCGACCGGAGCTGGCCGCGACGCAGCCGACGAGGATCTCGTTCGGCAGCGGGGCACCGGGCACCTGGAGCGTCACCGTCTGGTGGTGCGAGCGCGTCTTGGCGTCGTTCTTGTGCTTGAGGGGGACGTCGATCGGGTCGCCGGGAAGGCCGACCTTCTCTGCCGCGGGGAGCAGCTCGCTGCCCTCGGCCGCGTTGCGGAAGACGTTGCCGAAGCGCAGGTTGTGGATCAGTGCCGAGCCGTGCTCGACCTCGCCGCCGATGCCGACCAGCGCGACCTTGCCGAAGGCCTCGACCGGAGCCCCGAGGAGCTCGACGCAGGCGGGGCCGGTCAGCTGCCCGATCTCCTCGGCGATCTCGTCCGCGAGCGTCACCAGGTCCTGGACGTAGCCGGCGCCGTACGGGTTCTCGATCACGATCCCTACGAAGGCCAGCCGGTGGGCGGGCGACACATCCTGCCCGTTCTCCCGCTCGGTCACCTCCAGGTGCCGGACCGTCTTCCGCACCTTCATGGTCATCTCTCCACCTCTCGCGTCACTGGTTCGTTAGTTGAACCGTTGGTCCAGATACTGACGACACCGCGAGACCTTGTCAAGTGACGTCGCGGATACGTCGCGGATACCTGCCCGACACACGACAGCGGCCCGGCCGGTCGAGGACCGGCCGAGCCGCTGTCGGGGTCGGACGAGAGGGCGCGGGCCGCGGGCCCGGGCGCTCAGACCCGCAGGTCGGTGGGCAGCTGGAGGTCGGTGTAGGTCAACAGCTCGCCGAGCTTGCGCGAGGCCTCCAGCAGCCGGGGCGACACCTCGGCCACCCACTCGGGCGTCAGCCGGAAGCTCGGTCCGCCGATCCACACGGCGTACGGGTAGCTGTCGCCCACCCGCACCGGGGCCGCGACGGACGTCGCCCCCTCCTCGAGCTCGTCACGCGAGTGGGCGTAGCCGCGCTCGCGGATCTCCTGGAGCATCGCCACGAACGCGTCGGCGCCCCCGAGGGAGGCCGGCCCGTGGCGGTCGATGTCCTCGACGTACTCGTCGAGCTTGGCCTTGTCGAGCATCGCCAACAGCACCTTGCCGGTCGAGGTCGACCAGACCGGCTGGGTACGCGGGACCGGCTTCATCGTCTGCCCGATCAGGCGTGGTCCGGCGGCCTGCGCCACGACCATGACGTTGGGCGGGTGCAGCACGTCGAAGCCGCAGGTCTCCTGGGTGTCGGCCGCCAGGTCCGCCAGCACCTGGCGCATGTGGCGGTAGCCGCCGTTGCTGTCGAGGAAGCCACCCACGATCGACAGCAGCCCGAGCGACACCTTGTAGCGCCGGGTGTCGGGGTCGAGGGTCAGCCAGCTCTCGCGCTCCAGGACGCTGAGCACGCGGTAGCAGGTCGCCTTCGGGATGCCCGACTCCCGCGCGATCTCGCTGAGTCCGACGCCGTTCGGGTGCGCGGCGACGGCCCGCAGGACCCAGATCGTGCGTCGCACGAGTCCCGATTCGTTGGCTGCCATGAGGTCCCTCCATGGTGATGTCGGCCGAACACTAGCGCAGGTGTACCAACGTGCCGCCCGGTCGGCAGGCCGAGCGGCACGTCGTCGTCGGCATCACCGCAGGGTCGGATCGAAGGTGTCGCGCAGGCCGTCGCCGACCAGGTTCAGGCTCAGCACGGTGATCAGGATCGCCACGCCCGGGAAGATGCTGATGTGGGGTGCGGAGGCGACGTACTGCCGTCCGCTGGCCAGCATCGCGCCCCACTCCGGGCTCGGCGGCTGGGCGCCGAGGCCGAGGAAGCTCAGCGAGGAGATGCCCACGATCGCCAGCGCCAGGCCCACCGTCGTGATGACGATGATCGGCGCGTTGATGTTGGGGAGCACATGTCGCCACGCGATCCGCGGGCCGCGGACGCCCGAGGCGTGGGCGGCCTCGATGTACTCCTTGCTCATCACCTCGAACGTCGCGCCGCGCACGACCCGTGCGTACTGCGGGATGTAGGTGATGCCGATGGCGATGGCCGCGTTGCGCAGGCTGGGCCCGGCGACCGCGACGACGAGGATCGCGAGCAGGAAGTAGGGGAACGACAGCACGAGGTCCATCGCGCGCATCAGCAGGCTGTCCGCGACACCGCCGCGATAGCCGGCGAGGACGCCGATCAGGGTGCCGACGATGCCGCTCAGCGCGACCGAGCCGACGGCGGCCAGCAGCGTCGAGCGGGCACCGATCATGATCCGGCTCAAGATGTCGCGCCCGAACTCGTCGCGTCCCAGCCAGGCGTCGCCGCTCGGACCGGCGCGGCGCAGGTCGAGATGCTGCGCGGCCGGGTCGTGCGGTGCGATCCACGGCGCGAGCAGCGCGGCGACGACCAGCAGGGCGAGCACCACGAGGCCCACGACCGCGGCCCGGTTGCGGGTGAAGGTCCGCCAGGTCTCCGACCAGCGCGTCGGCTCCGCCGACGGCAGCGTCACGCCCGTCGCCTCCTGCGTCATCTCACAGTCCCCTCTGCCTCGGGTCGACCCACTTGTAGAGCACGTCGACAGCCAGGTTGAGCAACACGAACACGACGGTGCCCAGCAGCACCGCGCCGCGCACGACCGGGTAGTCGCGCCCCTCGATCGCGGTGACCATCAGCCGCCCCATGCCGGGGATGCCGAAGATGGTCTCGGTCAGGACCGCGCCGCCGATCAGGGCGCCGAACTGCAGGCCCACGACGGTCAGCACCGGTCCCAGCGCGTTCTTCAGCGCGTACTTCAACACCACCGTCCGCTCCGGCATGCCGGCGGCGCGCGCGGTGCGGACGTAGTCGCTGCCAAGGACCTCCAGCATGCTGGAGCGGGTCAGTCGCGTGATCACCGCGAGCGGGTAGGTGCTCAGCGCCAGCGCCGGCAGCACCAGGTGGCCGTAGGTGCCCCACCCGAAGGCGGGGAAGATCGAGAGCTTCACGGAGAAGCCGATGATCAGCAGGATCGCGAGCCAGAACACCGGCATCGAGACCAGCGCGAGGACGCCGACCCGGACCACGTTGTCGATCCAGGAGTACTGCTTGACCGCGGTGAGGATGCCGACGCCCACGCCGATCGTCACGGCGAGCAGCATCGCGGTGACCGCGAGGGTGGCACTGACCGATGCGGTCCGGCCGAGCTCGGAGACGACGTCGCGGCCGCTGCGATAGGACTCGCCGAGGTCGCCGCCCAGCGCGTCGCCGACGAACGACAGGTACTGCACGACGATCGAGCGGTCCAGGCCGAGCTCGTGGTTGAGCCGGGCGACCTCGTCGGGGGTGGCGTTCTGGCCCAGCAGCAGGGTCGTGGGGTCGCCCGGCGCCAGCGAGAGCGCGACGAAGACGACGAACGCGATGACCAGCAGCAGTGGCACGAGCTGGGCGACGCGCTTGCAGATGTAGAGAGCCATGGCTCCTCCTGTCCGGGGCTCGGTCGGTCAGCTCGTCCGGTACGGCGCGTCGCGGGCCTCGAGGAACGCCCGGAACCCGTCGTTGGCCCGGATCTCCCGCAGGCGATCTCGCTCGGGCAGGCCGGTCGAGTCCAGCACCAGGGTGTCGGCGAAGCGGTGCCCCATCTGCAGGCCCTTGAAGCCCTGCGCGTCGAGCATCATCCGCACCGATCGCTTCACCGACTGGAGCGTCAGCAGCGGCGCGTTGGCGATCCGGTGGGCGAGGGCCACGGCCTCCCGGTCGACCGCGTCGTCCTCAACGACGCGGTTGACCAGGCCGAGGCGGTGGGCCTCCTCCGCGTCGACGCTGTCACCGGTGAGGTACATGTGGTTCATCAGCTTGAAGTGGGTGAGCCACGGCAGGAGCAGCAGCGGGGAGAGCGTGCCGTGCCGGATCTCCGGCTCGCCGAAGGACGCGGACCGACCGCAGATGGTCAGGTCGCCGATCAGCGCGAGATTGCAGCCGGCCGCGAGCGCCACCCCCTTGACGGAGGTGATCAGCGGCTTGTCGAGGTACCACAGCCGCTCGATCATGCGCGCGTTGCGCTGCGCGATCGCGTCGACCTCCATGGTGGTGGTCGGTGCCGGGTCGTTGACCAGGTCGACGCCGGAGGAGAAGGCACGCTCGCCCTCGGCGGCCAGCACCACGACCTTGACGCCGGCGTCCGACTCCACGTCCTCGATCGCGTGGTTCAGCTCGGTGACCGTCTGCTGACGCAGCGCGTTCAGCGCCGCCGGACGTGCCAGAGTGATGACCGCGACCTGTCCGTCGCGCTCCACCCGGATGTCCTCGAACACTGGCTCCACCATCCTGCCCCTGGTTCGATGATCGAACCGTCGATTCGTTTTAGCACAATGAACGCCACGACGGACTCCGCTGTCAAGAGGTTCGGACAGACCGGCCCTCGATCACCGCCCGTCCCCCGGGGATCCGGGCGGGATCAGGCAGATCGATCGCCCCGAACTCATTGACACACCCCAGGGCTATTGGTTCACTGAATGACACTACTAGTTCAGTGAGTGAACCGATGCTCGGCGTTCGGCCGGGAGGAAGGCCGAGGCGCATGGAGTTCGACATCGCGATCACGGGAGCCGAGCTGGTCGACCCCGACTGGGGTCAGCGACAGGCTACGCTCGCCGTCCGCGACGGGCGGATCGCCGGGTGGATCGACCCCGACGTCGCGGTCAGCGCCCGCGAGGTGATCGACGCCCGCGGGAAGGTCGTCCTCCCCGGCGTCATCGACCCCCACACGCACTTCGGCTACGCGCAGTCCTTCGGCGCCGACCTCGCGAGCGAGACCCGGTCGGCCGCGCTGGGCGGCGTGACGTCCATCCTCTCGTTCTACCGGCAGTACCAGGGCATGGCGCCCGCGCCGTACGGCGAGCTGCCGGACCTCGTCGCGGCGATCGACGAGTCCGCGCACGTCGACGTCGGCATCCACTTCGGCATGCTCGCCGAGACCCAGGTCGACGAGATCGAGAAGTACGCCGGCCAGGGCGTCACCTCGCACAAGTTCTACATGGCCTACCGCGGCCCCGACGGCGCCACGGTCGGCATGGTGAACGAGTGCGACGACGGCCTGCTGCTCGAGGGCCTGGCGAAGATCGCCGCCATCGACGGCGTCGCCTGCATCCACGCCGAGAACACCGACATCGTCAACCGGTCGATGCGCCAGGTGCGCGAGGCCGGCGAGCAGGGCCTGCGCGCCTGGTCGAACGCCCGCCCGGCCTTCGCGGAGGCGGAGAACATCCGCCGCGTCGCCTTCCTCGCCGACCATGTGGACGCGACGATCTACCTGGTCCACATCGGCTCACGGGAGTCGCTCGACGCCGCCCGGCACGTGCGCGCCGCGGGCAGCCGGGCCTGGGTCGAGACCTGCCCCCACTACCTGACGCACACCTACGACAGTCCGGTCGGCTCGATGGCGAAGATCAACCCGCCGGTCCGCAGCGACGACGACGTCGAGGCCCTCTGGCAGGGCCTGATCGACGGCTCCGTCGACACGGTCGGCACCGACCACTGCGCCGTGCCGCGGGCGAAGAAGGAGGGCGACATCTGGTCGGCCGCCGCGGGCTTCCCGGGCATGGCGACCACTCTCCCGGTCCTGCTCTCCGAGGGCCACCACCGCCGCGGAATGACCCTGCAGCGGATCGCCCAGGTGCTCTCCGGCAATGCGGCGTCGATCTTCGGCATGCCGACGAAGGGCACGCTGCGCCCGGGCGCCGACGCCGACCTGGTGATCTGCGACCTCGACCTCGAGCGCACCGTTCGTCACCAGGAGCTGGGCAGCTTCTGCGACTACAGCATCCTCGACGGCCGGCTCCTGCGCGGCTGGCCGGTCCGCACGCTGGTGCGCGGCGTCACCGTCGCCCTCGACGGCAAGGTCGTCGGCGAGCCCACCGGCGCGTTCATCCATCGCTGATCCGCCTCCCACGGACGGCACCCCACCCCTGATGAGGAAGAAGAAGAGGTAGCCCCAGCAATGAAGGCAAAGGTACTGCTGATCCAGAACGGACCGGCGACCACGGACCCCCAGAAGAACGTCGACGACAACCTGGCGCTGGTGGCCGAGGCCACCAAGGACTTCAAGCCCGACTTCGTCCTGTTCAGCGAGCTCTCGAACACCCAGTACTTCTGCGGCTACAACACCCCCGAGCACTTCGGGCTCGCGGAGCCGATCGACGGCCCGTCGGTCCGTCGCCACCAGGAGCTCGCCAAGGAGCTCGGCGCCTACGTCATCTTCCCGTTCTACGAGAAGGGCGAGGTCAAGGGCGAGTTCTACAACAGTGCGGCCGTGATCGACCGCGAGGGCAACCTGATCCCCGGCGACCTGCCCGACGGGCGCCAGGTGCGGGTCTACCGGAAGAACCACATCCCCGACCAGTGGTCGTACTCCCCCGGCCTCAACGAGCGCTACTACTTCAAGGAGGGTCCGGGCCTCGCGACCTTCAGGACGGAGTACGGCAAGATCTCGATCCTCATCTGCTACGAGCGCTCCTTCCCGGAGGCGTGGCGGGTGCTGGCCCTGCAGGGCTCGAAGATCATGTTCGTGCCCGTCGCCGCCTGGGGCCCCAACCGGGCCGACTCCTGGGGCGGGGAGCTGCGCACCGCGGCCATCCAGAACGGCCTGTTCGTGGTCGCCTCCAACAAGGGCGGGCTCGAGGAGACCGAGGGACCGCGCCACATGTTCGGGGCGAGCCGGATCTTCTCGCCGCTGGGCGAGGAGCTGGCCGCCGGGCCCGCCGGCGAGGGCCCGTTCGTCCTCACCGCCGAGCTCGACCTCGACCAGGTCGACCAGCACGGGGTGCGGTACACCTTCTTCCGGGACCGCCGTCCGGAGCTCTACGGCACGCTGAGCGACGACGTCGCTCGCGGCGTCCTCTGAGGCCGCGATGGACGTCGGAGTCTTCCTCGGGTCGCAGTACGCGGCCGACGAGGACATCGCCGGAGCGGTCACCGGCCTGATCGAGCAGACCAAGCTGATCCGCGACACCGGCTATGACGCCATCTGGCTGGGCCAGCACTTCCTGAGTCACCCGGAGCAGTACCTGCAGACCACGCCACTGCTGGCCCGCCTGGCTGCGGAGGCCGGCGAGATGAACGTCGGCACCAACCTGCTGCTGCTGCCGATGCTCAACCCGGTCGATGTCGCCGAGCAGTACGCCACGATGGACGTCATCACCGGCGGGCGGCTGATCCTCGGCGTCGGCCTGGGCTACCGCGCCGAGGAGTTCGCCGCGATGCAGCTCGACAAGAAGGACCGGGTCGGCCGCCTGGTCGAGGGCGTCGAGATCCTCAAGCGGCTCTGGACCGAGGACCACGTCTCCTTCCAGGGCCGGCACTTCACCCTCGACGACGTCAGCATCGCGCCCAAGCCGCTGCAGCGCCCCCGGCCGCAGATCTGGTTCGGCGCCACCGCGGACAAGGCCATCGAGCGCGCCGCCACCCACGCGGACGCCTGGATCGCGACGTCGATGACCGAGTGGGGCGAGATGAAGCGCCAGGTCGACCTCTACCACCGGGCCCGGGCCGACGCGGGCCTGGCGCGGGAGGTGCGCTTCGCCAAGTGCGTGGAGCTCTACGTGGGCGACGACAAGGAGAGCGCCCTGCGCGAGGCCGAGCCCTTCATCGGCGCCAAGTACAAGGCCTACTACTCGTGGGGCATGGGCGACAACGTCCCCGGCGAGAGCGGCGCCAACATCAGCGACTTCGGCGACCTGACGAAGAACCGGTTCATCGTCGGCGGCCCCGAGGACGTCATCGAGGACTGTCTCCACCACCGCGACGTCCTCGGGGTGACCGACCTGATCGTCCGGCTCAACTTCCCGGGCATGCCCAAGGAGCTGGTCCACCGCAACATCGAGCGGTTCGCCACCGAGGTGATCCCGCACATCCGCTGAGTCCCCCACCAGCGGCCCGCGCCGCGGCGGCGCACCCTCGGGTGCACTGCCGCGGCGCTCGTGCGTTCAGGCGTCGGCGGCGTCGTCGTCGCGGATCAGCAGGCAGTCGACGGCCACGACGCCCTGACCGCGCTCGCCGACCAGGAGCGGGTTCATCTCGGCGGCGGCCAGTCCGGGCAGGGCCGCGGCCAGCCGCCCGAAGCGCAGCGCGGCGTCCACCAGCGCCTCGCGGTCCATCGCGGGCGCCCCGCGGTAGCCGGCGAGCAGGACGCCGAGGGCCGAGTCGTCGATCAGCTCCTCCACCTCCGCGGCGCTCACCGGCACCGGCCGCGACGCGACCGGCCCGAGGAGCTCGGCGAGGACGCCGCCGGGTGCGATCGACAGGCACGGCCCGACCTGCGGGTCGGCCGTCACGCCGACCAGGCACTCCAGGCGCTCGCCCGCGACCATCGACTGGACCAGGATGCCGTCGATGCGCGCGGCCGGCTCGGCCCGCGCCACGGCGGCCAGCAGGCCCTCGGCCGCGCCGGCCGCGGCCGCGGGGTCCACGCGCAGCCGCACACCGCCGGCCTCGGTCTTGTGCGCGATGTCGGGCGACTCGATCTTGAGCACCACGGGCCCGCCGAGCTCGCTCGCCGCCGCGGCGGCCTCCGCCGGCGTGGCCACGAGCCGGTAGGGAGCCACCGGGATCCCGGCGTCCTCGAGCGCGGCCAGTGCGTCCGCGCCCGCCGCGACCGCCGTCGACGCGGGCCAGTCCCTGAGGGGCACCCGCGGTCCGGAGGGCCGCCCGGCGCGATCGGGCCAGGTGAGCCACGAGCGCAGCGCGGCCAGGGCCGGGCGGATCCCGAGCAGCACCGGTACGCCGGCCGCCCGGGTCGCGTCGGCGATGCCCGGGTCGAGGGCGCCGCCGGTCATCGCCGCCAGGACGATCGGCGTGCGGGACCGGCGCGCCGCCTCGGCGAGGATCCGCGCCTGGCCGCGGTAGAACTCCTCCTGACCGGGTCCGGCGAGGCCCACGTTCATCGCGAAGACCACCACCCCGACGGCGGGGTCGTCCGCGACCGCGCGCAGCGCGCCGGCCAGGATCGCCGGATCCTCCGCGGCGGCGCCGGTCACGTCCAGCGGGTTGTTGACGGCGGCGAAGTCGGGCAGGCCGGCCAGCAGCGCCCGCGTCGTCTCCGGGGCGAACCCGGGCAGCGCGACGCCGAGGTGGTCGGCCATGTCGGCGGTCAGGCCGCAGGCGCCCCCGGAGATGGACAGGGCGGCCACCCCGGCGGCGAGCGGAGCCGGTCGTCCGGCCAGCGCGGAGAAGAGGAGCAGGGTCTCGCGGAGCTCGTCGAGGTCCTCGACCCGGGTCGCGCCGACCGAGGCCAGCAGGCCGTCGAGCGCCGCGGCGCCGCCGGCGATCGCACCGGTGTGGGCCAGGGCGGCGCGGCGGCCGGTCTCGGATCGGCCGGCAGCCAGGACGACGACCGCCTTGCCCCGCTCCCGCGCCCGTCGGCAGGCCGCGGCGAACCGGTCGGCGTCGCGCAGGCCCTCGACGAACACGCCGATGACCTCGGTGACCTCGTCGTCGGCGTACCACGCGACGTAGTCGCTGACCGTCGCCCCGATCTCGTTCCCGGTGGTGACGATCGCGGACAGTCCGAGCCCGCGCCCCAGGGCCGAGTCGGTGACCGCGTGGGTGAGGGCGCCGGACTGCATCACGAGGGCGACGTTGCCGGGCTCGAGCGGTTCGACGACCCGACCGGAGTAGGCGGCGGCACCGGTGGCGACGTCGAGCACGCCGTAGCAGTTGGGGCCGCACAGGACCAGGTCGTGCTTGGCGACGAGCTCGGCCAGCGCGGCGGCCCGCTCCTGGCCGTTCGCGCCCTCGCCGAAGCCGCTGCCGATGACCACGATCCCCCGGATCCCGCGCTCCGCGGCCTCGCGCACGACGTCGACGGCCCGCTCCGCGGCGACCGCGACGACCACGAGGTCGATCCCGTCGGGCAGGTCGCGCACGGACGGCACGGCCGGTCGACCGAGGACCTCGGCATGGCCAGGGTGCACGACCACCACCTCGCCGGCGTACCCGAACCGGGCCAGGTTCTCCAGGACCCGGCTGCCCCGGTTGCCGCGCGGGGACGCCCCGACGACGGCGATCCCCCGGGGCGCGAGCAGCGGTCGGACGTTGCGGAACGGCGTGGTCGCCATCGATCTCCGATCTTTTCCGGGCCTACGCTTGTGGGGCTCCAGAACTACGGTTATGTTGATCCAACGGTTTGCCTAGTGAACCACATCGTGATCTGATCCGGCCAGGGAGAGACCATGCCCGTCCACGTCGAGACATCCGGGGTCGTCCTCGAGCTGCGCAACCTCCGCAGCCGGATCGACACCCAGCGCGGGCCGGTCTTCCCGGTCAACGACGTCACGCTCGAGTGCCACCGCGGCCGGACCCTCGCCGTCGTCGGCGAGTCCGGCTCCGGCAAGTCGATGACCTTCCTGTCCGCGCTCGGGCTGCTGCCCGCCGGCGGGGTCGTGGAGTCCGGCGAGATCGTCTTCGAGGGGCGCACCCTCGACACCACGACCACCGACCAGCGCCGCCTGCGCGGCAAGTCGATCGGCATGATCTTCCAGGACGCGCTCGCCGGCCTGAACCCCGCGTTCACGATCGGGCAGCAGATCGGCGACGTGATCCGCCACCACGACAAGGTCTCGCGCAAGGCGGCCCGCGCGCAGGCCGTCGAGACGCTCGGCCTGGTCGGCATCCCCGAGCCGGCGCAGCGCGTCGACTACTACCCCCACCAGCTCTCCGGCGGCATGCGCCAGCGGGTCATGATCGCGATGGGCATCGCGCTGCGGCCGCAGGTGCTGGTCGCCGACGAGCCCACCACCGCGCTCGACGTCACCGTCCAGGCCCAGATCATGGAGCTGCTCGACCGGCTGCGCACCGAGCTCGGGATGTCGCTGGTGATCATCACCCACGACCTCGGCGTGGTCGCGCGCTACGCCGAGGAGGTCGCGGTGATGTACAGCGGCCGGGTCGTCGAGCGCGGCACCGTGGAGCAGATCCTGCAGTCGTCGATCCACCCCTACACCCGGGCCCTGCGCGACTCGACGCCCCGACCCGACGCCGACGACGCCGGCCTCCGCGCGATCCCCGGCCAGCCGCCGAGCATCCGGAGCCTGCCGAACGGGTGCAGCTTCCACCCGCGCTGTGCGGTGGCCCGCGACCGGGCCGTCTGCTTCGAGACGGTCCCCCCGCTGCGCCGGCTGGCCCCCGACGGCCAGCTCACCGCCTGTCACCATGCCGAGGAGCTGCTGCCCGTGCCCGTCGTGCGCGAGGGGGTCGGCGCATGACCGCCACCGACCCGGAGATCCAGGACCTGCCCTTCGTCGCCGGCGACGACGCCGTCCTCCACGTCGAGCACCTGACCAAGCGCTTCGGCCGGACCGGGCGCTGGAGCCGGTCGGGCACCGCGGTCACCGCGGTGGACGACGTGTCCTTCGACCTGCGCCGTGGCGAGACGCTCGGGCTCGTCGGCGAATCCGGCTGCGGCAAGACCACGCTGAGCCGGATGCTGCTGCGGCTGATCGAGCCCACCTCCGGCAGCGTCGTCGTCGACGGCCAGGAGGTCACCGGTCTCGGCGGCACCGACCTGCGCCGGTTCCGGCAGCGGGCCCAGGTCGTGTTCCAGGACCCCTACGCATCCCTCGACCCCCGGCAGCGGATCGCGGCCACCATCGCCGAGCCGCTCACCTCCTCGTCGAAGACCCGCGCCGAGAAGCAGGAGATCGTCAGCGGCCTCATGGAGCGGATGGGCCTGCTGCCCGCGCACGCGCAGCAGTTCCCGCACCAGTTCTCCGGCGGCCAGCGCCAGCGCATCGGCATCGCCCGGGCCCTCTCGGTCACGCCCCAGCTGCTCATCCTCGACGAGCCGGTGTCCGCGCTCGACGTCTCCATCCAGGCCCAGGTGCTGAGCCTCCTGCAGGACCTGCGCACCGAGTTCGACCTCAGCTACATCCTGATCTCCCACGACCTCTCCGTCGTCCGGCACGTCAGCGACCGGGTGATGGTGATGTACCTCGGCCGGCTCGTCGAGGTCGCCGACAAGCGCGACCTCTTCACCGCGCCGCGCCACCCCTACACCGTGTCGCTGCTCTCCGCGGCCCCCGTGCCCGACCCGACCGTCGAGCGGTCCCGCGAGCGCATCGTGCTGCGGGGCGACCCGCCCAACCCGGCCAACCCGCCGTCGGGCTGCGCCTTCCACCGCCGCTGCTTCCACGCCACGGCGATCGCCTCCGGCCTGCCGGACGGCGACGTCACCCAGCTCGACGACGGCAGCCGGGTGCCGACCCGGTGCGTCAGCACCCGGCCACTGCTGGCTCCCCAGGGCGCCACGCACTGGTCCGCCTGCCACTTCCCGGTCACCGACGCTGCCGCGGCCGGCGTCACCAGCGCCCTCTGACCGGCGACCGAGAGGGCCGGAGGGGGCCACGCTCGTCGAGCGTGGCCCCCTCCGGCCCTCTGCGTGCGGTTCAGGGGTGCCGGCGCTCCGCGCCGTCCATGGTCTGGGCCAGGAGCGTCGCGATCGTCATCGGGCCGACGCCGCCGGGGACCGGGGTGATCCAGGAGGCGCGAGCGGCCGCGGCGTCGTACTCGACATCGCCGACGTTGCCGGGGTTGTAGCCGGCGTCGACGACCACGGCACCGGGCTTGACCCAGTCGCCGCGCACCAGCTCCGGACGGCCCACCGCAGCGACGACGATGTCCGCCTCCGCGACCCGGTCGGCCAGGTCCACGGTGCGGGAGTGACAGAAGGTCACCGTCGCGTCGCGCTCGAGCAGGAGCATGCCGACCGGCTTGCCGAGGATCCGGCTGCGGCCCACCACGACGGCGTGCCGGCCCGCGAGGGGCAGGTCGTAGGCGTCCAGGAGCCGGATGATGCCGCCCGGGGTGCAGGAGGCGAAGCCCGGCTCGCTGAAGGACATCGCGGCGAAGCTGGCGAGGGTGACCCCGTCGACGTCCTTCGCGGCACCGATCGCCTCGAAGGCCGCGTGCTCGTCGACGCCGTCCGGGACAGGGTGCTGGAGGAGGATGCCGTCGATCCCCGGATCGGCTGCCAGCGCGGCGATCCGCTCGACGAGCTCGTCGGTCGTGGTGCTCGCGTCGAGCTCGACCCGGACCGAGTCCAGTCCGGCCTGACGGCAGCGGTTCTGCTTCATCCGGACGTAGGTGTGCGAGGCCGGGTCGTCACCGACGAGCACGGTCGCGAGCGTCGGGGCGCGGCCGACCCGCTCGGCGAAGCCGGCGGCCCGCGTCGCGACGTCGGTGAGCAGCTGGGCGGCGACGGCCTGGCCGTCGAGGATCTTCGCAACCATGGGGGTCCTTCGCGGGTCGGTGGGGCGCGGGTCAGGCGGAGAACGGGTCGGCGATGCCGACATAGCGCACGTCGAGGTACTCATGGATGCCCTCGGCGCCGCCCTCCCGTCCGAGCCCCGACTGCTTGATGCCGCCGAAGGGCGCGGCGGCGTTGGAGATGACCCCCAGGTTGATGCCGAGCATCCCCGACTCGACCGTCTCCGCGAGGCGGAGCTGGCGCGCTCCGTCCCGGGTGAAGGCGTAGGCGGCCAGACCGTACTCCGTGGCATTGGCCAGCGCGACGCCCTCGGCCTCGTCGGCGAAGGTCACGATCGGCGCCACCGGCCCGAAGATCTCCTCGGCGAGGATCCGCGCGTCGGCGGGTACGTCGACCAGGACGGTCGGCGGGTAGAAGTGGCCGGCGCCGTCCAGCGGACTGCCGCCGGTCAGCACCCGGGCGCCGCGCTCGACGGCGTCGTCGACCAGCTCCTGGACCTTCGTGCGGCTGGGCTCGTCGATCAGCGGGCCGATGTCGACCCCGGCGTCCGTCCCGCGGCCGGTCCGCAGCGCCGCCATCCGCCGCGCCAGCCGGTCGGCGAACTCCTCGGCGACGGCCTCGTGCACCAGCAGGCGGTTGGCCGCGGTGCAGGCCTGGCCCATGTTGCGCAGCTTCGCGGCGAGGGCGCCCTCGACCGCGACGTCGAGGTCGGCGTCCTCGAAGACGAGCAGCGGGGCGTTGCCGCCGAGCTCCATCGAGGTCCGCAGCACCTGGTCCGCGGCGTCGCGCAGCAGCCGGCGCCCGACCTCCGTCGAGCCGGTGAAGGACAGCTTGCGCAGCCGGGGATCCGCCATCAGCGGCCCGACCACGCTGCTCGCGCGGCTGGTCGGCACGACGTTGAGGACGCCGGCCGGCAGCCCGCACTCCTCGAGCAGCTGGGCGAAGAACAGCGTGGACAGCGGCGTCAGCGCGGGCGGCTTGATCACCATCGCGCAGCCGGCGGCGATCGCCGGAGCCACCTTGCGTGTCACCATCGCCAGCGGGAAGTTCCACGGGGTGACGAACAGGCAGGGTCCGACCGGCCGGTGGTGCACCAGCAGTCGGCTGCGGCCGTCGGGCGCCGGCACGTAGCGGCCGTCGATGCGGACCGCCTCCTCGGAGAACCAGCGCAGGAACTCGGCCGCGTAGAGCACCTCGCCCCGCGCCTCGGCGAGGGGCTTGCCCATCTCCAGGCTCATCAGCAGCGCGAAGTCGTCGGCGCGCTCCATGGTCCGCTGGTAGGCGAGCCGCAGCAGCTCACCGCGCTCCCGCGGCGGCGTCCGTCCCCAGGCGGCCTGGGCCCGGTAGGCGGCGTCCAGGGCCGCCGCGCCGTCCTCGGGAGTCGCGTCGGCGACCTGGGCGAGGACCCGTTCGGTCGCCGGGTCCTCGACGGCGAAGGTCGCGGCGGAGCCGGAGGCGCGCCACTCCCCCGCGAGGAACAGCTCGGTCCGGACGGTGGCGAGCAGCTGCTGCTCGCGGTCGGTGCTCACGTGGGGTGCCTCTCTCGGTCGGTTGAGCCCGGCTCGCCGGAGCTCGTGGCGGGTCGGTACGGCTCGCCGCGGCTCAGCGGAAGACGATGGTCCGGTGCCCGTTGAGCAGGACCCGGTGCTGGACGTGCCACAGGACGGCGCGGGCGAGCGTGTGGGCCTCGGTGTCCCGGCCCAGCGCCACCAGGTCCTGGACCGATGCCTGATGATCGACGCGAGCGACGTTCTGCTCGATGATCGGTCCCTCGTCGAGGTCGGAGGTGACGTAGTGGGCGGTGGCGCCGACCAGCTTGACGCCGCGGTCGTGCGCCTGCCGGTACGGGTTGGCGCCCTTGAAGCTCGGCAGGAAGGAGTGGTGGATGTTGATCGCGCGGCCGTCGAGCTCCTTGCAGAGCTCCGACGACAGGATCTGCATGTAGCGGGCGAGCACGACCAGGTCGACGTCGTGGCGGTCGACGAGCTCGAGCAGCGCCGCCTCGGCCTCGGGCTTGGTCTCGCGGGTCACCGGGATGTGGACGAACTCGATGCCGTACCAGGCCGCGATCGGCTCCAGGTCGGGGTGGTTGGACACGATCACCGGGATGTCGATCGGCAGCAGCCCGCTGGACCAGCGGTAGAGCAGGTCCTGCAGGCAGTGGTCGAACTTCGAGACCATGATCAGCACCCGCATCGGTCGGCTGATCTCGGCGAGCCGGTAGTCCATGCCGAACTCCGCGGCGACGTCGGCGAAGGCGTCGTCCAGGTCGGCGAGGGCCGGGGTCTGCTCGGAGGTCCGCATCTGCACCCGCATGAAGAACTGTCCCGAGCCGGTGTCGCCGAACTGGTTGCTCTCGACGATGTCGCAGCCGTGGCGGTAGAAGAAGTCCACCACCGCCCGCACGATGCCGGGGCGGTCCACGCAGGACAGGGAGACGACGATCTCGTCGGAGGCCGGGGCGGCCGTGCGCTGGGGGGCGGTCAGGTTGCTCTCGCTCATCGCCCTCAGCCCTTCAGCCGCGAGCCGGTCGGGTCGAACGGGGCCTTGAGACCGACCTCGGCGTCGAAGACGACGCCGGCCGCTTCGACCTGGTAGCGGCCCGCGCGCACGTAGTCGGCGTCGGCGACCTCGACCTCCGGCTCGACGTACGCCATCGCGGCGAACCGGCCGAGGACGGCGCTGTACGCCGCCGAGGTGACGAACCCGCGCGGCTCGCCGTCGCGCAGCAGGAGCTCTCCGCCCCACAGCACGGCCTCCGGGGAGTCGACCGTCAGCGACACCAGCCGGCTGCGCGGCCCGGCCTGCTTGGCCTTCTCGACGGCCTCGCGGCCGCGGAAGTCGATCCCGCCGGCCAGCTTGCAGGTGAAGGTCATGCCGGCCTCGACGGGCGTCCGATCCGGGGTGAGCTCGCGTCCCCAGGCCCGGTAGCCCTTCTCGATGCGCATCGCGTCGACGGCGTAGTGGCCGACCGCGGTGAGGCCGAGGTCGGCGCCCGCGTCGACGAGACGCTCATAGGCCGTGACGGCGTACTCCGTGGGGATGTAGAGCTCCCAGCCGAGGTCGCCGACGTACGACACCCGGGTGGCCCGCACGGGCACGGGCCCGATGTCGATGCACTGGCTCGTGTAGAAGGGGAACGCCTCGTTGCCGAGGTCGCTCCGGGTGAGCCGCGAGAGCAGGGTCCGCGACCGCGGGCCCATGATCCCGAGGACCGCGTACGACGACGTCACGTCGACGATCTCCGTCCGCGAGCCGGTGGGCAGGTGGCGGTTGAGGTAGTGCTCGTCGCGCGCGGCCTGCGCGGATCCGGTCACCAGGAGGTACTCCTCCGGGCCGGTCCGGGTCACCGTCACGTCCGACTCGTAGCCGCCCCGGTCGTTGAGGATGCCGGTGTAGACGGTCGTCCCGGGCGCCACGGCCATGTCGTTGGCGCAGATGTACTGCAGCGCGTCCTCGGCCCCGGGCCCGCGCACCAGGAACTTGGCGAACGCGGTCTGGTCGAGGAGGGCCACCCCCTCGCGGGTGGCTCGGTGCTCGGCGTCCACGAGCGGGCGCCAGTTCTGGTGCCCGAAGGAGTACTCCGTGACGCGGGGCGTGCCCTCGGGCGCGAACCAGTTGGGCCGCTCCCAGCCGTTGCGGCTGCCCATCACGGCCCCCTGCTCGTCGAGCAGGTGGTGGATCGGCGAGCGCCGCAGCGGACGACCGGTCTCCGGCTCGCGGTTCGGCCACGGGATCGCGTAGTGCAGGCCGAGGGTCTCCTTGGTCCGCTCGCGCAGCCAGGACTCGTTGCTGTTGAAGGGCGCGAAGCGACGGATGTCCACCGGCCACAGGTCGCGGTCCGGCTCCCCGGCCACGATCCACTCCGCCATCGCCATGCCGGCGCCGCCGGCGGAGGCGATGCCGGTGGAGTTGAAGCCGGCGAGGACGTACATGTTGGGGACCTCGAGAGACTCGCCCATGATGAAGTTGTTGTCCGGGGTGAAGCTCTCCGGACCGTTGTAGAACTTCTTGACCCCCGCCCGCTCCAGGGCAGGGACCCGGGTGATGGCGTTCTCCATCAGGATCTCGAACTGGTCCCAGTCCTCGTCGAGCAGCTGGAAGACGAAGGGGTCGGGGATCTCGTGGGGACCGACCCACGGCTTGGCGTCCGGCTCGAAGCCGCCCATCACCAGGCCGCCGACCTCCTCCTTGAAGTAGATGTAGCCGTCCTGGTCCCGCATCACGGGCAGGTCGCGGTGCACGCCCTCGATCGGGTCGGTGACGATGTAGAAGTGCTCCACCGAGTGCAGCGGTACCCGGACGCCGGCCATGGCGCCGACCTGCGCCGCCCACTGCCCGGCGCAGTTGACCACGGTCTCGCACTCGATCGGGCCGTGCTGGGTGTGCACGGTGGTGACCCAGCCGTCGCTCAGGTCCATGCCGACGACCTTCGTCTCCTCGCACACCACGGCGCCGCGACTGCGGGCGCCGCGGGCCAGGGCCTGGGTGAGATCGGTCGGGTTGGCCTTGCCGTCGCCCGGCAGCCAGACGGCGCCGACGAGGTCGTCGGTGCGCATGAGGGGCCACTTCTCGCCGGCCTCCTCCGGCGTCAGCCGGTGCGCCTCGACGCCGAACGCCCGTGCCGTCGCCTGGGTCCGCAGCAGCGAGGTCATCCGCTCCTCGGTCCGGGCCACCGACAGGCTGCCGCAGCGCTTCCACCCGGTCCCGAGCCCGGTCTCCTCCTCGAGCGTCGCGTAGAGCTGGGTCGAGTACTGGATCAGCTTCGTCATCGCGTCGGTCGGGCGGAGCTGACCCACCAGGCCGGCGGCGTGCCAGGTCGTCCCTCCCGACAGCTTGCCCTGCTCGAGCACCACCACATCGGTGACGCCGAGCTTGGTCAGGTGATAGGCGACGCTCGTGCCGATGATGCCGCCGCCGATGATCACGACCTGTGCCCGGGACGGCTGGGGGGAGACCATTCGCTTCTCTTTCTCGTGCGCTTGCGGGAGGGACCTGCGTAGGTGGGGCGGGTGGGGTGCCGGCAGAGTCCGGCACCCCACCCGCTCAGTCGACCGTCGTACCGCTCAGGTCGATGAGCTCGGAGGTGGTGGTGTGGAAGTCCTCCACCCCCTTGCGGGCGGCGAACGAGTTCACCATGTGGTAGATCGGGATCACGACGGCGTCGTCCTCGACGAGCTGGCGCTGGACGTCCTGCATCACCTGGTTCCGCTCGTCGCTGCCGACCTCGAGCGTGGCGAGCGAGTCGATCTCCTGGTCGACCGCCGGGTCCTTGAACTGCGACATGTTGTTGACGGCGTCGCTGCGGAAGACCCGGACCAGCATGTCGCCCGGGTCACCGGAGCTCATGCCCCAGCCGAGGTAGTACATCTCGGTCTTGTGGTCGAGCAGTGACTGGTACCAGGTGCCCGCCTCCTGCACGTCGAGCTTGAGGTCGATGCCGACCTCGGCGAGCTGCTGCTGCACGACCTCGCCGATCTCCTTGTCCTTCAGGTAGCGCGCCGAGGGCAGGGTGAGCGTGAGCTGCGGGTTCGGCTCACCGGCCTCCGCGAGCAGGCGCTTGGCCTCCTCCGGGTCGTAGTCGATCTTGATGGGCGGGTCGTTCTCCAGGAACTCCGGTGAGACCAGGCCCTCGTCGGCGGCGTTGCCGACCCCCTCGAGCACGTCGTCGACGATGGCGCCGCGGTCGATCGCGTGGGCGACCGCCTTGCGGACCAGGGGGTCGGGGACGGTCTGCAGGTTGAAGCCCAGGAAGATCGGGCGCGCCTTCGGCTCGGTGATCGCGTAGAAGTCGCCGCCGAGGTCCTTGAGCTGGTCCGGCGGCGGGTTCTCGATGACGTCGATGTCACCGGCCTGCAGCGCGCTGAACCGCGTGCTGGCCTCGGGGATCGGCACGAACTCGACCTTGTCCAGCTTCGGCTTGTCGCCCCAGTAGTCGGGGTTGGCCGCGAAGGACATCGTGGTGTCGGGCACCCACTCGACGAAGGTGAACGGACCCGTGCCGACGGGCTCCTTGGCCAGCTGCTTGTCGTCCTTCTCCGCCAGGGCCTTGGGGCTGATGATCGCCGCTACGAGGACCGTCAGGTTGTTGAGGATGCTCGAGAACGGCTTGGTGAGCACGATCCGCGCCGTCATCGGGTCGGGGGTCTGCACCTCCTTGATGACGCCGAGGAAGCCCTTGCCCTGCGACTGGGTCGCGGCCCGCTCCAGACTCTGCTTCACCGCCGCGCTGTCGAAGTCGGTGCCGTCGTGGAACTTCACGCCCTCGCGCAGGGTGAAGTCCCACTCCGTCGGGGACGCCTGCTCCCACGCCGTCGCCAGGCCGGGCTCGAAGCCGCCGTTGTTGGTCAGCCGCACCAGGGTCTCGTAGACCAGGTTGTCCCGGGTGAAGTCGCCCGCGAGGACGAAGTTCGGCGGATCGAGGCTCTGTGCGTCAGAGGCCATGCCGATCCGGAGGACCTGGGTCTCGCTGCCGTCCGAGTCACTGCTGCCGGAGAGCCCGCCACAGGCACTGATCACCAGTGCGCCGACGCACAGACCGACGAGCACCGTGCTGCGCCGGAGTGCGTGCGAAAATCGCGCCATCGCCTCACCTTTCAACTCGACCAGGCAACCACGCCCGATTGCGGTCGCTGGTTCATTAGATAAACCGTTGATCCGAAATAGTGATCTTGCCCACCGCCCGTGTCAATAGGTGCGGGCGGATTGCCCGGCCGGTGCCCGGACCGGCGGACGGCGTGGTGCCTCACCAAAATGAACCGCTGGTTCAGTTTTGCGAGGACAAGCCCTAGGGTGACCTCCATGAGCCTGGAGCGCCCCCGGATCTCCGCCCGCGTCCGCGCCATCGCCGAGTCCGCCACCCTCAAGGTCGACGCCCGGGCGAAGGCCCTGCGCGCCGAGGGACGGCCGGTCATCGGCTTCGGCGCCGGCGAGCCCGACTTCCCCACCCCGGCGCCCATCGTCGAGGCCGCCGTCGCCGCCTGCCGGGACCCCCGGTTCCACCGCTACACGCCGGCGAGCGGGCTCCCCGAGCTCAAGGACGCCATCGTGCGCAAGACGCTGCGCGACTCGGCGTACGCGATCGACGCGAGCCAGGTCCTGGTCACCAACGGCGGCAAGCACGCGGTGTACGGCGCCTTCGCCACCCTGCTCGACCCGGGCGACGAGGTGCTGCTGCCCACGCCCTACTGGACGACCTACCCCGAGGCGATCCGGCTCGCGGGCGGCGTGCCGGTCGAGGTCTTCGCCGACGAGACCCAGGACTTCAAGGTCACCGTCGAGCAGCTCGAGGGCGCCCGCACCGAGCGCACCAAGGCGCTGCTGCTCACCTCCCCGTCGAACCCGACCGGCGCGGTCTTCACGGTCGAGGAGATCACCGCGATCGGCGCCTGGGCCGCGGAGCACGGCCTGTGGGTGGTGACCGACGAGATATACGAGCACCTCGTCTACGACGGCGTCGCCACGGCGTCCCTGCCCACCGTCTGCCCCGAGCTGCGCGAGCGCTGCGTCGTCGTCAACGGCGTCGCGAAGACCTACGCGATGACCGGCTGGCGGGTCGGCTGGATCATCGGTCCGCGCGACGTGGTGGCCGCGGCGTCCAACCTGCAGTCCCACGCGACCTCCAACGTCGGCAATGTCAGCCAGGTCGCCGCCGCGGCGGCGCTCGACGGCGGCCTGGAGGCCGTCGAGGAGATGAAGATCGCCTTCGCGCGTCGGCGCCGGGCCATCGTCGACCTGCTCAACGACGTCCCCGGCATCGTGTGCCCCGAGCCGCAGGGCGCGTTCTACGCCTTCCCGTCGGTCAAGGGGCTGCTGGGCCGGACCCACGGCGGCGTCGAGGTCACGACCTCCTCCGAGCTCGCCTCCTACATCCTCGACCACGCCGACGTCGCCGCCGTCCCCGGCGAGGCCTTCGGCGCGCCCGGCTACCTCCGGTTCTCCTACGCCCTCGGCGACGACGCGCTCCACGAGGGGATCACCCGGATCCAGAAGCTCTTCGGATAATCGTCAGCTGCCGATGTCGAGAAGACGTCGGCGGCTCCGTCCCTCAGGTGAAGGCGGCAAGATGGCCGTCTCGGAACCTGAGGAGATCGATCATGGCGAAGTACCTCTTGCTCAAGCACTACCGCGGCGACCACGCGATCGCCAAGGACGACCTCGCGCCGATGGACCAGTGGACGCCGGAGGAGGTCACCGCGCACATCGACTTCATGCGGCAGGTCTCGCAGGAGCTGCGCGAGCGCGGCGAGTTCGTCGACGAGCAGGCCCTCTCGCCCGAGGGCACCTTCGTCCGGTACGACGGCGAGGGCCGTCCGCCGGTCACCGACGGACCGTTCGCGGAGACCAAGGATCTGATCGCCGGGTGGATGGTCATCGACGTCGACAGCCAGGAGCGGGCCTACGAGGCCGCGGCCCGGCTGTCCTCGGCACCGGGTCCCGGCGGCAGGCCGATCCACGAGTGGATCGAGGTGCGCCCGTTCTACGGCGAGCCGCCGGTCGTCACGGAATGACCGACCTGGGCGTGGACCTGCGCGAGCTGAGCCCGCAGGTCCTCGGCGTCCTCGTCCGCCGCGGAGCCGACTTCGCGGCGGCCGAGGACGCCGTCCAGGAGGCGTTGATCGAGGCGCTGCGACACTGGCCCGAGCGACCGCCGGACAACCCGCGGGCCTGGCTGATCAAGGTCGCCGGACGCAAGCTCGTCGACGCCCAGCGCTCGGCCCGCGCCCGGGAGCGCCGCGAGCTGCGGGTGCACCAGGAGCCCGAGCCGGGTCCGACCGAGCAGGCCGACGACACCTTGCTCCTGCTGAGCCGCTGCTGCCATCCGGCCCTCACGCCCGCCTCGGCGATCGCGCTCACCCTGCGGGCCGTCGGCGGCCTCACGACCGCCCAGATCGCGGAGGCCTTCCTCGTTCCCGAGGCCACCATGGCGCAGCGGATCACGCGCGCCAAGCGGACGGTCAGCGGCGAGCGCTTCGACCGGCCGGGCGAGGTCGGCGCCGTGCTGCGGGTGCTCTACCTGGTGTTCAACGAGGGCTTCACCGGCACCGTCGACCTGGCGGAGGAGGCGATCCGGCTCACCCGCCAGTTGGCCGCCGCGACCGACGATCCCGAGGTCGACGGCCTGCTCGCGCTGATGCTGCTGCACCACGCGCGCCGCCGCGCTCGGCGTACCTCCGCCGGGACGCTGGTCCCCCTCGCCGAGCAGGACCGCTCCCGGTGGGACACCGCCATGATCGCCGAGGGCGTCCGCGTCCTGCAGGCGGCGCTGGCGCGCGACGCCCTCGGCGAGTACCAGGCGCAGGCCGCGATCGCCGCCCTGCACGACGACGCCGCGAGCGCGGAGGAGACCGACTGGCCGCAGATCCTGGAGTGGTACGACGAACTGCTCCGCCTCGTCCCCGGCCCGGTGGTCGCGCTCAACCGGGCGGTCGCGGTCGGCGAGGTCGACGGCCCACTGGTGGCCCTGCGCCAGGTCGAGGGGCTGCCCGAGGACCTGCCCCGGCGCGACGCGGTCGCGGCGTGGCTGCACGAGCGGGCGGGCGATCACGAGGAGGCGATCCGGCTGTATCGACGGGCCGCCGAGCGGGCGACCAACGTCGCGGAGCGCGATCACCTCACCCGGAAGGCCGCGCTTCTATACAGGGCTTGGCAAGTCGACACGCCGGAAACAAGGTAAAAATGTAGGAATTCGACGACGCTGCCCCGCGACCGAGGTCTATACCGAGAGATGACTCCCTCGGCAGGCGTCACGTGCAGGTCTCGGCTGCCGAACCGCACTCTCCCTCAGGAGCAGCCATGCGTCGTTTCCCACTCCTCGCGGCCGGCGCCCTCGCTGCCGGTCTGGTCACCCTCCTCCCCGCGGCCGCACCGGCCGCAGAGCGGATCGTCGACAATCCCGCCGCGATCGACCCGCCCAACTCCGGCCTCGCGTTCTCCTCCCTCAATGTCGCCGGGCTCGGCGGCGTCATCACCGACGTGAACGTCCGGGTCCGGTCGGTCACCCACACCTTCCCCGACGACCTCGACCTGCTGCTCCGCTCCCCCGCCGGCACCTTCGTGATGCTGATGTCGGACGCCTGCGGCAGCGACGACGTCGGCGGCTACACCTGGAACTTCGACGACGAGGCTCCGGCGCCGATGACCGACGCGACCCTGGCCGGCTGCAATCCGGTCAACGTGCGGCCGACGAGCTTCGACGCGCCCGACCCCGCCCCCGACGGACCGCTGTCGAACCCGACCACCGTGGTCGCCAGCACCCTCGGCGCCCTCGACGGCGAGAACCCCAACGGCGGCTGGACGCTCTACGCCTACGACGACTCGGGCGGCGACGACGGCGTCATCGCCGGCGGCTTCGAGATCACGATCACGACCGGCCCGGCCGCGGTGGTCATCGCCGGCGGGGCGAGCAGCATCGGCCCCGCGGCGCCGTACCCGTTCGAGATGGTGGTGCCCACGCCCGGCAAGGTGGGCGACGTCGACCTGCGGCTCGGCCGCCTCTTCCACACCCACCCCGACGACCTGGACGTGCTGCTGGTGAGCCCGTCGGGGAAGGCCGTCATCGTGATGTCGGACGCGTGCGGCTCCGGCGACGTCGTGGACGCGTCGTACACCTTCGACGACGAGGCGGCGGCGGGACTGAACGACGCCACCAGCTGCGCATCCGGGAAGTACCGGCCGACGAACTTCGACAACGCCGACGGCGCCTTCCCGGCGCCCGCGCCGGGTGGACCGTACAACACCGCGCTCAGCGCGTTCGACGGCGAGCCCGCCAACGGCACGTGGCGCCTCTACGTCCGCGACGACGTCGTCGGGGACTCCGGGTTCGTCATCGATCCGCCCGCCCTGGTCGTGAGCCTCGACGGTGCGCCGGAGACGACGATCGTCAAGCGGCCGAAGAAGTCGACGACCAAGCGCAAGGCCACCATCGCCTTCACGGCCAACGAGGCGGGGGCTACCTTCCAGTGCAAGGTGGACAAGAAGGCCTGGAAGCCCTGCTCCTCGCCGCTGAAGGTCAAGAAGCTGACGGTGGGCAAGCACAAGGTGCGGGTCCGGGCGAGCGACGCCACCGGCAACGTCGAGGCCACGCCTGCCGTGGTGAAGTGGCGGGTCCGCCGCTGATCGCTACCGGCCGGCGCCGAACAGGGCGTTGAGGTCGACTCCCCGAGCGGCGCCGCCGAAGCCGTCGAACCGTCCGTCGACGAGGGCTTCGGCGGCCCGCTCGAGCCCGCCCCACGCGGCGCGGGCCAGCGCGCCGCCGACGCTGACCCGGCGCACGCCGAGGTCGGCGACCTGCGCGAGCGTGAGCGGACTCGGACCGCCGATCAGCAGGTTGACCGGCTTCGGTGCGACGGCCGCGACGACCGCCGCGACGTCCTCGGGATCGCCGATGCCGGGGGCGTAGAGGCAGTCGGCGCCGGCCGCGGCGTAGGCCCGCAGCCGCTCGACGACCTCGGCCAGGTCGGGGCGACCGATGATGAACCCCTCCGCCCGGCCGACCAGGACGACGTCGTGGCCGCTGGCCCCGATCGCCTCGCGCGCAGCGGCGATGCGCTCGGCGGCCACCTCGACGTCGTACGGCTCGCCGCCGACCGCGTCCTCGATCGACAGGCCCGCCACCCCGGTCTCGACGGCGAGCGCCACGTTGGCGGCGACCTCGTCGGCCGTCAGGCCGTAGCCGTTCTCGAAGTCGGCGTTCACGGGGAGCCCCGTGGCGGCGACGATGTCGGCCAGGTGGTCGAGCGCCTCGTCGCGGGTGGCGGTGCCGTCGGCGCGGCCGCGGCTCCAGGCCGCCCCGGAGCTGGTGGTCGCCACCGCGGCGAAGCCGAGATGCTCGAGATAGCGGGCGGACCCGCGGTCCCAGGGGTTGGGCAGCAGGAAGCAGCCGCGCTCGTGGAGTGCCCGGAACGCGGCGCGGCGCTCGGCGATGCTCGTCATGCCCCGACCGTAGGACGCGGCGCCAACTCATCAGTCCGGCGCGTCGGCCTCGAGCCAGCCGCGGAACGCCTCGAGGTTGGCGGTCGACTCGCCGCGCTCGATCCGCCACGCCCACTCCTTGCGGATGGACGACGCGAACCCGAGCTCGAGGATGGTGTTGAAGGCGGAGTCGGCGTACTCCAGCACCGAGCCGAGCAGCCGGTCGAGGTCCTCGGGCGTCACCGACGACAGGGGCAGCCGCGCGTCGAGGTAGATGTCGCCGTGGTGGTCGATGCCGAACGCGACGGCGTACATCCGCATGTTGCGCTCGAGCAGCCAGCGATAGACTCGCTCGAACTCCTCGTCGGGCCGCCGGCACACGAACGCGTGCACACCGAGCGCGTGCGGGCCGAGGTCGAGGCGCACCGGCGTCTGCAGCTTGCGCTCGCCGGGGAGCGAGAAGCTGAAGGTGCCCTCCTCGGTCTCCTCGAAGGCGAGCTCGTTGTCCGCCAGCCAGGTGCGGACGACCTCCGCCGGAGCGGACCGATCGGTCTCGGGGGTCGGGTCGGTCGGGGACGTCATCCGACGCGGGCCTCCTGCCGCAGGAGCGCATGGGCGCGCTCGTAGACCTCCACCGTATGGGCGGCCGTGGCCTCCCACGAGAACTGCCGCGCCTGCGCGAGCGCGCCGGCGGCGAGCCGGTCGCGGTAGCCGGGGTCCGCGACGACCCGCTCGAGCGCGACCGCCCAGTCGTGCGGCTCGTGGGTGTCGACGAGCAGACCGCTGTGGCCGTCGCGGACGACGGTGGTCAGGCCACCGACCGCGGCCGCCACGACCGGGGCACCGGACGCCTGGGCCTCCGCGGCGACCAGGCCGAAGGACTCGTTGTAGGACGGCACCGCCACGAGCGTCGCGGCGGCGTACCAGTCCGCGAGCTCGGGCTGCGGCACCGGCGGCACGAAGCGGACCACGTCGTCGATGCGCAGCTCGGCGGCCAGGTTGGCGAGCGCCGTGGGCCGCTCCAGCCCGCTGCCCGACGGACCGCCGACGATCGGGACCACGAGTCGCCGACGCAGGTCGGGACGGCGGGCCACCAGCTCGGCCACCGCGCGCAGCAGCACGTCGGGCGCCTTGAGCGGCTGGATGCGGCCGGCGAAGAGCAGGACCAGCGCGTCGTCGGCGAGGTCGCGCTCGCGCCGGGCGCGGGACCGGTCGGCCGGGGCGAGGGGCCGGAAGACGTGCGTGTCGACGCCGGGGTGGACCACCTCGACCCGCCCGGGGTCGGCGTCGTAGAGGTTGATCAGCTGCTTGGCCTCGAGGTCGGTGTTGGCGATGAGCACGTCGGCGGCCTCGACCACCTGCTCCTCGCCGATGACCCGGGCCTGCGGCTCGGGCGCATCGCCGTCGGCGAGCGCCTCGTTCTTGACCTTCGCCATGGTGTGCATGGAGTGGACGAGGGGGACGCCCCAGCGGTCACGGGCGAGCGCGCCGACCTGGCCGGAGAGCCAGTAGTGGGAGTGGACGACGTCGAAGTGGCCCGCCGGATGCGCGGCCTCGGCGCGCAGCACCTCGCGGGCGAAGACGCAGAGCTGGCCGGGCAGCTGGTCCTTGGTCAGGCCCTCGAAGGGACCGGCATGCACGTTGTGCACCGTCACCCCGTCCCGGACGGGAACGACGGGGTCCAGCCGCGAGCTCGTCGCCCGGGTGAAGATGTCGACCTCGATGCCGCAGTCGGCGAGGCGCCGGGCGAGCTCGATCACGTAGACGTTCATGCCGCCCGCGTCGCCGGTCCCGGGCTGGTCGAGCGGGGACGTGTGCAGGCTGACCATGGCGACCCGACCGATCGTCTCCCCCATCGCACCTCCTGCTGCTGATCCACCCATTGCCGGTCGATCGGTCAACCCTGCCAGTGTGCCCGGCATTCCCGATCCACGAAGATGGGGTCCATGAGCACCCGCACCGCCGTCGTCACCGGGGCCTCCAGCGGCATCGGCGCCGCCACCGCACGGCACCTGGCCCGAGAGGGATTCGAGGTCGTCTGCGCGGCCCGCCGCGCCGACCGGATCGAGGCGCTCGCCGCCGAGATCGGCGGCCGGGCCGTCGTGTGCGACGTCACCTCCGCGGCGTCGGTGGCCGACCTCGCGAGCGCCGTCGGCGCGCGGCTCGACGTCCTCGTCAACAACGCGGGCGGCGCCTACGGCCTCGCCCCGGTCGCCGAGGCGGACGCCGACGAGTGGCGCCGGATGTACGACGTCAACGTGCTCGGGCTGATGCAGGTGACCCAGGCGCTGCTGCCCGCCCTCGTCGCCAGCGGCGCGGGCGTGATCGTCAACGTCGGGTCGATCGCCGGGCGCGGCGCCTACGAGGGCGGGGCCGGCTACACCGCCGCCAAGCACGGCACGAAGGTCGTCACCGAGACACTGCGCCTGGAGCTCTTCGACCAGCCGGTGCGGGTCTGCGAGGTGGCGCCCGGGCTGGTGCACACCGAGGAGTTCTCCCTCACCCGCTTCGGGGGCGACCAGGCCCGCGCCGACGCGGTCTACGCCGGGGTCCCCGACCCGCTGGTGGCCGACGACGTGGCCGACGCGATCACCTGGGTCGCCACCCGCCCGCCGCACGTCAACATCGACGAGCTGGTCATCAAGCCCCGGGCCCAGGCCGCGACCCACAAGGTGCACCGGGTCTGACCCGCACCCCCGCTCCCGGACCGGTCAGCGCCGCACGAGGCGCTGGGCCCGGAGCGCGAAGGCGCGGGGCACGCCGCCCCAGGCGGTCGCGGAGCGGACGGGCAGGGCGGCGTGGGCAGGCAGCACGAGCCCGACCGCGAGCTGCTGGAGGTCGCGCGGGCCCCGGGTGGAGGCCAGGCCGTCACGGAAGTCGCGCGCGGTGCTCGCGCCGCCCCAGGGCGGCACCGGCAGCCGGTGCCGCGCCCGGGCGCGGGCCAGCACGGCGTCCGGCACCCGGTCGAGGGCGGCCTGCACCCGCCCGGGCACCGTGTCCGGCAGCCCGACGGTCGCGCGGGCCGCGGCCAGCGAGGCGAGCGCGGGCGCCGGAAGCTCCTGGGCGAAGACCTCCGGATCGCGGGCGAGCCGGCGCAGGTCGGCCAGGGTGCGCAGCCAGGTCCATCCCTCGCGGTGCCCCGCCAGGTGCCGGAAGGCGTCGGCCCGTGCCAGGGTCGGTACGGCGACCCCACCGACCTCGACCCTCGTCCGCCGCTCCCACAGCGCTGCCGGGTGCGGCTGGGCGCCCGGCATCGGGTCCAGGCGCCAGTGCAGGTCGACGTCGGCGCCCGGGCCCAGGTAGGTCAGCGTGTGGCCCCAGCGCAGGACGTGGCGCCAGGCCCACATGCCCGGCTCGATCCGGCACTCCTCGTGCAGCCCCCAGCCGGCCCCTCTCAGCAGCCGGTGCGCCGCCGCGACGTCCTCGGGACGGACCAGCAGGTCGACGTCGCCGGCGCCGCGGGCTCCCGCGTCTCCCGTCGTCAGCACGGCCAGCGGGATGCCCTTGACGACCAGCGCGTCGAGGCCGCCCGCGTCGAGGAGCTGCCAGGCGCGCACCGTCTCGAGGGCGTGCACCAGCCGGCGCTGCCGTGCTCCGTCGACCATCGCGGCCAGGACCCGGTCGACCTCCGCGGGCAGACCCAGCCGCTGCGCGTGGGCGTGGAGCAGCTCGGGCACCCGGTGGCGCCGTACCCCGTCCAGGAGGTCGCGGACCGACACCGCACCGACGTCGACGGGCGCGACCGCGTGCCCCTCCTCGGCGGCGAGGGAGGTCCGCACCAGCCGGCACAGCAGGTCGAGCGGGTCCGCGGTCACCGCGCGAGCGTGGCACGCGCGCCAGGGCGGCCGCGGGGGAACCGGAGGGCCGGGAAGGTTAAAAATCGGGTGAACCAGGCCCGGGGCCGTGTCCTGGAGGCGGGTCGCGGCGTTGCACCGTCGACGGAGCCACTCCCTCCCTCCGTCCTGCACCCAATGGAGCTGGCGATGAAGCTGACCTACGTTCCCCCCACCCTGGAGACCCTGAGCCTCACGGCGACCCAGGACATCGACATCGAGATCGACATCACCCTCGGGCTCGGCAGCTGAGCCCAGCCCGGTTCCGGCTCGCCGTCGCGGCCGCGTGGTGCCTGCTCGGCGCCACCCGGCTGTTGACGGTGGTCCTGCCGTTCGGCGCGGTACGCCGCCTCCTCGGCGAGCCCGCCGCGCCGGGCGGAGCGGGGCCCCTGGCGCCTCCGGACGCGAGCGACCGCCAGGTCGCGCGCGCCCGGGCGGTCGGACGGGCCATCGGCCACGCCGCCGGACGGACTCCCTGGACGTCCGACTGCTATCCGCAGGCCCTGACCGCGCGCATCCTGCTGCGCGGCGCCCGGGTGCCGCATGCCGTCGTCTTCGGGCTGCGTCGCGACGCGGGTGAGCTGCGGGCCCATGCGTGGGTCACCGTCGGCTCCGCCCCCGGCGCGTCGGTGACCGTGACCGGTGGCTCGACCCGCTCCTGGACCCCCGTCGGCACCTTCAGCTGGCAGCCCTGAGGCTCCTCACCTCCCCTCCCCCGCGACCATGTACGCCGGCTTCGGACTCCGCATCGACAGCGAGCTCCCGCTGCCCGATCTGGCCCCCGCACCCGACCGTGCGGCCGGGCCCGACGTCGTGGTCCGGCTGGGTGTCGTGCCGCCGTCGTCGTCGGCTGGATGCGCGCTGCCACGGGGGTTCTGGGTCGACGGCGAGCGGATCGGGGTCGACGTCCCCGACGTCGGCCGCTACGCCTGCGAGCGGGGCACCCGGATCACCGTGGAGCCGGTGCCGGGCGCCTCCCCCGACGCGCTACGGCTCTTCCTGCTCGGCTCCGCGCTCGGCGTCCTGCTGGCCCAGCGCGGCCTGCTGGTCCTGCACGGCAACGCCTTTATCGTCGACGGCGCCTGCGCGGTCGTCCTCGGCCGTTCGGGTGCCGGCAAGTCGACCCTCGCCGCCGAGATGCACCGCCGGGGCCACGTCGTGCTCAGCGACGACGTCGTGCCGATCGACACCGCCGGACGGGCGCTGCCCGGCTGGCCGCGGATCAAGCTCTGGCGCGACGCCCTCGACCGGATCGGCCTGCCCACCTCCGGTCTCGACCGGGTCGGGCCGGGCTTCGACAAGTTCCACGTGCCGCTGGAGCGCCCGGCGCTCGGGCCCGGGCCGGTGCCGGTCCGCTGGATCTACGTCCTCGACCGGCACGACGGCCCGCTGCGCGTCGTACCCGTCGCCGGCGCGGCCGTCTTCACGAGTCTGCACGAGCACAGCTATCGCCAGGAGATCCTCGTCGGCGACCTCCGGCGTACCCATCTGGCGCGCAGCGCCGACCTGGCCCGGGCGGCCCGCCTGGCGCGGGTCGACCGCCCGCGCGGGGTCGACTCGGTCGTCGCCTCCGCCGACGCGATCCTGGCCGACATCGAACGAGAGGAGCAGCATGCGAGCGACGGAGCCCGAACGGTGGGTGCGTGATCCCGCCCTGCAGGCCGTGGAGATGGGCGAGGAGTTCGTGATGATGGGGCTCGCCCAGGGCGAGTACTACGCCGTCAAGGGCGTCGCCGCGTCCCTGTGGCGCCATCTCGCGCAGCCCCGCGATCTCGGCGAGCTGTGCGCACTGGTCGCCGCGGAGTACGACATCACCGCGGAGGCGTGCCGCGACGACATCGTGGCCTTCCTCGACGAGCTGCGCGGCCGGCGGATGGTGCACGCCGCGTCCTAGCGGCGCGCCACTCAGGGTCACGCTGGTCACGCTGGGCGGGCGGCTCCTGCGGGCCGCCGACCTCAGCCCAGCGCCCGGTCCAGGGCCGCGGTCACGTGCAGCGTGGTGCAGGGGAAGACCGGGATCTCGGAGTCGGCCTGCCGGATGAGCAGCTCGAGCTCGGAGCAGCCCAGGATGACCCCGCCGGCGCCGGCGTCCCACAGCTCGCTGATCATGCCGACCACGGCGCGGCGGGAGTCGTCGACGACCTTCCCGTGCACGAGCTCGTCGTAGATGATCCGGTTGAGCTCGTCGTGATGGGCGGCGTCGGGGACCAGGACGCCGAGGCCGTGGCTCGCGATCCGGTCGGTGAAGAAGGTCCGCGACATCGCGAACTTCGTGCCGAGGAGGGCGACGCTCTCGACGCCCTCGGCCTTGCACGCCTCCGCGACGACGTCGCCGAGGTGCAGCAGCGGGATCGAGATCGCGTCCTGGACCTGCTCGGCCACCCGGTGGAAGGTGGTGGTGCACAGCATGAGGAAGTCGGCGCCGGCCCGCTCGACCGACTCCGCGGCGGAGCGCAGGATGCCCGCGACACCGTCCCAGTCCTCGGCCTCCTGGAGCTCGGTGACCGTGGCGAAGTCGACCGACGCCATCACCGTCGCCGCCGAGTGGAGGCCGCCGAGCCGCTCCTCGACGCCGCGGTTCAGCGCTTCGTAGTACGCCGCGCTGCTCTCCCAGGACATTCCGCCGACGAGGCCGATGGTCTGCATGGGGCGAGTGTAGGACGAACGCGACGATGCGAGCCGGGAGGTCCCGCGCCAGTAGGCTGGTCGTTCGTGTCCCAGACTCGTCGCACCGATCTCCGCAACGTCGCCATCGTCGCCCACGTCGACCACGGCAAGACGACCCTCGTCGACGCGATGCTGCACCAGGCGGGCGCCTTCAGCGCGCACCAGGCCGAGGGCGTCGCCGAGCGCGTGATGGACTCGGGCGATCTCGAACGCGAGAAGGGCATCACGATCCTCGCGAAGAACACCGCGGTCCACTACAAGGGCCCGGCCGCGCAGGAGCTCGCCGGCGGCGAGATGACCATCAACATCATCGACACCCCCGGGCACGCCGACTTCGGCGGCGAGGTCGAGCGCGGCCTGTCGATGGTCGACGGCATCGTGCTGCTCGTCGACGCGTCCGAGGGCCCGCTCCCCCAGACCCGGTTCGTGCTGCGCAAGGCGCTCAACGCCGACATGCCGGTGATCCTCGTGGTCAACAAGACCGACCGCGGCGACGCCCGGATCGACGAGGTCGTCGACGAGACCTACGAGCTGTTCATGGACCTGCTCGACGAGTCGCACTCGCAGGACGCGCTCGACTTCCCGGTGGTCTACGCCTCCGGCAAGGCCGGCATCGCGTCGCTGGAGAAGCCGGAGAACGGCACGCTCCCCGACGGCGACGGCCTCGAGCCGCTGTTCCGGACCATCCTGGAGACCATCCCCGCGCCGGAGTACGACGAGGGCGCGCCGCTGCAGGCCCACGTCACCAACCTCGACGCCTCCCCCTTCCTCGGACGGCTCGCGCTGCTGCGCATCAAGCAGGGCACGCTGAAGAAGGGCCAGCAGGTCGCGTGGATGCAGCGCGACGGCGGCGTCAAGAACGTCAAGATCACCGAGCTCCTCGTCACCGAGGGCCTCGAGCGCAAGCCCGGCGAGTCCGCGGGCCCCGGTGACATCGTCGCCGTCGCCGGCATCCCCGACATCACCATCGGCGAGACCCTCGCCGACCCGGAGAACCCGGTCGCCCTGCCGCTCATCCATGTCGACGAGCCGGCCATCTCGATGACCATCGGCACCAACACCTCGCCGCTCGTCGGCAAGGGCGGCAAGGGCCACAAGGTCACCGCGCGCCTGGTCAAGGACCGCCTGGACGCCGAGCTGATCGGCAACGTCTCGCTCCGCGTCCTGCCCACCGAGCGCCCCGACGCCTGGGAGGTCCAGGGCCGCGGCGAGCTGGCGCTGGCCATCCTCGTGGAGCAGATGCGGCGCGAGGGCTACGAGCTCACCGTCGGCAAGCCGCAGGTCGTGACCCGCGAGGTCGACGGCAAGGTGCACGAGCCCTTCGAGCGGCTCACGATCGACGCACCCGAGGAGTTCCTCGGCACGATCACCGAGCTGCTCGCCAACCGCAAGGGCCGGATGGAGGGCATGACCAACCACGGCACCGGCTGGGTGCGCATGGAGTTCGTCGTCCCCGCCCGCGGCCTGATCGGCTTCCGCACGGACTTCCTCACCGAGACCCGCGGCACGGGCATCGCCCACCACATCTCCGAGGGCTACTTCCCCTGGGCCGGCGAGATCCGCTCCCGCAACTCCGGCTCGCTGGTCGCGGACCGGTCGGGCGCCGCCACGGCGTACGCCATGACGTCGCTGCAGGAGCGCGGCGTGCTCTTCGTCGAGCCGACCACCGAGGTCTACGAGGGCATGATCGTCGGCGAGAACTCCCGCGCCGACGACATGGACGTCAACATCACCAAGGAGAAGCAGCAGACCAACATCCGCTCCGCGACCTCCGACAACTTCGAGAAGCTCATCCCGCCGAAGAAGCTGTCGCTGGAGCAGTGCCTGGAGTTCTGCCGCGAGGACGAGTGCGTGGAGATCACGCCCGAGACGGTCCGGATCCGCAAGGTCATCCTCGACCAGAACGAGCGGGCGAAGATCGCGAGCCGAGCGCGCAAGGCGAACAAGTGACCCGCCACTGAGGACGGGTCGCGGCTCAGCCGGTCCGCAGGTGCACGCACCTACCGAACTCGCTGCGCAGGACGCGACAGGGCGAATCCGGTAGGTGCGCGGCCGTGGGCTAGCGGCTCACCGTGACCTTGGTCGTCGTGGTGGCGGCCGGGTAGGCGGCCGAGGCCTTCGCCGTCACCGCCACCTTCCACCTCCCCTTCGGCAGCCGGGGCAGGGTCACGACGGCGCGGCCGTCGACGACCTCGGCCCTGGCCTTCCGCGTCACGCCGCCCTTGCGGAGCACCACCCGGACCGTCCCCGCGACCGGAGCGCCGTCGGAGGCGGCCACCAGCACGCGGAGCCGGCCCGGCCGACTGCGCGTCGGCGCCTTCGCGACCCTCACCTTCGTGAAGCCGAGGGTCGGCCGGTCGGCGTCCGCGACCACCGAGAGGGTCGCCGGCGCGGAGAGCACCGCGCCCTTCGCGTTCGACACCCGCACCCGGAACCGGGCGCCGGAGTCGGCGGCCTCGACCGCCGCGATGACGAGACGGTCGGTCGTCTCGCCCTCGACCGAGATCCAGGACGAGCCGATCCGGCGCTGCCACTGGTACGCCAGGCCGGACCCGGACGCCGTGACGCGCAGGGCCGCCGGCTCACCGAGGCGTGCCGACACTGACGCGGGCTGGTGCGTGATCACCGGGACGGTCGCTCCCGCGACCTGCTCGGCGCCGGTGAAGTCGACGACCGAGGGCCGGGGTGCCTTCTTGGCGTCGGCCGCCCCTCCCGAGGAGTACCAGTACGACGAGAGCCCGGTGGCGAAGTGGAAGTCCACGAACGCCTGCGGCCACGAGCCCCAGCCGGCCGCGCTCCGCTCCTGCGGGGTCTGGCCGCTCGGGACGTCCAGCTCGACGCCGGCGTAGTCGGGCGTGATCGTGACCGACCCCGCGGGATCCAGCTCGATGTCCTGGTAGGTCCCGATCGTCACGTCCTCGACGGGGTCGAGAGGCTGCCGGTCCTGGGGGTTCTCCATGGTCGCCGCGTAGCCCGCGAGGTCCGCCCGCAGCGTGCCCGTGCCGTCGGCCGCCACGGACAGACGCGGGTCGGTGAGCGTGAACGGCACCAGGCCGCCGTAGAAGTTGACGCTGAACGAGCCCTCCCACGCCACCGACGCCGACCCGTCGGCCTCGATCCGGGCCTGTCCGCCGGAGAGGCGGACCAGCTGGGTCACCGAGCCGGCGGCCGCCGCCCCGCGCGTCGCGTACGTCGCCGGGGACTCGGTGCCCGCGGCGTCGCGGTGCACGACCGCGACCTCACCGGCCACCGCGCGATAGGTCGCCTCGTCACCGTCGGAGACCCCCGCGGACAGGTAGTTCGAGCCACCGAACGGCGGCGCGGACTGCACCTCCTTGTTGCCCGACCACTCCAGGCTCACCCCGTCCAGCTCCAGCCCGTCCTCCGGGATGGTGACGGCCGGGGTGACCGTCAGCGTGGCGGCGGCGGAGCGGATCGTGCCGACGGCGTTGCGGACGCGCGCCCGGAACCGGGTGCCGCTCTGCGCGACGTCGGTGTCGGGGACCATCAGCGAGCCCTCCGCGAGCACGACGTTCTCGTCGTCCGCGGCGATGGGCTGCCAGAACCCGTTCACCTGCCGCTCCCAGACCAGCTCCGGCGCGGGCAGGCCGGTGAAGGTCGTGGTGAAGACGGCGGGCGTCCCGGCGCTGACCGAGACGGACCGGGGCGCGGCCACGATCGCGGGCGCGGACCGCACGGTGAGCGTCGCGACCGCCGAGACGACGGTGCCGATCGCGTTCGTCGCCACGACCCGCACCTGGGTGCCGTCGTCGGCCGTCCCGGCAGCGAGCTCCAGCGTCGGTCCGGTCGCACCGTCCACGTCGGCGAAGCGCCGTGCGCCGGGAGCCTTGACCTGCCACCGCAGGTCGCCGGTCGCGCCGTCGGCGAGCGCCGCGCGGAAGGTCACCGGGCGCGTGGCCTGGCCGCCGTCGAGGGTCGCGGTGGTGTCGGCGGGCTCGGTGCCGAACACCGGCGTCGCGCCGGCGAGCTCGAGCCGGTGGACGTACCTGTTCGCCGAGAGCACGTAGACCACGTCGCCGTGGACCACGGTGCCGGCGATCGTCGTACCGAAGCCGCGGACCTTGCTCAGCCTGCCGTCGAGGTACATGCGCAGCTCGCGCGAGTTGGAGCTCGCCAGGGCGAGCAGGTCGCCGCTCCCACGGATGCTGGACTGCGGACCGCCCACGTCGGGGCTCGTCGCGAAGGGGATGATCGGGTCGGCCGCGACGTACCCGGCGTCGGTCAGCTCCCAGCGCAGCACGCCCGACCGGACGACCGGGTAGTCGGTGTAGTCCGTCGCGGCCTGCACCAGGGTGCCGTCGTCGAGGATGCCGTAGCCGGAGCCGACGGGTACGCCGTCGGCCGGCTCGATCGTCTCCTCGCCGGGGGCGCCGACGATCCGGAAGGCGCCGACCGCCTGACCCTGGTAGATGGCGCCGATGGCGATGCCGTGGCCGTCCCGGGAGAAGAGCACGGTGCCGGGGGTCGATCCCTCGGGGTAGGCGAGGTCGCGGTGGGCGTGCGTGCCGTCGGGTCGCAGGGTGAAGACCCGCAGTGCGGCGCTCCCCTGCTGCCACGAGGCCCAGACCTCCCCGGTCGCGGGGTTCACCGCGATGTCGTTGCTCGCGCCGGTCCCCGGCACCGGCAGGGTCTCCAGGACCGTCCAGGTGCCCGCGTCGTCCTGGCCGATGACGGTCACCACGGTGTCGATGACGTACGCGCGGTCGTACTGCGGCGAGTAGACGACGTTGCGCGGGTTCTGGCCGGGGACCGTGACGGTGACCCGCTTCTCCAGCGTGGTCGCGTCGAGGGCGACGACCTGGCCGGTGTTGTAGTTGCGCGTCCAGAGCCAGTCGTGGTCGGTGTCGTAGGTCAGGCCGGTGCCCTGGAAGTCCTCGTGCAGGACGCTGGTGTTGGCGTAGGCGGGCTGGCCCTGCGGGTCCCAGGTCTCGGTGGTCACGACCGGCCGGCCGCCCGGCCCGGCGTAGCTGAGGGCGACCGGGTCCAGCTCGGTCCCGCCGGCGTAGAAGCCGCCGAAGGCGGGAGCGCCCACGGCCGTCAGCCGGGCGGGGATCGCCGACCAGGTCGAGGTCCCGCCCGCGCCGGCGTAGCTGCCCGCCTCGGGATCGAGGGTCGCGACCACGACGTCCGGGTAGTCCACGACCTCGCCGGTCGTCATGTCCTTGCTCGTCATGTCGGCCCGCACGACGCTCTGGTCGCCGTTCAGGTCGATCCGGACGTCGCTGATGTCGAGGTCGAGCTGGCCGTCGTGGCCGTCGAAGCTGACCACCCCGGGGAAGCTGATCCGGGTGAGGTTGCCCGCGTCGTCGAAGGCCCCGGCGCCGTCGGCGAACCGGAAGGTGCCGTCGGCGTTGCGGGTCACGCCGTCGGCCGTCGCGATCGAGCCGTGCGCGATCGAGCCCTCGATGTAGGTGCGGAAGGACGTCTTGATGCCCCAGTCCAAGGTGGCCCCGGCGATCGGGCTCTCGGCGGCCTGTGCGGGCGGCTGCGTGCCGCCCACGAGCAGGCCGAGCACGACCCCCGTCACGGTGGCCGCGGCCGTCAGCCGACCGCGGCGGCGAGCCCGTCGACGACCGAGACGCGGGGTACGGCGGGGGACGGGGTGGGCGGGCTCGGGTGGCGCCCCGGGGGTGCGCCTCGTCGCTGTCATCGGTGGTGCTCTCCTGGATCGATGCGGGCCCGGGGGCCCGGCGCGGCCGCCCGAGCGCCGCAGGTTAGGTTTGCCATACCTAAATTCCCACACTCCAGATCTTTCTGACAAGACGTCCGAAAAACGAGACCGGCCGCGAGGATCGTCCTCGCGGCCGGTCGGGCCGTGCGGGTGGTGCCGGCGCGGCGGCCGGGCGGATGGGGCGTCAGGCGTGGGGCGTGTGCTGGAGGAAGGCGGGCCACTCACCGCCGCCGTCGACGTTGAGGACGGCGCCGGTGACATGGGTCGCCAGCGGCGAGGACAGGAGGACGCACGCCTGCCCCACCTCGAGCGGGCGGGCGAAGACGCCCCGCGGGATGGTGGCGGCGACGCGCGCGAACTGCTCGGCGTCGCCGTAGTGGTCCGCGGACCCGGGCGTCTCGACCAGGCCGCAGCTCACCGCGTTGACCCGCACATCGGGCGCCCACTCGACCCCGAGGCTCGTCGTGAGGCTCTCCAGGGCGGCCTTCGCGGCGCCGTACACGGCCGTGCCGGGACTGGGACGGCGCGCGGAGATCGAGGTGATGTTGACCATCGAGCCGCCCGCCGCCCGCAGATGGGGATGGGCCGCGAGGGCGACGAAGACCGCGGACATGAAGTTGAGGTCGTTGATCTTCGCGTGGAAGCGCGGGGACGCGGCCCCGAAGTCGGCGTACGGCGCCCCGCCGGCGTTGTTGACGGCGACGTCGATCCGCCCCCGCCGGCCCACGACGTCCTCGACCCAGGCGGCCACCTGGTCGGCCTCGCGCACGTCGACGGTCGAGAAGTGGGGCACCCGACCGTCGACCTCCCGCAGCGCCTCCGGGGTGCTGCGACCGCAGATCTCGACCTCCGCGCCCGCCTCGAGATAGGCCTGCACGATGCCGTCGCCCACGCCCCGACCGCCGCCGGTCACGAGCACCACCTGACCGGTCATGTCGATGCTGTACGCCACGCCGCACCCTTTCGTCGTCACTGCGGGACGATCATAGGCCCGAAACCAAGCAAGTGCTAGGTTTGTCCGCGGCGCGGGTGCGGCTCATCTCCTCCCGCACAGGTAGCCGATGACGCCGAGCGACACGAGCGCGCTCACCATGGCGCCGCCGCCGGTGGGGGCCAGCAGCATCGGCAGCGCGGTCAGCACCGCGATGTCGAACCCGCGCAGCGCACTGCCGTAGAGGTTCGTCGGCACGCCGCCCGCGGGCGTGGAGACCAGCGGGCGCCCGTAGTCCGGCGGCCGACCGGTCACCCACCGCACGCCCGCCGCCAGGCCGCCGAGACCCGACGCCGCCCCCAGCAGCGCGAGGTCCCCCGCCGTCGCGTCGAGGGTCCGGGCCAGGGCCGGCGCGCTGAGCAGACCGTGCGCCAGCAGCAGGACGCCGGGGACCGCCACGGCGGCGGCCCGGGTCGGGCCGAGCGCGGACGGGAACATCCGCACCATCCCCGACGACCGGGCCAGCACCCGCAGGGCGATCAGGAACGGCACGACCAGGACGAAGCAGACCAGCACCTCGACGAGCACGACCACCACCCGCCCGCCGACGGCCGCGACGGCGTACGGGACCAGCAGCGAGCCGGCCAGAAGCACCAGCCGGCCGGGGTGCCGGCGCAGCCGGATGACGTCGCGCCAGGCCAGGGCGGCGAGCCCCTGCGGGCCACCGCGCCGCGGCCGGACCACACCGCGGCGGCCGGTCGCGTGGGCGACGAGCACGTCGAACATCAAGGCGAGGTCCAGCGTCGCCAGAGCGCCGCCCAGGCCGGGCACCAGCACGCCGCCGGGGGCCACGTCGCGCCGGCGCAGGCGCGCGGTCAGCGCCCGGGCCCGCAGGAGGGCCGCCACCACGCCGGACCAGGCGAGCAGCACCGCGGCGAGCGCCGGCACCCGCACGCCGGAGTCGGCGGAGAAGGTCAGCTCCGCCGAGAGGGCGATCGCGCCCAAGCCGGCGGCGACCACGACCAGGCTGACGGGACCGAGGAGCAGCGCGGGGTGCCACCGGTGGCCGACCGCCTGGGCGTGCACCAGCGCACCGACGCCGTACGACGCGAGGCCGGCCGCGCCCGTCGTGAACAGCACCAGCACGGCCACGTCGAAGCCGGCCAGGGTGGCTGTGCCCGCGGCCACCGGGGCGACGAGCGCGGCGGCGAGCAGCACGGTCCCCCGTGCCCTGCCGCGCAGCAGCTCGCCGCGGTCGACGGGCGTGGGCAGCAGCCAGCCGGCGACGCCCGGGCTGACCGCGACCGGTCCGACCATCCGCGCGAGTGACCACAGCACCGCGAGCACCGTGCCGACGACGAGCCAGGGCAGCAGCGAGCGCGCGGCCGCGCAGTCGGCCGCGACGCAGGCCCGGTCACCGACGTCGGACAGGTTGACCAGAACGCTGATCAGCATCGAGCCCAGCATCAGCACCGCGAACACGCCGATGTAGAGGTCCTGCAGCGCCTCGCCGACGGAGAGCGTGCGCCGGCTGCGGCGCCAGTGCCGGATGTCGGCCCACAGCTCGCGCGACTCGGTGGTCATCGGCGCCTCACGCCGGCGACGCCAGGTGGACCACGTCGTCGGCGACGGCGTCGACGAGCCGCGGCGAGTGGCTCGCGAGCAGGATCGCCAGGCCCGCCTCCTTCTCCGCCCGCAGCCGGGTCACGAGCCAGTCGAGCCCCTCCTGGTCCAGGCGCTGCTCGGGCTCGTCGAGCACGAGCAGCCGCCGGGGCCGGACGAAGGCGCTCGCCAGCGCGAGCCGGCGACGCTGACCGGAGGACAGGGACGTCGGGAGCTGGCCGGACTGGGCGGTGAGCCCGACCTCCTCCAGCACGTCGTCCACGACGGCATCGGCGTCCTCGGTGCGGTGGGCGCGAGCGAACAGGTCGAGGTGCTCGACGACGGTGAGGTCGGGGAAGAAGTCGAGGTCGTCCATCACCACCGCCAGCGCGGCGCGGATCGTCGCCGAGCGCTCGTCGAGGGCCTCGCCCAGCACCTCGACCGTGCCGGCGTCGGGCTGGTCGGCACCGGTGATGCAGCGCAGCGCCGTGGACTTGCCCGCCCCGTTGGGCCCCACCAGGACGGCTGCGCTCCCCGCCGCGACGTCGAGATCGAGGTCCGCGAGCACGCGGTGCTCACCGAACGAGCGGGTCAGCCCGCGCACCGAGAGGACAGCTTCCGTCACGGGGCCACACTCCCAGACCGCCCCTCATCCCGCCGATGCGGGACGACGCCGATGCGGGACGGCGCCGCCGCGGGGCATAGGCTGGCCGCGTGATCGAGGTCGACAGAGGCTAGCCGCCCGACCGGGCGGCCTGCTCCGCATCGACGGACGCCCGCGAGGCGCGTCCGCGGACCGCACGTGCCACCGGCCGGACCCGACGTCCACCTCTCACCCGGGCCCCCGGCGCCCGCTCCCCGCATCGGCGAGCCGCGCCCGGCCCACCACGAACGGATCTCCGTCATGTCCACCAACGCTGTCATCACCCTGCGCGAGCTCACCTTCGAGTGGCCCGACGGCACGCCCGCCCTGACCCGTCTCACCGGGTCGATCAACGCCGGGCGCACCGGGCTCGTCGGCCGCAACGGCGCCGGCAAGTCGACCCTGCTGCGCCTCGTCGCCGGCCTGCTCCGGCCCACCTCGGGACACATCGACGTCGCGGGCGAGGTCGGCTACCTGCCCCAGACGCTCACCCTCCAGTCCGACACCACGATCGCGGATCTGCTCGGCATCCGGGAGATCGTCGACGCCATCGATGCCATCGAGCGTGGCGACGCGGACCCACGCCACTTCGACACGATCGGCGACGACTGGGACATCGAGGCGCGTGCCGACGAGCTCCTGGACCAGATCGGCTTCGGCGCCCGCGACCTGGGCCGCCGGGTCGCGGAGCTGTCCGGTGGCGAGGCGATGCTCATCGCGGTGACCGGCCTGCGGCTGCGGCGTACGCCGATCACGCTGCTGGACGAGCCGACCAACAACCTCGACCGGCCGACGCGGCGACGGCTCGCCGCGTTCGTCGACCAGTGGCCGGGCACCCTCGTGATCGTGAGCCACGACCTCGAGCTGCTCGAGCACGTCGACCAGACCGCGGAGCTGTACGACGGCGCCCTGACCACCTTCGGCGGCACATACCGCGCGTGGCAGGCGCACCTGGAGCAGGAGCAGGCGGCCGCGCAGCAGGCGGCGCGCTCGGCGCAGCAGGCGCTGAAGGTCGAACGACGCCAGCGCGCCGAGGCCGAGACGAAGCTCGCCCGCCGCGAGCGCACCGCCCGCCGGACCCAGAAGGACGGCGGCATCCCCCGGATCCTCGCGGGCAACCGGGCCAGCAAGGCGCAGAACGCGGCCGGCGCGCTGCGCAGCACCCTGGACGAGAAGGTGGTCGCCGCCCAGGCGGCCGTCGACTCCGCGGACGCCCGGGTCCGGCGCGAGGAGCGCATCAGCCTGGAGCTGCCCGACCCCGCGGTGCCCCGCGGCCGGCGGCTGCTCGAGATCACCCAGGCGGATCGGACCTTCGTCGTGCAGGGCCCGGAGCGGGTCGCGCTCGTCGGCCCCAACGGCGCCGGGAAGTCGACGCTGCTCCACCAGCTGGTGCGCGACCTGCCGGCCCTCCCGGGTGCGCCGGCCGGCCGTCTGCTGACCGATCGGGTCGGGTTCCTCCCCCAGCGCCTGGACGGACTCGAGGAGGACGCGGACGCGATGACGAACGTGCGGCGCGTCGCACCCGGCGTACCCGACGGCACGATCCGCAACCAGCTCGCCCGGATGCTCCTGCGCGGAGCGAGCGTCGATCGTCCCGTCGGCTCACTGTCGGGGGGCGAGCGCTTCCGGGTCTCCCTGGCGACGCTGCTGCTCGCCACGCCGCCGGCCGAGCTGCTGATCCTCGACGAGCCGACGAACAACCTCGACATCGCCAGCGTCCGACAGCTGACCGAGGCACTCTCGGGCTACCGCGGGGCGCTCCTCGTCGTGAGCCACGACCAGGCCTTCCTGGAGAGCCTCGGGCCGGACACGGTGCTGGCGATCGACGACGCCGGCCGGCTGTCCCGCGCGGCCGGGCTCAGCTGAGCTCGGCCTCCAGCTCGTGGAACGGGTAGTCCTTCGGACCGAGGTAGCCCTCGTCCCGGTAGCCGTCGCGCCGCGGCGTCGGGTCGGGGTCGGCCGAGTTGACGTAGTTGCTGAGCGTGCGCGGCGCCTGGCGGTAGATCATGTCGACCTGCCTGACGTACTTCGCCGTCATGGCGGCGTCGCCGCGGATGATGATGTTCTCCTCGTCGGAGTGCCAGCCCAGCCGGGTCCAGTTCTCGCTGCTGGACAGGACCACGTTGCCGTCGTTGCGGCCGTCGACGTGGCCCTGGACGGCGAGGCCCTTCATGTGGACGTAGCGGTCCTTGAACTTGTCGGCCTCCTCGCCGTAGATGTAGACCATCTGCTTGGCCCGCATCCCGCGCAGGATGCCGCGGATCCGGCGCTGCATCATCATGAAGACGATCTCGACGTCGCAGCCGGCGCGGTCGAGCTGGCGCAACTTGCGGGCGATCCGGGCCCCACGCTCCTCGCCCCACACCGCATTGGCGACCCGGACCTTGGTGCGCCCGTCTGCCGTGTTGGCGGCACCGGTGCACTGCACCTTGTTGAGCACCGACAGGGCCGGGTCGACATTCCCCTTGTGAGGCGCGAACATCGTGGTGATGTTGCCGACGGTGAAGCGCATCGGCGGGAAGTTGCGGTCCTGGGTGGCCTGGTCCCACATCTGCATCCAGCCGTCGTAGAGCGCCTTGTTCTCCGTGACGGTCGTCCAGTCGTTGAACTGCTGCACGGCCGCGGCGCCGGTGAAGTTGCCGGAGCCCTGCATCACGATCCAGTTGGTGGCTCCGGAGCGACTGACCAGCATCAGCTTCGAGTGCATCGAGCCGCGCTTGCCGCGGCAGGTCTGCTTGCAGGTGCGGATCCAGCTCTTCAGTCCGTCGGGGCGGCGCTTGTCGCCCTGGGCGAAGGCACGGAGCATCATCGGGTACGACCGCGACGGGTTGCCCCTCTGCGACCGGGCGAGACCGCGGGACATGATGATCTGCACCGACACGCCGCGGTTGTGGGCGGCGATGAACTTCCGGGCGAGGTACGGCGAGTCGAAGTTCCAGGTGATCACCCGCACCGTGGCGCCCGCGGGGGCGTTCTTGAGCGCCTTGACGATCCGGTGGTGGATCTTGCCGCGCTTGCCGTCACGGAACGGGTGGTTGAACGTGATGCCCGGCTTCACGACGTAGCTCGGGTTCGGCTTCTCCGCCGGCACGGTCCGCGGCGCCGTCACCGGAGCCGGCGCCGCGGGGGCGCCCGCGGCCGGCACGAGGGTGCCGTGCCCGGCGAGCAGCACGGTCGCCGCGACGACCAGCGCCAGCACGGTTGCGACCGGCCTGCGGCCCCGCTCCTCCATCGACGCGATCCCCCACGCAGTCGCCACGATCCCGCATCCCCCTACCTCGGCCGAGCTGACGCACGGACCCTACCCAACCGACCCCGTCCGCGAACCCGGGGCGGAGGAACCTGTCCCGACCGCTCGGGTCCTTGACCGCGGGCGCCTCCCCGGAAAGGCTGGGCGGCGACCCGGCCCCACCCTCGAGGAGTCTCGCCCCATGACCGACGTGCAGATCGCGGACCGACCCGACCGGAAGCGCTTCGAGGCACTGGTCGGCGGCGAGCTGGCGGGCTGGGCCGACTACCAGCTCACCGACGAGCTGATGGTCTTCACCCACACCGAGGTCGACCCGGCGTACGAGGGTCGGGGCGTCGGCGGCGCCCTCGCCCGGACGGCCCTCGACGAGGTGCGCGCCCGCGGCCTGAAGGCGCTCGTGGTCTGCCCGTTCATCACCGGGTGGATCGGACGGCACCGGGAGTACGCCGACCTGCTCTACGGGGCGCGCCCCAGCAGCGTGTCGGACTGACCCCGTCGCGGGCCGTCCGCGTCGTTCAGGAGCCGTCCACGCAGAAGGCCCGGACGAGCACCTCGCCGAGGAGCTCCCCGGCCTCGTCCACCGACCGCCCGCCGGCCTGCACGTCCTCGATCGCGGCGCGCCCGTCTGCCGGGGCCGCGGTCGGGTAGTTCAACGGACAGTCGGCGCCTCGTGTGGTGACGAGGCCGGCCCGGGGCGCAGCCACCGCGGCGCGCCCGCTTCCACGATCCCGAGACCGAGGTACCGATCATGAGCGAAGACGTCGTCGACCTGATCCTCCACGACCACCGCGAGCTCGAGCGGCTCTTCGACGAGTTGCTCACCAACCCGGAGCGGCGCGCCACCCTGACGCCCGTGATGACCACGCTGCTCACCGCCCACAGCCGGGCCGAGGAGGCGGAGGTCTACCCCGCCGCCCGGGAGGCCGGCGCCCAGGACGACGTCGAGCACAGCCAGAAGGAGCATCTCGAGGCCGACCAGCTCGCCCGGCGGGTGGCCGCGACCGATCCCGACGACCCGGCCTTCGCCGACGCCCTGCGCGAGCTGGTGGACGCGGTCAAGCATCACGTCGAGGAGGAGGAGACGACCGTGCTGCCCGGCATCCGCGAGCGCATCGACGAGGCGCGCCGCGCGGAGCTCGGCGAGGCGTTCCTCGCCGCCCGCGAGCAGCACCTCGGCGAGCAGCCCGCCGACATCACGAAGGCCGAGCTGGAGCAGCAGGCGGCCAACGCCGGCGTCGGCGGCGCCTCGTCGATGAGCAAGGACGAGCTCTCCGACACCCTCGAGGAGCAGGCCGAGAGCTGAGCGCGGGCCTCAGGAGGGACGTGGCGGGTCCGGCGGGGCGGGTCGTGACGCGAGGGGCGTGGTCGCCGGGCCCTCGAGGACGTCGCCGTCGACACTGAACCTGGAGCCGTGGCACGGGCAGTCCCACGTCGTCTCGGCCGCGTTCCACACGACCTGGCAACCGAGGTGGGTGCAGGTCGCCGACACGACATGCGCCCTGCCCGCCGGATCGCGGTAGGCCGCGACCTTCCCGCCGTGGCCGGACAGCACGGCACCCTCGCCCGGCCGCAGGTCCGCGAGCTCGCCTCGCGCCGGGCTCAGCCGACCGGTGGCGAACCGGAGCCCGACCCGGCCGTTCTCCGTCGCGAAGCGGAAGCCCTCCGCGAGCGGGCGGACCCGGTCGGCGGCGAAGAACCGCGCCCAGGGGTTGGCGCGCCCGACGATCGCGTCGGTGATCAGGGTCGCCGCGAGGGTGCCGCCCGACATGCCCCACTTCCGGTACCCGGTGGCGACGAACACCCGTCGGGACCGCCAGTTCACCGCGCCGATGTAGGGGACGCCGTCGTCGGAGGCGTAGTCCTGCGCGGACCACCGATGCTCGAACGACACGACGTCCCAGTGATCGGCGGCGAACTCCGCGAGCCTCTCGTATCGCGCGGGGGTCGCCTTCCCCGATCCGGTGTGGTGGCTCTCGCCCAGCACCATCAGCAGCTCGGAGTCGCCGACGGGGACCGAGCGGATCGAGTGCGAGGACGCGGCGGCGCCGTGGAGCATCGCGTCCGGCAGGCCACCGCGCACGCGGGCCGTCACGACGTACGAGGTGCTCGGATAGGCGCGGGCGAAGTGGACGCCGCGGTCGAGGAACGGGAGCAGCGTCGCGACCACGACGTGGCGGGCGCGCAGCGACCCGTGCTCGGTGCGCACGACGCAGTGGGAGCTCTCCTCCTCGACGTCGGTCGCGCGCGTCCGTTCGAGGATCGTCCCCCCGGCCTGCTCGAGCCGGTCGGCGAGCCCGAGCAGGTAGCGGACCGGGTGGAGCTCGACCTGGTCGTCGAACCGCAGGCCGCCCGTCGTCGCGAACGGCACGGGCGCCTCGTCGACCAGGTGCGCCGGTAGACCCGCCCGTCGGGCGGCCCGCCCCTCCGCCTCCAGCAGCGCGCGCTCCGCCTTCCCCGTCGCATAGAGATAGGCGGGGCGCCGGCGGAGGTCGCAGGCGATCCCGTCGGCCAGCTCGACGACCTTCTCCTTGCTCGCCTCCATCGCCGCGCCGTACGTCGCCGCGCCGCCCGGCCCACGCGTCACCAGGAGCCGGGCGTAGGTCAGGTGGTGCTGGGACGTCACCTTGGCCGTCGTCCGGCCGCTGGTGCCGGCGACGACCCGGTCCTGCTCCAGCAGCGTGACCGCCAGGCCCTCCCGAGCGAGCTGCAGGGCGGTGGTCAGGCCGGTGATGCCGCCGCCGACCACCGCCACGTCGCACGACAGGTCACCGTGCAGGGACGGTCTCTCGGGGCGCTCGACCCCGTCCCACCACACGGCGCGATGCTGCGCGGTGCGGACGTCGGCCGGAACGGGCGGTGGCGCGGACATGGCTCCCCCTGGGTCGTCGGCAGGTCTGCCCCGAGGTACCCGCCCGGTCGCGACCGAACCGCTCAGGCCGGCTCGGGCCGGGCCAGCAGCACGACGAGGCCGCGACCGGGCTCGCCGCGGGTCTCGGAGAGGACGAGCGAGTCGGGCAGCTCGCCGTCCAGGACCCGGGCCTGCTCGTAGGAGCCGAGCTGGAGCAGCGCGGCCCCCTGGGCGTGCAGGCATCGGTCGATCACGTCGACGCACTGGCGCGCGAGGTCCAGTCCGTCGGTGCCCCCGTCGATCGCGAGCACCGGGTCGGCCGGGAAGCAGCCGACGAGCTCGGAGCGCACCCACGGAGGGTCGGCGATGATCAGGGGGAACGGGTCGTCCGCCGCGAACGTGTCCAGCGACGCCCGCCGCACCTCGACGAGGCCGGAGCGGCCGGCGGCGCCGGCATTGGCCTCCGCGAAGGCGCACGCGACCGGGTCCACGTCGACGCACACCAGCCTCCGGTCGGTGCCGTCCACCGCGAGCAGCCCGATGTGCGCCACCCCGCTGCACAGCTCCAGCACCGGTCCCGGCGGCACGGTGTCCAGCAGCTCACGGGCCCATCGCGACTGGGCGACGGTCCAGGTGCGGGGAGTGAGCACACGCTGGTCGAAGGTGATCGACAGCGACCCGAAGGTCAGCGTCTGCGCGGGCGTCGGCGCCTCCCGTGCCGTCGTCACGACGAGGCCTCCGCGTGCTCCGGAGCGGGCTCCCTGCGTGGCCGCGGATGTGGCGACTGCTTGCTGGTCATGACGAGGAGATACCCGCGCCCGCGATCCGCACCCGCCACGAGTGGCGAGCACCCGCGACCTCGGCGCCGCCCTCCTCCACGGGGCCTCGGCTACGAGGGGATCAGGCCGAGTCGGCGCGCCTCGACCACGGCCGCCTGCCGGGTGCCCGCATGCAGCCGGGCCATCGCCGCACGGAGGTAGCTCTTGACCGTCGGGAGCGAGAGCCCGAGGTGCTCGGCGATCTCGGCGTTGCGCAGGCCCAGCTCCACGAGGGCGAGCACCTCCACCTGGCGCGGTGTCAGCTCGGGCGCCGGCTCGCCCGGGGGCGGTGCGCCGTCGTCGGAGCCCTGGTCGGCGGGGCCGAAGCGCGACGGAACCGTGCGGATCGCGTCGGCGGCGAGCAGCATGCGAAGGCGCAGGTCCACCTGGTCGCGGACGTCGAGCTCATGGGCGACCTGGCCGGCCTGGCGCTCGAGGCAGCGGACCAGCTCGCGCCCCTGGGCGGGCGAGCGGGTGCCGGCGTACAGCAGGCCACGCATCCGCCGCCGCACGATGATGGGCGCGACCGCGAGGGTGACGATGCCCTCGCTGAGGATCTGGTCGTCGAAGTCGTGGGTGATCTCGTCGGCGGAGGCGTAGTCGTCCACGACCAGGGGGCGTCGGACGTCCCAGCTGCGGCCGCCGAGACCGCGCGAGGGCGCGAGCACGATCGAGCTCAGCTTGCGGGTGGCCGCCCCGGCCACCGCGGTGACGCGCACCTGGCCCTGGTCGCAGAGTCCGGCGAAGGAGACGGCACCGCTGATCGTGCGGCGGACCTCGCGGCTGGCCTGCTTGATCAGCGCCATGTCGCTCGGGCGCATGAGATCCACGGACACCACTACCTACCTTCGGACGTGCCGGCCGGACGCTCGGGCACCTCAGCATGTGGCGCAGACCACGACGCTCCCGTGATTCTCGCGGGCGCACCCCACGGAGGCAAGATCAGATGTCCCACGACACCGACACCATCGCGCACCACCCGACCGTGCTGGAGCCGCCCGCCGAGCTCGCCCGGGAGGCGAACCTGCGAGCCGACGCGTACGAGCGTGCCGCCACGGACCGGCTGGGGTTCTGGGCCGAGCAGGCGGCCCGGCTGGACTGGGCCGAGCCGTTCACCGAGGTGCTGGACTGGTCGAACCCGCCCTTCGCGAAGTGGTTCGTGGGCGGGCGGCTCAACGCGGCCTACAACTGCGTCGACCGCCACGTCGAGGCCGGCGCGGGCGACCGGGTCGCGCTGCACTTCGTCGGCGAGCCCGGCGACAGCCGCGACATCACGTACGCCGAGCTGCAGGCCGAGGTGTGCCGCGCCGCCAACCTCCTCACCGAGCTCGGCGTCGAGGCCGGGGACCGGGTCGCGCTCTATCTCCCGATGATCCCCGAGGCGGTCGTCGCGATGCTGGCCTGCGCCCGCATCGGCGCTCCGCACACGGTCGTCTTCGGCGGCTTCAGCTCCGACGCGCTCGCGAGCCGGATCGCGGACTGCGCGGCCAAGATCGTCATCACCGCCGACGGCGGCTACCGCCGCGGCACGGCGTCCCCCCTGAAGCCGGCCGTCGACGACGCCCTGGCCAAGCTCGCCGGCGCCAACCCGGTCGACCACGTGCTCGTCGTACGCCGCACCGGCCAGGAGGTGCCCTTCGACGACGCGACCGACCTGTGGTGGCACGACACGGTGGCCGCGGCGTCGGACCGGCACGTCCCCGAGGCCTTCGACGCCGAGCACCCCCTCTACGTCATGTACACCTCCGGCACGACCGGATCCCCCAAGGGCATCCTGCACACCACCGGCGGCTACCTCGTCCAGACCGCCTACACGTTCTGGGGCGTCTTCGACCACAAGCCCGGTGACGTCTACTGGTGCACGGCCGACATCGGCTGGGTCACCGGCCACTCGTACCTCGTCTACGGACCGCTCGCCAACGGCGTGACCCAGGTGCTCTACGAGGGCACCCCGGACACGCCGCACCGCGGTCGGTGGTGGGAGATCATCCAGGACAAGGGCGTGACGCTCTTCTACACCGCCCCCACGGCGATCCGGACGTTCATGAAGTGGGGCGAGGAGATTCCCGCGAAGTACGACCTCTCCAGCCTGCGGATCCTGGGCTCGGTCGGCGAGTCGATCAACCCCGAGGCGCACCGGTGGTACCACGAGCAGATCGGGGGCGGTACGGCGCCGATCGTCGACACCTGGTGGCAGACAGAGACCGGCGGCCACATGATCAGCCCGCTGCCGGGAGTCACGGCGGCCAAGCCGGGCTCGGCGATGGCCCCGGTCCCCGGCATCACCGCCGACGTCGTCGACGACGCGGGCCGCTCGGTCGCCAACGGCGAGAGCGGCTACCTGGTCGTCCGCGACCCCTGGCCCTCGATGCTGCGGACGATCTGGGGCGACGACGAGCGCTACCGCGACACCTACTGGTCCCGCTGGGAGGGGATGTACTTCGCCGGCGACGGCGCGCGGCGCGACGAGGACGGCGCCATCTGGCTGCTCGGCCGCGTCGACGACGTCATGAACGTCTCCGGCCACCGGCTGTCGACCACGGAGATCGAGTCGGCCCTCGTCTCCCACCCCACCGTCGCCGAGGCCGCCGTGGTCGGCGCCGCCGACGACACGACGGGCCAGGCGGTCGTCGCCTTCGTCATCCTCCGCGAGTCGGCGGACACCCCGGAGGAGGAGCTGGTGGCCGCCCTGCGCCACCACGTCGCCCGCGAGATCGGCCCCATCGCGAAGCCGAAGCAGGTCGTCGTCGTCCCCGAGCTGCCCAAGACCCGCTCCGGCAAGATCATGCGGCGGCTGCTCCGCGACGTCGCCGAGCACCGCACGGTGGGCGACGCGACCACCCTCGCGGACAGCTCGGTCATGGACCTGATCGCCGCCGGCATGTCCGCGCCCGCGCAGGGGGAGGACGACTGATGCGCCTGCTGATCATGGGCCCGCCCGGCGCCGGCAAGGGCACGCACGCCGGAGCGCTCGCGGCACTCGTCGACGGCCCGCACATCTCGACCGGCGACCTCTTCCGGGATCACGTCGGACGACGTACCGAGCTCGGCCGCCTGGCGGAGAAGTACATCTCCGCGGGCGAGTACGTCCCCGACGCCGTCACCGACGACATGGTGCGCGACCGCCTCGGTCGGCCGGACGCCGCCCGGGCCTTCGTTCTCGACGGCTACCCGCGCACCGGCACCCAGGTCGCCACGCTCGACGCGCTGCTCGACGCCCGCGGCGCCGCCGTCGACGCCGTCGTCGAGCTGACCGTCCCCGACGACGAGCTCGTCGCCCGGATCCTGCGCCGCTCGGCTGTCAGCGGTCGCAGCGACGACACCGAGGACGTCGTCCGGCACCGGCTGGCCGTCTACGCCGACCAGACCGCTCCCCTCGTGCGGGCCTACGGCGAGCGCGGCCTCCTCCTCCGCGTCGACGGCACGGGCACGATGGACGACGTACGACGCCGGGTCGAGGGCGCGGTCGCCGCCATCGCCGGCGCCACCGCCTGAGGGGCGACCCGGCGTCACCCGCGCCCCGTGATCCGCGCGCCGGCGGCGCGGCGCGCGGCCGGCTGGCGATAGAGTCACCGCCCCTGAAGATCGGGGAGTATGCGAGCAGTCGTTGCGGGCACTGAACGGCGGTCGTGGGGATCGTGGGACGTGAGGGTGGTGGCGTGGCGGAGCAGCCGACGGTGTTGATCGTGGACGACTCACCGGAGCTGCGGACGCTCGTCGGCGCTCGGCTGCGGCAGTCGGGACTGTTCGAGGTCGTGGCCGAGGGGGGCGACGGCGGCGAGGCGCTGATGCTCGCCCACGAGCACCAGCCGACCCTGGTGCTGCTCGACACCTCGATGCCCGTCCTCGACGGCCTCGAGTGCCTGCCCCTCGTCCTGGCCGTCTCGCCGGAGAGCAAGGTGGTGATGTACACCGGCTTCCAGGCCGCGGGGCTCGCCGACCGCGCCCGCGAGCTGGGAGCGGTGGACTTCGTCGAGAAGTCGATGCCGCTCGACACCCTGGTGGAGCGCCTGTGGCAGCACGTCTCCGTCCCGGCTCCGCGGGCCATCCGTCCGCCCGGCCGCCCGCTCCGGCTGGCCTCGGGCGACGACCCGGCGGCCCGGGACCAGCGCGTGCTCGACGAGCACCTCGAGCGCTATCGCGAGGTGTTCGACCAGGCCACCATCGGGATGGCGACGATGACGCTCAACGGCAGCATCGTCCGGGCCAACCGGGCGCTCGTGCAGATGGTCGGGCGCCCGGCGGGCGACCTCATCGGCCTCGACTACGGCGTCCTCACCCGGCAGCACGGCGACCAGCTCGACGACGCGCTGGCGCGGATCACCGAGCGCGGCGAGGAGCTCGTGGCGTTCGAGCACCCACTCGAGAGCGACCCACCGGGGCGCACGGTGCGGGTCACCCTCACGCCCGTCCGCGACTCGCGGGGCGATCCGCTCTACGTCTTCGCCCAGGTCCAGGACGTCACCACGGAGCTGGAGCTGCGCCGCAGCGCGGAGATCTTCCGGCTGCTGGTGACGGCGGTCAAGGACTACGCCATCTTCATGCTCGACGTCCGGGGCAGGGTCGCGAGCTGGAACGCCGGCGCGGCGCACATCAAGGGCTACCGCGCCGAGGAGATCATCGGGCAGCACTTCCGCGTGTTCTACCCCGCGGACGAGCAGGAGTCCGGCCATCCGGAGCGCAACCTCGCGATGGCGCTGCGCGACGGCGTCCACGCGGAGGAGGGCTGGCGGGTGCGCCGCGACGGCAGCACCTTCTGGGCGCGCGTCGTCATCACCGCCGTGTACGACGACGAGGGCCGGCACGTCGGCTTCGCCAAGGTGACCCGCGACCAGACGGAGCAGCGAGCGCATGAGGAGGAGCGCCGGCGCGCCCTCGAGCAGCAGGCCCACCTGCTGGCCGTCACCGCGCACGAGCTGCGGACGCCGGCCGCGGTGATCGAGGGGGCGGTCGACCTGCTGCGTGAGGGCTCGGACCTCGAGACCGACGAGCGCCAGCAGATCCTCGACGCCATGGCGTCGAGCGCCCAGCGCCTCCAGCGGCTCCTCACCGATCTCGGTACCGCGTCCGACGTCCAGGCCGACGCCCTCGCGCTGGAGCTGGAGACCGTGTCACTTCGCGGCGTCCTGCTGTCGGCGACCGACCGGCTCCACGCCGCGCACGCCGACGCCCGGGTGCAGGTGCACGTCGACCAGGACGTCGACCTGGTCGCCGATCCCGCACGGCTCGGCCAGGCGCTGGACAACCTCCTCGAGAACGCCGTGCGCCACGGCCGTCCCCCGGTCGTCGTCTCCGGCGAGCGCACCGCCGACGGTGTGCGCATGGTCGTCAGCGACGCCGGGCCGGGTGTCCTGCAGCGTCTGGGCGAGCGCGTCTTCGAGCGATTCGTGCACGCCGGCCCGGCCGCCGGCAGCGGCCTGGGCCTCTACATCGTGCGCGAGATCGCCCGGCTCCACGGGGGCGAGGCGCGCTACACCACCGAGGGCCCCGGCCGCCCCGCCTTCGTGCTCGACCTGCCGGCCCGGCCCCAGGTCCCCCGCACGGAGGTGTGAGGGCGGGCCCTCGTGCCCACCGGGCGCGTGCGGCCCGCACGACCCCGAGACAGCGATGAGGCGGTCCGAGCAGGCGGTCACGAGCTCTACACTCGGCACACCATGTCCCTCTGGCCGAGCCTCCGCCGCCGGGCCGATCCGCTGGTGGCGTCCGTGGTCTGGCTGCTGGGCGTGGCCACGCTCCTGGGCCACGCCACGACCGCGTCCGACCGACTCCTCGTGGCCGGATTCGGACTGGCCTGCAGTCTCCCGCTGGCGTGGCGGCGCCGCCTTCCGGTGCCGGGCCTGCTGCTGATCGGGCTGCTGGGCTGCGCGGGCCAGTCGACGCCGGACGCCGCCCTGCTGGACGGTCCGTTCCTGCTGGCGTTCGCGGTGGCCGTCGGCACGGTCGCGGCGCGGGAACGACCGTGGCGAGCCGCCGCCTGGGTCGTGGTCGCGGGGGCCCCCGCGTTCGCGGCGGCCTGGTGGCTGGCTCACGAGCCGGGCGACGTGATCGCCACCGTCGCCTGGCTGGCGCTGGCGTTCGCCGTCGGCCGCGCGGTCGGCTTCCGCCGGTCACTGCTCCTGGCGCGGGCCGCTGCCGAGCGGGCCGAGCAGCGGCAGGCGATCGAGCGACGGATCGCCGACGAGCGGGCGGCGATCGCGCGAGACCTGCACGACGTGATCGCCCAGTCCGTCGAGGCGGTGTCGATGCAGGCCGGCATCGGCCTGCACCTGTTCGACAGCCGGCCCGCGGAGGCGCGGGTGGCGCTGGAGCGGATCCGCAGCACGAGCATCGGCGCGTCGCGGGAGATCCGGGAGCTGTTGGGCCTGTTGCGCAGCACGGACGCCGAGCCCGACCGGGTGCCGAGCCTCGACGACCTCCCCGCCCTCGTGCACGCCAGCGGGATCGACGGCCCGCGGGCCACGTTCGCGGTGCGCGGCGCCCCGGGCGGCTGCGACCCGCTGACCGGCCTTACGCTCTACCGGGTGACCCAGGAGGCACTGACCAACGCCCGCCGGCACGCCCGCGCCGGCGCGGTGCGGGTCGAGCTGGACTGGCAGGCGGACCGGCTGACCCTCAGCGTCACCGACGACGGCATGGGGCCACCTCCCGGCGGCCCGGTCGAGGGGTACGGCGTGCGCGGGATGCGCGAGCGCCTCGCCCTGGTCGACGGCGGGCTGCGCCTGGGCCCGGGTCCCGCAGGCGGGTTCCAGCTGATCGCCGACGTACCCCGGGAGGCCCGGGCATGATCTCCGTCCTGATCGTCGACGACCACCAGCTGGCCAGGTCCGGCCTGCGGTCGCTGATCGAGCCCGAGCCCGACCTCACGGTGGCCGGCGAGGCCGGGGACGGCCCGAGCGCCGTCGGGCTGGCCCGTCGGCTGCGCCCGGACGTGGTCCTGATGGATCTCAAGATGCCGGGCGGCGACGGCCTGGCGGCGACCAGGAGCATCGCCGACGACCCGGAGCTGGCCGCGACGAAGATCATCGTGCTGACCAGCTACGACAGCGACAACTCCGTCATGGCCGCGCTGAGGTACGGCGCGAGCGGGTATCTCCTCAAGGACTTCGAAGCTCCGGCGCTCCTGCAGAGCATCCGGACCGCGGCGGCCGGCGAGGCGCTGCTGGCGCCGGTGATCGCCCGCCGGATCGCCGAGACCTGGACGCCGCCCGCTCCTCCGGCGACGCCGCACCCGGGGCTGGCCGAGCTGACCGAGCGGGAGCGCGAGATCCTGGTCAAGGTCGCCGAGGGGCGCAGCAACGCCGAGCTGGCGGCCGATCTCCACATCAGCCCGGCCACCGCGAAGACCCACGTCAGCCGGATCCTGGCCAAGCTCGGCGCTCGCGACCGCGTCCAGCTGGTGATCATCGGCTACCGGTCCGGACTCGTCGGCGCCGGCTGATCACCGGGCCGGGTCGTCGGCGCCGGTGTAGCCGTCGAGCGGCTCACCGGCCAGGAAGCCGAGGATCGCCTGCAGGTACGCCGGTCCGGCGTCGCCGGTGATGCCGTGACCGGCGCCGGGGATGTAGACCAGCGTCGCGTCGGGCAGCGTGTCGCGGTACTCGCGGGTGTCGATCCACGGGACGTAGTCGCACTCCGCCCGCAGGATCAGGGCGGGCGTCCGGACCGTGCGCAGCACCGGCCGCGGATCGTCGATCCGCTCGAAGTCGGCGTTGGTGAGCTGGTTGGTGTAGAAGCCCTGCGGGTTCTGGTGCACCTCGCCCTCCCCCGGCGGCCCGCCCGGGCAGCCGCCGAGGTCGCGGCCGGCCACGGCGATCTCGTGCAGCCGGGAGTCGGACTCCGCGTCGCCGACCAGGCGGTGCGCCGCCTGCGGACTGTTCTCCAGCAGGACCGCCTGCAGCAGGAAGCGCGGGTCGGACATCAGCTCGTCGTACCGCCTCCTGCTCGCGCCGGTCAGCTCGCCCCAGGGAGAGACGTCCGTATCCGGGTGGGCGTCCGGCCAGATCTCTCCGGGCGAGGTGAAGGCCACCTTCGCCACCCGGTCCGGATGCGCCGCGAGGTACTGCGCCGCCAGCGACCCGCCCCAGGACTGGCCGATCAGGATCATCTGCTCGGCCCCGACCAGCTCCCGGACCGCTTCGAGGTCGGCGACGTTGCGCGCCACCGTGTAGCCGGTGACGTCGTCCAGCCGTGTGGACCGGCCGGCGCCGATCTGGTCGTAGCTGTAGACGTCGTAGCCGGCCGCGCTCAGCTCCTCGGTTCCGTACGGCAATCCCTCGTCGGGGGTGCCGGGCCCGCCGTGCAGGAAGACCACCGGCGTCGGCTTCCAGTCCGCCGCGGTGGCGGGGCTGGCGAGGTAGGCCAGCCGGGATCCGTCGGTCAGCTCCCAGAACCGGACGTCGGCCGGCACCGGCCCCTCCCCCATCTCCGGGAACGGCCGCAGGAAGAGCAGCCCGAACCCGACCGCGACCAGCGCCGTCCAGGCCGCACCGGCGATCCACGCGGCGCGCCAGCCGTGGCGGCCGCGACCGGCGGCGAGGGCTCCGCGGGCCACCACGGCGGTCACCACCAGCAGCGTCACCGCGCCGGCGCCGAGGAAGACCACCGGCTGCGGAGCGACGGCTGCCGCCACCAGGATCATCAGGCCGCCGGCGGCCACGCCGACGGCCCCGCCGAGCAGGGCGAGGATCACGGCGCCGATGCGGCGCAGCGGGCGGACGGCGGTCCGGTCGGTCGGGTGGGTCGGCTCGTTCGGGTCGTTCGGGTCGGACGGGTCGGACGGGTCGGGCGGTGGCAAGAGGGTCACGTCGGTCGACGCTAGGTAGCCGGCCGGCGCGGGTCATCGGCCTGCGGGTCGGTTCCTCGTACATCCCGGGATGTACGGAGGTCCCGTCGACGTGCTCCGGCTCGGCCGGACGGCGGGCGCTCCGGCACCCGCGTCCGGTCTCGTACGATCGGGTCGCCCGGGCGTCGCACGAGGGTGCGTGGCGCGCCTCGATCGGGAAGGACGGTTCCACCATCACCCGCACACGAGGCCGCAAGCTGTCCCCCGGCGAGCTCGACGCCGGGCAGGTCGCCCTGTACGACGAGATCGCGCACGGTCCCCGCGCGACGCAGGGTGCCTCCCCGCGCATCCTGGACGCCGACGGCTGCCTCGAGGGCCCGTTCAACGCCTTCCTGCTCCAGCCCCGTCTCGGCCATGCGCTCCAGGCGCTCGGCGCGGCGCTCCGCTACCGGACGGACATGCCGGATCGCTGGCGCGAGGTCGCGATCCTCGTCGTCGCGGCCCGGGAGGACGCGGAGGTCGAGCGGTACTTCCACGAGCCCGTGGCCCGCGCGCTCGGCCTCACCGACGAGCAGCTCGCCGGTCTCCGTCGCGGTGACCACTCCGTGCTGGACGCGGAGGACGCGCTCGTCGCCGGGGCGACGACCGAGCTCCTCGACGACGGCGACCTGGGCGACGCGACGTACGCCGCCCTGCTGGCGTGGGGCGGAGAGGCGCTCGTCCTCGAGCTCACCTCGGTGATCGGCTACTACACGATGCTCGCGGTCCAGCTGCGCGTCTTCGGCGTCGCGCCGCCCGATCCACCGGCGCCGACCCCCTAGCCTCGGACGTCACGGGTCAGATCCCGTCGCGAGGTCGCAACACCCGTCGGCTACGAAGTGGGTCCGCTCCGATCGTGGCTCGGGCACGAGGGGTTGGTGCACACCCGGACGTCGACGGTTGCGTCCGGTTCATGGTCGGCGTCACGATCCACGCTGTCGCCGGCGCCGTCCGGTGTGCGAGGTCGCAGCTCGACCTCGGCACCGCAGACCTGGCAGGGCTTGCTGTCGAAGAACATGCGCCTCTCCGTAGGTTGTCGTGAGCCGTCGTCCTTCCGGATACCCCACCCCATGCGTTCCAGCCTCACGCTGCTGCCACGACGGCTCCGCGCCCCTCCCCTGCTTCACGTCACGGCGAGCCAGACGCCGAGACCGAGGCCGGACAGCCCGATCGCCCATCGCAGCGGCGCCTCCGGTGTCATCCGCACCAGCCGGGGACCCATCAGGCTTCCGACGAGCGCACCGGCGCCGAGGGCGAGGACGGACGGCCAGTGGACGGGCGCGAGGAACGCGTAGGCGACGGCCGCCACCACGTTCGCCGTTCCGCTGGCGACGTTCTTGATGGCGTTGGTGACGGCCAGCGGCTCGTCCGTGCGCATCGCCAGCACTGCGAGCAGGATGATGCCGACGCCGGCGCCGAAGTAGCCGCCGTACACGCCCACCGCCGCGACGAGCGGCCGGTTCGCCTCCGGGCCGGGGGCGACCCGGCCCGGATCCGCCGCCAGCGCGGCGAGGCGACGCCTCTCGGCCCACGCGCGCACCGGGTTCCGGGCGAGCAGGAGGACGGCCCCGAGACCCACGAGCCAGGGCACGATCGCCTCGAAGGTGGACTCGTCGCTGACCAGGAGGAGACCGGCGCCGGCCAGTCCTCCGAGCGCGGACAGTCCCATGAGCACCCGCAGCCGCCGCCACTGGCCCGCCAGCTCGGTGCGCGAGCCGAGGGCGGCGCCGACGGCATTGGCCAACATGGACGTCGTGTTCGTGACGTTGGCGGCCAGCGGCGACAGGCCAGTCGCGATCAGGGCCGGATAGCTCACCAGGGACGCGAGGCCGGCGATCGAGCCGGTGAGCCCGGCCCCGATCCCCGCGAGGAGGAGCAGCACGGCATCGGAGGGCACCCGGCTCAGCTGCCGTCGACCAGCCGGGCGGCGGCCGGGGGCACGGGCTCGTCGCGGAGCTCACCGGGCAGGAGGGCGTCCGGCAGGCCCTGGAACGCGACCGGCCGCAGGAACCGGTCGATCGCGGAGGCGCCCACGGACGTCGAGCGCGGATCGGTGGTGGCCGGGTAGGGCCCGCCGTGCTGCTGGGCCCAGGTCACGGAGAGCCCCGTGGGCCACTGGTTCCACAGCACGCGGCCGGCGCGCTCGGCGGCGACGTCGACCAGCTCCCGCACGTACGGCGTCGACGCCTCCTCCGCCTCGGCGAACACCGAGGTCGTCAGCTGGCCGGGCAGGGACGCGAGCAGGCGGACCACCTCGGCCTCGTCCCGGTAGCGGACGACCAGGGACGCCGGGCCGAAGCACTCCTCGCCCAGGACGTCCACCTGCCGCGCGAACACCGCGGCGTCCACGCCGAGGAGGACCGCGTCGCCGTCGTCGGCGGCGCTGAGCACCTCCACCTCCTCGACGCGGCGCAGTCGCGCGAGCCCGTCACGGAAGCCGCGGTCGATCCGCTCGTTGAGGAGCGGATGCGTCGCCGCGAGCCGGGCACCGGCCAGGGCGTCGAGCAGCGGCGCGTGCTCCGGGACGAACAGCAGGCCGGGCTTGGTGCACAGTTGGCCGGCGCTGCCGGTGACCGCCGCGACGAAGCCGTCGGCGATGTCCCCGGGACGGGCCGCGCCCGCGGCCGGCGTCACCACGACCGGGTTGGTGCTCCCCAGCTCTCCGTAGAACGGGATGGGCTGGGGCCGCGCGGCGGCCAGGTCGAACAGCGCGCGCCCTCCAGCGATCGAACCGGTGAAGGAGGCGGCCCGCACGGCGGGGTGCAGCAGGGCCTGTCGGCCCGCGTCGGTGCCGTGGATCAGGGCGAAGACCCCCTCGGGTGCCCCGGCCCCGCTCAACGCGTCGTGGACCAGGTCGGCCGTGGCCGAGGAGAGCCGCGGGTGCCCGGGGTGGGCCTTCACCACGACCGGACAGCCGGCGGCCAGGGCGCTGGCGGTGTCGCCACCGGCCACGCTGAACGCGAACGGGAAGTTGCTCGCCGCGAAGACCACGACCGGCCCGAGGGCGCGCACGTGGCGCCGGAGGTCGGGACGCGGCACGCCCATCGGCCAGGCGGCGTCCGCGTGGTCGACCGCGGCGCCGGCATGCCGGCCGGTCCGGACGACGCCGGCGAAGAAGCGCAGCTGGAAGGTCGTTCGCGTCAGCTCACCGCGCAGCCGGCCCTCCAGGAGGTGGGTCTCCTCGGCGGCGAGGGCGACGAGGCGGTCGGCGTGGGCGTCGAGCGCGTCCGCGACCCGTTCGAGGGCATGGGCGCGGTCGTCCCACGCGGTGCTCCGCCAGGGCCGGGCGGCTGCCGCCGCGGCCGCGACGACCGCGTCCACGTCCGCGGGGGCGGTGTCGGGCACGGTGGTCACCGTGGTGGCTGGTCCGGTCACGGCTCAGACCCCGGCCGGGAGTGCCGCCGACTCCTGCAGGAGCCGGGCGAGATCGTGCCGGTCGGTCTCGGTGAGTCCCTGCAGCGGCGGACGCACCGGGCCTCCGTGGCGACCGACCGCGTCGAGACCGGCCTTGATGATCGACACGCCGTAGCCCGCCGCCCGGTCGCGGATCGCGAGATAGGGAAGGACGAAGCCGTTGAGCATGGCGTAGACCCGCGGGCGGTCGTTCGCCCGCACCGCCCGGTAGAAGTCGAGGGCGAAGTCGGGCGCGAAGTTGCAGATCGCCGACGAGTACGTCGTGAAGCCCAGCTGGAGCAGCGGGAGCGCGAAGGTCTCGGCCGTCGGCAGTCCGCCGACGTAGATCAGTCGGTCGCCGAGCCGGGCGTACAGCCGGGCCATCGCCTCGACGTCGCCGATGCCGTCCTTGAAGCCGATGAGGTTCGCGTGCCGATCGGCGAGGTACTCCATCGTCTCGGCGCTGTAGATCGCGTTGGCGCGGTTGTAGACGATCACGCCGAGCCGCGTCGCGTCGAGCACCGCGGACACGTGGGCGCGCAGGCCCTCCTGCGTGCCCTCCGTCAGGTACGGCGGCAGGAGCAGCACTCCGTCGGCGCCCTGTGCCTCGGCGTCGGCCGCCTGGGCGGCGGCGACCACCGTGGCGCCGGTCGCGGGGGCGATGACGGGCAGCCGACCCGCCGCCTGGGCCACGCCCGTGGCGACCACGCGGGAGACCTCCTCGCGCGACAGCGAGAAGCCCTCGCCGGTCCCGCCGGCGACGAAGATGCCGCCCAGGTCGTAGCCGGTCTGCCACTCCAGGTGCTCGCGATAGCGCTGCTCGTCGAACTGGAGCTCGTGGTCGAAGTGGGTCACCGGGAAGGTGAGAAGTCCGGTCCCGAGTCGGCGGGCGAGCTCGGCGGGGTGCAATGCGGTCACAGTGATATGCCTCCGTTGATGCGCGGCCGTCTCTGGGCCGCGGGCAACGTCAGGCTAGGGAGCCGGAATCATGCCTGTCCAAGATCATTCAGGCATCGTCGGATGCACGTCCTGCATCGACGATCTGACCGCTCAGCCGAAAGTCGAGGGCCTCCAGCGAGCGCGTCACGAGGGGACGCTGCTCGTCGGTGCGCCAGATGACGTGCATCTGGACCGGATAGGGGTCCGGGGTCGTCACCGGCGCGAACACGACGCCGCGCAGGCCGAGCATCACGGCGGACTCCGGCACCAGCGCGATCCCCCGGCCGGACGCCACCAGGCTCACCATCGTGATGACCTGCGTGACCGTGTGGGAGTAGTGCCAGCGCGAGATCGGCAGCATGCGGACCACCAGGTCGTAGAAGTACTGCGCGTCGGTGGGCGAGTGCATGATGAGCGACTCGCCCTCGAGCTCGTCCGGGGTCAGCGGCCGGCGCAGCCGCGCCAGGCGGTGGCCGGCGGGCAGGGCGACGACCAGGCCCTCGCGGTGGATGAGCCGTGAGGCGAAGTCGAACGGCCCGGAACCCGGGCGCCCCAGCGCCACGTCGATCTCGTCCGCCGCCAGCGCCGCAAGCTGCTCGCGGGTCACCATCTCGTGCAGCTGCACGGTCACGTCGGGCAGGCTCTCGGCCAGGCGCGTCAGCACGACGCCCAGCAGCCCGTAGGCCCCCGAGGCCGTCACGCCGAGGCGCAGCACGCCGGTGGATCCGGCGGCCACCGTGCGCGCGACCTGCGGGGCGGCGTCCGCGAGCGCCACGAGCCGACGCGCCTCGGCCAGGAAGGCACGACCCGCCGGCGTGAGCTCGACCCGCCGGTTGTTGCGCTCCAGGAGGCGTACGCCGATGCTCGCCTCGAGTCGCTGGATCTGCCGACTCAGCGGGGGTTGCGTCATGTTCAGCCGCTCGGCGGCCCGCCCGAAATGAAGCTCCTCGGCGACAGCGATGAACGAGCGGATCTGCTCCAGTGAGTGAATGATGCGGTCACCGTAACAGCGGTCAACCGTCCGGGTGCAGGCCCACGACGAGATCGATCTCGACGAGGGCGTCGGCCGGCAGGCGCGGGACGCCCAGCGCCGTCCTCGCGTGCCGTCCGGCGCTGCCGAACGCGGTCAGCAGCACCTGCGACGCGCCCTCGGCGGCGGAGGGCTGCTCGACGACGTCCGGGCCGCTCGCCACGAACACCATGAGCTTGAGGACCCGGGCGACGCGGTCGAGCCCGACCGCGTCGTCGAGCTGGGCCAGCGCGTTCAGGGCGCAGACCTGGGCGGCCTCGAAGGCCTCCTCGGGCCGGCGCGAGACGCCCAGCACCCCCCGGTGCGAGATCTCTCCGTCGCGCCGCGGGATCTGGCCGGAGACGAAGGCGATGTCGCCCCACACGGTGACCGCGTCGTAGCTGTAGGCGGGCGGGTGCGCCGCCGGCAGTGCCAGGTCCAGCTCGGCGAGGCGGGCTCGGACCCCGGTGCTGGTGGCTGGGGGCTGGGTCATCGGTACTCCTGACGGTTCGGCTGCGTGGGCGACGGCGAGGCTAGAGGTGCCGGACGCGGTCGTACAGGTCCGATCGGGTGTCGCACGATGCCCGCGCGAGCATGGGAGCGGCCCGGTCGACGCCGGTCGGCATTGATGCGCGCAGCGCAACATTGGATGCCGAAAGGGTGTTGGACCAGCATCGCCAGCGCTGCCGATACTGATGGCCGATGACCGCCCTGTGTGTCGCCCGTCACGCGACCTCGACCCGGCGGCGCCCTGTCCCACGGATCTCCGGAGTTGTCATGAGCCAGGCACTCGCCAGCAAGCGCCCCGCGGCGTCGACCACGCCCACCGCCGCCGGCGGCGACCCGAGCCCGGGCGCGCGCACCCGCCGCCGACGACCGGACCTGCGCGCGCCGGTGAAGGCGGTCGTCGGCCTGCTCGCCGTACTCGGGCTGTGGGAGGCGGCGGTGCGGATCACGCGTCCCGCCGAGTACCTCCTCGTGGGTCCCGTGGCGGCCTTCCGGCGGCTCGGCGAGGAGCCGGGCTACTTCCTGGGCCAGGCGTGGGTCACGGTGCAGGAGGCGTTGGCGGGCTTCGCCCTCGGCACCCTGCTCGGCATCCTGTGCGGCGCGGCCCTCTACTACGTCCCCGTCCTGCGCCACTTCCTCTATCCCTCGCTCATCGCCTTCGACACGATCCCCAAGGTCGCGCTGGCGCCGCTGTTCATCGTGTGGTTCGGCTTCGGGTTCGAGTCGAAGGCACTCGTCGCGATGGCGATCGCCTTCTTCCCCCTCGTGATCAACACCTTCGACGGGCTCGCCTCGGTGCCGCAGGAGCTCAAGGAGCTCGCGCGGATCAACCGGGCCAGCACCTGGATGCGGATGACGAAGATCGAGTTCATCTATGCGCTTCCCTCGGTCTTCACCGGCGCCAAGATCTCCATCTCCCTGGCGGTCGGCGGCGCCGTGGTCGGCGAGTTCATCGCCGGCTCGGAGGGCCTCGGCCAGGTCATCCTGCTCGCGAACAGCCAGGTCGACCTGCCGACCATGTTCGCGGCCTTCATGGTGCTGGCGGCCATCTCCCTGGCCCTCTTCTCGGTCATCAGCCTGCTCGCCCAGCGTCTCCTCCCGTGGCGCAACCGCGTCAAGTGAGTCCCCTTCCCCTCCATCACCTGTGCCGCGCCTCCCGGCGCCCGACCGTCCCGAGGATCACCATGACCACCACGTTCACCGCGCGGGCCCGCTCCCGCGCGGCCCTCGCCCTCACCACGCTCGCGGCCCTGGCCGTGACCGGATGCTCGGGGTCCGACGACTCCGGCAGCAAGGTCTCGCTCATGCTCGACGTGGCCGTCCTGCCGAAGCACGCCCCCTTCTACGCCGCCGCGGCCGAGGGCTTCTTCGAGGCGGAGGGCATCGACCTCAAGATCCAGCCCGGCTCCGGGTCGGGCAACACCGTCAGCGCGGTGGACACCGGCCGGGTCGACTTCGGCTGGGCCGACTTCGGCGTGACCGTCGTCAACCAGGGCAAGGGCGTCCACGTCCGGCAGATCAACCTCGTCCAGGGCGCGAGCGCCTACTCGACGATCGCGCTGCCCGACAGCGGGATCGATTCCTGGGACGACCTCAAGGGCAAGACCGTCGCCACCGAGGGCAACGGCGCGATGACCTACATGCTGCCCGCTGCGCTCAACGCGGCCGGCCTCGCCAAGGACGACGTGGAGGTCGTCAACGTCACCGGCGAGTCGAAGATCCCCGGCCTCCTGGCGAAGAAGTGGGACGCCAACCTGGCCCTGTTCGTGTCCGATGCCCCGGTCCTGAAGGCCGAGGGCGTGGACCCGGTGGTCCTCAAGTGGGCCGACATCGGCCTGCAGTACTACGGCAACGGCATCATCGCCTCGGAGGAGACCATCGAGAAGCGGGCCGACCTGGCGACGCGCTTCAACGAGGCGCTCCAGAAGGGCTTCCTGTGGTCCTGCGACCACCCCGAGGAGGCGGCCGCGCACTTCATGGACGAGGTCCGCGGGTTCGAGGAGGCCACGGTCGTCGACGCCGTCGAGGAGCAGTGCAGCCTCGCGTGGACCGACGAGAACCGGACCCTCGGCTTCGGCGCCATGAGCGACGAGGGCGTCCAGGAGGTCATCGACGTCGCCGGCACGTATCTCGGCCTGGAGGACCCGGCCGGCCTCACCCCCGACGAGGTCTACAGCAACGACCTCATCGCCACGATCACCGAGGACGACGAGATCGCCTCGCCGCCCCAGTCCTGAGCGATCGGATCCGACATGAGCATCGACAGCACAGCACCGACCGGCACGACCGACTCCGCGGCGGCCATCAGCGTCAAAGGCGTCGGCATGACGTACACATCCCGCGACGGCGTGGCCAACACCGTGCTGCGGGGATGCGACTTCGACGTCGCGCCCGGCGAGTTCGTCTCGATCGTCGGGCAGTCCGGTGGCGGCAAGACCACCCTGCTGAAGATCATCTCCGGGCTCCTCGACAACACCGAGGGCGAGGTCCTCGTCCGGGGCCGCCACGTGCGTGAGGCCCTGCACGACATCGCGATGGTCTTCCAGAGCCCGGTCCTGCTCCCCTGGCGCAACAACCTGGCCAACGTCATGCTCCCCATGGAGTTCCGCAAGCGGGCCACGCCCGAGGCGAGGAAGCACGCCCAGGAGCTGCTCGAGCTGGTGGGCCTGGGCGACAAGGCGAAGAAGTACTCCTACGAGCTCTCCGGCGGCATGCAGCAGCGGGTGGCGATCTGCCGCGCGCTCGTCTCGCATCCGGAGATCCTGCTGATGGACGAGCCGTTCGGTGCCCTCGACGCGATGACGCGCGACTCCATGAACGTCGAGTTGCAGCGCATCTGGCAGGAGACCGGGCGCAGCGTCCTGTTCGTCACCCACAGCATCCCGGAGGCCGTGTGGCTGGGAGACCGCGTCGTGGTGCTCGGCGACCGGCCGGGCCGGATCATCGCCGACATCCGCGTGGAGCTGCCACGGCCCCGCACCAAGGCGCACCGCTACTCCGACGAGTTCGCCTCGTACGTCGCCCAGGTCGAGGCACTGCTCGGCGTGACCGCGGCCATCAGCTGAGCACGGCCCCCACCCCCGAAAGGACCGACCCCATGCCCCGCATCGTCTTCGACGCCGACCAGATCGAGCGTGACTACGGCTTCCGGCCCCAGGACCGCCTGCTGTTCAGCGCCATCCGCCTCGACTCGCACCGCTTCGTCATGCCGCTCATCTACCAGGGCGACGGGGGCCAGACGCTCCTGGTCCGCCAGCAGGAGCAGGGGAACGTGCTCTCCGCCGGCGTCGCGCCGGAGCAGCTCCGCTTCTACGAGCCCTGGGTGACCATCGACCCCCGCCCCGTGGCCGACTTCCCCGCCGCGCCGTCGCTCCCGGCGCTGGTGCGCGACCTCGCCGGAGGCGCGGGCGTGGAGCTCGACGAGCGCGCGCCGTACGTGCACTACTCGGCCCTCGCCGGCGAGGTGGAGGTCAAGGTGCCGCGCGCCCCCTCCCCGCGAGCCCTGGTGTTCGAGGTCGACCAGGAGCAGGTGCTCGAACGCTTCCGCGCCTGGCGACGCGAGGGCGTGACGACGGCGCGTCGGCTCATCGACGAGCTGCCGCACCTCGCCGGTCTCGAGAAGGACCTCGGCGCCGACGCGGACACGAGGTACTCCGGCCTGCGCGAGGTCGCCCGCGAGCTCGACGTCCAGGCGCTCGTGATCTCCTCGGCACCCAACTACTCCGAGATCGTCGGGCGACCGGCGGCGGACGGCGTGGTGGCACTGTGGCTGCAGGACGACGAGCGGCTCCTCGTCATCGCGGAGGAGGGCGTGCGCTCGGTCCACGGCACACCGGTCAGCCGCCACGACAGCGTGGCGGCGGCCATCGTCGCCTACGCCGGCGGATCCCGGGTGGGCTTCGAGGAGCAGTGGGAGCGGACCGCACTCGCCCTCGACCTGATGGAGCTCGGTGTGCGACCGGTGTCGGCGTCCCGCGCCCTCGGCTCCTGGCGCGACGTCCGCGACCACGAGGACCTCGCCTTCCACATCATCGCCGCCCGCGCCAGCGTGACGGCGATCGACGCGGCCGTGGCATGGGGGCACGCACGTCTGGACGCCGGTGAGAGCACCACCGAGCGCGAGATGTACGCGGTCTACCTCGACGCTCTCGACGAGTTCCGGCTCACCCAGCGGGTGCCGTTCGCGATCGAGCCGTACTTCACCAACCTGCACTCCTCCCAGCGGATGCTCTTCCCCGGCCCGCCGACCGACTTCCCCATCGACGAGGACACCACCTGCGTCCAGCTGGACGCGGGCGTCAAGGTCACCATCGACGGCGTCACGGTCGCGACGTCCGACATGGCGCGCTCGATGCTCCGCACGCCCGAGGGGAAGGAGGCCTACGAGATCCTCACGACCGCCGTTCGCGACGTCATCATCGGCCAGCTGGAGCCCGGCGTGGTCTGTGAGGACGTCCACGCCCGCACGCTCGCCCACCTCGCCGAGGTGCGCCCCCGGATGATCGAGCTCGGCCTGCTCGGGCCCGAGGTCGACTTCGACACCGAGTACCGCAAGCGGAACGTCGGCCATCTGATGGGGAAGCAGGAGTCGTTCGCCAACGAGCTGCGTCCGGGCTACCGCCACGTGCTCCACGTCGGCTCGTACGGCGCGGCGGAGATCCCGTGGCGTTACGGGCGGCACGCCATCGGCACCGAGGACCTCTGGTTCATCGGCTCGGAGGGGACCTACAACCTCACCCTGTCGTGAGCCGGCCGGGCCCGGCGCCCGGGCCGCCGGAGGCCGACCGGGCGCCGGCGGTCCGGGTCACCGCGGCGCTCCCCGCGGGTGGCGGCGGTGCTCGTGGGCCAGGCCGTCGGCGACGGACAGGCCGTCGGTACGGATCAGCAGCCGCTTGACCTCGGTCGAGGTGAAGGGGGACTGCGCCACGATGTCGGCCACCAGATCCTCGACCGCTCGGTCGAGCTGGTCCGGCGGGACCGCGACGTCCGCGAGGCCGATCCGGAGGGCCTCGTCGCCGCTGACCGGGCGGCCGGTGAACATCATCAGCTTCGCGCGCGCCGGCCCGACGCGGCGCGGGAGGCGCTGGGTCAGGCCCCAGGCCGGCACCAGGCCCCACCGCCCGTGGGCGTCGCGGAAGGTCGCGTCGGACGCCGCCACGATCAGGTCGGCGCACAGGGCCAGCTCCAGACCGCCCGCGACGCAGTGCCCGTGGACCCGGGCGACCACCGGCACCGGCAGCTCGGCGAGCCGCTGCAGCACCAAGGACTTGCGCGCCGCGACGTCGGCCGGCGACGTGGTCGCCGTCGCCAGGTCGGCCCCGGCGCAGAAGGCGCGCCCCTCGCCGGCGACCACGACGCAGCGCGCGCCGGGAGTGGCGAGGACCAGGTCGACGGCTCCCTCGAGGTCGTCGAACGCGCTCGTGTCCAGGGCGTTCAGCCTCTCCGGCCGGGCCAGGGTGACCCGGGCGACACCGCGGTCGTCGACACACGCCCGGATCGCACTCACGCGGCGCCCCGCGCACGGGGCAGCGACGGGATCGCGCACGCCGCGGCGTACTCCCTCCGCAGGCGCTCCACCAGCTCGGCGGTGGCCGGGACGTCGTCGACCAGCGCCACCCCCTGTCCGGCGCTCCACACGTCGCGCCACGGCCGGATGCCCTCCGGGAGGTGTCCGGTGCCGCGCGCGACGGGGACCTGCATCGTCTCCGGGTCCAGGCCGACCCGCTGGAGCGAACCCCGCATCCAGGAGGCCGGGATCCCGTTGACCGCCGCGGTGTAGACGACGTCCTCGGCCCCCTGGGTGACGAGCAGCTCCTTGTACTCCCAGGGCGCCATCGACTCCTGGGTCGCGATGAACCGGGTCCCCATGTAGGCCAGGTCGGCCCCGAGCACCTCCGCCGCGCGCACCATCGCCCCCGTGGTGATCGAGCCTGCCAGCACGATGAGACCGTCGAACATCCGGCGCAGGATCGGCACGAAGGTCAACGGCGAGATCGTCCCGGAGTGCCCACCGCCACCCGCACCGATCGCGACGAGCCCGTCGACGCCCGCGGCGACCGCCTTCTCGGCGTACGTCAGCGAGGTGACGTCGTGGACGACCGGCAGTCCGTGGTCGTGCGCGATCCGGACGGCCTCGTCGGGTCTGCCGTTGGCCGTGATCAGCGCCGACGCGCCCCGCTCGGCGCAGACGGCGACCAGCGCGCCCAGCTCCCGCGAGTCGAGCCGGAGCGAGGTGTTGACGGCGAAGGGCCCGACCACCCGCCCCGGATCCTCCTCGGCCCGCTCGGCCAGACCGCGGTCGACCTGGTCGAGCTGGGCCACCAGCTCCTCGAGGTCGCGGCAGTGGTTCAGGGTCAGCGTGCCCATGACCCCCGCCCAGCGCGCCTCGAGAGCGAGCGCGGGCCCGCTGCACAGGAAGGTCGGCGCGACCACCACCGGCAGCGCGAGCTGCGCGCGCAGACGGGACGCGAGGTCCGCCGACGTCACAGCGTCTCGCCGCCGTCGACGTAGATCGTCTGTCCGGTGATGAACGAGGCGAGGTCGCCGGCCAGGTGCACGGCGAGAGCCCCGAGCTCGCGCTCGTCACCGGTGCGGCGCATGGGGATCCTCTCCCGCAGCCAGGCCTGGCCCTCCTCGCTGTCGTGGAGCGCCTGCGTCATGCTCGTCCGGAAGTGACCGGGCGCGATCGCGTTCACGGTCACGCCGTACGGCGCCCACTCCTTGGCCAGCGACCGGGTGAGCTGGTCCAGGGCGCCCTTGGCGACCTGGTACGGCGTGCACAGGTTGGCCGACCGCGCCACGCTGCTGGAGGCGATGTTGATCAGACGACCGTGCCGCCGCTCCAGCATCCCGGGCGCGAACGCGCGGATCAGGGCCAGCGAGCCCCGCACGTGGGTGTCGAGGATCGCGTCCCACTCGTCGTCGGACATCGCCACCGACGCCGGGCTCGAGCCGGGTTGGCCGACGGCCTCTCCGGCGTCCTCGTCCGCAGGCAGTGGTACGACCGCCTTCTTGACGTTGATGCCCGCGTTGTTCACCAGTACGTCGACGCGGCCTCCGTCGTCGCGGACGCGCTCGCCGAACGCCGCGACCGCGTCGACGTCGCGCAGGTCGAGGACGGCGGCTCGTGCGGAGCCGCCCGCCGCCTCGATCTCCTCCACCAGCGCGTCGAGCTCGGTGCGTCCGCGCGACACGGCCCACACTTCTGCTCCCGCCGCCGCCATCGCCGCGGCGATGGCGCGGCCGATGCCCCGTCCGGCGCCGGTGACGACCGCCGTGCGGCCCTCGAGCGGCAGGTCTCCGCGGTCGGTGCTCATGGCAGCCTCCTCATCCTCGGGGAAGGCCGAGCGTGCGCTCGGCGATGATGTTGCGCTGGATCTCGGACGTTCCTCCGTAGATCGTGGCGGCGAGCGCCTCCATCCGCTCGTCGAAGATCGGCGTGCGGTCCAGGGCGTGCGGCCCCGCCACCTCGAGGGTGAGATCGGCCGCCGCGCGCACCGTCTCGGATCCGAACAGCTTGAGGATCGTGGCCAGCCCGGTGTCGTCGCCCCGCCAGCGGTGGGCCGCCGCGCGCAGGCCGGTGAGGCGCAGGGCCTCGGTGCGCGCCAGCAGCCGGCCGAGGTCGCCGTCGGTCCCCTCGGCGCCCACGGCGCTCACGGAGCCGTCGACGAGCGGGTCGAGGGCCCGCAGGGACTCCAACCAGGTGTTGATCCAGATCATGTCGCGCTCGTGCTCGAGGCTGGCCCTCGCGACGGTCCATCCCTGGTCGACCTCCCCCAGCACGGCGGAGGCCGGCACCCGGACGTCCTCGAGGAAGACCTCGCAGAACTCCTCGATGGCCGGGCTGGCCGTCGGGATGGGCCGGATCTCGATGCCGGGCAGGGAGAGGTCCAGCACGAAGCAGCTGATGCCGCGGTGGCGAGGAGCAGCCGGGTCGGTGCGGGCGTACAGGGTGCACCACTGGGCGACATCGGCCTGGGTGGTCCAGACCTTCTGACCGGAGATGACGTACTCCTCGCCCTCGCGCGTCGCGGTCGTGCGCATCGAGGCGAGGTCGGAGCCGGCGCCCGGCTCCGACATCCCGAGCGCCCAGAGGAGGTCACCGCGCAGGGTGGGGGCGAGCAGCTCCTTCTGCTCGGGGGTGCCGAACTGCGCCAGTGCGGGCGCGGCGACGCCCGCCCCCTGGATGTTCACCAGGCGGGGCACGCGACGTTCGGCGCCGACCAGCCGGACGGCGAGGGCGTCCGTGGCGTCGAGGCCACGGCCGCCCAGGCCGACGGCTCCGTCGGGGACCAGCCATCCCTCGTCGAAGGCGCGCGCCTGGTACGCCGCTCGCAACGCATTGTCGTGGCGGTACTCCTCGTAGCGCGCTTCGTAGTCCGCGGGCAGCACGTCGTCGAGGAACGCGGTGAACTCGGCGGCGATGTCAGGCACGATCGGCTCCTCGGGTCAGGCGAGCGGCCGCGGCGTACGCGGCCCGGGTGCTCTCGAGCAGGAGCACGGTCTGCTGCGCCCGGCGCAGGACGAGGTGCGCGTCGGCCTCGAAGGTGACGCCCATCGCGCCGAGCAGCTGGACAGCCAGCGCGGAGGTACGGCGGGCCGCGTCTCCCGCCGCGGCGAGTGCCAGCAGGGAGAGGCGGTGGCCGTCGTCCGACGCGTGCTCGACGGCCGCCCCGAGCACGAGGCTGCGCGCCGTCTCGACGTCGACATAGGCGTCGGCGAGCTGGTGCTTGACCGCCTGGAACGCGCCCAGGGGACGATCGAACTGCTCGCGGGTGGCGACGTGGTCGAGCGCCAGCGAGAGCCCGGCGGCGGCGGTCCCGACCAGGTCGGCCGCGACGCACACCCGCGCGCGGGCCAGCGGCGCGGCCACCTCCTCGGGGGACAGGGAGATCAGCCGGACGGGCTCGACGTGGTCGAGGCGGACGCGCACCGCGGGGCGGGTGGGGTCGTGGTCGCGCGCCACGGCGCGTCGGTCGACGCCGGGTGAGCGCGGATCGACGAGCGCGACGTGCGCGACGTCGCGTTCGCGGACGATGACGGTGATCCGGTCGGCGTCGCGGCCGTCGACGACGAGGAGCTCGCTCTCCAGACGGCCGCCGGTCGCGCGGCCCTCTCCCAGGGCGAGCGCGCCACGTCCGGCGGCGACCGCGCCGAGCTCGAGCTGCACCTGCCGGGCCGCGCTGGTGGCGAGCAGCCCGTCGCCGACCAGCTCGGAGGCCGCGACGTCGAGCACCCGGGCGAGGTCGACCAGGTCGCCCACGCCGCCGTGGCCCTCGGGCAGTCCGATGTCGAGATAGCCCGCGTCGGCCCAGCGGGCGTGGTCCGAGGCGAGCCCGGGTTCGAGGAGCGCGGCGCGGAACGCCGCGCGGGGCTGCGTCGAGGCGAAGTGCGCCCGCGCCGAGCGCACGAGGTCGTCCGACTCCTCGGACCCGGCGAGAGCGGACCAGCGGCGCAGGTCCCGTGCGGAGCGCGTCATGCTCCCATCATCGACCTGCGTCACCGGTCTCCCTCCCGCCCGCGCCACGCCTCGACCGGGAAGATCCCGGAGAAGCCGTCGCGGGCGACCGCGTCGGCGAGGCGGCGTACCGTCGCGTGGACGCCGCCGGGGCGGCGCAGGAGCGGTTGCAGATGCCGGTCGACGACCGACAGGTCGTGCTCGTCGCACAGGCCGGTCGCGGCGAGTACCTGGTGGCCGTGGGCGAGCGTCTCGGTCGCGGCCTCGATCGCGTGCAGGCGCAGCGCGAGGACGTCGGCGTCGCGGGCCCGGCCGACGCGGTGCAGCCACCAGGTGTAGCGCACCAGCTCGGCCAGCCCGTCGCGGGCGACGACCATGTCGGACAGGTGCCAGCGGACCTCGCCGAACCGGCCGATCGCGACGCCGAACTGCTCGCGCTCCCCCGCGTGGCGCGCGGCGAGGGCCACCACGGTCTCCAGGGCACCGGCGATCCATGCGGCGTCGAGCAGCGTGCGCATGGCGACCACGTCGCGGATCCGGTCGACCGCGATCTCCTCCGCGAGGGTGACGGGCACACCGAACGGGTCGAGCGGTGCCGGCGCGCCCTCGCCGGCCACCACCCGCCGGGCCGTGGCGCGATCGGTGTCGACGGCGATGCTCCTCGCCAGCACGTCGGCGTGGTCGAGCCGGCCGACCGTCCCCTGCACCAGGTGGACGCCGTCGTAGTCGCCCCTGTCCCCGATCGGCACCGCCAGCTCGTGGGCGAGGGGCCAGGGCAGCACCACGGCACCGGCCGCGCGGACGGCGAGCAGGGCCGCGGCCGACTCGTCCTCGTCACCCCACGGGTCGAGCTCGCGCAGCCCGAGGCGGTCGAGAAGCGGCGCGACGTCGACGATCCGTCGTTTGGGCTCGTCCTCCGCCCGACGGGCGAGGTCGACTCCACCCGCCGCACGCAGCGCGCGGACGGTGGTGTCGTGCACGCTGATGGCGGCCTCGGGCCACTCGAGCCTCATGACTGCTCCTCCCTGATGACGGCGCGCGCGACGAGCATGCGCTGCACCTCGGTGGTGCCCGACGCGATGGTGGCGGCGCGGGCGTAGCGGAAGACGTCCTCGGCCCGGCCCACCAGGGATCCGGTGTCGCTCGGCGCGAGCCCGTCCGGTCCCACCATCTCGAGGGCGAGATGCCCGACCTCCTGGTCGAGCAGCACGGTCGCCAGCCGAGCGGTCGACGCCTCGACATCCGTCAGGCGCGACTCCTCCCGCAGCGCGACCGCGCGGTAGTTGAGCAGCCGCGCCACGCGGGTGTGCACGAGTCCACGGGCGTAGGCGGCGGCCACGGGAGGCTCGTCGAGGGAGGGATGACCCGCCAGGTCGGCGAGCATCCGGTCGTCGCGGGCATAGCGGGGGATGCCGATCCGCTCGTGGGTGAGGACGATCTTGATGACGTCCCAACCGCCGCCGACGGCGCCCAGGACGGCGTCCTCGCCGACGAGGACGTCGTCGAAGAAGACCTCGTTGAGGTGCTGCTCGCCCATCATCGAGCCGATCGGACGCACCGTGATGCCGGGGCTGTCCATCGGCACCAGGAAGATCGTGATCCCGTCGTGCCGCACGTCCGACCTGCTCGTCCTGGCCGCCAGGAAGCACCAGTCCGCGAGGCCGGCGTAGGAGGTCCAGATCTTCTGGCCGTTGAGCCGCCACCCGTCGTCGACGGCCGTGGCGGCCAGCGACAGCGCGGTGAGGTCCGTTCCGGCCCCCGGCTCGCTGAAGCCCTGGCACCACACGGTGCGGCCCTCGGCGATCCCCGGCAGGTGACGGGCCCTCTGCTCGTCGGTGCCCACCTGCATCACGGTGGGCCCGACCCAGCTCAGGCCCATGTACTGCGGCCCGCGGGGCTCGAAGTGTGCCCACATCTCCTCGCGCAGCACCGTCTGCTGCCACACGTCCGCGTCGGCACCGCCGTACTCGCGGGGCCAGCTCATGGTGAGCAGGCGCTCCTCGCCGAGGCGGCGGCAGACCCGGTCGACGACCGCGCGCACCGCGGCGTCGGTCGAGAACGAGGTGTGCCAGTCCGGCGGCAGCTCGTCGTCGAGCATCGCGCGCAGGCGGACGCGGAGTGCGTCCGCCTGCGCACCGAGGTTCAGGTCGACCACGGGGATGTCCGACCTCACTGGCTCGCGGGGACGGCCAGGCACGTCCCCGCGTCGCACGGCACCGCCGGCACGAACATCGACAGGTCGTCGAGGCCGATGCCGATCCGCTCGTCCGGGCCGAAGCGATAGGTGCCGTTGGCGCCCTCGAACTCGGTCCCGTCGACGAGCTTGTCCTTCACCTTCTGCGGGTCGTTCGAGCCGGCGGCGTCGACGGCCTGGGCCACGATCACCGCCCAGTCGAACGAGATCGCGCCGACGGTGTCGAGGGCGTCGAACTCGCCCTCCTGCTCGGCCATGTAGATCTCCTCGAAGGCGGCGGCCGCTCCCTCGGGCTCCTGTCCCTCCGTATCCGCGACGAATCCCGCGGCGAGCGGGCCCGCGACGAGCGTCTCCTTCATCGAGTCGGGGATGAGGTCGCGCGCCCCCGACTCGCCCGAGGCCAGGCCGGCGGAGATCGTCGGCGGAGCCCATCCCGTCTTGGCGAAGCCGTTGAGGACGGCGACCAGCGGAGCGCCGTACCCCCACACGATCACCGTCTCGGCGCCCGCGTCCTTGAGCTTGTTCAGCTGCGCGGTGACGTCCGTGGCCGTCTCCGGGAACTGCTCGGTGACGATGTCGAGCTCCGGGAAGTCCGACCCCGCCAGCTCGAGGGTCTGCTCCTCCTGGGCGGTGCCGTAGGCGGAGCCGACGGAGAGCATCCCGATCCTGCCTCCGTTGGCCTTGGCCTGCTCGAGCACCGGGCGGATGGAGGTCGGCCCGGCCGTGCCGGCGCCGGTGCTGAAGGCGTACTTGTAGCGCTTGGAGTCGCCCACCTCGTCGAGGATGGAGCCGATGCCGCCGGCGGTGTCGCCGGGCACCTTGACCTGGTTGAGCACGTCCTGGACGGCCGGGAAGGCCTCGGTCGTGAAGTACATCGCGGTGACGCCGTCCTGGGCGAGCGCACGGGTGGCCGCGACGGCGGCGGTGGGCTCGCCCTTGGTGTCCCGCTGCTTGATCTCCACCGTGACGCCGAACTCCTTCTCGGCGTACTCGGCACCCGCCTTGAGGCCGGCGAGCGAGTTCTTGCCACTGGCCGCCAGCGGACCGGTGAGCGCCCCGACGAAGCCGATCGTGACGGTGTCGGCATCGGACCCACCGGAGTCGGAGCCGCCGCACGCGGAGAGGCCCGTCGTCAGGGCGCCGACGGCGACGAGCGCCGTGACGCGTCGGGTGAGGATGGACATGGTGGTTCTCCTTCTCTCGGTGGTCACGACAGGTAGGCGTGATGGAGGACGTCGGCGAGGTCGCCGTCGCTGCCGCGGCCGCGGTGCTCGGCGACGCCGTGGCGCAGGACGACGACGTCGGCGTCGAGGCCCTGGGCGACCTCGAGCCGCTGCTCCACGAGGAGCACGGCGAAGCCGGCGTCGCGCAGGAGGGCGACGATCTCGATGATCCGGTCGACCAGCTTGGGCGACAGGCCGTTGGTGGGCTCGTCGAGCAGGATCGCGCGCGGTGCCGCCGCGACGGCCCGGGCGATCGCCAGCATCTGCTGCTGTCCGCCGCTGAGCCCACCCGCGCGGCGGTCCAGATGGGGCACCAGCTCGGGCAGCAGCTCGAGCGGGTCGACGATCGGCGCCGCCTTCGCCCGGCCGGCGGCGACCCGGAGGTTGTCCGCGACGGTGAGGCCGGGGAAGACGTGCCGTCCCTCGAGCACGTGACCGATCCCCGTCCGGGCGCGCCGGCTGGCGCTCCACGAGGACACGTCCTGCTCGCCGAGGAGCACGCGGCCCTGCGCGGGCTCCAACGCGGTGATGCCCCGCAGGGTGGAGGTCTTCCCGGCGCCGTTGGCGCCGAGCAGCGCCGTGCAGGTCGCGGGCTCCACCGTGAGCGTCAGTCCGGTGACGGCGCTGACGCCGCCGTAGCGGACCGTCAGGTCCTCGATGGCGAGTCGCTCGGTCATGACACCCCCAGGTAGGCGGCCCGGACGGCCGCGTCGTCGTGAAGTCCGTCCGGATCGCCCTGCCACAGCACGGTGCCGAGGTCGAGGACGACGATCCGGTCCGAGAGACGGCTGATCAGGTCGAGGTGGTGCTCCACGATGACCACCGCCACGCCCGCGGCCGCGAGGTCGCCGACGACGGCCTCGAAGCCCGCGATCTCGGACGCCGACAGGCCGGCGGCGGGCTCGTCGAGCAGCAGCAGGCCCGGACAGGCGCTGACCGCGGTGGCCGCCTCGAGGAAGCGGAGCTGGCCGTGGCTCATCGTCCGGCTCTCGCGGCTCATCGCCCGCGGGTCGGAGGGGTCGAGCCCGCCGAGGCGCAGCAGCTCGCGCGCGGCCTGCCGGCACGCGAGCTCGAGCTCCGGGTCGGTCGAGGCCGGGGCGATCGCGAGATGCTCCTCGACACTCATCCCGTCGAAGGTCTTCGGCGTCTGGAAGGTGCGGGCGACGCCCAGTCGGGCGATCTCGGCGGGCCGGAGCCCGCCGATGGAGCGCCCTCGCCACGTCACGGTCCCGGCCGTCGGCGCGTAGTGGCCGCAGATGACGTTGAGCGCCGTGGTCTTGCCGGATCCGTTCGGTCCGACGAGGCCCAGGACCTCTCCCCGGCGCACGTCGAGATCGATCCCGCCCAGCGCCCGGACGCCGCCGAAGGACCGCGCGAGATCCCGGACCTCCAGCACGACGTCTCCCCTGCTCCGCTCGGGGATCTCGACGGACGGCGACGCGAGCAGCGCCTTCGTCGCTCCCGGCGCCGCGCTGGCGGTCCGGCTGACGATGCCGCGCGGCCGGACCCTCGTGAGGACGACGAGCAGCGCGCCGTAGACGAGCACGTTGACGTGCGGGTACTCGTCGAGCTGCAGCGGGACGAGCACGAGGATCACGGTGCCCACGACGGGTCCGATGATCGAGCCGGCTCCGCCGAGCACCACCATCACCAGGAACAGGATGGAGAGGTTGGGCGAGAAGGCGTCCGGTGCGATGTATGCGGACAGGTAGGCGAAGAGCCCGCCGCTGAGCGCCCCCAGGCCCGAGCCGAGGGCGAAGGCGAGCACCTTCGCGACGTACCCCTGGACGCCGAGGGCCGACGCGCCGATCGGCTCGTCGCGCACGGCGGCCGTGGCGCGGCCGAGGCGTGAGCGGCGGTAGAAGGCGTGCAGGCAGTACGCGAGGTAGGCCACCAGGAGGATGAGGATCGCGGTGGTCGTGGGTGAGCCGGGATCGTCGAGATCGAAGCCCCACCGCGCGGTGATGCCGGCGATGCCGTCGTTGCCACCGGTCGCGGACCGGAAGGTGACGATCATGTCGTTGACCACGAGCACGGCGCCCAGCGACACCATCGCCAGTCCGAGCTCGCCCAGGCGTCCCGCCGGCGCGCCGACCACGATGCCGACTGCGATGCCGGCGACCAGGGCGATCGGCAGCGCGACCCAGAACGCCCAGCCCTGGGTCCCCGCCAGCATGCCCGTCACATAGGCGCCGATGGCGAAGGCCGCGCCCTGACCGAGGGAGAGCACACCGGCGAACCCGGTCATGACGTTGAGGCCGAGTGTCGCGACGACGTACACGGCGATCAGTTGGAGGACGTAGCCGTTGTAGGACAGCGGCCCCCACGAGGAGAGCAGGGCGGCCGCCACGGCGACGACGACGAGCCCGTGGGCGGGTGGGAAGGCGGCGATCCGGCGGACCGGGAGGGGGACGCGGTCGAGCGCGCGCCGGGTCGTGCCGGCGAGGGAGTCGCGGATGTCGGTGAGCACCGTCAGACCTCCCGGACCGGCGCGACGCCGAACAGGCCGTGCGGCCGCACGAGGTAGACCAGGATCAGCAGGCCGAACACGGCGAGATTCACGGAGAGGCCGTCGAGGTAGACGCCGGCCACCTGGCTCACCACGCCGACGGTCAGACCGCCGACGAGAGCGCCGCCGATGCTGCCCATGCCTCCCATCGCCGCGGCCACGAAACCGTAGAACGTGTAGTTGATGCCGAGGGCGGGACCCACCAGTTGCGTCGAGGCGACCAGGATGCCGGTGACGGCGGCGATCAGGACGGACAGCGTCATCGCGATCTGCGAGGCGCGGGCCTTGGAGATCCCGATGGCCTGGGCACCGTCGAGGTCCTCGGCGACGGCCCGGAGCTCCAGTCCCGTCCGGGTGCGACCGAAGAAGAGGATCAGCGCGAGCGCCGCTCCGGCCAGGACGAGCACCGAGGCGAGGTCGGCCCAGGAGACGCGGAAGCCCAGGAGATCGAAGCTCGTCGAGCTGATCCCGTGCCCGAACGCCCGCGACTCGCCGGCGAACGGCACCGAGACCAGCTCGGCGAGGATCACGCTGACGCCCAGCGTCGACAGGATCCACGACACCGACGATCCCGACTGGACGAAGGGACGCACCGCGACCCACTCCTCCGCGAGGCCGACGACGACCAGCGCCACGACGGCGGCGACGAAGGCGAGCCACACGGGGAGCCCCGCGTCGACGACCACGAGGACGAGCACCGGCATGAGCATCACGAGCTGGCCGTGGGCGAAGTTGATCACCCCGGTCGTCGCGAAGAGCACGGCGAAGCCGATCGCCATGAGCCCGTAGGCAGCGCCCTGGGACAGGCCCGGGATCAGCGCCGACTGGATGAAGTCGTGCATGGGCGGGTGATCTCCTTGCGTCAGCAACATTTGGATGTGCTAAAACATATATATGATTCCAATCACTCGTCAAGTAGGGTCTCCGACATGACGGCAGCCGACCTCTCCGCACTGGTCCGCACCGAGGGACCCGTGCTCGCCCGGGTCGACGGGGGGACGCTGGTGGTGACGCTGAACCGTCCGGACGCCGCCAATGCGCTCGACCTCGCGATGATGGATGCGCTGGACCGGCTCTGGGCCGACGCGGCCGTCGCTGCCGCCCTGCGGTGCATCGTGATCTCCGGCGCCGGCCGCGCCTTCTGTGCGGGCGCCGACACGAGCATGCTGGGCGCGCCCCGCGAGCGCGTGGGCGACGACGCCGCCGCCGAGCTGCGGTTCGTGCCCGGGCACCGGGTCGACGTGCCGGTGATCGTGCTCGTGAACGGCGTGTGCGCCGGCGGGGGCCTCCACTTCGTGGCCGACGCCGACATCTGCGTCGCCTCCGAGACGGCGCGCTTCCTCGACCCCCACGTCTCGATCGGCCAGGTCTCGGCTCTCGAGCCGCTGCTGCTGCGCTTCCGGATGCGTCCCGACGTCCTGATGCGCATGGTGCTCCTCGGTCGCGACGAGGTGCTGGACGCGGAGGCCGCCCGGGCGGCGGGTCTGGTGTCCGAGGTCGTGGGCGCCGAGCGTCTGGCGCACCGCGGCGAGGAGCTGGCCGCCTCCGTGCGTCGCGGCTCGCCGGAGGCCGTGCGTCTGAGCCGCCGGGTGCTCCGCAGGTTCGAGGAGCGTCTCCTGGCCACCGACCTGGACCTCGGCTGGGAGCTCATCCGGCGCCACCGGGCGCATCCCGACGCGCTGGAGGGTCCCCGGGCCTTCGCCGCCAAGCGGCCCGCTGTCTGGCAGGACCCGTCGTGACCCGGCTCCCCCACCGGGCCCCCCGCGTCCCGGAGGACGTCCTCGCCGACTGGAGTCGCCGCGGCCTGCGGACCGGCGAGGGCCTCGGCGACATGCTCGAGGGGGGCGCGCGCCGCTGGCCGCACCGGCCCGCCGTCATCACCGCCGAGGGCGCCTGGACCTTCGCCCGGCTCGCCGCACGGTCCGACGAGGTCGCCCGAGCACTCACCGGCGGCGGCGTCCGACCCGGCGACGTCGTGTCGTGGATGCTCCCCACCGGCCCCGACGCGATCGCCGTGGCCGCTGCCGTCTGGCGCATCGGAGCGGTCAGCAGTCCGATCGTTCCCGTCTACGGTCCACGCGAGATCGCGGCCGTCCTCGACCAGGTCGGCCCCGCCGCGCTGGTCACCTGGCACGGCCCGGACAGCCGCCGCGACCACGCCGACGAGCTCGACACCGCGTGTCGCGAGACCGGCGTGTCGCCGGCCGTCCGGCTTCTGACCACGGGCCGGCACCCCGGGTGGACGCGACTGGACGACGCGCCGCGCGGCGTACTGCCGTCGGTCGAGACCCGGCCCGACGACCCGTGCCTGGTGCTGTTCACGTCGGGCACCGAGTCGCTGCCGAAGGGGGTCCTGCACTCCGTGGCCGGGGTGGGCCACGAGCTCCGGTCGACGATCGCCGCCTGGGGCCTGACGTTCCGCGACACGATGGTCATGGCCTCGCCGATGACGCACATCACCGGGCTGCTGCAGGGCTTCCTCATCCCGGCCAAGGTGGGCGCGGCGGCGCTGCTCATGGACCGCTGGGACCCCGAGCAGGGGGTCGCCCTCATCGAGGAGCACGCCGCGACCTACATGGCGGGCGCCACCCCCTTCCTGCGCGAGCTCCTCGACGCCTACGAGCGACAAGGTCTCGCCTCCTCGTCGCTGGTGCAGTACTGCTGCGGAGGCGCCTCCGTGCCGCCCGAGCTCGTCCGACGCGCCGACGCGCTGGGTGTCGCGGCGTACCGGTGCTGGGGCATGACGGAACTGCCCACGGCCACCCTGGCGAGCGAGCTCGACGACCTCACCCGGCGCGCCGGCACCGACGGCCCGCTGGCGCCCGGCGTGGAGCTCCGCGTCGTCGACGATGCCGGCGCCGAGGTGCCGCCCGGCACCGAGGGCCACCTCCTGCTCCGCGGGCCGGAGATGATGCTGGGCTACGTCCGCGACGACGCGGACGCCGCCGCGTTCACCCCGGACGGCTGGCTGCGGACCGGCGACCTCGGCCGGCTGGACCCCGACGGCTACCTGACGGTGACGGGGCGGGCGAAGGACATCGTCAATCGCGGGGGCGAGAAGTTCAGCGTCCGCGAGATCGAGGAGGCCGTGGCCACCCACCCCGACGTGGCAGCGGTCGCGGTGGTCGCCGTACCCGGGGGTCGCCTCGGCGAGCGGATCGGCGCCGCCGTCGTGTCACGGCGTGCCGACCTCACCATCGAGGAGATCGGCGGGAGCGTCACGGGAGCCGGCCTCGCCCGGCAGAAGCAGCCGGAGATCGTGGCGCTCGTCGACTCGATCCCGACCAACGCCACCGGCAAGGTCGATCGGGCCGCGGTGCGCCGGCTGGTCGAGGCGACGGGCGAGGCACGATCGTGACCGGCCTCCTCGAGGGCCGCGTCGTGCTCGTCACGGGGGCGGGCGGCGGCTTGGGCCTGGCCTACGCCCTGGCCTGCGCGCGCGAAGGTGCCACGCTGGTCGTCAACGACATCGACGCCGCCGCGGTCGAGCGGACGGCGGAGAAGGTCAGGGAGCTCGGGGGCCGGGCCGAGCCGGTCGCGGGCTCGGTCGGCGACTGGTCCGTCGCCGAGCGGACGTCGCGCCGTGCTCTCGACGCCTTCGGCCGCCTGGACGGTTGCGTCGCGAACGCCGGCGTGAAGCACGAGGCCCTGCCCTGGGAGGAGCGGGAGGCCGACCTGCGCCGCATCGTCGAGGTCAACGTCCTGGGCGTGATGTTCACGGCTCGCCACGCCATGGCCGCCATGGCGCGGACCGGTGGCGGGTCCCTGGTCACCGTCGTCTCCGGCGCCCGCTTCGGCATCCCCGGCCAGAGCGCGTACGGCGCTACCAAGGGCGCGGTCGCCGCGATGACCGCCGCCTGGGCCCTCGAGGGCCGCGCCGCCAACATCCGCGTCAACGCCGTGTCCCCTCTGGCCGAGACGCCCATGGCGGCGGCCGACGTCCGCGCCGACCGCCCTCGCCTCGGCGACCCCGACGAGGTGGCGCCACTGATCGTCGCCCTGCTCTCCGACTCTGCGGGCGAGGTGACCGGGGAGACCTTCCGCTACGACGGCCGGCTGCTCAGCAGGTACGACCAGCCGGGGCTTCGCGCCGTGGACGCCGCGGCGCTCGGCCTGGGCGCGGGTGCCGGACAACGCGGCGACCGACCACTAGGATCCGTCTAAATGATTCACACCAAGAACGGAGCGCTGTGATGGGTGTCGAGGCTGGACAGTCGTCCGGGCGCGGCGGCGGGCCACTCCCGCTGCGCACGCCCCGCGTGGCCGAGGCCATCGCGGCGCGGCTCCGCCTGCGGATCATCGAGGGAGACCTGGTCGACGGCTCCGAGCTCCCCCCGGAGACGGTCCTCCTCAACGAGTTCCCGGCCAGCCGCCCCAGTCTGCGCGAGGCGTTCCGGATCCTCGAGACCGAGGGCCTCCTGACCGTCCGGCGGGGGAAGCGCGGCGGCACGGTCATCACGAGCCCGACCCCGGACACGGCGGCCTACCACATGGGCCTGCTGCTGCACTCGCAGTCGGTGCCGATGACCGACCTGGCCGCCGCTCGCAACCTCATCGAGCCCTTGTGCGTCGAGCAGGCGGCCCAGCGCTCCGATCACGCCGAGGTCGGCGCCGCGCTGAAGGCACTCAACGCCGAGGCGGCCGCACAGGTCGAGGACGGCAGCGCCTTCACCGAGGCGTCGACCCGCTTCCACGAGGCCCTCGTCGACGCCGCCGGCAACCAGACCATGCGGGTCGTGGCCGGCATGCTCGAGAGCGTCTGGAGCTCCCAGGAGCGCAACTGGGCGCGCGAGGCCACCCAGGAGCAGAGCTACCCCGAGCTCGAGCTCCGCCGCGCCGTGATCAAGGCGCACGGTGCGATCGCCTCGGCGATCATGGCCGGCCACGTCACCAAGAGCGTCTCCCTCATCCGCGCCCACCTCGAGGCGTCCCAGCTCTACGTCGCCTCCGACCCCGACCGCGCCGTCCGGGCGCTCGACGAGTACGGAAGCTCCCGCATGCCGTTCCGCCGCTGACCCGGCCCGGCCCGGCCCGGCCCGCGCCGCGGCCGCGGAGGTCGGAGCAGACGACTTCCCGAGTGCCTCGAGTCGTGGCGGGTACGACGACAGGCAGACGCCAACGAGGCAGGTCTGCCAACGGGCGGCGTCCCAGAGGCTCCGGACGGTCGGTGGGCTACCAGCCGTCCGGGGTCGCTGTCCGCATCCTCGGGCTCCGCACCCGGGGCGCCGCGCGTCGTGGTGACCACCGCACCGCCATGGACGCCATGAGGTCCGCGCCGACGCCGGTGCCGCGCATGGGCCCTCGGGCCCTTCCACGACGACGAACGGCGCCCGGCGTCACTCGGCGGCGTTGCTGGGCGCGTCGTGGAGCAGATTGTCGACAGTGCGCCGCAGGCTGCTGTCGGTGAGCTCGCCGGCACTGGAGAGGTCGGTGAGGTGCTCGGCGATGTCGCGGACCTTCATGTTCTTGTTGCGCGACCACCAGCGCAGCATCGCGAATGCCTGGTCCGCGTCGAGACCGTAGGCCAGCATCAGGCTGCCCTTGGCCTGCTCGATGGTTGCCCGATGCTCCGCCGACGCCGCGACGGCCTCGCGCGCTTCGTCGCTGGCGGCCTGGGCGAAGTCGTCGGTGAGGTCGATGTAGTAGCCGTCGAGCTGCCTCACCGGGGTCTCGGTGCTGGCGTCGCACACGCCGCCCTCGCACACCAGCACTACTCGACGCTCCACGCCGTCCTCGGCATTGAGGCGATAGCAGACGCTGAAGGGATCGCCGGTGTTCGTCGCCTGGGACAGGACCTGCGCGACGCGCTCACGGTCCTCGGGATGCTTGCACCCCAGCACGTAGTCCGTCGTCGGCTCGAGGCCACCCGGCTCGACACCGTGGATGCGGAACACCTCGTCGTCCCACTTCCACACCTGGGTCGTCACGTCGTAGGTGAACCGACCGACGCGCGGAGTTCCCAGCTGCACGACCAACTTCCCTCGCTTCGCCCGTAGCTGCGGCCCGCGCCCGAGAAAGCCCTGACCTGCCAGGATCATGGAACCACTCGCCGCCATCTTCCGGAAGGACGCCTGAGCAGTTCGTCCACGGCATCCTCGCCCCCCCGACGTCATCGACGGCGGGCCCTCCGGACGGCGCGTCGCACCAGACCGATCCCCGGCGCGAGGAGATCCGCCGGCGTCGCACGGGTCGAGAACCTCAGCCGCGCCACAGGGCCGCAACGGCCGGGCGTCCCACCGGCGAGGGCCGATGGGACACCCGTCGGTCAGGACGCAGGGCGCCCCGGCCGAAATCAGAGAACCTGCGCGTGGCGGGTCCGCTGGTCGGATCTGCGGTACCCCCTGCGGCCCTCGTCAATCACCCGACGGCGCGGGGCCTCGTGCCAGTCCGCAGCGCTCGCGCTCGGGAAAGTACCACCGCATGACCCGGCGCAGGTTGTCCGAGACCGGCCGAGCCCAACCGGATCGACTGTGCCGCAGCACCATGGAGGCCGTTCGCGGCGCGCACGCCGCACCGGGGGTGAGCGCAGCGGCCCATCTCGGTGAATCCCGTCCGCGGAAGTCCACGCGAGACACATCCGAAACGCGAGAACCGGCAGGTCAGAGGCGACCTGCCGGTTCTTGCTTGCTGGTGGAGGTGAGGGGATTCGAACCCCTGACCTTCTCATTGCGAATGGCCTTCCGGGTCCTGGACGGCTGGATTCACGCTTGCGCAGACGTGGATTCAACGCATGGAATCGCACGGATTGCAGCGCGGGGGTACGCCGGGGGTAAGCGATTCAAGCGGAGGCAAGTTTCACATCCAGATCCGAACTCGTTCGCCTCTGCACGACAGCTTCTGGTCGTTGCGCCGCGCGTCACACATCCGCAACGCCTGGAGATGCAGCGGACCTTCTCGCGGGGCGGTTGTGCGAAGCCATGCACCTTCCGCTGCGCGCTGCGATCCGCACCAGCCACTGCCGTCGTTGCAACCTGCCGGTCTGACCGCACGGCCTGCACGTCACGACCGTCAAGTTCGGCCGCCTCTCACCCTGAGAACGGCCTGTACTGGCCCGGTGGCTTGGCATCAGCCATAGGCGCCCCGGGTTCCCTTTCGCTGGATCAAAGCGGCACCGGCAACCGCCAATGCCATCGCGCCGGCCTGAGTGAGCGACTGCAGTGCCGGCCCCGCGCCGAAGGTGAGGACTACCTGGTCGAGCTGGGTCAGGAACAGCGCCGCAACGGCACTCGCGACAACGCTGCCACGTCCGCCCGTCACACTGGTGCCGCCGATGACCACAGCCATCACCGTCTGGAACAGGTAGGGATTTCCCATGGTCGGTGACGGATTCTGGGTGAAGCCAGCCAGGAGCACACTGGCGAATGCGAACAACACCCCGGCCGCCACGTAGGCACCCACGATGTAGTTGTCCGCCCGCAATCCCAAAGCCTGCGCAGCCGCCGGATTCGCACCGACAGCAACGAACCGGCGCCCGACCACGGTCCTGGTGGAGATCCCGGCGACCAGCAATACGACGGCCAGAGCGACCCAGGCCAAGCTGGATATGCCCAGCGGACTCGCGGCCGCGAAAGCCTGGAGGCTGCTGGGAGCCGCAGTCCCGACGCCACCGGTGTAGCTGAACATCGCTCCTATGAGCAGGGCGCTGACTGCCAAGGTCGTGATCAACGGGGTCACGTGGATCCGGGTTGTGATCATCCCGTTCACGAAGCCGATGACGCCGCCCAGGATCAGGGCGCTCACCACCCCGGCCAAGACCGGAGCATCCGTGCGGTCGATGAAGACCGTGACGCTCATCCCGACCAGACTCACCGTTCCCGGCACGGACAGGTCGATCCCACGCTGCTGGATCACCAGAGTCTGTCCGGCGGACATGATTGCCAGAACGCCCCAGAACGGCAGCATCGCGCCGAGCGAGACCGTGGACAGTGACTTCGGCACGAGCACCGCGCTCAACGCGAACAGCGCTACGGTCGCGAGCACGATGCCTGTGTGAGGGCCGCTCGACAGCCATGACCGCCTCGCCGCGGAACTGACGGGCATGGCGACGGGCATCCGGAGTCTGTTCATCGGGATCCCCCAGCCACGGCATGCCGGCTCACGGCGTAGACCGCGACTGCGCTGAGCGTCATCGCACCCGGCAGATAGGACGCCCACGCGGGATCCAGGCCGAGGAACGGGACCGCCGCGATGGCCTGGGTCACCAGCAGCGCCCCGGCGACCGTCGCGACGAAGGACCCTCGGCCGCCGAAGACGCTGGCGCCACCGATGACGGCGGCAGAGACGCTGGTCAGGGTGTAATCGGCACCCGACGTGGGGTCACCGGAGCCGACCTGGGCCATCAACAGTGCACCGGCGAGCCCGGCAAGGGCTGCGCAGGCGACGAAGGCGAGCAAGCGCAGCCGCCGCGGTGCGAGACCGTTCCACCCGGCGGTCGTGGGATCCGAACCAGCAGCACGCAACGCGAGGCCAATGCTCGTCCTGCGCAAGACCACCTGAAGACAGATCGCGACCACGACGAGGAACACGAACCCGTACGGGATCACTCCCAGCCCACCACCGAGTGCGTTGGTGATCCGGATGTCGAACAAGCCGCCCGGTTGCGGACGAAGCACCAAGGACAACGCCTGCAGCGCGATGAACGTGATCAGTGTGGCAACGATGGAGTTCATCCGTACCAGATCGACGAGCATCCAGTTGGCCACGCCGACCGCGACCGGTACGGCGATCACCAGCGCCCACCCCAGCAGGCGGGCCGCACTACTGGACTCCGCAGTGAGGAAGAACGACCCGACAACGACCACGAATCCCATCAGCGGCCCAACGGACAGGTCAACGATGCCCGCCATGAGCGCCACCGTCTGTCCCAGCGCGACCAAGCCGAGCACAGCGACGAGCGCGAGCGTTCCGGTCACGTTGATGGACGTGAGGTAGTACGGGCTCACAGTCGCGGCGGCCAGGCCGAGGACGCCGACCGCGAGCGCGACCATCGCCAGTGGCGCGGTGTCTCCGGCAAGCCACCTGACCACGCTCGCCACGGACCTGCGCGGCCGGGTTTCGCGTTGCGTGGTGGCGGTCAGCGCGGCCTGGGTGATCCTGGCTTCGCTGACATGATCGCCGTCCAGCTCTTCGACGACGTGCCCGCGCGAGAAGATGAGAACGCGGTCGCACAGGCCCGCGAGCTCGAGGCCGTCGGACGAGACAACCACGACTCCCATTCCCCGGCCGTGGGCATTCGCGCGAAGCAGCTTGTAGATCTCGGACTTCGCGCCCACGTCGACACCCTGCGTCGGTTCATCGACGAGCAACACGCGTGGGTCCCGCCGCAATACCCCGGCGAGGAGCACCTTCTGCTGGTTGCCGCCGGACAGCGTCGTCGTCGCGGTCTCGATGCCCGGCGTCTTGACGCCCAGCTCATCGACAGCCGAGCGCGCGAACTCCCGCTCCCGCTCGGGCCGGATGACACCCGCCAGCGAGAGAGGCTTCAAGTTCCGTAGCGCGACCGTTTCGCGCACGGTGAGTTCCGGAAAGATGCCCTCGCGCTGCCGGTCACCGCTGAGATAGGCGATCGCACCGTTTCGCTTGGCGACAGAGCGACCATCCACCTCGATCGCACCCGTGCGCGGCGAGAGGCCGGCGAGTGCGCGAAGAGTCTCGCGCTGGCCATTCCCCTCGATACCGGCGAAACCGACGATCTCACCGGGCCGGACCTCAATCGACAGGCCGCTGAAACCTGGCCCGGCCAGCTCGCGGGTGGTCAGCACGGGTTCCGCGCCCACCGGCCCGAGCTTTTCCGGGAAGACGGTCTCCAGCCTTCGTCCGACAATCAGGTCGACGATTCCGGACTCGGTCAGCCCGGCCGCCTCGTACGTCCCCAAGTGAGCGCCGTCGCGAAGGACACTGATCCGATCCGCGATCTGCCTGACTTCGCGGATCCGGTGGGAGATGTACACGACCGCACCGCCCACGGAGACCCGCTCCCGAATGGCGCGGTACAACCTCTCGACGTCCTCGGCCGCGAGGTGTTCGGTCGGCTCATCGAGGACCAGGACGGCTGGCTCCTGCGCCAGCGCCCGGACGATATCGACGATGAACCGCTGTTCGGCACTCAACTCCTCCACTCTCGCGTCCGGGTCGATGCCAATGGAAGGGCTCCACGCGGCCAGGCGCTCGCGGGCCCAGGCCCGTAGCTGCTTGAGGGCGGGGCGTTTGTCTGCCGAAAGCGCGAGATACATGTTCTCGGCGACCGAGAGGTCCGGCAGCAGTGCTGGTTCCTGCCGGACGATGCTGATGCCGAGATCGCGCGCCGTATGCGTCGAGCCGGGCCGCAGCGGTACGCCAGCGAGAGTGACGGTGCCCTCCTCGGGGACGAGGGCACCGGAGGCGACCGCCATGAGGGTCGACTTCCCGGCACCGTTCTCGCCGACGATCCCGTGTACCTCACCGGCGCGGACCACCAGGTCGACGTCGTCCAGTGCGGTCACGCCGGGGAAGACCTTCGTCACGTGGTGCAGGCCCAGCGCGACTGCCGGGTCGGCCGTCTTCACCGTTCGCAGCGCCGCGTGCTTTCCAGTCTCACTGGCCACTGAGCACCGCCTTCAGGGCGTTGACCGAGAGGCTCGACGACAGGTCGGCATCGGGCGAGATGTCCGGATCGCAGGAAGGCATCTTCCCGGCCGCGGTGTCGGCGTAGACGAAGAGCTCGTAGGGCACCGGTTCGGGGCTGCCCTTACCGGCCAAGGCAGCCAGACCGATGCGCAGCGACGCCGCAGAGAGCCGGGTGGTGCCGTCCTGTCCGTGCCACTGGATGCCGTGCTGACCCACGGTGCAGACCCAAGCCTGGGACGAACCGACGTTGAGGAACGCCGGCATCTGCGCCTTTGCCTCCAGAATCGCCTGTACCGCGCCGACGTCGGATGCGCCGTAGTCACTGACGAAGGCGGCGTAGTCACCGTTCTGGGCCAGCAGGCCGGCCACCGCGCGGCGCTTCTCCCCGGCGTCCCAGTTCGTCGGCACCCACGTGTCCGGCACGAGCTGGACCTCCGGGGCGAGCCGGGCGAGAGCGTCCTTGAATGCGTCGAACGTCTTCTGCGTGGACGGAGCCCCCGGCTGCCCGCCGAGGAAGGCCACCTTGCCGGTCTTGACGTTGTCGGCGAGCCACTGCGCCTGCTTGGTGGCGATCGCGTCGGTGTCCCAGACCAGCGATTCGGTGTAATCGACACCCTTCTGCCCGTCGACGTCGTTGATGGTGGACACCACTCGGACCCCGGCCTGCATGGCCTTGCGCATCGACGGGAGTTGCGACGGACCGAAATCGGGGCTGATCACGATGACCTTGGCCCCCTGTGCCACGGCGGCGTTGGTCGCGGCGATGGCGCCCAGCTGCCCGGATGTCCCGTTGTACCAGGACTCCTGCAGGGTCGGGCACTTCGCAGCGTCCGCAGCGAACTCCGCATGTGAGATCGCGGACCAGACCTGTCCGCCGGCCGACTTGATGTACACGACCTTCGTCGGTTCGTCAGGGCAGAACGGGGTGATGTCCCCAGGCTCGGTGTCGGCCTTTTCCAGGTCTTGCTCCGCGGTGCCACCAGTGCCTGGCGCTGCCGGTGAACAGGCCGCCAGGAACAATGCGGTGATCGAGAAGATCGCGATGAGGCATCGCGACAGTGTGGAGACGGGAGGCATCGTCGCCCCTCCATTTCGGGAAGTGGGTTGGGCAGGGATAGGAGTCAGCCGCGGAGCGGACGGAAGAGTTCGCGAACAGGGCAGCGAACGAGTGACAGCCGGTGCACGAGATCGTCCAAGACGGCGTCCGGGACCAGCACTGTGCACGGTGAGGGCGTCATGGGTGACCTACTTCGCCAGTGCGCCACCGTCGACCGGCAGTGTCGTGCCGGTGACGTAGCGGGCTTCGTCGGAGGTGATCCAGCGCACCGCCGCACTGATGTCCTCTGGCTCCACCCAGCCGATGTCGAGCAGGTGCATGTCCCGGGTCACGGCGCGCCATTCATCCCTGCTCGGTGCCTCGAGGTGAGGAGCGAACAACTTCTGGATCACCGGGTTCATGAACATCTGGGTGTCCACGTTGGTCGGTGATACGACGTTCGCCCTGATCCCGTGAGGGGCGAGCTCGATCGCCATGACCCGCATCAGCCCGATCAGCCCGAACTTCGTGGAGCAGTAGTGCGCCATGTTCGCCCATCCCTTGCCCCCGGAGATGGAACCGGTGAGCACCATCGCGCCACCGTTGCCCGCTTCGATCATCGCCGGGGCCGCGGCCTGCACCGTGTGGAAGAGACCAGTCAGGTTGACATCGACTGTCTCGCGCCAGCTCTCCCGGCTCAGCTCCCAGAACGGCCGCAGGTCGCCCGGCGTGATGCCGGCGTTGCCCACGACCACATCCAGGCGACCGAAGGCTTCGACACCGGCGGCGACGGTCTCCCGCACGGCATCGAAGTCCCGGACGTCGCCCTTGAGCGCGACGATCTCGCTCCCAGCCGCTTCAACCAGCTTGACGGTCTGGTCGAGGTCCGCGCGGGTGGCGGCGGGCTGGTTCGACGAAGCGATGTCGTCGAGCACATCCAGGCCCACGATTCTTGCGCCCTCGCGGGCGAAGTCGACGGCGTGCTGACGTCCCTGTCCCCTGCCGAGGCCGGTGATGAACACGACCTTGCCTTCGAATCTGCGTGGCCACTGCTGGTCTGTCATCGTGGTCGAACCTCCGTCGGGTTGCCGCTGTAGCTGGGAAGAATCAAGGTGGCCGGCGTCGAGCGGCCGTACGACGCCGGCGACATCGGCGGCTTCGTCCGAGACGAGCCGCATCGAATGTGAGGCGGAATCGTTGCGACGGGTTGTTCCATTTCCGGACACTGGGCGGCCATTGCCGATGGCTCCGGCATTGGCGCACCTGGCGGAAGAGGTGAGGTACCGGGGCTCACCGGAGGCGAGGAGCGTGCCACCGTGTTCTAGACATCCCGCGGTCCCCACGGGTGCCAGCAGTGCTCGTGTCGACAAGAACGCCTGTCTCAACGTGGGACAACTGCAGCGCACGGGGCCGTACTGATCATCAGGGGACATCCGCTTTCCCCTCGACTCCGGCGGAGGCCTGAGGAAGACCGGTGTCGGCGCACTTCTCGCCGACCGGCTGGCCCGGCCGAAGATCCGTGATTGGAGTTTCTGTGACCACACATCCGCTCGTCGCCACGTCCTGGACGATCCTGGGCGACGTGACACCAGTCGATCCCCTCTGGGTGAGCCCCTATTCGCATGCCGACCGGATCGAGATCCTCGCCGGGCAGGGGTGGACGGGCATGGGCTTCACACAGGACGAATTGGCCATCGCGCGCGAAGCTGGCTCACTCCCCCAGATGCGGCGACTGCTCGACGCCGCCGGGATCACCCATGTCGAGGTGGAGTTCCTGACCGACTGGTGGTGCGACGGCGAGGCAGGCGCGGCTTCGCGCCGGACCCTCGATGTGCTGCTGGATGCCGCTGACGAGCTCGGCGCCGCCTTCATCAAGGTCGGCACCGCATTCCAGGAGCCGATTCCCGACTTGGCGCCACTTGTCGAGCCCCTGCGGCAGCTGGGCAAGACTGCCGCAGCCCGTGGCCACCGGATCGTTCTCGAACCCGCCGCCGTCGCGATGGTCGAGTCCGTTCCGCGCGGGTCGGAGCTGGTCAGCCTCGCAGGTATGGACAACATCGGTCTGCTGGTGGACTTCTGGCATGTGCTGCGTGCCGGCACCACGGTGGAGGAACTCCTCGCCACCGTGCCCGCGGGTCAGGTGTGGGCAGTCGAGATCACCGACGCGGACGCAGCGGCTGCTGGCGAAGACCTGTTCACCGACACTGTCCACAATCGCCGGTATCCAGGCGAGGGTGCGATCGACATCGGGTGCCTGGTCGAGGCGATGCGCACCCTCGGATTTTCCGGACCGTGGGGGGTGGAGATCCTCTCCGACGAACACCGCAAGCTGCCGCTGGCGGAGGCCATGTGCCGCGCCCGGGACACCACCCTTCCGTTCTTGGCGAACGGGTGACCCGAGATCGCCCGACTCGGGCGGCGCGCTCACCCACCTCGACTAGGAAGAGCCATCGATCTGAGCTGAAGAGCCAGCATCAGTCAACGGGCGAGACGCTCACATCACAAGGCGGTGCCCGGCGCATCACCTCAACCAACGGACCGCAAGGCAGCGGAAGCAGCGTCGCCTGAGGGCTCCCCACCACAGGCCACTGCCGTAGGCAAGGTCGTCGAGCCGGCGGGCGGCGACCGCAGTCAGCGGATCGACGCCGGGGCGTTCGTGGAGGAAGACGGCAAGGTCGACGAGCACGGCGGTGGCGAGCGCCCGTCGGACCGGACCGCTGACTGGGGCGGCGAGCGCTGCGAACGGCCACCAGTGACGGAGCAGGAGGCCGGACTCCTGGCGCACGGCCCAGCCGAGTCCGCGGACGGCGAGGCCGCGGGCGACGGCAGGGCGGTCCGTGGTGGCGGGGAGGCCGGGGGAAAGCCGGCGCGCGGTACGCCACGTCGCGAGCGAGGCGACGGGCAGGGACCACCAGCGGCGCTGCAGGACGACGGCCGCAGCGAGGGCCATCGTGGGCGACAGCACCGCGGGGGCGACCTTGTCGCCGTGCCGGGCGGCGAGGTCGGCTCCACCGGTGCCGTAGACGAACTTGCGGCCCAGCCAGGCGCGAACGCTGCCACGGACGTCATGGTGGGCCTCGACCGTCGGGTCGTAGCGGACCACGTGTCCAGCGTCGGTCAGCCGCCACACGAGATCGACGTCCTCCGCGACCCGCCAAGCGTGCTCAAAGCCCTCCCCGAGGAGCTCGGTGCGTCCGACGAGGCACGCGGACGGGAGCCACCCGATCGCCGCACCGGGCAGGACCCGGCCGCCGGTGCGGCCGAGGTCGAGCGACGAAGCAACGGCGTCGTACCGCTCGAACCAGCGGGCCCGCCGGCCGGTCGGGGCGCTCCGCGCCAGACCGACCACCCGGGGGCCGACGAGGGCGACCCGAGGATCCGCGCAGTGGCGGCCGAGGTCGCGCAGGGCCGCGGCGTCAACGGTCACGTCGGAGTCGACGAAGGCGACCAGCGGCGTCCGGACGAGACGGAGGCCGGCGTTGCGGGCACCGGCCGGACCGAGGTTGGTGGTCAGCGGGAGCAGGCGGGCGCCGTGTCGTCGGGCGACCTCGGCCACGGCGTGCGGTTGCTCGGAGGCGTCGTCCACGACGATCACGCGCAACGGCACGAGCGCGGCAAGGCAGCGGGAGAGCTGGTTGGCCCGGTCCCGGACCGGAACCACGACCGTCAGGTCCGCGAGCGGGACTTCGATGTCATCGAGGACGGGTTCGGCCAAATTGCCGTCGAGCAGGCGACGAGCCAGCCCGGCAGTGGCGGCGTCGGCGACAGTCAGCTCCCCATTGTCGAGCAGGGCGCGGGCGCGGTCGCCGAGCCGAACGGCCCGGACCGGCGAGCCGCCGACCAGGAGCCGTCCGCCGTCGGCGCGGACGAGGTCGTCACGCAGCCGGACGCGGAACCCGTCTGCCAAGCTGGTCATGGCGCGAAGCCGCCGTCGGCGTGGACGACCGAGCCGTTGAGAACCGCGGCCTCCCGGCTGCAGCAGAAGGCGACGGTGGCCGCGACCTCGTCGGGCTCGAGGATCCGCCGCAGCAGCTGGTTGCCGGCGAAGACCTCGACGTCGTCGAGCCCGTAGAGCGCGGCGGTGGCCTCGAGCATCGGGGTGCGCGTCGACCCGGGCGAGACCGCACAGGCGGTCGCGCCGGTGCCGACCAGGTCGGCAGCGAGACCCTTCACCAGTCCGACGACGGCATGCTTGGCAACGTTGTACGCAGCGAGGTGGTGCAACCCGTGGTGCCCGGCGGCCGACGCGATCGCAACGAACCGTGCACCCACGGGGTCGGGCCCGGCGAGCATCGCGGGCACGGTGACGGCAGCGGTGTTCCACACGCCCTTCACGTCCACATCCCACAGCAGGTCGAGGTCGGCCTCCGACGTCTCCCACAGCGGTACGCCGCCCGCAACCACCGCCGCGGCCGCGACCGCCGCGTCCAGCCGGCCCCACCGGTCCAACGCAGCGGCGACCGCAGCAGCCAGCGCGGCCCGGTCGCGAACGTCGGCCAAGAACGGAAGCACGTTGTCGCATGCCTCATCCGTCGGGGTCGACTCATCGACAGCCACCACGCAAGAGCCCTGCGCGACCAGACGTCGCATCGTCGCGGCTCCGATACCCCGAGCCGCGCCCGTGACCAGGACTACGCGCGAGTACATCGTCGAACCGTCACGAGGAGCGTCACGGTCAGCGACCCTCCCAGGGCTCACGATGCGACCCCTTCCTGCAATGCGGCATCCGAGCCGCCGAGCACATCGCGAAAGGCCGGGGCGGTAGGCCGGCCTTCGTCGGCAAGCCCCGACGGCTCCGTCGGCTGAACTACTGAGGGGGGCGCGGCCGAGTGGTCTGCCGCTGCAAATGGCAGCCAAGACCCTGCCGAGTGGTCGTTGATCGTCAAGCCAGGACGGACACCGTGGTGGTGGTTGATGGCGATGAGGTTGGCTGTCAGCGCCTCGATCTGCTGAGCGTCGCGCAAGCGGCCGGCTCGCCAACCGCGCACCCCGGGGATCAACGCCGCCAGCGAGAGAACGGCTTCGACGCCGTCGTCATCATCGCCGAATACGAACGTGTCCACGGGTTTGTCCCACGAGGCTTCGTCGAGCATTGAAGCGCTGAGGTGATGGAAGGCTCCGACAACACGGCTTTGCGGCAGGAAGAAGGCAGCCTGCTCCGTAGCGGATCCGTCAAGTACCGGCAGAGCGTATGGTCCCTTCGCGTCGAACCCGAGGGGCGCCACGCTGTCCACGACGACCTTGCCCGCCAACTCGCGCGAGAGGAGTTTCAACACGTTGGCATGATCAGCCCACGACAGCGCAACGATCGCCAACTCAGCCGCGCCGGCAGCGGCCGTATGCGGGGCTCCGACGACCGGCAGTCCACGTTGTCGGAGGGTTCGCGCAATATCGTCCGCCTCTGCTCCCTTGCCTCCGATGACGACCTTGGTCCCGCCGGCTGCCAGCACCTTTGCGAAAGCAACACTTCGTCTTGTGGTACCGATAATTGCCACAACACGCGCGTCAGGTCTGCTCATCGTGAGGTTCCCCGGCGGGGGTCTCGACAGCACCTTTGAGGACACCGGCCAGGGTTCACACGCTTGCCTCGGGAGGACGAGGGGCGGGGCGCGAGTCGGGCGCGACCGCCTCGTGCGATTCCCAGCCCACTCTCTGCGGTCCTCCCGTCGCACACGTGGCTCACCGATGTTCCTTCGCGTCGGGTAGCCCCGTGACACGAATCCCTGCGTGCATCTTGTACTTGCGGTTGATCGAAATCAGCACCGATGTGAGCGGCTCGAGAACCCGGGCCAAACGAAGCTTCCCCCCGTCGATCCCGGGGCGGCCGGTGACGGCGACGGCCAGCCGGGCAGCGACTAGCTTGCCCTCCTCTGAGTCGCCGACGACGATCACGTCTTCATCCAAGAAGTCGTCATCGCCCCACAGGCCCACGGCGGATACATTGTGAAATGCCCCGACGACGGTGGCTCCCGGTGCCAGCCTCTGCGCTGATTCAGCAGCAGATCCTTCGCCTCCGTCGATCACTCGGCCGTGTGCACCTCGCTTGTCGAATGCCAGCGGGTTCACGCATGAGATCACCGTCTTGCCCACCAGTTGGTCTGAGAGCGACTGGACAAGGGAATCGTGACCCTCGTAGGGAACCGCTAGCAGGACAACCTCGGCGGCTTCGATCGCCTTGGCGTTGGTGGCGCCTTGAACGGTGCCGACGCCGGATGCCGTGCCCAGCCGATCAGCAACTTCCGAAGCGACCGCTTCCGCTCTGTCCGCCGACCGAGATCCGAACACCACTCGATGGCCGGACCGCGCGAAGCGGTAGCCGAGGCCCTTGCCCTGCGGTCCGGTCCCTCCAATCACTGCGACAGTGAAAGGCACGTTGGAACTCATCTTCTCTCCCTTGTTGGCTGACGTCGTCCAAGTTGAGCGGTGCTCTTGCAAGAGCCACGGCTGGTGCGTCACGAGGCAGCAATCGGCCAGGGGATGACGTTGCGTACGACGTTCCACGCCATCTGGTCGAAGATCTCGTGGCCAGCGTCGGCGTCCGCTTGCCGCGGATCACCCAAGACACCGTTGGGGGAGACGGCCTTGACGCCGTCCCTCCGCATGTCGTCGTACAGCACGTCGAGCGGGGCGGTGTTGCCCAGCTCTGCACGCTCCTGCCGAACTTCCCACGGTTTGAGGTGGAGCATCAGCGATGTTTCTGTGTGGCCAGCGTGCAGGTCTGATGCAGGGTGCGAGCATGGCACCCACGAGACATCACGGCCCTCAGCGCGCGTCTGAGCAACTGCGCTCCTGACAGCAGCGATGTTGCCTCCATGGCCGTTGACCAGCACCACGCGACGAGCCCAGGTGCAGGCTGAGCGCACGACTTCGACCAGCACAGCTCGAAGTACCTCAGTGCCGATCGAGATCGTTCCGGGAAAGTCCTGGTGCTCGCCGCTGGAACCGTAGGCGATCGGCGGGGCCACGACGACGTTGATCCTTCGACGGCGTAGAAGCTTGGCCGCCTGCTCGGCAACAGCGACGGCGATTTCGGTATCGGTGTCGAGCGGGAGGTGCGGGCCGTGCTGCTCCGTCGAGCCGACAGGGACGAGCAACGTTGCTTGGTCCGGAACCCGCGGCGAAGGCGTCGACGCCAGTGCTATTTCCATGACGTGTGGTCACCGGGAGGCTTGCGCCCGATCGATCACGCCGAGCGCGCGGTCGAAGCCCTCGGGCACGAGCAGGTGCTCGGGCCGCAGCTCGGCGGTCGAGGCCAGGGCGAGCCCGCGCAGGGCGGAGTCGATGCCGCCGGAGAGCACGTCGAGGACGTTCTCCACGCCGGCCTGGCCGTTGGCCGCGAGCCCCCACAGGTACGCACGGCCGATCAGCACGGCCTTCGCGCCCATCGCGAGCGCCTTGACCACGTCGGAGCCGCGGCGTACGCCGCCGTCCATGACGACATCGATCTCGTGGCCCACCGCCTCGGCGATCGGGCGGACCATCCGGATCGCGGCCGGGGTGCCGTCGAGGTTGTTGCCGCCATGGTTGGACACCGAGATCCCGGAGACGCCGGCGTCGACCGCGCGCAGGGCGTCGTCGACGCGGCACACCCCCTTGAGCACGAACGGCGTGCCGGAGATCTGCGCCCAGGTCTCTCGCATCCACGCCACGTCGTCCCAGCTGGGCGGCGGGGTGGTCATCCACTCGTAGTAGGCACCGAAGAAGGTCGGTCCGGTGGTCTCCCCGGGCGGCGCGAGATTGGGCGCGGTCAGGTCCGGCAGCTTGCCGGTGGCCCTGAACTCCGTGCCGAACTGCCACATCCACCGCGGCTTGGTCGCGACCTTCGGAGCCAGGCGGACCATCGCCTTGAGGTCGACCTTCTCGGGGATCTCCGGGCTGCCCCAGTCCCGGCCCATCGAGAACGACCAGTCCAGGGTGGCGATCAGGCCCTTGACCCCGGCCGCGTGGGCACGGGTCATCCGCTGGACCATCGTGTCGCGGTCGCCCGTCCAGTACATCTGGAAGAACGTGCTCGCCCCGGTCGCGGTGACGTCCTCGACGGACTTGGACGCGAAGTTCGACAGCCCCATGATCGTGCCCCGTGCCGCGGCCGCACGGGCCACGGCGACCTCGCCGTCCGGGTGCACCGCCTGTACGCCGGTCGGGGAGATGATCACCGGAAGCCCGATCTGCTGCCCGAACACCGTCGTGGCCTGGCTGCGCTCGGGGAGCTGGCCGACCACGTGCGGCGCCAGCCCGAGCTCGGCGAACGCCGCCTCGTTGTCCGCGATCGACTGCCCCCGCTCGGAACCGGCCACCAGTGCGCCGTACACGGGCTGGGGCAGGCGCTTGCGGGCCCGCTCCTGCGCGACGGCGACCGACTCGAACCAGGGGTTCTGCTTCCAGGGGTACTCGAACTTCGTCATCAAACTCTGCTTCCTGATTGGTGTCCGGGCCGCCGCGAACGGGAGGGTGACGCGGCGGCCCGGCGTCAGCGGATCGTCGGGTCGAACCCGGCGAGGGGACTCTCGGCACACGCCGACACTGGCGGGGTCAGGGGACCAGTCGCGTCGGACGGTCGGCTGGCGAGAAGCTTGAGCATCACCGGCTGGTTGCGGGTGGGGTTGGCCTTGGAGTGATCCTTGCTCGCTGCGGGGATCACGCGATCGCCCCCCAGACGATCGAGGCTCTGCTCGCCGTAGCCCTGGACGCACTCGGGGTCCGGGCCGTCGAGCGGCAGGCCGGTGAAGAACTTCGCCGCCATGCAGCCACCGCGGCACGAGTCGAAGAAGGCACACGACGAGCAGGCCCCGCCGGTCTGCGGCGAGCGGAGCTCGTTGAACAGCGCCGAGTCCTGCCACACCCGTTGGAACCCGCCCTCGGCCAGCAGGTTGCCGGCGAGGAAGTTGTCGTGGATCGCGAACGGGCAGGCGTAGACGTCGCCGATCGGGTCGATCAGGCACACGACGCGGCCGGCACCGCAGAGGTTGAGCCCCGGCAGCGACTCGCCGAACGCGGCGAGGTGGAAGAACGAGTCACCCGTCAGGACCTCCTCGCCCTGTGCCGTTCCTTGGGCCGTGTGCTTCATCAGCCAGTCGTAGAGCTCGCGCTGCTGCTCCGGCAGCGGGTGCAGCTCGTCCCACACGTCCGCGCCGCGGCCCGAGGGGCGCAGCCGGGTCAGCCGCAGGGTCGCGCCGAACCGGTCGGCCAGCGCCTTGAACTCGTCGAGCTGGCCGATGTTCTCACGCGTGCAGACCACCGAGATCTTGGCGTCCTCGAACCCGGCGTCCTTGAGGTTCTGCAGCGCGCGCAGCGCGGTGTCGTAGGACCCCGGGCCGCGGACGTAGTCGTTGACCTCAGCGGTCGCACCGTCCAGCGAGATCTGCACGTCGACGTACCCGTTGCACGCCGGGGAGGCCAGGAAGGCCGCACGCTCGGGGGTGATCCGCACGCCGTTGGTGGAGAACTTCACGCCGACCTGGTGGTTGACGGCGTACTCCAGCAGCTCCCAGAAGTCCGGGCGGATCGTCGGCTCGCCGCCGCCGATGTTCACGTAGAACACCTGCATCCGCTGCAGCTCGTCGATCACGGCCTTGCACTGCTCGGTCGACAGCTCGCGCGGGTCCCGCCGGCCCGACGAGGACAGGCAGTGCGCGCACTCCAGGTTGCACGCATACGTCAGCTCCCACGTCAGGCAGATCGGGGCGTCCAGCCCGTACTCGAACTGCTGGACCAGGCTCGCGTTCTGCGGCCTCTCAGGTGCGATGGTCATGCTGCGACGTCCTTCCGCGGGCGGATCATGTCAGTGGCCGCCAGCCCGCGCAGGGCGGCGGCGTAGGCGGGGTGCTGGGAGGCCGGGACGCCCGCAACCTCGAGCGCGGTCCGCACGTCCGGGGCATCCCCCAACGCCCGGACGACGGCGACCAGCTCGGGCCGCTTCAGGAAGGTCAGCTTCCGGTTGCCGAAGTGGTAGGCCAGCGCCCCGAAGGGCTCCGGCCGCAACGCCACCGACGGCGAGAGCATCCACGGCTCCCCCAGCAAGGCGTCCATCTCAGTAGACGCCGCACATGCCGTCGATCGAGACCTCCTCGATGAGGTCCTCCGCGGCCAGCTCAACGGACTGGTCCTGCTCGATCTCAGGGTTCATCATCCTTCTCCTTCTCATTGGTGGGCGACAGGTTTGCTGACGCCGGCATGCAGAAATCCGGGGTGCTGACCAGCGGCACGGATCATTGACTGAAGATCCGTGACAATGCGGGACCGACGTCGCGATACGTTGCGGCGGAGGAGATTCGACCGCGACCCAAGTCCGCAAGGTCACGGGCCAGGTCTGCGTCGTGTTCTCCCGAGGTGTCGAGGAGGACGTCCAGGCGCGGCAGTTGAGCTGCGACGGCGCGCGGGTCAGGCCCGGCGTTGTGCACACAGTCGGAAAGCAGCAGCACGCGAGCGTCCCGGCAGGGCACTCGCTCGAGCTGCGAGAGTGCAATCCGGAGGGGAAACTCGACGTTCGTCAATCCGCGAGACGGCAGTCGTAGCAGCATGTCGAGTACGAGACCCGAGGAGGCGGGCTCACCGAGCGGAAGGAGCACAGAGGCGTCCGACCAGAACGCAATGACCCCCACCGCATCGGTTCCGAGTTGACCGACCGTCGCGCCGATCGTGGCCGCCGCAGTGCGGGCGCGCTCGCCACTCATCGACCCAGAGACGTCAACCGCCAGCACGATCGACCTTCGATTCTGACGGCGCTCCCGCACGACGATGTCTCGCTCGCTCAGCTGCGCGGACTCGACCATGCGATCGAGCGTCGCTTCGATGTCGATCTCGTCGGACGATCCGGAGTAGGTCACGCTACGCAGACGGCCGGCACCCCTGCGGTCGGTGAGTCCGTGGCGTGGCTTCGGCAACGAAAGGCGGGCCGCAATCTCCCGCGCGCGACGGTTCACCTCACCGTCAGCCATGGCAGCTGCCTCGGTCGGCCGCAGTTCAGCGGCATCGTCGGTGATCACCAGCGCTGCGCCTCCGCCGTGCGCCGCAGCCGATCCCCGTCGTGGGCCCCGCCGCGAGCGCGTGAAGGCACCGCCGCCACCGTCGCCGGTCGGCGGAGGCTCGTGAAGGACCGGCGCATCGGTCAGGGTCTTCGGACGGCGAGCGAGGGGTGATCGAACACGGCGCGCGGCTGGCGCACCAGGTGTCCGCGTGCGCCGAGCAAGGACCGACTCGGTTTCCATTGCCCTTCAACCTGGAGACGCTGCGGCGGCCTCGAGCACGAAGTGGTCTTCCCAAATTTCGCGAAGCACCGCTTCGGGGGTGGCGTCCACTGCTTGATCGACGTGGATCCGCCCCGACAACGAGATGATCACGGCGTCCCAGACGGTTTCGATGTACGCCGCCCGCAACGGCTCCGTCGACCCGAGATCTGCTCCGGCCGTTGTCAGACCGCGCAGCGCCAGCAACTCTCCAGCCACAAGCGCAAGATCGATCGCACCGCGAACACTGCTGCCCTGACGCACGTCGGGGTGGTTGCGGGTGGAGCGGGTCAGCGTCACCGCGTCCCGCCTCACCGCGTCCGCGAGCTCCGTCGGCACACAAGGATGAGTGTTGGGGGCTCGAACGGCGAGGATCTCCATCTCCGCCTGGGTGTCCTGATAGTCGACGGCAAGGCGGCACATCCGGTCATGGACGCTCGAGGACAGTCGCGTGGTCCCCACGTTGTCGTACGGGTTCATGGACGCGATGACTCGGAAGGTCGATTTCGCTACCACCCGACCGACCCTCGGAACCACGATCTCCCGATCGGCCATGGCTGCAAGGAGCGTGTTCAGGGTGTCATCGGGCGCGCGGTTGAACTCCTCGACGTAGAGGAAGCCGCCCTCACGCATCGCAGTCAGCAACGGCCCATCGACGAAATTGTCGGCATGGAAGTCTTCTGTCAGCACCCGCGCGGGGTTGTGGTGACCGACCAGCTTCGAAGGCGTGAGATCGGCATTTCCCTCAACGAGTAGGAACGGCACATGCCATTCGGCCGTGATCGCCCGAAGCAACGTCGTCTTCGATGTTCCCGGCGGTCCCTCAATGATCAGGTCCCGGCCCGCCGCGACCGCCGCAAGCACGAGGTCCAGCTCCCGTTCGCGACCGACGACTCGGTTTGCAACTCGTTGACGGACGTCGGCGACGACGTCGATCGACTCTCCGAGCTCACGTGTGCTCATCGACTCCTCTTTCCAGCTGGGGTTGAAAGTGACCTTCGTCCTGTCCACGCCCGAAGCAGGTTCGACCCGGCGAGGGCCACGACAAGGGCCGCCGCTTGGACCAGAAGCTGCGTCGACGGCGTGGCGCCGAGGGACAGCACCACTTGGGCGAGCTGACTGAGGAAGAGCGCGGCGGTGGCGGTAGCCAGAAGACTCCCCCGTCCACCGGCCAGGCTGGTTCCGCCGATCACGACAGCTGTGATCGACTGGAACAAGTAGGGCTCGCCGATGTTGGCGTTCGGGTTCTGCACATAGCCGACGAGGAGCACGGCGCCCACCGCGGCCAGCGCCGAGCTGATGATGTAGGCACTGAGGACGTACGTCGACGGCCTGATCCCTAGTGCGGACGCCGCCATGGGGTTGGCGCCGACCGCGACGAAGCGCCGCCCGAAGGTGGTCAGGTTGCAAACAACCGCGACGCCCAGCACTACCGCGACAGCCACCAGGGCGAGCATCGGCACGCCCGCAAGCCGCGCACTGGCAAACCGTTGCAGGCCCTGCGGAGCGGCCGCGCCGATGGACTGAGTGGCCGCGAACATTGCACCGAGCGTGAGGGCGTTGACGGCCAATGTCGCGATCAGCGGGGTGATCTGGAACCAGATGATGACAAGCCCGTTGACCAGCCCGATGCCAGCTCCGACCGCGACCACGACGGCGATGGCCAGGACGACCGGGAGGTCGTGGCGGCCGGTGAGGACGGGCAGAGTCATGGCACACAGCGTCACGGTGCCGGGGACCGACATGTCGATACCGCGCTGCTGCACCACGAGGGTCTGCCCCACGGCGATCACCGCGAGGACAGCCCAGAACGGCAGCATCGTCGTGAGCGACGAGTTGGACAGAGAGCTCGGCGCGACTATGGCACTTGTTGCGAACAGAACCACCGTCGCCGCCAGGATCCCAGCGTGCGACCCCAGAGCGGCTCGCCGCGCACCCGCAGCTGAGAAGCGCAGGGTGCGATCGACACGCTCAGGTTCCGAGCCGCGCCGCACTGCCAGGGAGGAGTCGGTCATCGTGGTCCCTCCTTCACTCGTCACGGGTCGCGACATGACGGCTCTTCGAGTACAAGGCGACGGCGGCCAAGGTCATCAGACCCGGAAGCAGCGAGGCCCACGCCGGACCAAGTTCGAGGAACGGCACTGCCGCGACGACCTGTGTCACCAGAACAGCGGCGGCAGCAGCCCCGATGAACGAGCCGCGCCCGCCGTTGAGGCTGGCACCGCCGATCACGGCCGCTGAGATGCTGATCAGCGTGTACTCCTCGCCGGAGGTGGGATTGCCCGTCCCGACCTGGGCCATCATCAACAGAGCCGCCACCGCCCCCAGCCAGCTGCATCCGACGAAGGCCGCCACTCGCACCCTCTGTACCTCGACGCCGTTGATCCGGGCCGCCTCGACGTCGGAGCCGACGGCCCTCAGACAGATCCCCGGACGACTTCGTCGCAGGAGGAACTGCAGCGTGAGCGCCGTGGCGACCAACAGGACGAAGGCCACCGGCACAGGACCGATCTTGGCTCGGAGCCCGTCCAACAAAGCCGGCATGAAGACCCCGCCGGGTTGCGGCCGAAGGAGGAGAGACAGCGCCTGGAGGGCGATGAAGGTGACCAAGGTGGCGACGATTGCGTTGAGCTGCACCAGGTCGACCAGGGCCCAGTTCACCCAACCCACGGCTGACGGCACCAGCAGCAGGAGGAGCCAGCCCACGAGCTGGGATCCCCCCGAAGCTCCGTACACGAGGAAGAAGGACTGCACGACGACCACGAAGCCCATGAGCGGACCCACCGACAGGTCGACGACTCCTGCCACGAGCGCAACGGTCTGTCCGAGCGCCGCGAAGCCGAGTACCGCGACCAGCGCCAGGGTCAGGGAGAAGTTGATGGACGTCAGGTAGAACTCGCTGGACCTGGCCGCCAGGACACCGAGCACTGCGATGGCAACGGCCACCGTCGCCAGCGGGGCGGAGTCGCTCGCCAGCCACCCGAGCAGACGAGTCGATGACACCGTACGGTCGGCGCGCTCGGTCGTCGTCGTGAGCATCGCCGCGGTCACCGCCACCTCGGTCAACTGGTCTCCCTTGAGCTCGGCTGTGACCCGGCCGCGGGAGAACACCAGCACCCGGTCGCACAGACCGACCAACTCGCGGACGTCGGATGAAGCGACGATCACCGCCATCCCCTGTTCCGTCGCCTCACCGCGCAGCACGTCGTAGATGCCGACCTTGGCCCCGACATCGACGCCCTGCGTCGGTTCGTGAACGGCGAGCACCCGGGGTTGACGCCGGAGGGCGCTCGCGATCAGGACCTTCTGCTGGTTGCCGCCCGAGAGTGAATCGAGACGCGTGTCCACGTCGGGGGTCTTGACGTCGAAGTCACGGACGGCTTGATCGGCGAAGGCGCGCTCACAGGCTCTCCTGACGAAACCGGCATGTGACAGCTCGGGGAGGTTGCGCAGGGCGACGGTCTCCCGAACCCCCAGCCCCGGAAACACCCCTTCTCGGTGGCGGTCACCGGTGAGGTAGGCGACTCGAGGGTCATGACGCTGCACCGGTCGGCCGTCCACCACAATGCTGCGGCGCGCCGGGTTCAAGCCGGCGATCGCGCGCAGTGCTTTCTCCTGACCGTTTCCCTCGATGCCCGCGAATCCGATGATCTCGCCCGGCGATACCTCCAGGTCGAGTGACTCGACCTCCAGCACCGGTCGGCGCCCACCGGTCGCGAAGACATCAGGCTTGGCGGGGAAGACCGCACCCAGCCGACGGCCGACGATCAGGTCAACGATGCGGCCTTCGTCGAGCAGCAACGCATCGTAGGTCCCGACGAGCTGTCCGTCGCGCAGTACGCTCACCCGGTTCGCGACCTGCTTGACCTCCACGATGCGGTGGGAGATGTAGACGACCGCGCCTCCGGCATCGACCTGTCGTCGTACAGCGGTGAACAACCTCTCGATGTCCGGCCCACGCAGGTGCTCGGTCGGCTCGTCCAGAACGAGGACGACGGGCTGTTGGGCGATGGCTCGGACGATGTCGACGACGAACCGGTCCTCCGGGCGCAGGTTTCCCGCTCGAGCATTGGGGTCGATTCCGTGCTCGGGATTCCACTCCTCGAGAAGGTCTCGGGACCACGCAGCGAGAGTCGCGATCGGCGGGCGCAACCGACGGGGCATTGCCAGATACATGTTCTCCGCCACCGACAGGTCCGGCAGCAGGGCCGGCTCCTGCCGCACGATGGCGATGCCCCGGTCATGGGCTTCGCCGGTGGCGCCCGGCTTCAGCACGTGTCCGTCTACCTGCACTGCGCCGGCGTCGGGGACGAGGACGCCGGAAGCGACCGCCATGAGCGTGGACTTCCCGGCGCCGTTCTCGCCGACGATCCCGTGGACCTCGCCGCGCGGCACTTCCAGCTCGACGTCGTCCAAAGCCCGGACGCCAGGAAAGACCTTCGTGACGCCCTCCAGCCGGAGAGCAACGCTGTCGCCGTGGCTCGTCGGTGTTCCCTCGTGGGTCATGTCGTCCTCGTCCTCACGCGTTGCGGGCATCCCGGCTACTTCAGGAGTTCCTGCAGATCCGCGACCGACAGGGCCGAGGACAGGTCGGCGTCGGGCGGCAGGGACGCGTCGCAGTCCGGATTCACGCCTGCGACCGTGTCGGCGTAGACGGACAGCGGGACAGGGAGCTTCTCCGGCGACCGGTGACCCTCATGGGCGGCAAGTCCGACGCGCAGAGCCACCGCCGCCATTCCCGTGGTGCCGTCCTGTCCGAACCACCGAACGTCGTTGTCCTGGGCGAGACACACGAACGCCTGGGACGAAGCGATGTTGAGGAACGCCGGCATCGGCCCACCAGCGTCGAGGAAGCCTTGCACGGCACCCGTGTCCGTTGCCGCGTAGTCACTCACGACCGCGTCGATGCGACCGTACTTGGCAGTGAGGCCCGACGTGACCTGGCGCTTCTTGCCGGGGTCCCAGTCGGTCGCAATCCAGTTCCCGGAGACGATCTCGATGTCGGGAGCCACGTCCGCGAGCTCCTTCTTGAATGCGGCGAAGAGGCGTTCGCTCGACACCACGCCTGCCGGCCCGCCGAGATACGCGATCCGGCCCGACTCGACGTTCTCGGCGAGCCACCGGGCCTGCTTCTCGACGATCGACTGGTCGCTCCAAACGACCTGCTCGACGAAGTCCTGTCCCTTCACGCCGTCCGTGCCCGCGAGCACGCTGATCACGGTCACCCCGGCGTCCATCGCCGCACGCATCGCCGGGAGCTGCGAAGCGCCGAAGTCCGGCTGGACGACGAGCACCTCCACTCCTTGGGCAATGGCGGCGTTCGTCGCCGAGATCGCACCCTGGACGCCCGACGTCACGTTCACCCAGCTCGCGTCAACGGTGTCGCACTTGGCGGCCTCCGCCTCGAACTCGGCACCCGAGATCGTCGAGTAGACGTCTCCGCCGCGCGACTTGATGAACTGCACCTTGGTCGGCTTGTCTGGGCAGAAGGTGGTGATGTCGCCCGCCTGGGCACCGTCCAGCTCTGAGAGCTCGGCGCCGGTCCCGGGCCCGCCACCGGTGTCGGTACTGGAGCATGCGGTCGCGACGACCGCGAGCAGAGCGGCGGTGCTGGCCGCCATGGCGGTCCTGTCGAAGCGGTTGCGCGCTGTGAGCACGGGTCCTCCAGTGTCTGGTGCGGGTTGATCGTGCTCAACGCTATTGTCGACAGGCGACCGAAGAGTGTCCCGAATTGCGACACCCTCCCTTCTGCCGGGATCCCTGAGGGTCTGTCAGGATGGACCCCCATCTGTCGACTGTCGACCGAAAGGCAGGCTCATGCCCACCCATGTCCACAACGTCTCCGAGGCACTCGACGGACTACTCAGCGATGGCATGGTGATCGCTGCGGGAGGATTCGGCCTGTGCGGCATACCGGCCGATCTCATCGATGCCGTACGTCAGTCCGGCGTGCAGGATCTCACCATCGTGGCGAACAACATGGGCGTCGACGGGAAGGGCCTCGGGCTGCTTCTCGAGTCCGGCCAGGTACGCAAGGTGATTGCGTCGTACGCCGGGGAGAACCGCGCCTTCGCGGACCTCTACCTGCGCGGCCAGGTAGACGTCGAGTTCACTCCCCAGGGAACACTCGCAGAGCGCCTGCGCGCTGGAGGTGCTGGAATCCCCGCCTTTTTCACACGCACCGGCGTCGGCACGGTCGTGGCCGACCACAAGCCGACGGAGGTGTTCGACGGGATCACCTACGTGCGCGAGGCTGCCATCGTTGCCGACCTCTCCTTGGTGCACGCACACACCGGCGACAGCCACGGCAATCTGCGCTACCGGTTGACCGCGCGCAACTTCAACCCGTTGGTCGCGGCAGCCGGCCGCGTCACCGTTGCCGAGGTGGAGCACCTCGTCGACGCGCTCGATCCGGATGACGTCGTGACCCCGGGCATCCACGTCGACCGTTTCGCCAGGTGTACGCCAGGACGCAAGGAGATTGAGAAGCGGACGGTACGTGCGACGGCGGGAGCGATCTGATGACGTGGTCACGCGATGAGATGGCTGCCCTGGTGGCCCGCGACCTGGTCGACGGTGCGTACGTCAACCTCGGAATTGGGATCCCGACCCTTGTTGCGAACCACGTGCCACCGGGCGTGCGAGTAACCCTGCACAGCGAGAACGGCCTGCTCGGGCTGGGACCCTTCCCGTTCGACGGCGACGAGGACGCCGACCTGATCAACGCTGGCAAGCAGACGGTGACGGCGACCGTGGGCGCCAGCGTCTTCGACTCGGCTGCCTCCTTCGCCATGATCCGGTCCGGCAAATTGGATCTCGCCGTGTTGGGCGGGCTGCAGGTGGCACGCAACGGCGACCTGGCCAACTGGGCCGTCCCCGGCAGCTTCGTTCGTGGCATGGGCGGGGCGATGGATCTCGTGGCGGGCAGCCGCCGCGTCGTGGTCGTCATGGACCTGATCGCCCGCGATGGCAGCGCCAAGCTCGTGCAGGCCTGCAGCCTTCCGCTGACCGGGACGCGCGTCGTCGACCGGGTCGTCACCGACTACGCCATCGTCGACGTCGTCGACGACGACCTGAGACTCGTCGAGCTCGCTCCCGGCCATTCGCACGACGAGTTCGAGGCGCTCCTCGGGTTCGAGGTTCGCCCGGCCTGAGCACGTCGGCCGGCGGTCAGCTGTGGACGGCCGCCGGCCGAACCGGAGCCCGGTGGATGTCACCCGACGTGGTGGACAGACGCCGACCGGACCCGCTGTATCTCCACGCCACGATCTCAGCGGCCATCGACAGCGCCGTCTCGGCAGGTGTCGCGCCACCGAGGTCCAGGCCGAACGGGCTGGCCATGTCTGATTGACGTTCCAACGAGACCCCTGCCGCAACCAGGCGATGCTGTCGGTCGTCGTGGGTCCTGCGCGATCCCATCACCCCGACGAAGCCCGGCTTCGTTGGATTGGGGCACTCGACGAGTAGATAGCTCAGCAGAGGCACCTCGAACTTGGCGTCGTGGGTCAGCACGCACACAACCGTGTCAGCACCAGTGCGTTCCGCTTCACTCTCGGCGCGCAGATACCGGTGCGGCCAGTCGACCACGACCTCGTCCGCGTCGGGGAACCGGTCCGGCGTCGCGAAGGTGCTGCGGGCATCGCACACCGTCACCCGGTATCCGAGTCCCTTCCCCTGACGGGCGAGTTCTGCAGCGATCTGGGTCGATCCGAAGATGATCATCCGCGGTCGCGGACGCCAGCAGTCGACGAAGACCCGGCCCGCGATCCCGACGCCCGACCTGTCGAGATCGACGAGGCCACCACTCCCCCGCGCCAACAAGTCGCGGGCCCTGTCCAGGACCGATGGCGTGAGCCATGGAGCCGGCGCTCTCACGTCGTCGGGAGTGATCACGGCGCGCCGCGTTGCTGGTTCCTGATCGCTGCTGGACGGGGCGCCGAGAAGGGTGAGCATTGCGACCGGTTGTTCCGAAGACACAGCGAGACTGATCTCCTCCACCACGCTTCGGTCCGTAGGGAGCAGGACGTCGACAAGCACCTCGATCACGCCACCACACGTGAGTCCTACAGCGAAGGCGTCGTCGTCGCTGATGCCGTAGCGGTCGACTCGACTCGGCTCACCGTGGAGCACGCCTTGGAGCGAGTCGAAAACCGCAGCCTCAACGCATCCCCCCGAGACCGAGCCATGCACCCTGCCGTCGCAGTCGACCAGCATCGACGCACCGACCGGCCGGGGCGAGGACCGGTAGGCCGAAACCACGCTGGCGATGCCGATCGGGGTACCTGCCGCCATCGCCCGCCGCAGTGCCTCCAGGTGTTCGTACATCCTTCCAGTGTGGATCGATCACCAGCACCGGCGGTGTGGCACATTGGCACACCTGCGCAGCCCGCAGCTGGACCGACAATCTCGCCATGAACTCCCATGGCGAAAACCGCCCCACCGTGACCACCCGCGGCGTCGACCACCTCGGCTTGACCGTCCCGGACATCGACGCGGCGACCGACTTCTTCGTCTCCGCCTTCGGCGCACAGCTGCTGTACGAGACGCTGGACGGACCCGCCGCCGGCGCTCTTCTGGAGCAGTCGCTCGGCATCCCGTCAGGTGCAACCGTCCAGCGAGTCCGCATGCTCCGCCTTGCCAACGGTCCATCACTCGAGCTCTTCGAGTACGGCAACGTCAGCCAACGGGAGCCGCTGCGGGCCTGTGACTACGGCATCCAGCACTTCGCGCTCTACGTCGATGACCTCGACACCGCACTTGCGGCCATGGTCGAGGCGGGCGCGCGACCGCTGGCAGCGCCCGAGGACCTGCCCGGCATGGAGGCAGGGGAAGGCAACCGGTGGCTGTACGCAGAGCTGCCGTGGGGCGGGTTGATCGAGCTCGTCACGGCGCCCTCACCCCAAGCGTACGAGACGACGACATCCCTTCGTCGGTGGAGGCCCACCCCCATCTGAGGAGCGGCTTGCCCGGGGATCCCTGTCCCAGGATGAGGCAGTCGACTCGAGTGTGACGTCCGTAACTTCGCGTTCGGCGGAGGCTCCAGCCTCTCCAGCACACGAGACGAAGGGAACACATCATGGGCAGGTTGGACGGCAAGGTCGCGCTCATCACCGGAGCAGGCCGAGGACAGGGGCGCTCGCACGCGCTGACGCTCGCGCGAGAGGGCGCGAGCATCATCGCAGTGGATGCTCCGGAACCACTCGCGTCGATCGAGTACGACCTGGCGAGCGAGGCCGACCTGGCCGACACCGTGAAACAGGTGGAAGCGCTCGACCGCCGAGCGATTGCATGCCAGGCCGATGCCCGCTCCCAGGAAGCCTTGGACGCCGCGGTCGCGGAAGGGCTCGCCGAGTTCGGCCAGATCGACATCCTCGTGGGCAATCACGGTGTCCTCAGCATCGAGGAGTTCTGGACGATGAGCGAGGAGAGGTGGACCGAGATGATCGACGTCTGCCTCAACGGGATGTGGCGAGCGGTAAAGGCCGTCACCCCCCACATGATCGAGCGCCAGCAAGGCGCGATCTGCCTGACGTCTTCGATCAACGCGATCGAGACAGGTCCCGGCTACACGCACTACAACGTCGCCAAGGCCGGGGTCCTCATGCTCATGAAGAACGTGGCACTTGAGCTGGGTGGCTACAACATCCGATGCAACTGCATCTGTCCTGGCGCCACGAACACCCGCATCGCCAACTGGCAGGGCCTCTACGACCGGTTCCTCGGCGAGGGTGCGACCGGTGAGATGCTGATGGACGCGTCACGCAACTGGACCGCCCTGAAGGGTCGCCGGATGCTCGATCCCCAGTCCCAGAGCAACGCGGTCCTGTTCCTCGTATCGGACGAGGCCGCGGATGTCACCGGTGTGGCACTTCCAGTTGACGCGGGACACCTGATCCTGCCCGGCTTCAATCACGACCCCGCCTGACGCGGACGACGTCGCTGGCGCAACAGGACGGCCCGGTCACTGCCACGGTGACCGGGCCGTCCTGTGTCAGCGCGTCAGACGTCGGTGGATCCACGTGCAGGTGAGGCGCAGCCCGCTCGCCTGTGCTGCCCTCGAGCCGTTCGCCTGCAAGGGCATGATTCGCGGGCTGCTGGGCACGGGCGTCGCTGACGAAGCGCAACAGCCCGGTCACCCTCTCGGGGTGACCGGGCTGTCGTTGGATGCGCGTAAGCCGACCTCACGCAGCGGCGGTGACATCCCACGGCGTCGTCACCTGGAGCACGGCCTCGACGAGCGAGCCGCCGCGCAGGTGGAAGCCCGACTTGAACTCGGCGTCGTGCAGGAGGGCGAAGAACTGCTTCGAGTTCGGGTACCGGACGAGCCAGACCGCGTCCCAGGCCTGACCGTCCTCGGCGACCATGACGTGCCCGCCCTTCCCGAGGTAGAGGAACTCCACCCCGAAGCGTGGACCGTGCTCGAGGCAGTGAGCGACGTACTTCTTGAACTGGGGCTCGCCCGCGTCACCCTCCGCGAAGCGGAGCAGGTTCAGCAGGATGATCGGCTCGTCCTCGGGGAGTTCGAGCAGCTTGTTGATCTCGGCTTCTTGCGGATCGATGGCCATGATGGGTGCCTTTCTGTGGTGGGTTCGTGCCGGACTGGTGTCGGGCGCGGGAGGGGTGGGTCCTACTTGAGCTGGAAGCCAGCGTCCACCGGCAGCTGGATGCCGGTGATGTACCGCCCCTCGTCGGAGACGAGGAAGGCGATGGCGTCGGAGATGTCACGCGGCTCGATCCAGGGCAGCGGGAGCGCGTTGAGGCTCTGGTAGACCGGCTCGCTCTCCTCGCGGGTGGGGTTCGGCGAGTCCGGTAGGAACGCCTTGCGCAGCGCGGGATTCTGGATCATGTCGGTGTCGCAGTTGGTCGGGTGGATCGAGTTCACCCTGATGCGGTGCTCGGCCAGCTCGAGCGCGAGTGCCTTCACGAGACCGATGACTCCGGCCTTCGCGGCGATGTAGTGCGACGCCGCCGCCACCGGCCGAACCGCCACGATCGAGCTGGTGGCGATGATCGACCCACCCCGCCCGCCGGCGACCAGATGTGCGGCACCGATCTTCATCGTGTGGAAGACGCCCGTCAGGTTGACGCCGATCATGTCGTCCCACTGCTGGGCCGACAGGTCGTCCACCATGGCGAGACTGACGACACCGGCGTTGGCCAGGACGATGTCGAGCCTGCCCAGCTGGGCCACGCCGTCACTCACCGCCGCTTCGAGTGCGCCGAAGTCCCTGACGTCCGCCACATGCGGAACGATGCGTCGGTCCAGCTCCTCGACTAGACGCACCGTCTCGTTGAGATCCTCTTTGGTCGACATCGCGTACGGCGTCGTGGCGATCTGGTCACAGATGTCCACCGCGATGATGTCGGCACCCTCGCGGGCGAGCCGGAGCGCGTGCGACCGGCCCTGTCCCCTGGCTGCGCCTGTGACGAGCGCGACCTGCCCGTCCAGTCTCCTGGCCATGGCGGTTACTCGGCCTCGGTCTGGACCGCCAGGACGGCGGCCGGGTTCTTGTAGTACGAATCGAGGAAGGTGATCTTCCCGTTCTTCACCGTGTACAGCTCGGTCACCCGCTGGCGGGTCGAGCGGCTGGTGTGCTTCGAGCTGAAGGTGAGCACCATCTTCGTGACAACGGTGTCACCCGCGTCGAGCAGCTCACACTCGTCGATCCGGGCATCGAGGTTCATCGTCATGATCTCGACCAGAGAGGCGAAACCCTTGGCTCCGCCGGTGAAGACGCCGGAGTGCTGCATGCCCCCCGCCTCGTCGACGACCGCGTCGTCGGCCAGCAGAGCCAGGGCTCCGGGGAGGTCTCCGCGGTTGAAGGCGTCCGCGAAGGCCTGGACGACGGCAACGTTCTCTGCGCTCATGGTTGTCTCTTTCGCTTGCGTTGATGTGTCTCGGCCGACGAACAAGGGCCGATGGAATGTGGCCGACATCGCCGACCTGCTGCGAAACTAGGCCGCCGGATCCGGCGCAAGGTGTGCCACTTTGTGACAGGGATTACGTCGTCATCTCCAAATGCATCGAGCCGCCCGCGCAACTTCGCGGACGGCTCGACAGGAGCCCGGTTTCCCTCCGGGCCCGGGCGAGGAACGGGGTCTGGCCCCGCCACTCAGGACATCAGGTCGATGAGCTTGGCCATCTCGTCAAGCCGCACCAGCGTCTCGGATTCCGAGGCCGGCTCGAGAAGGAGACCGACCCGCTCGACTCCGTGGTCACGGTAGGCGCTGACCACGTCGGGGGTGCGGTGGTCGGCACCGAACACGGTGATCGGCGCGTCGAGCCCCGCAGCCTTGGCCAGACCGATCTGACCCGGAACATCGGCGGGGTCCATGACTGCACCGGCGACCCATCCGTCGCCATGGCGAGCGATGCGCCGGAAACCGGCCTTGGACTGTCCGCCGACGTAGATCGGGGGATACGGCTTCTGCACCGGCTTCGGCCACGCATAGATCGGATCGAAGTCGATGTGCTCGCCGTGGAACTCGGCCTTCTCCTGGGTCCAGATCTCCTTCAGCGCCTGCAGCTGCTCGTCCATCAGTGCCCCGCGGGTCGCCGGATCGGTGCCGTGCGTGCTCATCTCCTCCAGCAGCCAGCCCGCGCCGACACCGAAGAAGAAGCGGCCGTCGGACAGGTAGTCGAGCGATGCCACTTCCTTCGCGAGCTGGACGACGTCGCGCTGGATGATCAGCGAGATGCTGGTGCCCAGCGTCAGCGTAGTGGTGACCGCAGCAGCCGCGGAGAGCACGACGAACGGGTCCAAGCAGTGCCGGTAGTAGTCCGGCATCTCCCCGCCGTTGGGGTAGACCGAGTCGTAGTGAACCGGGATGTGCGAGTGCTCCGTGGTGAGTAGACACTCGAATCCGCGTTCCTCGACGGCTCGAGCCAGTTCTGCAGGACGCATGCCCAGATCGGTCACGAACGCGCCGATGCCCAGTTTCATGGGGTTTCTCCAGAATCTTGTGCTCCCGGGATGACCCGGATCACCCACGACGCTAGGAGCGTCGCTCGACACCGAGGTGTCTCAATTGCCGACAGTTCCAGCCGTCGGCAGATCGGCGTACACGTCGCCTGCGAGCTTCTCGAGGGATCCGTGCAGAGCCTTCGCTGCTGCGACCGGATCCATGGCGTGGACCTCGTCGGCAATCACCTCCACCGACCAAGGCGCACGGACCCCTCGCGCCGCTAGACCGCGGAGCGTGCCGACCAGGTCCCACTCCCCCTCACCTGGGAACAGCCGCGAGTGCATCGTCTCTGAGAAGTAGTCGTCAGGATCCTTTGGTCGGCGCGGGCCGTCGGAGATCTGGATGACCGCGACGTGTTCACGGGCGAGGGTGTCCAAGGCACCAGGGGCATGGTTGCCGCGTTCGTAGTGCCATGTGTCCAGGCAGACTCCGGCATTGTCCCGGGCTACGTCTGCGAGCAGGTCGACTGCGGTCGGAATGTCAGGCACGCTCGTTCCGGCCATGAACTCGACGGCCACGGTCGTGCCGTGGTCCGCAACCCGGTCGCAGAGCGCCGCCATGCGTTCGGCGGCCCGGCTGCCGCCGGGGCCGTAGGTCCCCAGGATGTTGAGGTGATCCGGACGGAGTCGCTCGACCATCTCGATCAGAACCTCCTGCGTCGGACCGTCGAAGCACGGTACGTCGAAGGGGAACGAGGGCGGACCCCAGCGGGGTGGCGCACCGGCACCCGGTTCGTTGAAGCCTGCGTCGAAGCCGAGCGCGATCTCGAGCTCGGCCACCCGCACGCCGTTCGACGTCAAGGTGGTGGTGATCTCGTCCAGGGTCATCCCCTCGGGCGCGAGAGCGCTGAACTCCAGCACCGAGTAGCCGATCGCAGTGAAGCCCGCATCGGCCGCGGCTCGGACCCGCTCGTCGAAGGAGACGGGTCCGAGACAGCCGTGGGCGAGGATGAACTCGGGGTAGTCGGCCATCGCCGTTCACCTTTCGTCTGTGGTGCACGATCGCTCGGAGTCGCGATCGCACGAATGGTCAGCCGTCGAGGTCGACAAGCACCTTGCCGACGACTCCGGCCTCAACGGCGGCATGTGCGTCGCCGATCTGGTCCAGCGTGTAGTGGTGCAGGGGCAGGCCGAACTCCTCGCCGACCCGGAGCGCGCCGTCGGCGAGCGCGTGGTCGATGGAGCTCACCGCGTCGTCGAGGTCGGCGGCCGTCATCGAGTAGAGCAGAACGAAGTGCCACGTCACTGCCTGTGCCATCTGGCTTCGAACCGGCATGGTGACGGTGTCGCCACCGTTGTTCGCGTAGACCACGATGTCTCCGTGCTGGCCGATCACGCTGAGGTCGAGATCCACGTTCACCGCCGATGCGACCTCGACGACGATGTCGACGCCGCCGGGCGCGATTCGGCGGATCTGCTCTGCAGCGTCCTGCTCGCGGTACGCGACCACGTGCCGTGCGCCGGCGGCCTTGGCCAGCCGGGCCTTGGCTTCGGTGCTCACAGTCGTGATGACCGTTGCACCTGCCCACGTTGCGAGCTGGATTGCGGCATTGCCCACGGCTCCGGCGCCGCCAGCGATCAGGACGGTCGTTCCCGTCAGCGCACCCGGCCCGAGGCGTCGCGGACCACCGCGTCGCAGCGTCAGTGCGTGGTGGGCGGTGATGAACGGGACACCCAGGCTCGCGCCCAGCTCGAGCGATGCGGTGTCGGGCAGCCGACGGACAAGCTCGGCTGGGATTGTGGCGAACTCCTGGGCGGTGCCCTCCAGGCGCTTGAACGCAACCAGCCAGAGCCAGACGCGATCGCCCGGCTCGAGGTGGGCGACTCCGGGACCGACCGCGTCCACGATGCCCGCCCCGTCGAGGTGGGGAACCTGAACCGCTCCCTCGGGAATCGGCATGTGGATGGCTCCGTTGCGCGACTTCCAGTCGGTCGGGTTGACACCCGAGTGACGAACACGGACGCGAACTTCACCGGGGCCGGGATCACGCGTCGGAAGATCGACGATCTCCAGGACGTCTCGACCGCCAGTAGCGGCGTAGCCTGCTGCTCTGATGTGGATCACTCCTTGGTTGGTCGGCACTACAGGCCGAACTGACTGATTTTTCGATAGAGGCTCGACCGGGAGATGCCTAGTTCCAGGGCGGCTTGGACCTTGTTGCCACCCGAGGCGTCGAGTGCGGCCAGCAGCGCGTCCCGCTCTACCCGCTCCATCCAGCTCAGGCGGTGGCGCTCGACCTGAGCGCGGACATCGGCAGGGAGGTCGGCCTTTGTCACGACCACAGGGTGACGCGCGAGCGTCCGCAGCACGACCTGCTGGAGCTCACGCAGATTTCCGCGCCACGGGAGCTTCATGAGCGCATCCAAGGCATCAGGTGCCCAACGGACCCTGCGCCCCCGGGCCTCGCTCACTGCAGCGACGAGGCGGGGGATGTCATTGATCCGCTCGCGCAGAGGAGGGATCTCGACGTGGCGTTCGGCGAAGAGCCCGAAGAAGGACAGTTCGACGGTGCTGTGCTGGCCGTCGACAAGGCTCGGCGCGGCAAAGGCTGTGGCGACGAGTCGGGCATTGCTGCCTTGCACTCGTGCCGCCCAGACCTCCTGGAGGGAGGCGAGGACCTCGCGCCGACTCTTGTCGACGTGACCGAGGACGACACCGTCGCCGCGGAGAACGGCGGCCCGGAACTCTGCGACGCATGCGGCAGCGTCGACGTCGTGGCAGGCGTCGATGACGACGACCTTTCCCCGCGTCTCGAGCGTGCGTTGGGCGGCAGTCAGCTTGCCGCAACCGGGCTCCCCGGTGACGAGAACCGGTGAGCCATCGTCGACGCCGGCCGCCAGCGAACGGAGCGCCTGCGCGTGGAGCGTACTCGTCCCGGCATCCTCACCCGCGGCCCGAGGACGACGTGCCGGCGCCTCCAACTCGACGAAGAGACTCTCGTCATCACCGAGTGTCGACACGGTCGCCTCGACCAGCGCGCCGTCACCCAGGGCGATGGACCGCCGTGCACTCTGCGCCCGCCTCTCTCGGCGCACCTCAGACCGCAGGACGGCCAAGTCGGCACTGGAGAGCAGCGCTGTCGAGCGCGAGTCGGCGACGCACAGGTCGCTGGTCAGCAAGAGGGAGGCACGATCGGGCCGCCGGCGACGGAGGTACTGGTCGACCAAGGCACGCGTCCGGTCTCCCTCCTGGAACTGCAGTGCCGAGCGAAGTTCCGTTCCGGCCCACTTGAGGAGGGCCAGGATCACTCGAGGGTCATCGCCGACCGGGAGCGCCAGACCGATGATGGCGGCGGAGCGGCGGCTGATCGGGTGCTGGACCGGTACCGCTGCGCACAGACGGCCCGTGAACCGTCGCGACCAGTGCTCGTGACCGGTGATCACCTTCGGGTATCCGTCGGCCAAGGCAGTGCCGATGGCGTTGGTGCCAGCGTCCTCTTCGCGCAACGACGTTCCCACCCTCGTGGGCTCACCGGCCGCCTGGTCGGTGTCGCCGAGCTGCCACACGCCGATGACCTGACCGGCTCCGTCGGCGAGCACCAGCTCGGATGCGGTACCGGACAAGGCGTCACGAAGGCGGCCGATGACAGGATCGGCCAAGCCCATCAGCCGGTCTGCGGAGACCGCCAGCTCGTGTGTGCGGGTCGGCCCCTCGGGGTCGACCCCGGCCGCCCACGAGCGCAGCCACGACATGGCGATCTCAGGTCGCACCGCGGCCCGCAACTCGGGCGTGAGGTCGCCCGTCCGAGCGAAGACACGACGCGCCTCGGCCACCGAGATGTCACGCAGAACCTGCTCCGCCTGAGGCTGCCGCCGGTCTACGCGTTCGCTCACGTTGAGCATGATCCCCACCTCCAGAACACAGTCGCCTGTCGACAGACGACAATGGCCCAGATCACACTCATTGTCAAGGGCTCCCTCAAGCACGATGCCCCCGTGCTTCGTCGCACGGGGGCATCGAGTCGAGGGTCCGGCAGGCCTATCCGACAGCAGCTCCGGTGGCCGGCTCATGGCTGTAGGACAGGTCGAGCAGATTCGACTGGGTGATCTCGTCACCGACCAGCTGACCGCTGACCCGACCCTCGGCCATCACCAGGACGCGGTCGCACAGACCAGGCAACTCTTCGTTGTCGGACGACGCCACGATGACGGCGGCACCGGCGGCCGCCAACGACCGGATCTGCACCCTGATGGCTTCCTTGGCGCCCACGTCGATCCCAGCAGTGGGCTCGTCGAAAGCGAACACGCGTGGCCCCGTCATCATCCACTTGGCCAGCAGGGCCTTCTGCTGGTTGCCGCCGGAGAGAACCCGCATGGGCGCCCGCAGGCGGCCGGCGGGCCCGGCCACGTCCGCGATCGCGCGCTCGACCGCCTGGTGTTCGCGCCGGCGATGCACCACCAGCCGAAGTCGCCGGAACTTGGCAAGCGAAGGAAGCGACACGTTCTCGGCGACGGTCAGCTCCTGGAACCCCGCCTGATGCCGACGATCCTCCGGGAGGAAGGCGATCCCGGACGCGACGGCTGAACGAATCGACGGTCGGGTGACCACGCGCCCTCGCCACGTCAGGGCACCCTGCATGGGCCGATCGGCTCCTACCAACATCCGCAGCACCTCGGTGCGGCCAGAACCCACGAGCCCGGCGAGCCCCACCACCTCGCCGGAGCGGAGCTCGACGTCCACGTCCCGGACGCGACCTCGTGCAAGTCGCTCTGCCTTGAGCAGCACTTCGGCCTCGCCCACCGAGCGCCTCGCACCGGTCCGGCTGGTCACACCGGCGTCCGTTGGGACGTCACCCATGAGCCTGACCAGCTGCGGCACGTTCGCCTCAGCAAGCGAACCAGTGTGCGTCGTACGGCCATCGCGCAGAACGCTCACATCCTGGCAGAGGTCCACGACCTCCTGAAGGCGGTGGGAGACATACAACAGCGCCACGCCATCGGCGCGCAACCGTTCGATCGCGCTCGCGATTCCCTCGACCTCACGAGGTGAGAGCGACGCCGTCGGCTCGTCCATCACGAGCACCCGACACGTCTGCGAGGTCGCCTTTGCGATCATCATCAACCGCAGCTGAGCCGGCGACAGCCCGTCGACGTCATCGCGGACGTCGACCGCCAATCCGACCTGGTCGACGATTTCCTGGGCATCTCGAACCATCGCACGACGGTCGACGAACACCCCCGCGGACCTTCGGTAGCGGCCCATCAGCACGTTCTCGGCGATCGACAGCCCACGGCCGACCACCAGTTCTTGGGGGATCACCTGGATCCCCTGACTGATCGCGTCCCGAGGCGCGTGAAAGTCGACAGGCACTCCGTCGATCGTCAACATGCCCGCGTCGCGCCGGATCCTTCCCGACAGAATCCCGATCAGCGTCGATTTGCCCGCTCCGTTGGGACCGATCAGCGCCGTTGCAGTTCCTGGACGCAGCGTCAGCGCCGCCTCCTTCAGCGCATGAACTCCTCCGAAAGAACGCCGCATCCCGGACGCAGTGAGGACCGGGGCGACTTCGCCGCTCACCTCAGGCCGCCAATCGGCGGCCGAGCTGAGCCGACATGACCGCGAGCACGAGCACGGCGCCCTGGATCAGGTTGGCCACGGCAGGCGAATAGTTCATCTGGACGATGCCGTTCTGGAGAGCGGCGAGGAATACCACGCCTACCGCCGAGCCAACCACGTGGAACGAGCCCTTGCTCATGAAGGTGGACCCGAGGAAGCAGGCGGCATAGGCCGGCAGCAGGAGCCCGATGCCGGCATTGGGGTAATACGACTGTGCTTGGGCAGCGAGCAAGATGCCGGCAAGGGAGCAGCCGAGACCGACGAGCGCGAACGAAGATGCGCGGATCATCTTGTCGCGGATACCCGACAGCCTCGCGGCTTCCACGTTCGCGCCGACCGCAGAGACCTGCCGGCCCCAGAGGGTTCGATCCTGGGCGAGCCAGAGCAGACCCACCACGACGACCTCGAGCACGATGACCAGAGGCACTGGTCCCACCTCTACGCGCGCCAGGTCGGTGAAGGCCTCCGGGATTCCCAGGCTGATCTGCTGGTTGTCCGAGATCTTGACCTCCAGCCCGAGCAGGATGCTGCCGGCCGCCAGGGTGATGACGAACGCGGAGACCCCGGACCAGGCGATGACCACGCCGAGCACGACACCCACCCCGATACCGACGAGCGCCGTGACGAAGAGGGCCGACGACACCGTGAGGTGATGGTGGGCGAGCAGGACGACCACCAGCGCGCACGAGAACTGCGCCTGGTAGCCGACAGAGAGGTCGAAGTCGCCGACACGCAGCGGCACCGTAAGTACCGCTGCCATGAGCAGCAGAGGAGCGGCGATGCTGAGCAGGCCCTTGGCGTTGTCCCACGTCAGGAACGTGCCGGGCAGGTTGATGGCGAAGAAGGCGATGACGGCGAGGCAGGCAAAGGCAGTGCCGTACCGCAGCAGAGCCGCGCCACGCGGGCCGCTGCTACGCGGTGCAACCGGCGGGCTCTCGAGGACCTCGTGGTCCGGGGTGACCGGGGGATCGGCTTGGGTGATCGATGTCATCGTGGCACCTACTCCGTGGCCGTCGTGGGCTCAGGGAGCGCCTCGAGCTGGTAGCCCTGGGTCTCCCAGTCGGCGTAGATCTTCTTGCCGATGTCGGGGAACGGATAACTTGCAGCTCCGGCTGGCATGTCGGCACTCGTGACGACCTTGAAGATGTGCGGGTACTTGGCGACCTCGACGTCGGCAGAGATCTCAGTTCCCTTGACGAAGTGGTGCAGCAGGGCGTCGGCGGCGTGCCACCCGGTGTACCAGTTGGTCGCGTCGAGCACGACTGCGCTCTTGCAGGTCTCCAGCGCCTTCGCGGTGTCCGGGAAGGTGAACTGCGAGAGCACCACGATGTCCGTGCGGCCCTTCTCCTTGAGGAGGTTGCAGATCGGGGCGAGCTGGGCATCGATGCTCGAGAAGATGACCTTCACGTCGGGATTGGCGGCCAGCTGGTCGCGCACCGAGTTGATGGTGTCCGAGACGAGGTTGGCGGGGTCGATCTGGTGCTCCGCGACGACGTTCATGCCGTAGAGGTCCATCAACGGGCGGAAGACGTCGCTGCGCATCCGCACACCCTGCTGGGGGTCGAAGTTCTGCATGATCACGTCGGACCCGGGCGGTACGTGGACGCCCACCCAGTCGGCGGCCATGACACTCTGCACCGCCTCGCTGGGTCGGAAGATGGCAGCGATGAGGTTGTCGTCGTCCGGAACGTAGCCGCTGAGGCCCACGACCGGGGTTCCCGACTTCTTGAACGACTGCAGCGCCGGCAGAATGCTGCTCGGCGGCGCAGCGATCGACACGAATGCATCGACCTTCTGCTGGACGAAGGACTGGCTGATCGAGCCGAGAAGGCCGGGCTGTCCCTGAGCGTCCTGGACGATCACCTCCCAGCCGAGTGCGGTGGCGGCGCGAACGAACTCGTCGGCGAGCTGCTTCTGGATGTAGGAGGCGCCGACGTAGATCAGCAGGCCGATCTTCTTCTTCGGAACCTCCAGCGAGTCAGCCGGAGCCGGGGCGTCGGCGTCAGTCTGCGACCCCACGCCCCTCTCCGAACCGACCGAGCCCGTGCGGCGCTCTCCCTGGCTTGATCCTTGATCCTCGACTGGTGTGGCGGTGCAGGCGGAGGTAGCGAGGGCGATCCCGACCACCAGCCCCACCGCGGATGCGTAAGTGGAACGTTTGAACATGTTGGCGTCCTTCGGATGAGTCGACGGTCGCGTCCAGGCACAGGACGCTGGCACGTCGGCGGCGGAGATGAATGACCCGAGAGGCGGGCGGCGAGCTCGCTGCCTGCCCGCGTACCAGCAGGCTAGGAGCCGGTGGTGTCCGCCGGTTGTCGCAATGTGGCACAAGCCACATCGTCGGCCCCGTCCGTCCCAACGACGCGCAACAGGCCCGCACCTGGTATCGGGTGCGGGCCTGCTAGGTGGCTATCGGCTGGCGGAGCCAGCCGGTCAGGGCACGAGCGCGAAGAACGCCCGGATGTCCTCCACCAGCGCGTCGGGTTCCTCGACCGGAGCGAAGTGTCCTCCCGACTTCATGTACGTCAGGTGGACGAGGTTGTAGTAGTCCTCCATCCACGTCCTCGGCATGATCAAGTTCTCGTCGGGAAACACGGCGATGCCCGTGGGCACCTCGATGACGGGACGCCTGTCGTGCGAAGGCTGCCAGAGGTCGTTGGCCGCCTCCCAGTAGAACCGGGCAGAGCTGACGAAGCTCTCCGTGAGCCAGTACAGCATCGTCAGGGTGATCGAGTCGTCCTTGGAGAACCTGCTCTCGATGTCCCCCTCGGTGTGCCCCCACCACCGCCGTCGCTCGATCAGCCAGGCCATCAGGCCGACAGGCGAGTCGTGCATGGCGTAAGAGAGCGTCTGCGGCTCCCTGGTCTGCACCGCGATGTGGCTGACGCAGTGCTCCATCTTTGCCGCGGTGTGGTGGAAGTAGTCGACCTCGTCGTCCGCGTACTCGTCCAGCGACGGGATGCCCGCCTCGAAGAAGTTCAGGGGAAGCGAGAGGCTGAGATGGATGCCGCGCAGGTACTCGGAATGGCGGTGTGCCATCTGCGAGGTGACCAGCTGCCCCCAGTCACCGCCCTGAGCGGCGAAGGTGTCGTAGCCGAGCTCGTCGCGCATCAACCGCACCCACAGGTCTGCTGTCTTCTGGAAATTGATGCCGGTGCGACGCAACGGGGTCGAGAAGCCGAACCCCGGCAACGATGGCACCACGACATCGAACGAGACCGCCGGGTCGAGACCGTGCGCGGCAGGGTCAGTCAGCGGGCCGATGACCTTCTCGAAATCCCAGAACGTCCAGGGCCAACCGTGGGTCAGGATCAGGGGGATCGGGTCCGGTCCCTTGCCCCGCTCATGGATGAAGTGGATCGGCACGTCGTCGATCGTGGTCCTGAAGTGCTGGTAGGTGTTCATCCGGCGCTCCTGCGCGCGCCAGTCGTAGCCGTCCTTCCAGTACTCGACGACCTCCTTGAGGTACGCGGCGTCGACGCCGTACCGCCAGTCGTCGTTCTCCATGTCGTGCGGCCAGCGAGTCATCTCCAGCCGACGCGCCAGGTCCTGCAGGGCCTCATCGGGGATGGCGATCTTGAACGGTTCGACGCTCACTTCGCCAGCTCTCCCAGGTCGATCGGCAGGACGGCACCGGTGATGTGGCGAGCGTCTTCGGACGCAAGGAACAGCATCGCGTTCGTGATGTCCTCCGCCTCTGTCCACGGCTCCGGGTACGGGTGGTTGCCGGCAGACACCTCGGCCACCTGCTCGACCGTCGGGTCCTCGAGGTCAGGACGGAAGAGGCGGCGATTCGCGACGTTCTGGATCATCCCGGTGTCGACGCTCGTCGGCGCCACCGCATTCACCCTGATCCTGGCAGGTCCGAGTTCGTTGACGAGGCTGCGCATGAGACCGACGACGGCGTGCTTCGCAGCGGTGTAGTGCCCAATGTTCTGAATTCCCTTCAGACCGGCGACCGAGCTCGTGAGGATGATCGAGGCCCCTGCACCCAGATGGGGAATGGTCGCCTTCACCGTGTGCCACACCCCCGTGAGGTTGATGTCGATGACATCGCGCCACTGGTCCTCGGTCAACTCGGCCACCGTGCCGTAGGAAACGACTCCTGCGTTGGGCAGCACGACGTCGATCCGGCCGAGCTCAGCGATCCCCGCGGAAACCGCTGCCTCGACATCCGCCAGGCGGCGGACATCGCCCTCGCACGCCACCGCCCGACGACCCGTCGCCTCGACCATCGCAACGGTCTCCTTCAAGTCGACACTCGTGCCGAGCTCATAGGGCACCGAGGGGAAGTCGGTACACGCGTCCATCAGGATGATGTCGGCGCCTTCCTCGGCGAATCGCACGGCGTGACTTCGGCCCTGTCCCCGTGCGCCGCCACTGATGAAGACGACCTTGTCGTCGAACCGTCCCAATGTGCTGCTCACTTTCCCTGTTCGATCATGGTGGTGATCCGCTCCGGGGTGGCCGGCAGGTCGAGGACCCGCACGCCGAAGTCCCGGAGCGCATCGTCGATGGCCGAGGAGAGCGCGGAAGGCGCCATCAAGCGGCCCGCCTCACCCCCTCCCTTCACGCCGTTCGCGGTGATCGGCGACGGAGTCTCCTCGTGCCCGATCCGGATCTCTGGAACGTCCATCGCCGTCGGCATCAGGTAGTCCCAGAACGTCGTGGTCAGCGGCTGACCGCTCTCGTCGAACGCGAACTCCTCGGACAAGGTGGTCGCGATCCCCTGGGCCGTGCCGCCGACGATCTGGCCGTCGTACGAGCGCGGGTTGACGAGCACCCCCGAGTCGTGAACCGCGGCGTAGTCGAGGATCGACACCTGCCCCGTCTCGGGGTCGACCTCTACCACCGCGAGGTGGCAGGCGTGCCCGACGCAGGGGTAGAAGATGCCCAGGTCACTGCGGTCCGCAGCCGGCTTGGTGAGGAACGGGTGGTCGTAGACGAAGCTCGCGTCGAGCGCGGACTCCATGCCCTCGGGGAGGTCGATCTTGTAGAAGTGCGCGATCTCCGCCAGCTGCGCCAGGGACAACCGGGTCTCCGGCAGGTCCTTGAGCTGGAAGCCTCCGTCGACCCACTCCAGCTCGTCCTTCTTGACAGCCAGGCGGTGCGCGGCGATCAGCCGCATCTTGTCCTTGAGCACCTTCGAGGCCCCTTGAACCGCACCGGCCAGCATGACCGTCAGACGACTACCGCCGGGACCGGCGGCGGGCAGACCGCCCTTGCTGCCGTGGTGCTGGACCGCGACGTCGTGGGGGTCGATGTCGAATTCCTCCGCCAGGAGCATCGCGGCGACGGTGTCCGGACTGTTGCCCTCGAACGGCTTGGAGAACAACGTGACGGTGAAGCTCGCCTGCGCGTCGATGCTGATCCGGACGCCCTCCGGTGACGAGGTCGGGCCGTCGAGGACCTTGTCGCTCCAGAACCAGAACTCAGTCGGACCGTAGACGCTGCGTTCGTTGCACGTCGCGACACCGATCCCGATGTGGCGACCGGAAGCGCGCAGCTCCGCCTGCTTCTCCCGCCACCCGTCGTAGTCGAGCAGCCGGAGCGCGTGGTCCAGCACCGGCTCGTAGTCACCGGAGTCGTACATGTTGCCGCCGGGCGCGCGGTAGGGGAACTGATCAGGCTGAATGAAGTTCATGCGGCGCAGCTCGGTGGGATCCATCCCTAGCTCGGCAGCCGCCTTGTCGACCATCCGCTCCAGGACCCAGTTGCCAGCATCCGTCCCGAAGCCGCGGTAGGCACCCTGTTGGGTCTTGTTGGTGAGCACGGCGCGGACGTGGTACTTGAGGGCACGCATCCGGTACGGGCCCGTGGGCTGAGCCATCGCGTTGCCGTGCGACGCCACGCCGAACTGGATGTAGGCGCCGTAGTCGTCGACCACGTCGATCTTCAAGCCCTTGAGCTCGCCCGTGCGCATGACGGCGAGCTCGACCTCGTAGTAGCGGTCCGACCCGATCTGGTCACCGTTGAAGGTGTGGTCGAGCCGGTCCTCGACATACTTCACCGGCCGGCCGGTGTACTTGGCCATCATCGCTGCGGTCAGCGCGGCCCGCCAGCACAGTTGCTTGGCGCCGAAGCTCCCGCCGGCGTAGTAGGGCTTCATGTCGAACTTGTTGCCGGGGATGCCCAGCGCGGCAGCCAGCGCAAAGTGTCCCGTCGTTCCACTCAGGCTGTTGGAGTGGATCGTCAGCTCACCGGTTCCCTCGTCGTACTCCGCGATGGCACCTGTGGTGTCAAGGGGCGTACCGGCAGAGCGGCGCCACCGGAGCCGGTCCTTCACCACGATGTCGGCATCGGCGAAGGTCTGCTCGGGGTCCCCGAACTCGAACGTGTGCTCGAGCGCAACGTTGGTCTCCAACAGGTCGTGGACCAGGTTGCTGGTGTCCTCGGCCGCGGCGAGTGGATCGACGATCGGCTCCAGCACCTCGTAGGTGACGTCGATCAGCTCGCGCGCATCCTCGGCAAGGTACCGGTTCTCGGCGACCACGACCGCGACACCCTCGCCGACGTAACGGACCTTGTCCGCGGCGAGGACGCGCCACACGTGCTTGTCCGGGTGAGGTCCCGCCTCCGGGATGGGGGCGATGTAGGACGCGGCCTCGGGCCCGGTCATCACCGCGACGACTCCCGGTGCCCTGCGCGCGCGCTCGGCGTCGATCGCGACGATCCTGGCGTGGGGGTGCGGGCTGCGCAGCACCACCGCGTGGAGCATGCCGTCCAGCACGACGTCATCGATGTAACGGCCGCGCCCCCGGAGGAGCTTGGGGTCCTCGACCCGTTTGATCGACGTCCCGATCACCTTCCGCTGCTCGGGAGGTACGGCGGTGCCCTTGAGGTCGTCCGGCGACACCTGTGCGGCACTCATGCCTGCCCCCCACGCGCGGATCGGATCTCCGCTGCACGCATGGCAGCGTCGACGATGAACTGGTAACCCGTGCAGCGGCATAGGTTGCTCGAGATCCCTTCCCGCACCTCTTCGCGAGTCGGCGTGGGGTTCTCGTCGAGGATCTCTTCGACCCGGAGCATCATTCCCGGAGTGCAGAAGCCGCACTGCAGGCCCTGCTTCTCCCAGAACGCCTGCTGAACGGGTCCGAGCTGCTCGGGCGACGCAGCCATGCCCTCGATCGTCCGCACGTCCGCGCCATCGACCTGGACGGCGAGCGTGATGCAGGAGCGAAGGGTCTGTCCGTCGACGCGGACCGTGCACGCGCCACAGACGCCCTGGTCGCAGGCGGCGTGAGTGCCGGTGAGCCGAAGGTCCTGACGCAGGACGTCGACCAGCATCCGCCGGCCCTCGACTTCCACCTCCCGCCGCTGGCCGTTGACCGTCAAGGTGACGGGATAACGGGTGTCGGGCGTGCTCAGCTCACCCTCGACGGGCGTCAGCGGTTCAACGAGTTCGGTCATCGGGCATCTCCTTCGGTTTGTGACGCTCGATCCATGGCGGCCGTCATGGCGAGGCGGGCTTGGGTGCGGGCGACCTTCGTGCGGTACGACCACGAGGCGATCGAGTTCGCCCGCACAGGCACGATGTGGGCTGCCACGTCGCCGTCCGGACGAGGTTCGATGCCCTCTGCGACGAGGGCCGCTGCCTCGGCGAGGAGGTCAACCGTCCAGCGCTTTCCCACGAGTGCCTGCTCGGCGACGCGAGCACGGACCGGACGATCACTGATGCCGCACAGGGCGACCGCGGCGGTCTCGATGACCCCGTCCGAAACGGTGAATGCGACTCCCGCGCCGGCAAAGGGGAAGTTGCCGTTCCGCGGAGTGAGCTCGCGCCAGGCCCAGCCGTGGCCGGCGCCCGCCACGGGAAAGCGCACTTCGACCACTAGCTCGTCAGGACGTCGGGACGTCGCGAAGGGCCCCGTGAAGAACTCGCCCGCGGGAACAGACCGGCGGCCGGATGAACTCTGGAGGACGATTTCTGCATCGAGGGCGAGCGCGACGGCCGGCAGCTCTGCAACAGCCGAGGCGTGCGCGATGCTGCCGACGACCGTCCCTCGGTGCCGGATCGGCGGGTGGGCAACATGGGAGACGGCCTCCGCAAGGAGCGGCACGAGCTCCGCGACGACCGGCGAGTTCTCCACCGTGGACTGGCGGGTCATGGCACCGACGACGAGCTGGCCCCCGTCCCTGCGGATGAAGTCGAGCTCGCGGACACCCCCGATGTCGATTACATCGGGGGGCGCCGACAGGCGCAGGTTCATCGAGGGAACGAGGCTCTGCCCTCCTGCGAGGACCCGGGCATCGGGACCGAGCCGGCCGAGCAGCGCGGCTGCATGCTCCGCGGACGCGGCGCGGTGATAGGCGAACGGTGCGGGCTTCATGACCGCGAACCTAGGCCGACCTGGGCGGGTCGTGAGTGTTCGACTCTGGGACACCCATGGCAGTCGGAGCGCGAAGTCAGGCTCACGATTCCTCCTCGTTCAGGACGGCATCGCCGTCAAGCGTTGACACAGTGTGCCCCCCGACCTACCTTTCTGTCGACAGGCGACCGTCGCCAGCCTAAGGAGAATCTCATGGAGCCCCCCTTCGATCACCGACGCCTCGACGAGCTGATGGACGCAGCGGGCCTCGACGCCGTGCTGGTGACGTCGAAGCACAATGCGCAGTACCTGCTCGGCGGCCACCGCTTCTTCTTCTTCGACTACATGGACGCGATCGGCGTCAGTCGGTACCTGCCCGTCGTCATCTATGTGCGCGATCGCCCGGACCTCACCAGGTACATCGCCAACTCCAACGAGGCGTGGCAGCTCGACAACGACCCCGTGTGGGTACCCGAGGTCTCGCTGGTCAGCTGGGGCTCCGTCGACCCCATCGAGGAGGCGCTTCAGCACCTCGACCGGGTGCTGCCCACCGGCGCGGCGATCGGCATCGAGTCCGCGTTCATGCCGGCGGACGCATTCACCCGGCTCTCCTTGGCTGGCAGGTACCGCATTGAGGACTGCCTGTACGTGCTGGAGCGCCTGCGCGCACGGAAGTCGGCGGCCGAGCTGGAACTGGTGGAGCAGGCTTCGGCCAAGGTCGTGGACTCTATGCAGGCGGTCTTCGGGAAGCACGGCGAGGGCACCACCAAGCGGGAGCTGGTCGAGGCTCTTCGCCGCGAGCAGACCGACCGCGGGCTGACCTTCGAGTACTGCCTCGTCAACATGGGGACCAGCTTCAACCGAGGAGCCTCGGAGGATCGCTGGACACCTGGCGACCCCGTATGTCTCGACTCCGGGGGCAACTTCGGCGGCTACATCGGGGACGTGGCCAGGATGGCGGTCCTCGGCGAGCCCGACGCGGAGCTCGAGGACCTCCTGGCCGAGATCGACCTGATCCAGCTCGCCGCTCGCCAGCCCATTCACGCGGGAGCGCTCGGTCACGAGATCTACATGGCGGCCGACGAGGCATTGGCCGCCTCCTCCATCCGCCGCGAAACCACGTTCCTCGCCCACGGCATGGGCCTCATCAGTCACGAGGCCCCGCGACTGACGGACACCGGACCGGTGCCCTATCCGAACGCCGATGGTGGCCGCCCCCTCGAGGAGGGGATGGTCCTGTCGATCGAGACGACGCTGTGTCACTCCCGCCGGGGATTCATCAAGCTTGAGGACACGGTGGCGGTGACCGCCTCGGGCTTCCGCGCGTTCGGTGACGTTGCACGAGGCTGGAACGTCGCGGGATGAACGGTCTCGGCGGGTGGTGCCATGTCGACAGCCCCTACGTGGCCGAGGTGATGGGCAGTGCCGGTTTCGACTGGTGCTGCATCGACATGCAGCACGGCCTCGCTGATCGTGCCTCCTTGGTGCCAATGGTTCAAGCGCTGGAGCTGCGCGGGTGTCCGGTGTTGGTCCGGGTCCCCGAGTCGTGCGACGCGGCGATCGGACACGCGCTGGACGCTGGCGCCCATGGGGTGATCGTGCCGATGGTCACCTCGGCGGACCGCGCTCGTGAAGCTGCATCTCATTGCCACTATCCGCCGCGCGGCGTTCGCAGCTTCGGGCCCCTGCGAGCCAAGCTGGCTGCGCCCGCCGACTCGGCGGACGACCGACTGGCCCCCCGCTGCTACGTGATGATCGAGGACCGGGCCGGCTTGGAGAACCTCAGTGCCATCGCGGCAGCTCCCGGAGTCTCGGGAATCTTCCTTGGTCCAGCCGACCTGGGGCTCTCGCTCTGGGGTGACCCGCGACGAACCCACGATGAGTCCCTGCTCGAGATCGGGGCCGAGGTCGCACGCGCCTGCCAGGACGCCGGCATCCTGGCAGGCGTCTTCGCCGGCGGCGCCTCTGCCGCAGCCGATTGGAGCCGTATCGGCTTCACGATGATCGCCGTCGATTCAGACTCGAGCCTGTTGATGCATGCGTCACGAGCGCTCGTCGCCGAGGCACGCACCGCGCTGGCCGGCGTCGTGACGTCGACGCCTTAGCTGGCGCGTGCCTCGAGCTGCAGGACGAGACGCTCGGTGACGCCCTTGATGTGGCCCTCGACTGCGTCACGGAGGGCGAGGTTGTCGCCGGTCTTCATCGCTTCGTGGATGATGACGTGTTCGGCATAGGACGCCCGCGAGTGCTCCGCGAGCTGTCCGGCGAAGTTGGCGATCCGCCGGACATGACCTCGGATTCGGTCGACGTGGTCGACCAGCATGGGGTTGCCGCAGTTCTGCACGAACAGGTCGTGGAACTCGAAGTCCGAGCGAGTGAAGTTGTCGAACTTGCCCGCCTTGACCTCCTTGCCGAGCTCACGCAACTTGGCTCCCGCTGCCTTGACCTCGGACTCCGGGATCGAGGCCGAAGCGGCGGCCGCCGACTCCAGAGCCAGTCGCACGCCGTAGACCTGGCGGATGAGGTCCACACTGAGGTCCGGCACGGTGAATCCCCGCGGCCCTGACGCGTTGAGCAGTCCGTCCTCCTGGAGGCGGCGGATTGCTTCGCGCAGGGGCGAGCGGCTGATCGAGAAGCGGCGCGACAGGTCGTTCTCGCTCAGTGCCACGCCCGGTTCGAGGTCGCCCTCGACGATCCAACGCTTGAGCGTCTGGTAGGTCTGTTCCGCCAAAGAGGGCGCCCTCTGGGGAGCATTCTCCTCCACGGAGATCGATCCCCAGCGCGGGGAATCTTGAACCATGATCAGACCCTCTCCCGAGTTGCAACTGCCCACCGACTGTCGGAGGCACGAGATTCCGAACAGTATCCCTGCTCGTGCGGCGGTGGCACCCGGCGCTCTCCAGTGAGAGCCCGGGGTCCCGGTCGTGATTGTCTCAGGACCGACCCACGGCGAGGCTGCTTCATTTTGGGTCACTGTCGCCCTGGTGGGCCGCGGAACGTTGCCGTGACAAAACGGCGGCGAGCCGCCGCAGGCACCAGAGGTGGACCGCGGTGAGGACTCCCAGCAGAGCCCAGTCGAGAAGAGTGGCCGCGGGAGTGGTCATCGTGACCGACAGCGGCAGGCAAGCGACGGGTGGATGCCAGCCGGCGGCAGGCGAACTGATCAGGATCAGGAGGCCGACCGCCACCACGGCCCAACCAGGCATCGCGAACAACGAGGCCAGGAAGGTCGCGACAGACATCAGCGCGAAGCCTTGGGCGTAGGCAGCAAGAATCCGGCTGCTGTCGCCGCAGTAGCGCTCGGGCCAGTGAAGCGCGATGGCCGTGGTCCCCAACCAGGCAGACAGAGCAATCGGGCGGGGCAGCACGGTACTCAGGGCGAGTATCGGGATGCAGGCGACCGATGCGACGGCCACCGACGCCCGCACTGTTCCGCCGGGGATCACACCGAGTCCGACCCCGGCTGAGGGGCGGCTCGCCTCCAGGTCAGGCGCCCTGTCCGCATCACCCCGTGGACCGTGATCGGATCCACGATCCCCAACACGAGCAGGCCGTCTCCACGGAAGCTCATGCGTCGCAGGATCGGACGACCTGACCAGTTGGGGAAGAGGGAGACATCGGCGACGTGGGTCACGATCCCGTCCGCACCGACGTCGTACCGACCCGCGTAGGCGAGATAGCCGGCCGCTGCCGCGGCGCGCTCCGGCTCCGATCCACCATGAAGCTCCTCGGCTGCGAAGTGCGGTCGGTCGGCGGACGCGATCTGAACCGACATGTATCCATCAGCGGCATAGACGAGAACTCCCCGGGCCCCCTCCCCCAGAGGGTGCTCGACATGGCAACCGTCGAGATCCGTCGTCGAATAGTCGACGAGGGTCCACGCGCCTACCAACCGCCTCAGGGCTCCACTCATGCGTCCTCCAGTCCTCTCGAGTGCCCAGTCTTGCAGTATTGGTCGACTGTCGACAGACTAGTCTCATGAAGATGCTCTCTCAACTGTCGGACGCACCCGACATGGAGTCTTCTGCGCTCATTGAGCGAATCAGCGACGGCAACGACTGTGTCGTCATCAGTTACTGGGCGGCCGCGAAGTCGGCCGCTGGTGTAGCAGGCGAGCGAGTGCTTGCCGATCAACCGATCACGCTGGCGGCCCTGACATCTCTTCTCTGGCGAGACCGAGCCGACCTCGCGCAGATCCTGCCGATCTGTTCCGTGATCATCGACGGCCTGCCCGTCGCGTCGAGCGACCCGGCAACCGTCCTTGTCGCATCGGGCGCGCACGTGGAGTTCCTTCCCCCCTTCGCAGGAGGGTGAGCCGGTGACATCGAAGTGGGAGGTACCTGCATACTGCTCGGCAACCGGGATGAGTGTTCCGCGGACCGGGGCGGTGAGACATTGCGAACTGTCCGCGACCGCGCTCGACCTACAAAGCGTTGTCGACCAGCTCGACGACTCCACCTCGGGCGGTCTTGCGGTCTTCGTGGGTCGCGTCCGCAACCACGATCTCGGGCGCCAGGTCGTCGGCCTGGAGTACGTCGCGCATCCCAGCGCCCTCCAGCGCCTACGCGAGGTGTGCGCACGCGTGGTCGACGAGTTCGAGATCACCGGCGTCGCCGCGGTGCACCGGGTCGGACACCTCCAGGTCGGTGAGGCCGCGGTGATCGTCGCGAGCACTGCGCCGCACCGCGGGGATGCGTTCGAGGCAACTCGCGCGCTGATCGACCGCCTGAAGGAGACGGTGCCGATCTGGAAGCACCAAGCGTTCGTCGATGGCCGTGGCGAGTGGGTCGGAAGTCCCTGAACCATCCCCGCCGGTGTCACACGGCCCGTGACGACCTTCACCCACTTCGAGGAGAACGAACATGCTGACGGACAAATACGGTCGGACGGCCACTGACCTGCGCGTTTCGCTCACCGACAAGTGCAATCTGCGGTGCACCTACTGCATGCCGGGACTGCTGCACGGATAGGTGACATCTGATCTGTGGTGCCGAGAGGTGCCGCTGGAAGGATGTGCACTGTGCCGAA
>NZ_JBNINR010000007.1:0-197471 GCF_051390595.1 Nocardioides segetis | reverse complement strand
ACCCGGAAGTTAAGCCTGCCAGCGCCGATGGTACTGCAACCGAGAGGATGTGGGAGAGTAGGACGCCGCCGGACAAACATTCAGGTAGGGGCCACCCAGCGGGTGGCCCCTACGCTGTTTTGCGCCTAGATTCCTCAATAGCGACCTCGACTCCCAGGAGACAACGTGGCAGACCAGCGTGGCCGTCGGGACGGCTCCGGAGCCCCTCGGAAGGGCGGCCCCCGCGAGGGCGGCGGGCCCCGGAAGGGCGGCGTCCCTCGCAAGGGCGCGAGCTCCCGCGGCGACGACCGCCGCTCGTCGGGCGACCGGAAGCCCGCGGGCCGGGGCGGCCGCCCGGGTTCCGAGCAGCGGCGCGGCCCCCGCGCGGAGTCGAGTCGCAGGCCGCGAGTGGAGCCGGCCGAGCGCACGGAGAAGCAGGCGGTCTACGACGGCCCGCCGCTGCCGGACGACGTCACGGGCTCCGAGCTGAGCCCCTCGGTGCGCGCCCATCTCAAGGGCCTACCGGAGAAGCTGGCCGCGCGGGTGGCGCGTCATATGGCCGCCGCGGGTCAGTTGGTCGACGACGACCCGGAGACCGCCTACCAGCACACGCTCGCGGCGAAGGCGCGTGCGCCGCGGATCGCGGTGGTCCGTGAGGCCGTCGGCGAGGCCGCCTACGCCGCCGGCCACTATGCCGAGGCGCTGTCGGAGCTGCGCGCGGCGAAGCGGATGAACGGCGCGACGGCGTACCTCCCGATCATGGCGGACTGTCACCGGGCGCTCGGCAACCCGACGCGCGCCCTCGAACTCGCCAAGAGCCCGTCCGTCGCGAAGTTCGCTCCCGCCGCCAAGGCGGAGATGACCCTGGTGGAGGCCGGCGCGCGTCGTGATCTCGGCCAATTCGACGCGGCGTTGCGGACCCTCGAGGTGGCGCCGCTCAACAGCAAGAGCAGGGAGTCGTGGGTCGTCCGTCTCCGCTACGCCTATGCAGACACGCTGGAGGAGGCCGGACGGCTCAACGATGCGTTGACGTGGTTCCACAAGACCAACGCGATCGACGCCGAGGAGATCACCGACGCCGCCGACCGTGCCGAGTCGCTCGAGAAGCGGGTCGAGCGCGACTGATCGTCGTGACCGACCGCTGGGCGGCTCAGGGGCGCGCGGCGATGGTCACGATCGCCTGCCGGTGGCCGGCGGGCTGGGTGTCCCAGCGGATGTCCTCGCGATAGGCGATCCGCACCCGGTCGACAACGGCGAGCGCCGCGGTGTCCGACTCGATCCGCACCACGATCGAGTCGCCGGCCACCAGCCGCTGTCCCTCCGGATCGACGAGGTCGCTGCAGAACTGGGCGGGCTGTGTGGTGACGCCGACGGTGCCGCGCCGACAGAGCAGCGGCGTGACCTCGAGGTCGACGTCGCTGGTCGTGTGGACCTTGACCCCCGAGATCCGCAGGGTGCGCCCGAACTCCCCGGAGGCGGCGAACATGCCGACGTACAGCGGCGTCCCCACCACGCCGTTGGCGTTGACGACCTTGTCGCTCACCGGCAGCTCCTCCGGTGTCGTGGCGTACCAGCCGAGCCAGGTCACGATGAGCGCGAGAGCGGCGGCGAGCAGTCCGATGCGCCACCCCCGGGACTGGAACGACGGTCGTGGGACCCGAGGGATGCTCAGCGCGCCCGAACGCGCGCGTGCGGGGCGCTCGGCGCGACGACGGCCCGGTGCGGGCGCGCCGCTGGGCGCGGATCCTGCGTCGGTCATGGCCGAAGCGTAGGACACGGCGAGGGTGAGGGGCGGTACCTGTCACACTCCTGCGCATGACGTTCCCGGCGCCGCGGATCGCGGAGCAGCCCAAGCGCCCGACCCTCGAGGGCAGCGTCGCCGTGCGCGACGGGCGGCGGCTCAGCTTCGCGGAGTACGGCTCCCCGCGCGGCCCCGCCATCGTGTGGATGCACGGAACGCCGGGCGCACGGCGGCAGATCCCCGTCGACGCCCGCGCGTACGCCGAGGAGGCCGGGGTGCGGATCATCGGGATCGACCGCCCGGGCATCGGCTCGTCCACGTCCCACCTCTACGAGAACGTGCTCGACTGGACCGCGGACCTCAGCCTGCTGCTCGATGCCCTGGCGGTCGACACGCTTCGCGTGATCGGACTCTCCGGCGGCGGTCCCTACGCGCTTGCCGCGGGCGCCGCCCTTCCGGACCGGGTGCGGGCCGTGGGCGTCCTCGGCGGCGTCGCGCCGACGCGCGGACCGGACGCCGCCGACGGTGGGATCATCCGGCTCGCGGTGCATGCCGCGCCCGTGTTGGCGGCGACCCGGGTCCCGCTGGGCGTGGCACTCACCGGAGCGATCCGTGCGGTGAAGCCGCTCGCCGGACCGGCGCTGGACCTGTATGCCGCGGTTCAGCCGCCGGGGGACCGGAGCCTGCTGGGCCGCCCGGAGTTCAAGGCGATGTTCCTCGACGACCTCCTCAACGGCAGCCGGTTCCAGACCTCGGCCCCGCTGGCGGACCTGCTGCTGTTCACCCGGGACTGGGGCTTCCGGCTCGCCGACGTCGGCGTGCCGGTGCGCTGGTGGCACGGCGACGACGATCACATCGTGCCGTTCGCGCACGGGCGGCACTGCGTCGAGCGGCTGCCGGACGCGACGCTGACCACCATCGACGGCGAGAGCCACCTCGGCGGACTCGGCATCGGGAGGGCCGTGCTGGCGGAGCTGCTCGCCGTGGGGAGTGGTCCTCGCGCGGTGTGAGGCCAGACACGCGCGCGGGGCGCTGGTGTCGGGGGTCCCCATACGTCACAATGGGAGCACAACAACACAGGTGTCACTCTGTCTGCGGTGCCCGCACACGCTCGCGACTCCGACACCTCCGTCGAGACCGCTGGGGAAGGCGTATCTCACGCCGGAGGTAGGAAGAAGCGAGGGTTCGTGGTGACCGGAAGCATGAGTGCAACCAGGGGCGTGTTCTACGTCCACTCCGCGCCGTCCGCGCTGTGCCCCCACATCGAGTGGGCCGTGGGCGGCGTCCTCGGCGTACCCGTCAACCCGGACTGGACGCCGCAGCCGGCCCAGTCCGGCACCTACCGGGCCGAGTTCTCCTGGACCGGTCGGGTGGGCGCGGCCTCCGAGATGGCGTCCGCGCTGCGTGGCTGGAACCACCTGCGGTTCGAGGTGACCGAGGAGCCGACCGCGTCCACCGAGGGCGCCCGGTTCTCCTACACGCCCGATCTCGGTGTGTTCCATGCCGTCATGGGTCTGCACGGCGACATCATGATCCCCGAGGATCGGCTCAAGGCCTCCGTGGTCCGTGCCGCGCTCGGCGAGGTGACCCTCGAGAACGAGATCGACAAGCTCCTCGGCAAGCCGTGGGACGACGAGCTGGAGACCTTCCGGTACGCCGGCGAGGGTGCCCCCGTCCGCTGGCTGCACCAGGTCGTCTGAACAGATCGTCCGGGCAGGTCGTCCGCGCACCGCTCCCGCAACACGAAAGCGCCCCGGCTCTGGCGAGCCGGGGCGCTTGTCGTCGGGGAGCGATCCGTCATCAGGACCGCTGGACGGGAGGTGTTCCAGCGGCCCTGGCCTGGGGAGCGCGAAGCCGCGCTGGGGACGGTCGCCCCGCCGGTCGAGCGGGTGTCAGGAGGGCGATCCGAAGACGACGGCGACGTTGGCGCCGCCAAAGCCGAACGAGTTGTTGATCGCGGCGATGTCGCCCAGCGGCAGGTCGCGGGGCTTGGTGGCGACGTCGAGCTCGACCTGCGGGTCCTGCTCGTCGAGGTTGATCGTCGGCGGGGCGGTGCGGTGGTGGATCGCGAGCACCGTCGCGACCGCCTCGAGCGCTCCGGCGCCCCCGAGCAGGTGACCGGTCATCGACTTCGTGGCCGAGACGACCAGATCGTCCGCCGCCGAGCCGAGCACGGCGTGGAGCATCAGGGACTCGGCGACGTCACCCTGCGGCGTCGAGGTCGCGTGCGCGTTGACGTGGGCGATGTCGCCGGCGGCGACGCCGGCGTCCTGGACGGCGGCGCGGATCGCGCGCGCGCCACCCCGGCCGGCCGGGTCGGGCTGGGCGATGTCGTGGGCGTCCGCGGTGATGCCGGTGCCGAGCACCTCGGCGTAGATCCGGGCGCCGCGCGCCTGAGCGTGCTCCAGCGACTCCAGGACCAGCGCGCCGGCCCCCTCGCCGAGGACGAAGCCGTCGCGACCGGTGTCGAAGGGACGCGAGACGGTGGTCGGGTCGCCGTCGTTCTTCGACAGCGCCATCATGTTGGCGAAAGCGGCGATCGGCAGCGGGTGGATCGCGGCCTCGGTGCCCCCGGCGATCGCGACGTCGACCCGGCCGAGCCGGATCTGGTCGGCCGCCAGGGAGACCGCCTCGTTGCCGGACGCGCACGCCGAGACCGGGGTGTTGACCGGGCCGCGGGCGCCGAGCTTGAGGCTGATCGTCGCCGCCGGCGCGTTGGCCATGAGCATCGGGACGGCGATCGGCGAGACCCGGCGCGGTCCCTTCTCGAGCAGGGTCGAGTGGTTGGACAGCAGCGTGTGCACGCCGCCGATGCCCGACGCGAAGGCGACGCCGAACCGGTCGCCGTCGAGGGCACCGGACTCCCCGGCGGCCTCCAGACCGGAGTCGGCCCACGCCTCGAGCGCCGCGACCAGCGCGAACTGCGAGGAGCGGTCCAGGCGACGAGCCACGACCCGGTCGAGGACCTCGGCCGGGTCGACGGCGGCCGTGGCGCCGATGGTCACCGGGAGACCGTCAGCCATGTCGCCGAGGGGACGGACCCCCGAGCGACCGGCGAGGAGGCCCTCCCAGGTGCTGGCGACATCGCCGCCGAGCGGGCTGGTGGTGCCCAGGCCGGTGACGACGACACGAGTGCGGGACATGGCTGTCGGTCTCCCTTGGTGAGTCAGTGGATCAGAATGATCAGGCGGCGCGGTTGCGCTCGATGTAGGCGACGGCGTCGCCGACGGTCTTGAGGTTCTTGACCTCGTCGTCGGGGATCGTGACGCCGAACTTCTCCTCGGCCTCGACGACGACCTCGACCATCGAGAGCGAGTCGACGTCCAGGTCGTCGCTGAACGACTTGTCGAGCTGCACGCTGTCGGCCGGGATGCCGGCGACCTCGTTGACGATCTCGGCGAGGGCGGCGCGGATCTCTTCGGTGCTCATTCTTCGTGTTCTCCCGTGGTTGATGGGTGGTGCTGGGTGGTGCGGACTCGTGAGCGGGCGGGGCCCGTCAGGGAAGGACGACGACCTGCGCGGCGTAGGCGAGGCCGGCGCCGAAGGCGATGAGCAGGGCGGTGTCGCCCGACTTCGCGTCGCCGTCGTCGATCATGCGCTGCAGGGCCATCGGGACCGACGCCGCCGAGGTGTTGCCGGCGTCGATGATGTCGCGGGCGATGCGGACCGTGTCGGGCAGCCGCAGGGCTCGCGCCATCGCGTCGGTGATCCGGTTGTTGGCCTGGTGGGGGATGAAGCAGTCGAGCTCGTCGACCGTGATGCCCGCGCGGTCCAGTGCCTGCTGGGCGACCTTGGCCATCCCGTAGGAGGCCCACCGGAAGACCTCGCTGCCCTTCATCGTGATCGCGGCCTCGCGGAGGTCGCCGGAGGCGACGACCTCCTTCCAGCCCTTGCGGGAGCGGATGTGGTCGTAGTGCTCGCCGTCCGAGCCCCACACGACCGGGCCGATGCCGGGCTGGTCGGCCGGCCCCACGACCACGGCGCCGGCGCCGTCGGCGAAGATGAAGGCCGAGCCCCGGTCCGTCGGGTCGGTGATGTCGGAGAGCTTCTCCACGCCGATCACGAGCACGTGGCGGGCGGTGCCGCCGCGCACCATGTCGTTGGCGAGGGCGACGCCATGGCAGAACCCGGCGCATGCGGCCGAGATGTCGAACGCCGCCGGCTGCGCCGCGCCGAGCTCGTGGGCGATCATGGCGGCTGCGGAGGGCAGCTGCATCAGGTGGCTGACGGTCGCGACGATGACCGCGTCGACCTGCTGCACGTCGATCCCGGCGCGCTCGATGGCGATCTTCGACGCCTCGACGGACATCGACACGACCGTCTCGGAGTCGCCGGCGATCCCGCGGGTGCGGATGCCGGAGCGCTGCTGGATCCACTCGTCGCTGGAGTCGATCGCGTCGACGATCTCCGCGTTGGGGACCACGCGCACGGGTCGGTAGGCACCGACGCCGAGGATCGCGGCGTGCGTGGAGGTGGACTCGACCTGGAGGCTCATGCCGGCACGACCTCGGGGCGGGTGGCGACCGCGTGCCGCTCACAGAAGGCGCGTGCCTCGTCGAGCTGCTCGGGGCCGGCGAGGGCGAAGGTCTCGACGCCCGGCTCGCGCCCGCGGAAGTAGCGCTTGGCGATGCCGGTCAGCGTGCCCGACGGGGGCAGTTCCAGCAGGCCGGTGACGCCCAGGCCAGCCATCGTCTCCAGGCACAGGTCCCAGCGCACCGGGCGGGCTATCTGGCCGACGATCCGGTCCAGCGTGTCGCGGCCCTCGCGCACGGTGGAGCCGTCGGAGTTGGTGATGAACGGGGTGTGCGCGTCGGTGACCGCGACCGACCGGGCCAGGCCGGTCACATGATCGACGGCGGGCGCCATGTGGGGGGAGTGGAAGGCCCCGGCGACCGACAGCGAGCGCAGCCGGGCACCCTGAGGAGCGTTGTCGGCGAACGCGGCCAGCTGCTCGGTCGTGCCGGCGGCGACGATCTGGCCCGGCCCGTTGTCGTTGGCGGCGGTGAGGCCCTGGCCGGCGATCGCGGCGAGGACCTCGTCCCGGTCGCCGCCGAGGACGGCGGTCATGCCGGTGGGGGTGACGGCCGCCGCGTCGGCCATCGCATTGCCGCGCTCCCTGACCAGGACCATGGCCTGCTCGGCGGTGAGGACCCCGGCGCCGACGGCGGCCGTGATCTCGCCGACGCTGTGACCGGCCACCGCGTCCGCGCTCGCGTCGAGCTGTCGGGCGGCGACGAGGCCGGCGGCGACCAGGAGGGGCTGCGCGATCTTCGTGTCGCGGATGGTCTCCTCGTCGGCGGCGGTGCCGTAGTGCGCCAGGTCCAACCCGGAGACGGCGGAGAGCCAGTCGATGTAGGCCGCGACGGTCGGGTCCTCCAGCCACGGGGAGAGGAAGCCTGGGGTCTGCGCGCCTTGTCCGGGGGCCACGATCACGAGCACCCCACCAGCCTGCCGCTCGGGTGGTGAGGACCGCGCCTGCACCGTCCACGAACTTGGCGGCCGGACCTTGTGGGAGTCCTACAAGGCGGCCGTTGCCGCTGCGCGGACCGCGCGGAGGGCGGTCAGCCGGCCTGTCGGCCCAGCACGAGGGCGAGTTGGAGCGTCAGCGCGTCGCGGGGGACCGAGGGAGTGAGTCCCGTGAGGTCCGCGATCTGGCCGAGCCGGTAGCGCACGGTGTTGGCGTGCACGAACAACGAGCGGGCGGTCGCCTCGATCCCCCCGCCGTTCGCGAAGTACGCCACGAGGGTCTCGACGAGCTCGCCGCGGGAGTCGTCGAGGGGGCGGTAGACGTCGACGACGGCTTCGAGGCGAGCACGGTCGTCGCCGGCGAGGATCCGCTCGGGGAGCAGGTCGTGGGCCGAGACCGGACGGGGTGCGTCCGGCCAGCCCACGGCCGCGCGCAGCGCGTCGAGCGCGACCCGGGCCGACAGGTGGGCATGGGCGAGGTCGGCCGCGGTCGGGCCGACGACCACCGCGCCCTCGCCGAAGAGGTGCGCGACGGAGCCGGCGTCCTTCTCGAGCTGGTCGACGCCGCCGAGGATGACGACCAGCAGGTGGCCCTGGACCGCGCTCAGCGCATCCAGACCGCGCTCCCGCGCGGCCCGGCGGACCTCCTCGAAGACACCGGTGGTGGCGCCGGACGCCTCGGGCGGAGCGGTGCCGACGACCACGGCCACCTCGCCGCGGGAGGACCAGCCGACCGCGCTGGCGCGGGAGAGGACGGCCTCGTCGGTCTCGGCGCGCAGGACCGCGTCGACGGCGAGCGCCTCGAGGCGCGCGTCCCAGCGGCCCCGGACCTCGGCCGCGCGTGCGTACACCTCGGCCGTCGCGAAGGCGACCTCACGGCCGTAGCGCAGGACGGCGGCGTGCACGTCCGGCAGCACCTCGGGGTCGAGCAGTCGCTCGATGTTCGCCTCGACCTCGTCGATGGTCAGCTTGATCAGCTCGACGGTCTGGTGCAGGTCGACCGTCCCGGCCATGGCGCGGGGCGCGGCACCGAAGACCTGGCCGACCAGGGCATGGTCCCCGGGGTCGGCCCCTCCGCCGTCGGCGAACCAGTCGACGAAGCCCCGCACACCGGCCTGGACGATCATCCCGACGTACGAGCGCTCCTCGGCGCTCAGGTCGCGGAACCACGGCAGGTCGGCGTCCATGCGCGACGTCGCCGCCGTGCTCAGCGAGCCGCTGGCCGCACGCAGCTGCCGGGTGGCCTCGGCCCGCTGCGCCGAACCGGTGGGGGACATGACGCCAGCCTATTGCGCCGCCCTCCGGGCCCGCGGCGGAGGCAGGGGTGTCGACCCGGACGACCGGCATGGTTGAATCGTGCACCACCGCTAGCAGGAGCAAGCACCTGCTAGCCGATGCGGAGGGAGCGGGCGATGTCGCTGGGGGACGACGACGTCCAGTACGTCACGCTGCACGGCAAGCGGCGGGCCTTCGTCCGTCGGGGCAGCGGTCCTGCCGTGCTGTTGCTGCACGGCCTCGCGTGCGACCACACCACCTGGGCTCCGGTGATCGACGAGCTCGCGGCGCGCTACACGGTGATCGCACCGGACCTGCTCGGGCACGGACTCTCCGACAAGCCCCGGGCCGACTACACGCTCGGCGGCTACGCCAACGGCATGCGCGACCTGCTCACGGTGCTCGGCATCGACAAGGTCACCGTGGTCGGGCACAGCTTCGGCGGCGGTGTCGCGATGCAGTTCGCCTACCAGTTCCCCGAGCGCACCCAGCGCGTGATGCTCGTGTCCACCGGCGGCCTCGGCGCCGAGGTCACGCCGCTGATCAAGCTGATCCAGGTGCCGGGCTGGTTCCGGGCGGTCGGCCTGCTGACCCTGCCGGGCATCCGGCACGCGGAGACTCTCGCGCTGCGCGCCGCGGCGCAGTACGGCGATCGCGGACCCCTGCGCAAGTACACCCGTGATCTCGACGAGATCGCCGCCATCGTCGAGTCGTGGAAGGACCGGCGGACCCGCTACGCCATCCGGCACCTCGTCCGGGCCGTCATCGACTGGCGCGGCCAGATCGTGACCATGTCGGACCGCGCCTACCTGAGCGAGGCCATGCCGATGGCGGTGCTGTGGGGGGCCGAGGACCAGGTGATCCCGGTCGCGCACGCCGAGCACGCCCGGGCGCTGGCCCCCGACGTGCGCGTCGACGTCCTCGCCGACGCCGGCCACTTCCCGCACAAGGACCACCCTCACGAGTTCGTGCGACTGCTCGACGACTTCATCGCCACGACCGAGCCCGCGTCGTACAACCGGGCGCGGTTCCGGCGGATGCTCAAGGCCGGCGCCACGGCACCCCTCGGCCCCTTGGCCGCCGTCGCCGCGGCCGAGGCCCGCGACGACGCGGTCGCCCCCGCCTGACCCCTCCGTGGTCACCACCCTGACGAGCGTCTTCTGCCTGCTCGCGGTCGTGCGGGCGCTGGACCGCGTGCACTTCTTCGGCGCGGTGGCCGAGCGCATCGTCGAGCTGCTGCGCACCCGTCGCTCGCTGGTGCTGGGCCTGGTGCTCCTGACGCTCCTCGCGTCGATGCTGATCACCAACGACATGGCGCTGCTCACCCTGCTGCCGCTCACGGCCGTGACGCTGCGTGCGACGGGCAACGACGACCTGCTGGCGTACGTGTTCGTCATGGAGACCGTGGCGGCGAACCTCGGCGGCATGATCACGCCCTTCGGCAGCCCGCAGAACCTCTACCTCTACCAGCACTACGCCCTCGGGATCGGTGACTTCCTGCGGATCATGGCGCTGCCCTTCGCCACGTCGGTCGTGCTGATCGTGCTCGCCTGCCTACCGGTACGCCGCACCCCGCACGAGCCGGTCGCGTTCCCGCACCGGATGGCGGTGCGGCGGAGCCTGCTCTACCTCGGGCTGTTCGCGGTGACCGTCGCGATCGTGCTCCGGGTGCTGCCGTGGTGGGCCGGTGTCGGCGTCGTCGCCGTGCTGCTCGTCGCCGACCGATCGGCCCTGCTGCAGGTCGACTACGTCCTGCTGGGGGTGCTCGCGCTCTTCTTCGTGGTCGCCGAGGCCCTGGCTCGGGTGCCGGACGTCGCCGCGGCCCTGGGCGACCTGCTCGCTCACGATCCGCTGCTGGTCAGCGCGCTGGCCAGTCAGGTGCTGTCGAACGTCCCGACGGCCGTGCTCGCGGCACCGTTCACGACCGAGCACGCGCAACTCCTGGTCGGCGTCAACGTCGGCGGGGTCGGGACGATCGTCGCGTCGCTGGCCAGCCTCATCGCGCTGCGCCAGTACGCGGCGCTGCGACCGGGGGAGACGGGTGCGTTCCTGCGTGTCTTCACGCTCGTCAACGTCGTCTTCCTGGTCGTCCTGCTGGTGACGACGCGAGGGGCGGTCGCAGCCGGATGGCTGTGACCGCCCCTCGTCGATCGTCGGGCGCGCTCGGCGAGCGATGTCAGGCGTCGCCGCCCTCCTGCGTCACGCCGGACACGGCGGTGGGGTCGTCGATGCGGTAGCGCTCGGCGGCCTCCTTGACCCGCGCGGGGTCGATCTCGCCCGCGTCGGCGAGCGCGGCGAGCGCCCGAACCACGACCGACTGCGCGTCGACCTGGAAGAACCGACGCGCGGCCGGGCGGGTGTCGGCGAACCCGAAGCCGTCGGCGCCGAGGACGTGGTAGTCGGCGGGGACCCACTGCGCGATCTGCAACGGAACGGCGGTCATGTAGTCCGAGACCGCCACGACCGGCGCCTGGGCGGCGTCGCCGGTGGCCAGCACCTCGGTGACGTACGGCGTCCGGTGGGCCTCGCCGGGGTGGAGGAGGTTCCACTTCTCGCTCGCGACGCCGTCGCGGGCGAGCTCGTTCCACGACGTCACCGACCAGGTCTCGGCGCGCACCCCCCAGTCCTCGGCCAGGATCCGCTTGGCGTCGTCGATCCACGGGAATCCGACGCCCGAGGCGAGCAGCCGCACGGTCGGCCCGCTGTCGGGGCCGCCGTTCGCGTCACTGACGCGGTACATGCCCTTGAGGAGCCCGGCGACGTCGAGCCCCTCGGGCTCCGCCGGCTGCGTGACCGGCTCGTTGTAGACCGTGATGTAGTAGATGACGTCCTCGCCGCGAGGGTGCTCGGCGCTGGCGCCGTACATCCGCTCGAGACCGGCCCGCATCACATGGGCGACCTCGTAGCCGAACGCCGGGTCGTAGTGGACGACCGCGGGGTTCGTCGCGGCGAGCAGCGGGGAGTGGCCGTCGGCGTGCTGCAGACCCTCGCCGGTCAGCGTCGTCCGGCCGGCGGTGGCGCCGATGAGGAAGCCGCGCGCGAGCTGGTCGGCCATCGCCCAGATGGAGTCGCCGGTGCGCTGGAAGCCGAACATCGAGTAGAAGATGTAGAACGGGATCATCGGCTCGCCGTGCGTGGTGTAGGACGAGCCGGCCGCGGTCGCCGACGCCATCGCGCCGGCCTCGGAGATGCCCTCGTGGAGCATCTGGCCCTGCGCGGACATCTTGTACTGCAGCAGCATGTTGCGGTCGACGGACTCGAACTGCTGGCCGTGCGGGTCGTAGACCTTCGCCGAGGGGAACATCGCGTCCATGCCGAAGGTGCGGTACTCGTCGGGCGCGATCGGCACGATCCGCTGCCCGATGCCGGGGTCCTTCATCCAGTCCTTGAGCAGGCGGACGGCGGCCATCGTGGTCGCCACCTTGTTGCTGCCGGCCCCCTTGCGCAGCTCGGCGTACACGCTGTCGCCCGGCAGGGTGAGCATCGTCGAGCGGTCGACGCGGCGCGGGATCGACCCGCCGAGCTGGCGGCGCCGCTCCAGCATGTACTCGATCTCGGGGGAGTCCGCGCCCGGGTGGAAGAACGGCGCGGCGCCCGTCGCCTCGTACGCAGACTCGAGGTCCCGGTCGCTGATCGGCAGGTAGAGCCGGTCGCGGAACTTCTTGAGGTCGTCCTGCGTCAGCTTCTTCATCTGGTGGGTGGCGTTCTTGCCCTCGAGGGCGTCGATCGTCCAGCCCTTCACGGTGTGCGCCAGGATCACCGTCGGCTGACCGACGTGCTTGGTGGCGGCATCGAACGCGGCGTAGACCTTGCGGTAGTCGTGACCGCCGCGGGGCAGCTTCTCGATCTGGCGGTCGGTCATGTGCTCGACCATCGCCCGCAGCCGCGGGTCCGGACCGAAGAAGTGCTCGCGGTTGTAGGCACCGCTCTCGACGGAGAACGTCTGGAAGGCGCCGTCCGGGGTGGAGTTCATCTGGTTGACCAGGACGCCGTCGACGTCGCGCGCGAGCAGCGCGTCCCACTCGCGGCCCCAGATCACCTTGATGACGTTCCAGCCCGCTCCGCGGAAGTTCGCCTCGAGCTCCTGGATGATCTTGCCGTTGCCCGTGACCGGCCCGTCGAGCTGCTGCAGGTTGCAGTTGACGACCCAGGTCAGGTTGTCGAGCTCCTCGCGGGCCGCGATCCGGATGGCGCCCAGCGACTCCGGCTCGGCCATCTCGCCGTCGCCGAGGAAGGCCCACACGTGCTGCTGGGTGGTGTCCTTGATGCCCCGGTTGTGCAGGTAGCGGTTGAACCGCGCCTGGTAGATCGAGTTGATGCCGGTCAGGCCCATCGAGACCGTGGGGAACTCCCAGAAGTCCGGCATCAGCCGGGGGTGGGGGTACGACGGGAGGCCGGCGCCCTTGCCGTGCTGGACCTCCTGGCGGAACCGGAACAGCTGGTCCTCGCTCAGCCGGCCCTCGAGGAAGGCCCGGGCGTAGATGCCCGGGGAGGCGTGGCCCTGGATGAACAGCTGGTCGCCGCCGCCCGGGTGGTCCTTGCCGCGGAAGAAGTGGTTGAAGCCGACCTCGTAGAGACTGGCGCTGGACTGGTAGGTAGCGATGTGACCGCCGACCTCCAGGCCCTTGCGGTTGGCGCTCGAGACCATGACCGCGGCGTTCCAGCGGATGAACGCACGGATCCGGCGCTCGACGTCCTCGTCGCCCGGGAACCACGGCTCGCGCTCGGGCGGGATGGTGTTGATGTAGTCCGTGCTGCGCAGTGCCGGCACCCCGACCTGGGCCTCGCGGGCCCGCTCCAGGAGACGCAGCATGACGTAGCGGGCGCGCTCGCGACCGCGCTCGTCGACCAGCGCGTTGAAGGAGTCGATCCAGTCCTGGGTCTCGTCGGGGTCGATGTCGGGCAGCTGGGTCGGCAGTCCCTCGTGGATGACCGAGGGAGTCGACGCCGCGCGCACGGCCGGGGTGGGGCCGTTGGAGGGGGTGTCGGAGGTCACGTGTCCCATCGTTGCACCTCGTCGGTGGGCAGAAAATCTACCCGTGGGTACGGGAACCGGGCCGTTCTGCGGGCGAGAGGGTTGCGCCGCGCCCCCCGACTCCGCTGGACTACTCCCCAACCCGCACGCAGCGGGACGTTCGTCGTACCCGAAACCCTGGAGGACAACACCGTGACTTCGACCGCCACCGGCGGCACCAGCGCATCCGGCCCGACCGGACCCGCCGAGAGGATGGGCCTCAAGCAGGGGCAGGTGGTCCAGGAGCTCGGCTGGGACAACGACACCGACGACGAACTGCGCGTCGCGATCGAGGACGCCATCGACGGCGACCTCGTCGACGGCGACTACGGCAATGTCGTCGACGCCGTCCTGCTGTGGTGGCGCAACGACGACGGCGACCTGGTCGACGGCCTCGTCGACGCCCTCACCGACCTCGTCGGCGGCGGCGTGATCTGGCTGCTGACCCCCAAGATCGGACGGCCCGGCGCGGTCGACGCGGCCGACATCGCCGAGGCGGCGCCGATCGCCGGACTGTCCCAGACCACCGCCGCGGCCGTCAGCAAGGACTGGGCGGCGACCCGACTGGTGGCGCCGAAGTCGATCAGCTGACCCGGTGGGCTTCAATAGGGGCATGGGCAAGCTCGCGAACCGGCTCTCCGGTCGGGTCAAGGACGCCGGCACCAGCCTCAAGATCCTGACCGAGTCCGGGATCGTCCGGCCGTACTCGCCGCTGGTGCTCGCCGGCATGGCGAACGCGCTGCGCCAGTGGAGCACCACGCCCGCGGGCGGGTTCAAGACCATCGCGCTGCGGATGCCGACGCGGACCGCGATCATCGACGAGCGCGGCGCGCTCACCTTCGGCGAGCTGCAGTCGCGCACCAACGCCCTCGCGCACGGCCTGCGCGAGCGCGGCGTGCGTCCTGGCGACGGCGTGGCCGTGATGTGCCGCAACCACCGCGGATTCATCGAGGCGTCCATCGCGATCAGCAAGCTCGGTGCCGACGTCCTCTACCTCAACACCGCGTTCGCCGGGCCGCAGCTGGCCGACGTGATCGCCCGCGAGAAGCCGCGCGTCGTGGTCCACGACGAGGAGTTCACCGGACTGCTCGCCGACGCCGACATCGCGGACCGGGTGCTGGGCTGGACCGACGGCGCGCCCGGCGACGACAGCCTCGAGGGGCTGATCCGCGCCGGACTGGCCGCGGGGCGCACCGAGGACCTCGCGCCGCCGGCCACCAAGGGCCGGACCATCATCTTGACCTCGGGCACGACCGGTACGCCGAAGGGGGCTCCGCGCCCCCAGGGTGGCCTGCCAGCGGCGATCTCGCTGCTGTCGCGGATGCCGCTCAAGAGCGGCTGGAAGTGCCACGTGGCCGCCCCGCTGTTCCACACCTGGGGATTCGCCCACTACCAGCTCGCGATGATGCTCGGCACCACGCTCGTGCTGACCCGCCGGTTCGATCCCGAGGACGCGCTGCGGATCCTCCACGAGGAGCAGTGCGACTCCTTCGCCGTCATCCCGGTGATGCTCCAGCGCATCCTGGCCCTGCCCGCCGAGGTGCTCGACCGCTATCCGCTGCCGCACCTCAAGGCGGTGGCGTCGTCCGGCTCCGCGCTGCCCGGCGACCTGCCGACGCAGTGGATGGACCGCTTCGGCGACAACCTCTACTCCATCTACGGCTCCACCGAGGTCGCCTGGGCCTCGATCGCCTCCCCACGGGACCTCCGCGAGGCGCCGGGCTGTGCCGGGCGGCTCCCGCACCAGACCGTCGTCCGGATCCTCGACGCCGACGGCAGGGAGCTGCCGGTGGGGGAGTCCGGACGGATCTTCGTCGGCAACAGCCTGCAGATCGAGGGCTACACCGGCGGGGGAGGCAAGGAGATGATCGACGGGCTCATGTCGTCCGGCGACGTCGGCCGCTTCGACGCCGAGGGGCGGCTCTACGTCGAGGGCCGTGACGACGAGATGATCGTCTCCGGTGGCGAGAACGTCTTCCCCAAGGAGGTCGAGGACTGCCTGGCCGCCCACGAGCGGGTCGCCGAGGTCGCCGCCATCGGCATCGACGACCCCGACTTCGGCAAGCGGCTGCGCGCCTTCGTGGTCCGCGTGCCCGAGACCGAGCCGGTGTCCGCCGAGGAGCTCAAGGACCTCGTCAAGCAGAACCTGGCCCGGTTCAAGGTGCCGCGCGAGATCGTCTTCCTCGACGAGCTGCCGCGCAACGCGACAGGCAAGGTCCTCAAGCGCGAGCTCGCCGAGCTCGACCCGACCGCGGACGCCGCGCGCACCGACGCGCCCGAGGCCACCGCGTGAGGCCGGACGTCGCAGGCCCCGCCAGCGCCGCGAGCGGGATCGAGATCGGCGGCCTCGCCCCCGACTTCACGCTGCGCGACCAGTTCGGGCAGGACATCACGCTGTCGTCGTACCGCGGGGCGAAGGCGGTGGCACTCATGTTCTACCCGTTCGCCTTCAGCGGCGTGTGCAGCGGGGAGATGCACGGCATCCGCACCCGGCTCGACGAGTTCTTGACCTTCGACACGGAGGTGCTGGCCATCTCCTGCGACCCGGTCTACGCGCTGCGCGCCTTCAGCGACGCCGACGGCCTGAACTTCGGGCTGCTCAGCGACTTCTGGCCGCACGGCGAGGTCGCACGGGCCTACGGCGTCTTCGACGAGCGGGGCGGCAGCCCGGAGCGGTCGTCGTACGTCATCGACAAGGCCGGCCGGCTGACCTGGGCCGTGCACAACCCGAAGCCCGCCGCCCGCAGCGCCGACGACCTGCTCGAGGCCCTGCGCGCGGCGGCGGGTTAGGCCGTTCGGCCCGTCCGTCTAGTCAGTTTGGGTCATTTTTCAACTATTTCCGCGCAACCAGTTGGATGGACCGGATCCGGCCGCTAATCTTCTACGTGTTGAACCGCTGGTGACCCGAGACGCCAGCGGTTCAGCCTTTTTTGGGCCGAGCGTGTCGCCGATCGGGTGGCACCGCACGGTCACTCGCTTCGCTCGGACCGCGGGCGCCCACCCGATGCGCTGCGCGCGGGCGCCACGCTGCCGGCCGATGCGCTGCGCGCGGGCGCCACGCTGCCGGCCGGGATGCTCGCTGGTCGTTTCGGCGGTGGGCCGCGGCTTCGGTACGCTGTCCCGGCTTCGGGGCGTATAGCTCAGCGGTAGAGCCCCTCGCTTACAACGAGGTGGTCGGGGGTTCGATCCCCTCTGCGCCCACCGATGGTGCCGTCCCGTCCGCGCCGGCGGGCGCGGCCGGGCGCGCGGTCTCGGCGTCGATGGCCGACCGCATGACGGCGGCCACCGGTGCTGGCGGGGCGCCGTGGATCCGGGTCGTCCCGGCGAGGCCGACGCCGAGCATCAGCAGGCGGCCGGCGGCATGGTGCGCCTGGCTCGGGTCGGGGTGCAGGGGAGCCAGGACCGCGGCCAGGACGTCGGTGAGGCGGGCAAGCGTCTCCAGGTAGCTGGCGCCGACGAGCGGGCGCAGCTGAGCGTGCGCGCCCGCCTCGGCCCACCGTGCGAGAGCGGTGCCGTCGCTCGGCAGGTCGTCCAGGAGGGGGGCGTCGTCCTGGCCCTCGCTCAGCAGGTCGGCGAAGAACAGGGTGACGGCGGTACGCGGATCGCGCCCGGCGATGTCGGCGCCGTACGACTCGATCTCCGCCCGCGCGTACTGGCCCCACGCCTCCGCGGCCAGCTCGTCGGTCGAGGCGAAGTGGTGGTGGATCTGGCCGGGGGAGCCCCCCAGCTCCTCGGCGACCACGCGGGCGGTCACCGCTCCCAGGCCGTCGCGGGCCACGACGGCGGCCGCCGCCGTCACGATCGAGCGGCGTCGCTCGGCGCGGGCGAGGTAGCTCATCGGCCCGGCCGCCGGGCCACGGTCGCGTCGGGCACCGAGCGCAGGAAGTCCGCCGTACGCGCCCGCAGTCCGCTGCGGCGGGCCTCGATGACCTGCTCGGCGGGCGGGTCGTGCGGTCCGGTCGTCGGGGTGCGGTGGACGTTGCGGACGCAGTCCAGGTCAGTGCACAACAGCAGTCCCACGGCGCTCAGCCGCCGACGCTTGTCGGTGGAGGCTCGGGGCGCGGTGAAGAGCGAGACCTCGTTGAACCTGCGGGTGAACCGGCACAGATCGCACATTACTGCGCGAGAGGCGAGCGCGGCCTGGTTGGGGTTCTGGCGCAGGAGCACGCCCTGGGCCTCACCGTCGACGTCTGCGACCAGGTAGGCACGTTGCTGTGCACGGGTGTCGCGCCACGCGAGGTAGTCGATCCGGTCCCACCGGGTGTCGTCGAACCAGGCGGGCAGGCGGACCTTCGCCGTCGTGGGATACAGGTTCACAATGCAGCCGCGCACCTCGTCGCGGGTCAGGGGGCGCATCGGGGTGCCTCTCGTCGGAAGTTGTACATGGATACAAATTGTATCAGTGTCCAAGTCTGACGACCCGCCTGCCGCGTCGGGTGGCGCACACGGCCCTGCGCATCCGCCGGCCCTCCACGGCCTCTGTGAAGGTGCGCGCACCGAGCGCACACACCGGGAGTGGGGCGCTGCTGTGACCCTCACGCGGGACGGCGGCAGGTACCGGCCGGCCCGTCTGCCGTCTGCCGGCTGCCGTCTGCTGTCGCCGCTCGACCGATCTGCGGGGTCGACCGCGATCCGGCGGATTCTGCCAACAGGTCGGCAGAACTGTGCCAGGGTGGCCGCCATGTGTCGCTCATGGCCTCGTGCCCTCCTCGCCCTGCTCCTCTCGCTTGTGGTGACCGGGGCCGCGGTGGCGGTGGCGGGACCGGCCCAGGCGGACCGCTGGACGTACGACGACGCGGCCGGCGACGTCACGACGGAGACGATGACCGACACCTCGCTGACCGTCACTCCGGTGCCCGAGCAGGCGAACGGCGACATCGTCCAGGTGGTCGCCACGCACAAGGCCCGCAAGGTGACGATCGCACTGCGGACCCGCGTCCCGCTGACCGGTCCCTTCATGGTCTCGGGCATGCTGCGCGTGCCCGGCCAGCGGTTCATGCTGATGTCGGCCAAGATGCCGGGGTTCTCGCCCACCGACCTGATCGACTTCTCGGCGGACGACGAAGCACAGGGCTGTCGGGGCATCAAGCGGAAGCTCGGTCCCGACCGGATGTCGGTGCGGTTCTCGATCCCGCGCTCGTGCCTGGGCAACCCGCGATGGTTCCGGTTCGGTGTGGTGCTCTCGACGAGCGCCCTCTACACGGACATGACCTGGAACGACGACGCCCTGGCCACCGGGATGACGCTGATGGGCATGCCGGGCATGTCGCCGAAGGTCAAGCGCTGAGACCGTTCCTGCGCTCCCGGATCCGGGAGCGCAGCACGGTGATCGCGACGCCGAGACCGCCCAGTGCGCCGACGCCGATCAAGGCGACGCCCTGCCGGTAGCGGGTCCGGCCCGCCTCCCGGCACTTCGCGGCGATCGACTCGCCGTTGAGCGGCGGCTCGCCGGCCGGGAAGTTGTCGGCTCCGTTCAGCACGGTGTCGTATGGCGCGAGGCAGCTGGACGGCTCCTCGGCGGCACCGCGTGCCTGCCGCCCCTCGTCGATCGTCGGGTTGACGACGGTCAGGAGGAAGCCCACAACCGTCACGACGATGGCGGTGCGGAGGACCCACCGGCGTGGGATCCGCCGACGGCGCCGGTGCTCCTCAGACCGCATTGCGTCCATGGCGGGAACTGTAGAACGCACCCCGATGAGAACCCTCTCATCGGGGACTCATGCCTGCCTCACCCCCGATCGGGAGAGTACGGGTGTCGACGGGGAGTCGACACCCACCGATCGAGGAGGAACCGATGAAGAAGCCCCTGATGCTCGCGATCAGCGGCCTGGCCGGCGTGACGGCGACGGGCGTCGCGGTGAGCGTGCTGGCCTGGCCCGCACAGGCCGACGGCGAGACGAAGCTCGCCGTCAAGCGGGAGCAGGACACGCCGGACATCGTGCTCGTCGCCGATGACGACGACCCGGACGACGACCTCCGGGCCCGGGCGGCCGACGACGACACCAACGCCACGAACGAGGACACCCGGACGGCGAACACGGCCAACACGCGCAGCGACCGCAGCCGGACGGGCAACCGCAGCGGACGCGACAACAGCCGCACCGGCCGGGCCAAGGTGGACTGGACCAACGACGGTCCGGGCCCCAAGACCCGCGACTGGTCGCGAAACAGCACCAACGACCGCAGCCGCAACAACACCCGGGGCTGACCTTCGATGAGCACCCCGCTGTCGTCCTGGGACCTCACCGAGGGTGACGCGATCACCCCCGAGCTGACCGCCCTGCGGTTGCTCGGGGGTGGCTCGGCCTACGAGGCCTATCTCGCCTTCGACGACATCACCTACGGACCGGTCGTGGTCAAGGTGGTGCGTCCGGCGGAGGCCGACGACGGTCACACCCTGGACAACCTGGTGCGCGAGGCCACCGCCCTCGACGTCGCCCACCATCCCGTCACGGTCCGCGGCCTGCGGTACGACGTCGACGGACCCCGGCCCCACCTGGTGCTCGAGCACGTCGAGGGTCCCAGCCTGGACCGGCTGATCCGTCGGCACCGGCGACTCTCGCCGCAGCAGTACCTGCCGCTGGCGCTCGACCTCGCCTCGGCCCTGCACTTCTTCCGGCACGCGGACGTGTGCCACCTCGACCTCAAGCCCAGCAACGTCATCATGGGCTCGCCGGCCCGGCTGATCGACTTCTCGGTCGCCCGCCAGGCCGCCAGCGCGGCCGAGATCACCGGCCACATCGGCACCGACGCCTACATGGCCCCGGAGCAGGCCGCGCCCGGAGCGGCGTACGGCGTGCCCGGTCACGCCAGCGACCTGTGGGGTCTCGGGGCGACCCTGTTCCACGCGATCGCCGGCTACCGCCCGTTCCGCGACGGCGACCCGGACGCGGTCGAGGCGGCCGACCGCTTCCCGCAGCTCCTCGCCCCGCCGGCCGAGCTGCCCGACGACGTACCCGCGACGGTGGCGAAGGTCGTCCATGCCCTGCTCGAGCCGGATCCCGCCGCCCGCCCCCTGCCGCGCGAGGTCGCCGAGGCGCTCGAGCCCGAGATCGCCGCGCTGCCGGCCCCGAAGCTCCACTGGAAGGGCTGAGGCGACACCGTCCGACCCGCCGACTCAACGGTCGAATCGGTAGCCCATCCCGCGCACCGTCGTGATCGAGCGGGCGCCGAGCTTGCGGCGCAGGTAGCCCACGTAGACGTCGACGACATTGGAGCCGGGATCGAAGTCGAGGCCCCAGACGTGGTCGAGCAGCTGCTCGCGGGAGAGGACCTGCCCGGCGTTGCGCAAGAAGATCTCGGCCAGCGCGAACTCGCGCGCGGACAGCTCCACCTCGTCGCCGGCCACACTCGCGCGGCGGGTGCGCAGATCCAGCTCGATCCCGCCGGCGATGAGCTGGTCCCCGCTGCCGTTGGCCGCCGCGGAGGCGCTGGCCTGGCGCAGGCGCAGCCGCACCCGGGCGCTGAGCTCGGCGAACCGGAACGGCTTGGGCATGTAGTCGTCCGCCCCGCCCTCCAGCGCGGACACGGTGTCGGTGACCGAGTCCCGGGCGGTGAGGACGATGACGGGCACCCGCGAGCCCTGTGAGCGCAGCTGGTCGAGCAGATCGAAGCCGTCGATGCCGGGCAGGCCGATGTCGAGCACGACCAGGTCGACGTCGCCCGCCAGGGCGTGGTCCAGGCCGGTCGGCCCGTCGGCGGCCACCGTGGTGCGGTGGCCCTCCGCCCGCAGCCCCTTCGACACGAACGAGGCGATGCGTTCCTCGTCCTCGATGATCAGGATGTGGGCCATGGGGCTCCCTTCGGCTCCGTGGCGGCGGGGGTCTCGGTGGACGGGGCGACCGGCAGGACCGCGGGCACGTCGAGCACGAACCGGGCGCCGGGGCCGGCGCGGTGCGGGTCGACGTACGCCGACCCGCCGTGGGCCTGGGCGATGGCACCGACGATGGACAGCCCGAGGCCGAACCCCTCGTCACCGGGCGGCACGGCGGCGCGCCCGAAGCGGCCGAAGATCCGCTCCCGGTCCTCGGGAGCGACACCCGCACCGTCATCGTGGATCCAGCAGCGCAGCAGCGGGCCGACGACGGCGGCGCCGAGGGCGATCCGGCCGCCGGGCGCGGTGTGCTTGACGGCATTGTCGGCCAGCGCCAGCAGCGCCTGGGTGATGCGCTGGCCGTCGAGCACCACCTCCGTCGGCAGGTCGGGGGAGGCCTCGAGCACCCAGTCGCGCCGACCGAGGGCGCTGGCCTTGCTGAGCACCGCGGCGAGGAGCGCGGACGGGTCGGTGGGCCCGAGGGAGAGGAAGTCGGGTCGATCGCTCTTGGCCAGCATGATCAGGTCGCCCACGAGCCGGGCCATCCGGTCCACCTCGTCGAGCAGGAGCGTGCGGGTCTCGGCGACCTCCTCCGGGCTGCCGACGTCGAGCAGCTCGAGATGGCCGCGGAGCACGGTGAGCGGGGTCCGCAGCTCATGGCCGGCGTCGTCGAGGAACTGCCGCTGGCCGGCGAAGGCATGCTCCAGCCGGTCCAGCATCCCGTTGACGGTGCGGGTGAGCGCGGTGATGTCGTCGTTGCCGCGCTCAGGCAGCCGCCGGGACAGGTCGGTCGCGCTCGTCGCCTCGGCGGCCACGCGCAGCGACCGCAGGGGGCGCAGCAGGCGCCCGGAGACCCAGGCCGCGGTGCCGGTCACGAGCACGGCGGACAGGGCGGCCACGAGAGTGTAGGTGCGCATCGTCTGCAGCAGCTCACCGCGGTCCTCGGCGAGGAAGGTGGCCACGAGCAGCGCGCCGCGCTGGCTGCCCTGGACGACCGGCTGGGCGGTGATCCGTACGTCGCCGCGGTCGGTGTCGAGATAGGTCGTCCCGCCCTCGATGACCAGCGGCGCCACGGCGTCGAGGAAGCGCGGGTCGTCGACGAGCGCGTCCTCGGGGAACTGCACGAGGCGGCCGTCGCCGATCCAGCCGACGAGGAGCTCGTCGTCGTCGGGCACATTGCGCGAGAGGAAGCCCTCGAGCAGCTCCCGGACCGTCCCGAAGTCGCCGGTCTCCTGCAGCGCGACGAACTCGTCGAGCTCCTGCTCGACCTCACGCTGCACGGCGTCGGTGATCGCCCGGCTCTCGACCCAGTAGACGATCAGCCCCGCGCCCGCGAGCGCGACGGTCACCAGCAGCGCGACGGCGGCGGTGATGCGGGTCCGGACCGACAGCCCCGCCCGCTCCGAGCGCCGCTCAGTCGTCATCGGGGTCGTCGTCGGAATCGTCGCCGGAATCGTCGTCGCCGTGATCGTCCGCCTGGTCGTCCGAGCGGTCGGGCTCGCCCCGGCCGTCGCGACCACCGCGGTCGTCCCCGCCGCGCCGGTCGTCACCGCGATCACGCCGGTCGTCGTCGCGGTCGTCGCCGTCGTCGTCGCGGTCGTCGTCATCGTCGTCGATCGTCGGCTGCGGCGTGATGACGGTCGCCCGCGGCGGGGGCGGCTCGCTCGACGGCGACGTGGGAGGCGGTGGTCCGGCCGTCTCGCCGACCGGCACGGATCCGAGATCGAGCGGGGCCCGGGGGGTCGGCTCGCCGGCGCCCGCGCGGACGACGGCCACGGCAATGAACGCGGCCACCAACAGCAGCGCCGCGACCGGCAGCAGCACCTTCCCCACCCGGCTCATGACCTCACCATCCTGCCCGATCGTGGGCCGCCGGTGAGAGTCGGATGAGAGTCCTCTCATCGTTTGCTGGGCCGAGCGTGTCGCCTATCGAGCGCGGCGGATGCATCCTTTCGAGGGCACGCGCCCGGCGGCGACGGGGCCTAGGGTGGTAGGCGTCACATTCCTCTGCCCTGGGAGGCCCCGCGTGTTCGTCCCGTTCAGCGTCAACGACTTCCTCGACCGTGCCGTCCAGGTGTACGGCGAGCGCGTGGGGGTCGTCGACGAGCCGATGCAGCCCGCGCCGAGCCAGGGCGAGCTGACCTACGCAGAGGTCGGCGCGCTGGCCCGCCGCCAGGCCGCGAAGCTCGACGAGCTGGGCATCGGCGTGGGCGAGCGGGTCGCCGTCGTCAGCCACAACAGCAGCCGGCTGCTCACCTCGTTCTTCGGGGTCAGCGGCTGGGGCAGGGTGCTCGTGCCCGTGAACTTCCGGCTCAGCCCCGACGAGGTGCAGTACATCGTCGACCACTCCGGCGCCCGGGTCCTCTACGTCGACCCCGAGCTGGAGGAGTCGCTGGCGGGGGTCACCTGCGAGCAGAAGTACCTCCTCGGCGACGACGACGCGCTGTACGCCGCCACGGGCGCCGAGCCCAAGGCGTGGGAGTACGACGAGGGCGCGACCGCCACGATCAACTACACCTCCGGCACCACCGCGCGGCCCAAGGGCGTGCAGATCACCCATCGCAACATCTGGGTGAACGCGCTCACCTTCGGACTGCACGCCGGCATCGGCGACCGCGACGTCTACCTGCACACCCTCCCGCAGTTCCACGCCAACGGCTGGGGGATGCCCTTCGCGATGACCGGCGTCGGTGCGCGCCACATCATCCTGCGCAAGGTCGACGGCGCCGAGATCCTGCGCCGCGTGCGCGACCACGGCGTGACCGTCATGTGCGCCGCGCCCGCGGTCGCGGCCGCCGTGCTCGAGGCCGCCCAGACCTGGGAGGGCGAGATCCCGGGCCGCGACCGGGTCCGGATCATCATGGCCGGAGCCCCGCCGCCGACCAAGACCGTCATCCGGGTCCAGGAGGAGCTGGGCTGGGAGTTCATCCAGATCTACGGCCTCACCGAGACCTCGCCGCTGCTGACCATCAACCGGACCCGCGAGGAGTGGGACGACCTGTCCGCGGAGGAGCGGGCCACCCGGCTCACGCGGGCCGGCGCGCCCGCGATCGGCGTACGCCTGGCGATCGACGAGTCCGAGGAGGGCGCCGGCGAGGTGCTCGCCCGATCGAACGTCATCCTCGAGGGCTACTGGGAGCAGCCCGAGGAGTCGGCCGCCGCGCTGAAGGACGGCTGGTTCCACACCGGCGACGGCGGCTACCTCGGCGACGACGGCTATCTCACCATCGCCGACCGCAAGAAGGACGTCATCATCACCGGCGGGGAGAACGTCACCTCGATCGAGGTCGAGGACACGCTCTTCTCGCACCCCGCGGTCGCCGAGGTCGCGGTGATCGGCGTCCCGAGCGAGAAGTGGGGCGAGACGATCAAGGCGCTCGTCGTGCTCACCGCCGACGCGACCGGCGGACCCGAGATGGAGGCCGAGCTGATCCGCTGGTGCAAGGACCGGCTCGCCGGCTACAAGGCGCCGACGTCGGTCGAGTTCCGCGACGAGCTGGCCCGCACGGCGACCGGGAAGCTGCAGAAGTTCAAGCTGCGGGCGCCCTACTGGGAGGGACTCACCCGCCAGGTGAACTGATCGTCCGGGACGAGCGTGGCGGCCCACCCCGCGGCCTGCCACGCCGTCACGGTCGCGCCGGCCCAGTCGTTCCCCGACGCGACCACGTCGACGATGTCGACCTCGGTCGCGACCGAGTCCGGCCGCGCGACCGGTGCGCCGAGCGGCCGACCGCTGATGGGGTCGCCGACATCGCCGGCGCCGTCGACGCACGTCACGCGGCGCAGTCCGATGCCCAGGCGCTGCTGGTGCTGGGCCAGGCTCAGCGCGGCGATGCCCGCGGCGCCGTACCCGACGACGGAGAGCCGGTCCGGCGGGTGCACCGCCGACTGCCGCGCGTAGCGGACCGAACGGAGCAGGTCGCGCCCGTCCTCCCACGTCGGTACGACGACGCGGACTCCGCCGCGGGTCGCGATCCGGCTCGCGAGTGCTCCGACGGCGTCGGCGTCCGAGCCGATCGCGGGGTGCCAGAGCAGGAGGGTGTCCAGGTTGGGGTGGCCGTGCACCGCGACGTTGAGGCCGGGCGCCTGCTGATCCTGCATGTCCCCACCGTAGGCTGAGCCTCCACAGGTCCGCGGTGCAGGAACCCGGTGTGAGACCGGGGCGGTTCCGCCACTGTGATCCGGGTCGCGACGTCGGCCCGGAGAGCCAGACACTGGCCGCGGACGACACCTACCGATGAGGGGCGAGAACCCCGAGGAGGCTTTGAGCGTCATGGCGCGCATCGCACTGCTGTCCACGTCCGACACCGACCTGCTCTCCGCGCGCGCGAGCGGCGCCGACTACCGCTGGGCCAACCCGAACCGGTCGACGCTCGACGGGCTCGTCGCGCTGGCCGGTGAGAGCGACCTGGTCGTGATCCGGCTCCTCGGCTCCCCCCAGCAGTACGACGCCGAGCTGGCCGCGCTGCGGGCCACCGGCCGTCCGCTCGTGGTGCTCGGCGGTGAGCAGACGCCGAGCGCCGAGCTGATGGAGTCCTCGACGGTCCCCGTCGGCGTCGCGGCCGAGGCGCACCGCTACCTGGCCGAGGGCGGCCCACGGAACCTGGCCCAGCTCCACGCCTTCCTCTCCGACACGGTGCTGTTGACCGGTGAGGGCTTCGAGGCGCCCGAGGTCATTCCGTCCTGGGGCCTGGTCGAGCGGCCCGGCGCGCCCACCGGCGACACCAAGGCCCGGGTCGGCGTGCTCTTCTACCGCGCCCACCAGGCGAGCGGGAACACCGCCTTCGTGCACGCGCTGTGCGACGCGATCGACGCGACGGGGGAGGCGGTCGGCGTCCCGATCTTCGCGGGCTCCCTGCGGGCCGCGCCGGACGAGCTGTTCACCGCGCTCGGCGACCTCGACGCGCTCGTCGTCACGGTCCTGGCAGCGGGCGGCAGCGTCCCGGCCGGCGCGAGCGCCGGCGGCGACGACGAGACCTGGGACGTCGAGCGGATCGCCGCCCTCGACATCCCGGTCCTGCAGGGCCTGTGCCTGACCAGCAGCCGCGAGGAGTGGGAGGCGTCCGACGACGGCGTGACCCCCCTCGACTACGCCAACCAGGTCGCGATCCCCGAGTTCGACGGCCGGATCAGCACCGCGCCGTTCTCGTTCAAGGAGATCGACCCCAGCGACCCGGCCGGGCTGCCGGCGTACGTCGCCGACCCGGAGCGCGCCGCCCGGGTGGCCGGGCTCGCGGTCAACTACGCCCGGCTGCGCCGGGTGCCGAACGCCGAGAAGCGGGTCGCGCTGATGCTCAGCGCCTACCCGACCAAGCACTCCCGCATCGGCAACGCGGTCGGCCTCGACACGCCGGTCTCGGCGGTGCGCCTGCTGCGCCGGCTGCGCGACGCCGGGTACGACGTCGGCGACGGCTTCGGCGTGCTGGACCTCGACGACGACACGGTCGCGGGGGACACGCTGATCCACGCCCTGATCGCGGCCGGCGGCCAGGACGAGGAGTGGCTGACGTCGGCGCAGCTCTCCGACGCGCATGTGCGGATCAGCAAGGCCGAGTACGACGCCTGGACGGCCGACCTGCCCGCGGACCTGCGTGCCGACATGGTCGAGGCCTGGGGCGAGTCGCCCGGCACGCTGTTCGTCAACGACAGCAACGAGATCGTCCTCGCCACGCTGCGGGCCGGCAATGTCGTGCTGATGATCCAGCCGCCGCGGGGCTTCGGCGAGAACCCGGTCGCGATCTACCACGACCCCGACCTCGCGCCGTCGCACCACTACCTGGCGGCGTACCGCTGGGTGCAGTACGGCTTCGGGGCACACGCCGTCGTCCACCTCGGCAAGCACGGCTCGATGGAGTGGCTGCCGGGCAAGAACGCGGCGCTGTCCGCGTCCTGCGCCACCGACGCGGCGATCGGCAGCCTGCCGCTGATCTACCCGTTCCTGGTCAACGACCCGGGGGAGGGCGCCCAGGCCAAGCGCCGGGCGCACGCCACGATCATCGACCACCTCATTCCCCCGATGGCGCGCGCCGAGGCGTACGGCGACATCGCGCGGCTCGAGGGCCTGCTCGAGGAGTACGACAAGATCTCCGCGATGGACCCGGCCAAGCTGGCCGCGATCCGCGGCGAGATCTGGCAGCTCATGCACGCCGCCGAGCTGCACCGGGACCTCGGTCTCGAGGAGAGGCCCGAGGACGACGACTTCGACGACTTCCTGCTCCACGTCGACGGCTGGCTGTGCGAGATCAAGGACGTGCAGATCCGCGACGGGCTGCACGTCCTGGGCCAGGCGCCCGAGGGCGAGGCGCGGGTCAACCTGGTGCTCGCGATCCTGCGGGCGGCGCAGGTGTGGGGCGGGCAGGCGCAGGCGGTGCCCGGGCTCCGGGCCGCGCTGGGCCTGGCCCCGGACGCGCCGATCGTCGAGGTCGACCGGGTCGAGGCCGAGGCGCGCGCGCTGGTCGAGGCCATGGACAAGTCCGGGTGGGACGTGGCGCGGGTCGACGAGCTGCACCCGTCGGCCGACGTACGCCGGGTGCTGGCCTTTGCGGCGACCGAGGTGGTCCCGCGGCTGGCGCGCACGACCGACGAGCTCGACCACACGCTGCACGCGCTCGCCGGCGGGTTCGTGCCGGCCGGGCCCTCGGGCTCGCCGCTGCGCGGCCTGGTCAACGTGCTGCCGACCGGACGCAACTTCTACACGGTCGACCCGCGCGCCGTGCCGTCGCGCCTGGCCTGGCAGACCGGCCAGGCGATGGCCGAGTCGCTGGTGCAGCGCTACCTCGACGAGGAGGGCGCCTACCCCGAGTCGGTCGGCCTCTCGGTCTGGGGCACGTCGGCGATGCGGACCTCCGGTGACGACGTGGCCGAGGTGCTCGCGCTGCTCGGCGTCCGGCCCGAGTGGGACGAGGCGTCCAAGCGGGTGCACACCCTGACCGTGGTGCCGCTCGAGGAGCTCGGCCGTCCGCGCATCGACGTGACCGTGCGGATCTCCGGCTTCTTCCGCGACGCCTTCCCGCACGTGCTCGCCATGCTCGACGACGCGGTGCGGATGGTCGCCGAGCTCGACGAGCCGCTCGACCGCAACTTCGTGCGCGCCCACGCCCGGGCAGACATCGCCGAGCACGGCGACGAGCGCCGCGCCACCACCCGGATCTTCGGCTCCAAGCCGGGCTCGTACGGCGCCGGCATCCTGCAGGCCGTCGAGTCGGGCTCGTGGCGCGACGACGCCGACCTCGCCGAGGTCTACACCGCCTGGGGCGGCTTCGCCTACGGCCGCGACCTCGACGGCGTCCCGGCCGCCGACGACATGCGCGCCAACTACCGGCGGATCAAGGTCGCGGCCAAGAACATCGACACCCGCGAGCACGACATCGCCGACAGCGACGACTACTTCCAGTACCACGGCGGCATGGTCGCCACGATCCGCGCGCTGACCGGCGCGGACCCGAAGGCCTACGTCGGCGACTCGACCACGCCCGACGCCGTGCGCACCAGGACCCTGCAGGAGGAGACCAACCGGGTCTTCCGGGCCCGGGTGGTCAACCCGCGCTGGATCGGCGCGATGCAGCGCCACGGCTACAAGGGCGCCTTCGAGCTCGCCGCCACCGTCGACTACCTCTTCGGGTTCGACGCCACCGCCGGCGTGGTGCACGACTGGATGTACGAGTCGCTCGCCAAGGAGTACGTCCTCGACGAGACCAACCAGGAGTTCCTGCGCAGGTCGAACCCCTGGGCGCTGCGGAGCATCGTCGAGCGACTGCACGAGGCGAAGGACCGCGGACTGTGGGAGTCGCCCGACCCGGAGGTGCTGGCCGGCCTGCAGGCGGCGTACCTCGAGGTCGAGGGTGATCTCGAGGACTCCGCCGATGCCTGAGATCCGCGTGCTCGGCTTCGGGATGGGGCCGCAGCACGTCACGCCGGAGGTCGCCACGGCGTTGGGGGAGTGCGACTACGTCCTCGCCGTGCAGAAGAGCGACGACGACGCGCTGCTCGCCGCCCGCCGCGCGGTCTGCGAGGCCCACGGCGTCGAGCTCGTCGTCGTCCGCGATCCCGAGCGCGACCGCTCGCCGAGCCTCGACCGGGCGGGCTACGAGGGCGCCGTCGCGGACTGGTACGCCGCCCGGCTGGCCGCCTACCGCGCGGTGCTGGCGGAGCGGGGCGGGGTCTGCGGGTTCCTGGTCTGGGGCGATCCGTCCCTGTACGACGGCACGATCCGCCTCGCCAGCGAGCTCGGCGTCCCCTTCGACGTGCTCCCCGGCGTGAGCGCGCCGCAGGTGCTCGCCGCGCGGCACCGGATCGTGCTGCACGAGGTGGGCCAGCCGGTCCACGTCACGACCGCCCGGCGGCTGCGCTCCGACGTGGCTGCGGGCCAGCGCAACCTCGTCGTGATGCTCACCGCCGGCGTCGACCTCGACGGCTTCGACGACTGGACGATCTGGTGGGGCGCCAACCTCGGCGGCACCGGCGAGCGGCTCGTCGCCGGCCGGGTCGGCTCGGTCGCGGGGGAGATCCGGGCCGCGCGGACCGCGGCGAAGGCCGAGGCCGGCTGGGTGATGGACCTCTTCCTGCTCCGCGGACCGGAGGCCTGACATGGGGTTGCCCGAGCGCGACGTCCTGCTGTGCCGCGACTGCTGCTGCGGCACCACCAAGAAGCACCCCCACGCCGACCACGCCGTCCAGCGCGACGAGATCGAGGCGCTCGACGACCCGGCCGGCCGGCGCGGCCCGCGGGTGCGGGTGCGCGTCGTCGACTGCCTCGACGAGTGCGACCGCTCGAACGTAGTCCTGGTGCGCGACTTCACCTGGTTCCCCGGGGGCCGGCGGCCCAAGGACTTCTGGCTCGGTGGCGTCCTCTCGGGCGCAGCCACCGACGCGGTCGTCGCGTGGGTGCGCGAGGGTGGTCCGGTGCCCCCGTCGCTGCAGCGCCATCTGTTCCGAGGGAAGCGGGGGTGAGTCAGACGGGCATCAGGGGTCGCACTGGACGGGCAGTTCTGGCACTTGTCGGGCGTTGCAACGGCCGACAAGTGCAGGAATCACCTGTCGACCGGCGATTCCTGCACCCCGCCCGGAGCCCCCGATGACCGGCGCGGCCCTGCTCGTCGCGGGGATGACCTCCGACGCGGGCAAGAGCGTGCTGACCACCGGGCTGTGCCGGGCGTTCGCGCGGCGCGGGATCCGGGTGGCGCCGTACAAGGCGCAGAACATGTCCAACAACTCGATGGTCGTGGTCGACGCCGAGGGTCTGCCCGGCGAGATCGGCCGCGCGCAGTGGGTGCAGGCGATCGCCGCGGGGGTCGAGCCCGAGGTCGCGATGAACCCGGTCCTGCTCAAGCCGGGCAGCGACCGGCGCAGCCACGTCGTGCTGATGGGGCAGCCGGCGGGGGAGGTGTCGTCGCGCGACTGGCAGGACGGTCGCGCCCACCTGGCCGCGACGGCGTTCGCCGCGTTCGACGACCTGCGCTCGCGCTTCGACCTCGTCGTCGCCGAGGGTGCCGGGAGCCCCGCCGAGATCAACCTGCGGGCGAGCGACTATGTGAACATGGGGCTGGCCCGGCACGGCGACGTCCCGACGATCGTGGTCGGCGACATCGACCGCGGCGGGTGGTTCGCGTCGGCCTACGGCACGCTGATGCTGCTCGACGAGGCCGACCGGGCGCTGGTCAAGGGCTACGTCGTCAACCGGTTCCGCGGCGACGTCGAGCTGCTGCGGCCCGGACTGGCCGACCTGGAGCGACGCACCGGCCGCCCGACGTACGGCGTGCTGCCCTGGCACCCCGACCTCTGGCTCGACTCCGAGGACGCACTCGACCTGGCGGGCCGTCGGGCCGAGTCCCGGGCCGGCGTGCGGAAGGTGGCCGTCGTCCGGCTGCCCCGGATCAGCAACTTCACCGACGTCGACGCGCTCGGGCTGGAGCCGGCGCTCGACGTCGAGTTCGTCTCGGACCCGGCGCGGCTGGCCGACGCCGACCTGATCGTGCTGCCCGGCACCCGGGCCACGCTGGCCGACCTGGCGTGGGTGCGCGAGCGGGGGCTCGACCTGGCGATCCGGCGACATGCCGAGGCGGGGCGGCCGGTGCTGGGGATCTGCGGCGGCTGCCAGATGCTCGGCCGCGTGATCGAGGACCCGGACGGCGTGGAGGGCACACCCGGCGCGGCCGTGGACGGGCTCGGCCTGCTGGACCTGACCACCCGGTTCGGCCCCGAGAAGCGGCTGGTCGTGCACGAGCCGGCCGGCTACGAGATCCACCACGGTCGGATCACCGGCACGACCACGAACGCGACGGTGACCGGCACGATGGTGCACGGCAGCCTCGAGGACGACGCCACCCGGGCGGCGTATCTGAGCGCGAGCCTGGACGTCCCGAGCGGCGCGTCCTTCCCCGCGGCGCGGTCGGCCCGGCTCGACCTGCTCGGCGACCTCGTCGAGGAGCACCTGGACCTGGACGCGATCCTGGAGCTGACCCGGTGAGGGTGCTGCTGCTCGGCGGCACGGGCGAGGCCCGCAATCTCGCCGCGCGCCTGGTCGCGGACGGCGTCCCGGTCGTCTCGTCGCTCGCCGGGCGGGTCGCTCGCCCCCGGCTGCCGGTCGGGGAGGTCCGGATCGGCGGCTTCGGCGGCGTCGCCGGGCTGCGCGCGGCGCTCGCGGAGTTCGACGTCGTGGTCGACGCGACCCATCCGTTCGCGGCGGGCATCTCGCGCAACGCGGCGGCGGCCTGTGCGGCCGAGGGAGTCCCCCTGCTCCGGCTCGAGCGGCGCGGGTGGGCCGGCCGGGCGACGCCGTCGTGGATCTGGGTGCGCAGCCACGAGGAGGCCGCGACCGTGGCCGGCGAGCTCGGCAGCCGGCCGTTCCTCACGGTCGGTCGCCAGGAGCTGGCCCGGTTCGTCCCCGCCCTGGCCGAGCGGCACGTGGTGGCCCGGGTGGTCGACCCCCCGGACTTCCGGATCCCGGCGGCGTGGGAGCTGCTCACCTCGCGCGGGCCCTACACCCTCGACGGCGAGCGCGAGCTGATGCGCGACCGGGACGTGCTGGTCACCAAGGACTCCGGTGGCGAGCACACCTGGCCCAAGATGGCGGCCGCCGGCGCGCTCGGCATCCCCGTCGTCGTCGTACGCCGGGCGCCGGCGCCCGAGGGGGTCGACACGGTGAGCGACGTCGAAGCCGCCCTCGCCTGGCTCGCGCGCCAGCGGTGAGGCACAGCGTGAACGCGGGTTCAGGGGGCGTTCTGACCGGTGAGACCCTCTGCCTGCATCCTCGACGTTCCGCTCATGCCAGCGGTCTGCAGGTATCCGAGCGCCTTGCGAGATCTGGCCGCTGCCCACTCGCGGTAGCTGTCCCACTGCACCCGATGAGATGAAAGGGAACGATTCTGGATCTCGGTGAGGACCTCGACTCGGCGCTCGACGTATTGGGTCTCCTGCCTGCAGGCAGCATCCGCCACGGCTACCTCCAGTTCGTGCTCCGACACCGAGTCGACGCCTCCGAACTCGACCACCGGATCGAGTGGATTCTCGTAGGAAAACCCTGCAGTCGTCATGCAGGACGCCCAATCGGACATCGCTGCGGCCACCCGTGGGTCGCTGCGTTCCGTATCCTCGATCTTCACGATTTCGCTTGCGACGAACTCAGCTGCCTTCGCGGGCCCGCCCAGGACCCACTCGGCGTCGCCCTCACAACCGGCGGAAGGGAGCGCGGCGCCCGATGGATCCGTCGGCCGAGCCACTCCCCGAGGCACGTCGCCGTCGAGGATGTATGCCGGCGTCGGGTCCCCCTTCGGCACCGCGATCGCGTGGGCGGCGGCGAAGGCGGGACTCAGTTCGTCGTCCGGATCGTGGTACCCGTGCTTCTCCGCCGCGTCCACACCGACGATTCCAAAGCGATAAGGGGAGAATGCAGGTAGAACGCCGACCGCCGCCTCTGGCACAAAGGGCCGTTGGCTGAAGCGTTCTACACACCGGCCCACAAGCTCTGTGCGGGCTGTCCAGATCTCTCGCAACGCGAACCCGCTGAGAAGATGGTCATCGAGAGGCAGATGAATGTCGCTGGCGTTCCCGTACTGCGCGCGGATGGCCCCTGTCGGCGCTGGAGTCGCTTCGGTCGAACTGTCGATGCCGTGGGTCCCGCATGCACTCAGAAGTGCGAGCAGTGACGTGCCCAGCGCCGCGGCGGCGCGCGTGAGGACGGTGTTGTGGTTGAGCGGGGGCTGACCCGTCTCGATCGGTGTCATGTGAGAATCCCAGCCACGCCGGTGCATCCGTGGGGGACGCCGGCGCTGTAGTCATGTGAGCACAACTGGACGGTGACGTCGACGTCCTCGGGGTAAGCCATGAGTAGCTTGTTCCAGCCGTTGTTGGCTCCGTCGGTGTCGCGGGCCTCCAGGTGCGTCGTGATCGCGTTGTTGGGATAGTAGAACACGGCGCTCCACGAGTCGACGTAGGTATCTTGGAATTCCCAGTTGTCCTTGGGTTCGCGCCAGCATGCCTTGGCGCGGAACGCTTCGCTTCCGCTCACGTGCACTGCGATCGCCGTGAACCCTGTATCGCAGGGCGGATTGTCTGCGTGCGCAGGACTGACTGTTGACATCGTCAGCCACGATGCGACGAGCGCTGTCACGACAAAACCTCCCCATCTGCGATGCAACGCGTGGTGCCCCTTACGACGCCACGTTCTCAGCCTAGGAGACGACGCTACTGACGGTGCACCCATAGTTCACCCCCGTGGGGTAGTCGAAGTTGCAGATCCCCGGCCAAAGAGTTGCGCCTGGCGGATAGTTGGAGTTCTTCGCGATCCAGCCGTTGTTGGCGCCGTCGGTGTCGTGTCCGTAGGCCGAGCCGGAAAGGTCGTTGGTTGGTACTGTGAGCTGGACGCCCCAGCCGTCCGGATAGGTATCCTGAAAACGCCAATTATCGGTGTCGGGCCGGAAACAGGCCTTTCCCCGGACGTGACCGTCGCTGACGTGAAGCACCGCGGGTGCGAAGTTCGCAGGGCAGGCCGGATTGTCTGCGCGCGCAGAATCCAGGGGAAGGAATATCCCAGCGGTCAATATGGTGCTCAAGAGCGCACAATGTGTCGCTGCCTTGCGTCGGGATGATGACGGCGATCTCATGTTTTCCTTCCCGAGTCATGTCCCGGTTCCATGTGGAGGGGCTTCCAACCTAGGAACCGTTGACCGCATTTCGGGCCACGCGAACCGTTGAGGGTTTGCTGCGCTTGCCGGCTTTGTCATGTTGGTGCCAACTTCCGGTCCGAAGTGAAGCCGAGGCCGAGAGCGCAGCCCCTCTCGTGCAGGGACGCATGCCGCCACCCGAGGTGGCGGGACCTTCGAGAGGCTCCACCAGGTGGGCACGGCACCGTGACCTGGCTCACTCCTGGTGGGATGGAGCCCCACCCATCACGTACAGCGAGGAGTCATCCACTTGTTCTCGAAGGTTCTGGTCGCCAATCGCGGAGAGATCGCCATCCGAGCGTTCCGCGCGGCGTACGAGCTGGGCGCCACCACCGTGGCGGTCTTCCCGTACGAGGACCGGGGTTCCGAGCACCGTCTCAAGGCCGACGAGGCCTACGAGATCGGTGAGCGGGGGCACCCGGTCCGCAGCTACCTCGACCCGGACGCGATCGTCGCGGCCGCCGTGCAGTGCGGCGCCGACGCGATCTATCCGGGATACGGGTTCTTGTCGGAGAACCCGGCGCTCGCGGAGGCCTGCGCCGCCGCCGGCATCACGTTCGTCGGGCCCTCGGCCGGCGTGCTCGAGCTCACCGGCAACAAGGCCCGCGCCATCGCGGCCGCCAAGGCCGCGGGCGTGCCGACGTTGCAGAGCGTCGACCCCTCGACCGACGTCGAAGCGCTGGTGCGGGCCGCGGAGGCCATCCCGGCGCCGCTGTTCGTCAAGGCCGTCGCGGGCGGCGGTGGTCGCGGCATGCGTCGCGTCGACGACCGGTCGCAGCTGCGCGAGGCGATCGAGACCTGCATGCGCGAGGCGGAGGGCGCCTTCGGGGACCCGACCGTCTTCATCGAGCAGGCCGTGGTCGACCCGCGCCACATCGAGGTGCAGATCCTGGCCGACGGCCGGGGCGACGTGATCCACCTCTTCGAGCGGGACTGCTCGGTGCAGCGACGCCACCAGAAGGTCGTCGAGATCGCGCCGGCGCCGAACCTCGACCCCGACCTGCGGGACCGGATCTGCGCGGACGCGGTGCGCTTCGCCCGCGAGATCGGCTACGCGTGCGCGGGCACGGTGGAGTTCCTGCTCGACCCGGAGGGCAACTACGTCTTCATCGAGATGAACCCGCGGATCCAGGTCGAGCACACGGTGACCGAGGAGGTCACCGACGTCGACCTGGTCCAGTCCCAGCTGCGGATCGCGGCGGGGGAGACGCTCGCCGACCTGGGCCTGTCCCAGGACACCGTGCGCCTGCGGGGCGCGGCGCTGCAGTGCCGGATCACGACGGAGGACCCGGCGAACGGGTTCCGTCCCGACACCGGCATCATCACGGCGTACCGTTCGCCGGGCGGCGCGGGGGTCCGGATCGACGGCGGCACGACCTTCACCGGCGCCGAGGTCAGCCCGCACTTCGACTCCATGCTGGCCAAGCTGACCTGCCGCGGCCGTACCTTCGCCGACGCGGTCGCGCGGGCGCGGCGTGCCGTGGCGGAGTTCCGGATCCGCGGCGTCGCCACGAACATCCCGTTCCTGCAGGCCCTCCTGGACGACTCGGACTTCGAGGCGGGTCGGGTGACAACCGGCTTCATCGAGACGCACCCGCAGCTGCTCACGGCCCGGGCCTCGGGCGACCGCGGAACCCGGCTGCTGACCTATCTGGCCGACGTCACCGTCAACCAGCCGCACGGCGCGGTGCCGGTCTCGGTGGCTCCCCGCGCCAAGCTGCCCGCCCTCGACCTGTCGCTCGCCCCGCCGGACGGCACCCGCCAGCGCCTGCGCGAGGTGGGGCCCGAGGCGTTCGCCGCCGAGCTGCGCGCGCGCACCGGCGTGGCCGTCACCGACACCACGTTCCGCGACGCCCACCAGTCGCTGCTGGCCACGCGGGTCCGTACCCACGACCTGCTCGGGGTGGCCGCGCACGTCGCGCGGACCACGCCCCAGCTCTGGTCGCTGGAGTGCTGGGGCGGGGCGACGTACGACGTGGCGCTGCGGTTCCTCTCCGAGGACCCGTGGGACCGGCTGGCCAAGCTCCGCGCGGCGGTGCCCAACATCTGCCTGCAGATGCTGCTGCGCGGACGCAACACGGTCGGCTACACGCCGTACCCCACGAGCGTGACCAACGCCTTCGTCGAGGAGGCGGCCGCCACGGGCATCGACGTGTTCCGGATCTTCGACGCCCTCAACGACGTCGAGCAGATGCGACCGGCCATCGAGGCGGTCCGTGCCACCGGGACGAGCGTCGCCGAGGTGGCACTCTGCTACACCGGCGACCTGTCCGACCCGGGCGAGGAGCTCTACACGCTCGACTACTACCTGCGCCTGGCGGAGCGGATCGTCGAGGCCGGGGCGCACGTGCTCGCGATCAAGGACATGGCCGGGCTCCTGCGCGCTCCCGCCGCCACCACGCTGGTGACGGCACTGCGCGAGCGGTTCGACCTCCCCGTCCACCTGCACACCCACGACACCGCCGGCGGCCAGCTCGCCACGCTCACGGCCGCGATCGCCGCGGGCGTCGACGCGGTCGACGCGGCCACCGCGTCGATGGCGGGCACGACCTCGCAGCCGCCGCTGTCCTCGCTCGTCGCGGCCACCGACCACCCGGCGCAGCCGGGACGCGCGACCGGGCTCGACCTGGCGGCGGTCAACGCGCTCGAGCCCTACTGGGAGGCGGTCCGGCGGCTCTACGCGCCCTTCGAGTCGGGCCTCCCGGCGCCGACCGGGCGGGTCTACCGCCACGAGATCCCCGGCGGACAGCTCTCCAACCTGCGCCAGCAGGCCATCGCGCTGGGGCTGGGGGAGAAGTTCGAGCAGGTCGAGGACATGTACGCCGCGGCCAACGACATCCTCGGCCGAATCCCGAAGGTCACGCCGTCGTCGAAGGTGATCGGCGACCTCGCTCTCGCCCTGGTGGCGGCGGGCGCGGACCCCGAGGCGTTCGCGGCCGACCCCGCGTCGTACGACATCCCGGCGTCGGTGATCGGGTTCCTGCACGGCGAGCTGGGCGACCCGCCGGGCGGCTGGCCCGAGCCGTTCCGCAGCAAGGCCATCGCCGGCCGGTCCTGGACGCCGCCCGCCGAGGTGCTGTCCGCCGACGACGAGGCGGACCTGGCGGGCGACGCCGCCGTGCGCCGGGCGACCCTCAACCGGCTGCTCTTCCCGGGCCCCACCCGGGAGTACGACGAGGCGCGGTCGCAGTGGGGCGACCTGTCCGTCGTACCGACCCGGGAGTTCCTCTACGGCCTCCAGGCCGGCGAGGAGCACGTCGTCCAGCTCGCCGAGGGCAAGCAGCTCCTGCTCGGACTGCAGGCGGTCGGCGAGCCGGACGAGCGGGGCTACCGGACGGTGCTGTGCACCCTCAACGGCCAGATCCGCCCGGTCAGCGTGCGGGACCGCTCGGTGTCGGCCGAGGTGGCCGCCGCCGAGAAGGCCGACCCGGCGCAGCCCGGCCACGTCGCCGCGCCCTTCCAGGGCGTGGTGTCGGTCGTGGTCGCCGAGGGCGACCAGGTCGCCGCCGGCGACACCGTCGCCACCATCGAGGCGATGAAGATGGAGGCGGCCATCACCGCGCCGGTCGACGGCACCGTCCAGCGGGTCGCGCTGGCCGGGCCGAAGGCGGCCGAGGGCGGCGACCTGGTGCTCGTCGTCGCCTGACGGCCCGCGGGTCAGGTCCCGGCCGCGGGCTCGCGCTCGTGGCCGGGACGCCCGTGGGTGCGCCGGTCCTCCTTCATCTCCGCCTCGTAGAGGTGCCGCCGCCCGGCGACGAGCTCGTCCCGGGCGGCGCGCTCGAGCCGCTTGAAGTCGGCGTAGTAGCCGTCGTCGTACTCCTCGACGATCTGGAAGGTCCACCGCCCCTGCAGCACGTTGCGCCCGACCAGCTCGGTCTCGATCCGGTCGGCCAGCGCGTGGTGCCCCGCGGAGCGCAGCTGGTCGACGCCCTTGCCGAGCGTGAGGTCGGCGGTCCCGCTCAGCCGGTGGAAGGCGTACAGATGCCCCCGGGCGACCTCCACCGCCTCCAGGGCCTCGGAGATGTTGCCGAGCGCCTCGACCGTCAGGTCGTCGACGCCCGCGGGTCGGGTGTGGTCCTCGTCGCTCGCCATGCCTCGATGATGCCCGCGAGCGGCGGGGAGCACACGGGTCGCCTTCTCAGCGCGCGGCGCGGAGGGCGTCGGCGAGTGGGGTGCTCGGGCGCCCGAGCAGGGTCTCGAGGTCGTCCGGCTCGACGTACAGCTCACCGCGCCCGAGGCCCAGGTCGGCGTCGGCGAGGACGGCGGCGTACGGCTCGGGAAAGCCGGCGCCGACCAGCGCCTCGGTGAGCGCGTCGGCGGGCAGGTCGGTGTAGGTGACCTCCTGGCCCAGCACGTCGCCGGCCGTGGCGGCCAGCTCCTTCAGGCTGAACGCGGCGCCGCCGAGCTCGTAGACGGCCTGCGGCCGGTCGAGCAGGAGCACCGCCGCGGCCGCCTCCGCGAAGTCGGCCCGGGTGGCCGCGCTGACCCGCCCGTCGCCGGCCGCGCCGAGCACGGTGCCGTGCTCGGCGTACGTCGCGAGCTGGGCGGTGTAGTTCTCGAGGTACCAGCTGTTGCGCAGGAAGGTGTGGGCAAGGCCCGAGGCGACGATCGCCTCCTCGGTGGCGCGGTGCTCGCCCGCGAGGAGCATCCGGCTGGTGTCGGCGTTGGCGATGCTGGTGTAGGCGAGCAGGCGCACGCCGGCAGCCTTCGCCGCGGCGATGACGTTCTCGTGCTGGGGCAGGCGCCGGCCGACCTCACTGCCCGAGATGAGGAGCACCCGCTCGGCGCCGACGAGCGCGTCGGCGAGCGCAGCCGGGTCGGCGTAGTCGACGCGACGGGTGGCGACGCCGAGGGCGGCGAGTCCGGCGAGCCGCTCCTCGTCGCGGCCGAGCGCGACGATCCGGTCGGCCGGCACGCCCTGGGCGAGCAGGGAGGTGACGACGAGACGGCCGAGCTGGCCGGTGGCTCCGGTGATGACGAGGGACATGGTGGGGCACCTTTCGAACGGTGGGAGGTCGTGCTGTCGACGTGCTCAACGGCCCGTTCGGGAAGTTGCTTCCCATTGGTTAGTACGCACTTTGGAGTAAGGTACTTCCGTGGCGGAAAGTACCGAGGCGACGATCTTCGAGCAGTTCCCCGGCGGGGTGTTCCCGGCCGCCTGCTCGAGCCGGGTGCTGCTCGACCACGTGATGAGCAAGTGGGGCGTGCTGGTCCTCGTCTCGCTCACCGACGGGCCGCAACGGTGGAGCGACCTGCGCAGACGCGCTCAGGGGATCAGCGAGAAGATGCTCGCCCAGACGCTCAGGACGCTGGAGGGCGACGGGCTGATCCACCGCGAGCAGCAGCCGGTGATGCCGCCCCGGGTCGACTACAGCCTGACCCCGCGGGGCGAGGAGCTCGCCGAGGTGATGGTCCCGCTGCTGCGCTGGGTGGGACGCCACGCCGACGAGATCATCGGGACCTGACGCCGTCGTACCGGGCCTCCGGGGCATGTTCTCGGAGAGTTCACGACTGTCCTGTCCGGTACGACGGGGCCCGGACGGCGAGCGCCGCGGCGACGAGGGCGGCAGCCGTGCCGATGCGTCGGGCGAGCATGCGGGCGCGGTCGAGATCGGCCCGCCCGGGCAGCGGTCCGTCGCCCATGACCGCGCGGTGCTCGATCCGGCCGCCGTAGTCGTTGGTGCCCCCCAGCCGGATCCCGAGGGCGCCCGCGAAGGCCGCCTCGACCGGTCCCGCGTTGGGACTCGGGTGGCCGGCCGCGTCGCGCCGCCAGGTGCGCCAGGCGGCCGCCGGATCGGGGCCGAGCAGGGTGGCGAGGGCGGCCGTCAGCCGGGAGCCGGGCAGGTTGAGCAGGTCGTCGAGGCGCGCGGACGCCCAGCCGAACCTCTCGTAGCGGGCGCTGCGGTGGCCGACCATCGCGTCGAGCGTGTTGACGGCGCGGTACCCGAGCAGGCCGGGGAGTCCGGCCACGGCGCCCCAGACGAGCGGCGCGACCACCGCGTCGGAGGTGTTCTCGGCGAGCGACTCCACGGTGGCCCGGACGACCTCGCCCTCGTCGAGCACGGTGGTGTCGCGGCCGACCAGTCGCGTCAGCCGGACCCGGGCACCCGGGAGGTCGCCGGCCGCGAGGAGTCGTGATACGGCGGCGGCCTCGCGGTCCAGGGACGTGCCGCCGAGGACCACCCACGTGCCGGCGGCCGTGGCGAGTGTGCGGGGGAGGGTCCGGTCCGCCACGACGCCGAGCGCGACGGCACCACCGACCAGCACCCCCGCGTGCAGGGCGCCGGCGCCGCGGTCGTCGCGCCACAGGCGCCGCTCCAGCGCGGCCGCGAGCTGCCCGAAGCCCGCCACGGGATGGCCGCGCCGCGGATCGGCCAGGAGCCGGTCGGCGGCGTACCCGAGCAGCAGTCCCGCAGCCCTCACAGGCTGGCGGCGAGCTCACGGTGGGCGAGGTCCGCCGCCGCGCGGTCGTGGAGCCGGCCGACCAGGACGGTCAGACCGACGCCGATGCTCGCCCACAGGGCGGCGAGGGTGACCAGCGACGAGCGGCGGAAGTGCCAGAGCGTGTCGGCCGGGAAGTCGCCGAGCTCGTCGACCGTGGGCAGCAGCAGCGCGGTGACCGTCACGATCGCCAGGTAGGCGCCGCCCGAGAGGAGGGCGGCGGTCCAGCCGCCGTACCTCGGACGCAGCCGGTGGGCCAGCACCACGACCGCGATCGCGACGAGCACCGAGACCAGGAGCAGGGCGAAGTACGACGCCGTGCGGCCACCGATCGTGTCGCCGCTGCCCACCGCGGGCGGCGTCGCGGGGTACTTCATGAACGGGACGAGCGCAACCGCCACGAACCCGATCAGCGCCACCAGCGCCGTAGAGCCGCGTGCGGAGAGGCCGCCGAGGCGGCCCAGGACGGCGGCCGCGGCCAGTGCGGTCAGCCCGCCGAGGGCGGTGCCGATGGCGAGGGTGCCGGTCAGCAGGCCCCAGCTCTTCTGGTTCTCGCGGGAGACCTCGACCACGCCGGCCTCGTCGACGGCTGGGTCGGCGGCTGGGTCGGCGGCTGCGTCGGCGGCTGCGTCGGCGTGGTCGTGCTCGGTGGGATCGGCGGGCGTCTGCGAGGCGGCCGCCTCCTCAAGGGCGATGGCGTCGTCGACGTACGGTTCACCGAAGGCGAACGCCACGACGAAGGCGATCAGACCGGCGGCCAGCCCCACTGCGATTCCGCGGACGAGGAAGGCGGCCGGGCTCAGGACAGGCCCGTCCCCGGCAACGGTGCTCATCAGCTTCGCCCCGCTCAGTGGCAGGGGTAGCCGAGCAGGTGCCGGGCGTCGTGCACCCATTCGTGCACGGCGTTGCCGGCCGGGATCGAGATCGCGCCCTGGTCGGCGCTCACGAAGAAGATCGCGAGCATCGCGAGCAGGCCGAAGAAGACGACCCAGGTGCCGAGCTGCAGCAGCGGCATGACCGGGACCTGGACGGCCGGGCCGACGCCCGCGGTCGGGGCGAGAGGGGTGGCAGGAAACTGCGACATGATGCCTCCTCAGGGATTCAGCGTCCCTGGACAGTGGATGTGAGGTGCGCAGGCACTCGTTCCTGACTTCACCACACTCCCGTCCGAGGGCGGAGGCGGTGTCACAGTAGCGCGACTGTGCCGGATTCTCACCGGCTTCCTCGTGCCTGCTCTGGTGAGCCTAGGGCATGACGGGCAGTGGTGGGGAGGTGTCCGGGCTGCGGGTGTCGGGGCGTTGCGGTTTGGTCCCAAACTGCAGCAATTCTGGCCTTCTGCCTGCGGTTGCTGCCCAATCGAGGGCCTCCGGAGAACCCGCGACCGTCCTGTGCTCGCGGCATGGCTGTCGACGGCGACCTGGTCCTGATCACCACCGACACCGGGTCGGGGCGAAGTTCTGCTGGGCGGCACCGAGACCGAGCCGGTGGTGGGCGGTGCGCTGCTCGTCGACATCGCCCGGCGCGACGCGCTCCTCGCGCCGGTGCTCGCGGTGCTGCTGGGGCGGGCCGAGCCGGATGACGCGACTGGGCCGTCCTCCGTCGGCGGGTCAGCTGTCGTCCGGCGGCGCCGTGCTCAAGCTGGTCGCGGCTGCCGCGGGCGGGGCGGCCGGACGCTCCTAGCCCACCGCCCCCGCCAGGCTCGACAGCAGGAGGTCGGTCGTGGTCGGTGGCCGGACGGCGATGCGGACCCAGCCGTCGTCGAGGCCGGGGAAGGTGTCGGCCCGGCGCACGGCGATGCCGGCCGCGCGCAGCCGGGCATGCACGCCCTCGCCGACCTCCGCCAGCACGAAGGACGCCGCCGACGGCAGGTGAGGGATGCCCAGGTCGGCGAGCCCCGCGGCGAGGTACGCGCGCCAGCCCCCGATCTCCTCGGCGCGCCGTCGCCCCTCGCGGACCGCCTCGGGCGTGGTGCACGCGACCACCGCGGCCGCCGCGGTGGTGCCGACCGACCACGGTGTCTGGGCGCGGGCCAGGCCGGAGACGGCCGCGGGGTCGCCGACGACGTAGCCCGCGCGGATGCCGGGGATGCCCCAGTGCTTGGTCAGGGAGCGGAGCACCACGAGTCCGTCGAGCGGTACGCCGGCCAGCGACTCCGGCTCGCCCGGCACGCAGTCCATGAACGCCTCGTCGACGACCACCAGCCGGCCCGGCCGGCGCAGGTCCGCCAGCTCGGCGGCCGGGTGCAGGACGCCGGTCGGGTTCGTCGGGTTGCCGACGACCACCAGGTCGGCGTCCTCCGGTACGCGCGCGGCGTCGAACGTGAACGGCGCGCCCAGCGCCACCGGGGTGACCGTGCGACCGGCCTGCTCGAGCGCGGCGTGCGGCTCGGTGAACTGCGGGTGCACCACCACCGGCCGCCGCCAGTCCCGCAGCCGCGCGACCAGCGTGAAGGCCTCCGCGGCACCGGCGGTCACGAGCACGTCGTCCTCGGGCCGCCCGTGGTGGGCGGCCACGGCCGACCGCGCGGCGCTCGGGTCGGGATAGGCGCCGACCGTGTCCAGCGAGCCGCGTAGGGCGTCGTCGAGCCAGGACGGCCGCGGGCCGTCGTACACGTTGACGGCGAGGTCGAGCATGCCGCGTGCCTCGACGTCGCCGTGGTGACGCAACGGGTCCGGCTCAGCCATGGGCGTGCACCGCCTCGGCGAACCGCGCGGCCAGGAGCGGGTGACCCGCCCAGTGCGTGTGGAGGTACGACGCGTGCAGGGTGTCGGACGCGAAGCCGACGTCGTCGCCGTCAATCCGCCAGGCGGGTGTGCCGGCGCCGGCCGGCGTGACCGTCGTGCGGTGGAACTCGTGCCCGGTCGCCTGCTCGCCGCGACGGGTGAGCAGGGTGTCGGCGGCCGCCGTGGCGACCGGGTAGCGCAGGGTGAGGCGCTCGGTCATCGCCGCGTCGGCGTCGAGGACGCCGGCCATCGGGACGCCGTCGAGGGTGCGGCACAGGTAGAGCAGGCCGGCGCACTCCGCGACCGTCGGCATCCCGTCGAGCACGGCCTCCCTGATCTGGTCCCGCAGCGCGGCGTTGGCGGCGAGGTCGGCGGCGTGGACCTCGGGGAAGCCGCCGCCGAGGTACAGGCCCCCGGTCCCGGTCGGCAGTGCCGGATCGTGCGCCGGGTCGAAGGTGACCACCTCGCAGCCGTGGGCGGCGAGCAGCTCGGCCGTCTCGGCGTACCGGAAGGTGAAGGCCCGGCCCGCCGCGACGGCCACCCGGCCGCGCTTCAATCTGCGCCGGGTCGGTGCGTTCTCGAGTTCAGGCTGAGCCGGGTCGGCGGACCAGGGGACCGCGTCGAGGTCCGGCGCCGAGCGGGCGATCGCCAGCACCGCGCCGAGGTCGACGTGCTCGGCGACCACCTCCGCCAGTCGCGCCACGACGGACTCCGACTCGCCACGCTCGGCGGCGGTGACCAGCCCCAGGTGCCGCGACGGCGTGGCGATCGAGGCGTCGCGCGGGATCACGCCCAGCACCGGCAGGGCGATCGACGAGCGGACCTCGTCGGCGTGACGCGCGGACCCGGCCTGGTTGAGGATCACCCCCGCCACCGCCACGGTCGGGTCCCAGGTCGCCATCCCGTGCACGACCGCGCCGATCGAGCGCGAGGAGCGGGAGATGTCCACGACGAGCACGACGGGGGTGCGGGTCAGGGCGGCGACGTGCGCGGTGGACGAGAAGCCGTTGCCGCCGATCCGGCCGTCGTACAGGCCCATCACGCCCTCGACCACCGCGACGTCGGCGGGCTCGGGGGAGCGCGCGCCGTGCAGCAGGAGGGGCGCGACGAGGGACGCGCCGACCAGGTGGGGGTCGAGATTGCGGCCCGGGCGCCCGCAGGCGAGCGCGTGGTAGCCGGGGTCGATGTAGTCGGGGCCCACCTTGTGCCCGCTGACCGCGTGCCCGGCGGCGGTCAGGGCGGCCATCAGGCCGGTGGCGACGGTCGTCTTGCCCTGCCCGGTGGCGGGCGCCGCGACGACGACGCGGGGCAGCTCAGCCACGGGCGGTCACCACTCGATGCCCTTCTGGCCCTTCTGGCCCACGTCCATCGGGTGCTTCACCTTGGTCATCTCGGTCACCAGGTCGGCCAGCTCGACCAGCTTCGGATCGGCCCGCCGCCCGGTGATCACGACGTGCTGGTGACCGGGCCGGCTCGCGAGCGTCTCCACGACGTCGTCGACGTCGACCCAGCCCCAGTTGATCGGGTAGGTGAACTCGTCGAGCAGGTACAGGTCGTGCCGCTCGGTCGCGATCCGGCGCTTGATCTCCGCCCAGCCCTCGGCGGCGTCGGCGGCGTGGTCCTCCTCGGACCCGGCCTTGCGCGACCACGACCAGCCGGAGCCCATCTTGTGCCACTCGACGGTGCCGTTCCCAGGTGGGAGCTTCTCGAAGGCGGTCTGCTCGCCGAGGCGCCACTTCGCGGACTTCACGAACTGGAACACCCCGATGTCCCAGCCCTGGTTCCAGCCGCGCAGCGCGAGCCCGAAGGCAGCGGTCGACTTCCCCTTGCCGTCCCCGGTGTGCACCATCACGAGCGGGCGGTTGCGGCGCTGGCGGGTGGTGAGCCCGTCGTTCGGTATGACGAGCGGCTGGCCCTCAGGCACGGTCGTTCTCCTTCATCTGCCAGGTGTCCTCGTGGATGGCGTCGGCGAGCGGGCGGCGGGATCGCCAGCCGTGCCGCTCGAGGTCGGGCACGGTCTCCAGGTGGGTCACGCTGCCGAGGCACAGCCAGGCCACCGGCCGCACGTCGGCGGGGATGCCCAGCAGGGTCCGGAGGAAGTCCTCGCGGTAGAACGAGACCCAGCCCAGGCCCAGGCCCTCGGCGGTCGCGGCGAGCCAGAGGTTCTGGATCGCCAGCACGGTGGAGTAGAGCCCCGCGTCGGCGATCGCGTGCCGGCCGAGCACGTGCGGTCCGCCGCGTCCCTGGCTGTGGGTCACGACGACGCCCAGCGAGGACTCGCAGATCCCCTCGACCTTGATCCGGTCGAAGGACGCGCGCCGATCGGGCGGGAGGGAGCGGGCGAAGGTGTCGCGCTCGGAGGTGACGTGGTCGCGGAAGGTCGCCCGGGTCGCCGGGTCCCGGACGACCACGAAGTCCCACGGCTGGCTCATCCCGACGCTCGGCGCGCGGTGGGCCGCACCGAGCACGCGGTGCAGGGTCTCGTCCGGGACCGGTGCGCCGGTGAACTCGGCGCGCACGTCACGGCGGCGCGCGATGACGTCGTACAGATCGCTGCTGCCGGCGGGGTGGCTCATGCGGCCCGCCGGGTCACGTCCAGCAGCGCCTCGGCGCTCACCTCGCCGATCGGCAGGTGCTCGGCCCCCAGGTGCTCGGCGAGGGTGCCCGCCAGGCCCATCCGCATCGGGCCGGACTCGCAGTCGACCACCACGCTGGCGACCCCGGCCTCCGCCAGCAGGGCGGCGGCCATCCGCGACCGGCCCACCGCATCGGCGCCGGAGGTCGCCCGGCCGTCGGTGACGACGACGAGCAGCGCGCGCCGCCGCGGATCCCGGGTGCGCTCGACGGCGAGCACGTGCGCGGCCTCCAGGAGGCCCTCGGCCAGCGGCGTCCGGCCGCCCGAGGGCAGCTCCTCCAGCCGCTGGGCCGCCGCGTCGACGGAGTGCGTCGGCGGCAGCGCCACCTCCGCCCCACTCCCGCGGAAGGTCACCAGGCCGACCTTGTCGCGGCGCTGGTAGGCGTCGAGGAGCAGGCTCAGCACGGCCGTCTTGACCTGCTCCATCCGCCGTCGCGCGGCCATCGACCCGGACGCGTCGACGCAGAAGAGCACGAGGTTCGCCTCCCGCCCCTCGCGTACGGCGACCCGGAGGTCGGCGGGCAGGAGCAGCAGCCGGCCGCCCCGGCGTCCCCGGGCGAACTGGTGGCGCGCCGCGGCCCGGATGGTCTCGGTCAGGTGGATCGCGCCGCCCGCACCGGTCGGTGGGGTGGCGCCGACCCGGCGGCCGTTGCTCGTGCGGGCGCGACTGCGGCGCCCCGCCGTACCGGCGCCGACGCCGCGCACCGACAGCAGCCGGGTGCGGTACGCCGAGCCGGTCGGCGCGACGCTGCTCGGCGCCTCTCCCGGCGCCTCCCCGGGGGCAGCGTCAGGCGTCGCGTGGGCCTGATCCCCCGGAGCGGATGACGGTGCGTCCGGCGCGGCCGCATCAGGCGCCCCCGGGTCGCCCTCCGGCGCGGGGTCGCCCGCGCCGGGGCCGTCCGCGTCGGGGCCGTCCGGGTCGGGGTCACCTTCCGGGGTGGGACCGTCCGGCTCGGGGCCCTCGGGCTCCGGTTCGGGCGACAGCTCGTCGTCGCCCAGCACCCGGTCCAGCAGGTCCTCGTCGAGTCCGGGCGCGTCGAACGGCTTGCGCCGGCGTCGATGCGGCAGGGCCAGGCGGGCGGCGACCCGGATGTCGTCGAGGCTCACCTGCGCACGACCGGCCCACGCGGCGTGGGCGACGGCGGTGCGGGCGGTGACGATGTCGGCGCGCAGGCCGTCGACATCGAACGCCGCGCAGACCTCGGCGATCTTGAGCAGCCCGGCGTCGGTGAGCCGCACCGAGCCGACCAGCGCCCGGGCGGCGTCGATCCGCGCCCGCAGTGCCGCCTCGGCATCGGCGTAGCGGGACGCGAACCCGGCCGGGTCGGCGTCGTACGCCATCCGGCGGCGGACCACCTCGGCGCGCAGCGCGGGGTCGCGCGGCGCGGCGACCTCGACGGTCAGGCCGAAGCGGTCGAGCAGCTGGGGGCGCAGCTCGCCCTCTTCGGGGTTCATCGTGCCGACCAGCACGAACCGCGCCTCGTGGGTCATCGACACGCCGTCGCGCTCCACGGTCGCGCGGCCCATGGCGGCCGCGTCGAGCAGCAGGTCGACGAGGTGGTCGTGCAGCAGGTTCACCTCGTCGACGTACAGGATGCCGCGGTGCGCCTTGGCCAGCAGGCCCGGCTCGTACTCCGCCTTGCCCTCGGCGAGGGCGCTCTCGAGGTTGATCGAGCCGGTGACCCGGTCCTCGGTGGCGCCGATCGGCAGCTCGACGAGCGGCACGGGCCGCTCCTCGACCGGAGGCAGGACCGCGGCCAGTGCCCGGACGATCGTCGACTTGGCGGTGCCCTTCTCGCCGCGCACGAGCACCCCGCCGACGTCCGGGGCGATCGTGGTCAGGATGAGGGCCAGCGCCATCGGGTCCGGCCCGTCGGGGCCGTCGGCCCCGACCACGGCGCTGAACGGGAAGTGCGGGATCGCGGTGCTGCTCATCGGAGGCGCTCCTTCCGAGCGACGCGTTCGGGGGAGTAGAGGTAGGACTCGGCCGCGGAGGCCGAGGACAGGGCCGGCCCGACGAGGATCACCGCGGCCTGGCGCAGACCGGCCTCCTCGACGAGGCCGGCGATGGTGCCGACGGTGCCGCGCAGGACCAGCTCCTCGGGCTGGGACGCCCGGGACACCACGGCGACGGGGCAGTCGTCGCCGTAGAACGGCGCGAGCTCGGTCATGAGCGCGCGGGTGCGGGTGATCGCCAGGTGCAGGACGAGGGTCGCGCCGGTCGCGGCGTACGCCGCCAGCGACTCGCCCTCCGGCATCGCGGTCGAGCGCGCCTGCGTGCGCGTGAGCACGACCGACTGCGCGACGAGGGGGACGGTGAGCTCGCGGCCGACGATCGCGGCAGCGGCGGCGTACGCCGGAACGCCGGGGGTCACGTCCCACGGCACGCCGGCGGCGTCGAGTCGCCGGGTCTGCTCGTGCAACGCCGAGTAGAGCGAAGGGTCGCCCGAGGTGAGCCGGACGACGTCCTGCCCGGCCCGGTGCGCCGCCACGATGACCGCGGTGATCCGGTCGAGGTCGAGGTCCTGGGTGTCGACCCTCCGCGCGTCCGCGCGGCAGTGGGAGAGGACCTCGGCGTCGATATAGGTGCCCGGGTGGAGCACCACGTCGGCGGCGCCCAGGAGGGCGGCCGCGCGCAGGGTGATCAGGTCGGCCGCGCCGGGGCCGGCGCCGACGAAGTGGGCGGTCACCGGGCGGCCTCCTTGGTCCAGGCCCACTGCACCACGGCGCGGGCCGGGGTCCAGCCGGTGAACCGTCCGCCCAGCGGGGTCACGTGCTCGACGGCGAGTCGGGTCAGCTCGCCGCCGTGGGTGTGGAAGGCGTCGGTGAGCAGCCGCTCGGTCTCCAGGGTCACGCCGTGCGCGACGAGCCGGCCTCCGGCGGCGAGGGCCTCGCGGCACCGGTCGAGCAGCCCGGCGGCGGTCGCGCCGCCGCCGACGAAGACCGCGTCGGGGGTGGGCAGGACGGCGAGGGCGTCGGGGGCTCGGCCGGTGACGACCTCGAGCCGGGGTACGCCGAGGCGGCGTGCGTTGCGGCCGATCCGCTCGGCGCGCTCCTCGTCGCTCTCGATGGCGACGGCCGTGGTGAGCGGGTGCGCGCGCAGCCACTCGATCGCGACCGACCCGGCGCCGGCGCCGACGTCCCACAGGAGGGCGCCGGGCCGGGGTGCCAGCCGGGCGAGGGCGCTGGCGCGGACGTCGCGCTTGGTGAGCTGACCGTCGTGCTCGAAGGCGTCGTCGGGCAGCCCGGCGGCCCAGGACGCGGCGCCGGGGCCTGCGCCGGGACCGGCGATGTCGAGCGCGAGCACGTGGAGCCGGGGCAGGTTGTCGGGCCGCTCGCCACCGGCGACGAACGAGGTCCGCGACTCGGCGGCGGAGCCGAGGTCGCCGAGGACGGTGAGGGTGGTGGCGCCGAACCCCGCATCAGCGACCAGCTGCGCCACCGCCGCCGGCGTCGTCTCGTCGGACGAGAGCACGAGCAGCCGGCGCCCGGGGGAGAGCTCGCGGCGCAGCGCGTCGACGTCGCGGCCGACCAGCGTCACCACGGCGGACTCCTCGGCCGACCAGCCCATCCGGGCGCGGGCGAGGGAGACCGAGGACACGGCGGGAACGACCTCGACGGCGTCGGCGCCGAGCATCCGCACGAGCGTCGTACCGACGCCCGAGACCAGCGGATCGCCCGACGCCAGCGCGACGACGCGTCGGCCCGCGTGCTCCGCCAACACCCCGGGCAGCGCGCCGAACGGGCGCGGCCACGGCCGACGGACCTGACCGGGAACGGCCGGGACGAGGGCGAGGTGACGCTCGCCACCGAGCAGCACCTCCGCCCCGCCCACCAGGGCGCGGGCCGTCGGCGACAGATGCCCGTCGGCGCCGATGCCGACGACCGCGATCGGGTGGCCCATCAGTCCACCCACCGCGGAGTCCAGACCGCGCCGCTCGGCTCGACGCGCGTCGACGAGGCGCCGACGAGGACGAGGCACTTCATGTCGACGCTGTCGGTGTCCAGCTCGCCGAGCGTGGTGACGGTGAGCGACTCCTCGGCGCGCCCGACATCGCGTCCCACGACCACGACGGTGTCGGGGGAGCGGTGCTCGAGGAGGATCTTCTGCATCTCGACGACCTGCTCGCGCCGCGAGCGCGACGCCGGGTTGTAGACGCCGAGCACCAGGTCGGCTTCGGCGATCGCGCGCAGGCGCCGCTCGACGACCGGCCACGGCTTGAGGCGGTCGGAGAGGCTCAGCACCGCGAAGTCGGCGCCGATCGGGGCGCCCGCCCGAGCCGCGACGGCCTGGACGGCGCTCACGCCCGGGAGGACGCGAACCGGCACGCTCGCGTGCTCGGGGTGGGCCGGGTCGGCCGCGGCCTCGAAGACGGCGGCGGCCATGCCGAAGACACCGGCGTCGCCGCCGGACACCACGGCCACCCGCTCGCCGCGCAGCGCCAGGTCGAGGGCGAGCCGGGCCCGGTCGACCTCGACGGTGTTGCCCGACGCGTGCCGCCGGAGCCCGGGGCGCTGGGGCACCCGGTGGACGTACGGCGCGTAGCCGACCACGTGCTCCACGTCCGCCAGCGCCGCGCTCGCCTCGGGGGTCAGCCAGCCGTCGGGGCCGGGGCCGAGGCCGATCACGAGGAGCTCCGAGGGTTGCGGTTTGGTCCCAAACCGCAACATTTCGGGCTCAGAACGTGCGGTCTCTGCCCAATCGGTGCGGGTCCGGCCGGCCCGCAGCCGGTCCGGGGAGACCGGCCGGGCCGAGTCGCCGGGCACCACGATCAGCGAGAAGTACGGCACCGAGTCGGCGTCGACCTCGGCGACCGGGAGCCAGCGCTCCTCGGGCTGGGAGGCGCGCTCGACGTACAGCGCTCCGTCGAGGCGGCCGGCCTGGGCGAGGGCCGATCGGACGGCCGGGAAGGTCCGGCCGAGCTTCATGATCACCGCGCCGTCGGTGTCGGCGAGCCGCCGGGCGAGCTCCGGCTCCGGCAATGTGCCGGGCAGCACGGTGAGGACGTCGCTCTGCCGCACCAGCGGCGCCGGGACGGTGGCCGTGGCGGCGGCGAAGGCCGGGACGCCGGGGACCACCTCGACGGGGAACCGGTCGCGGAACCGGTCGACGAGGTACATCGACGAGCCGTAGAACAGCGGGTCGCCCTCGGCGAGCAGGACGACGTCGCGGCCGGCGTCGAGATGTGCCGCCAGCCGGGCCTCGCAGGCGTCGTAGAAGGCGGCCAGCGCGCCGACGTAGCCGCCGGGGTGATCCGTGGTCCCCGTGGTGACCGGGTAGCGCAGCTCCTCCTCGATCGCGTCGCCCGGGATCAGGTCCGCGGCGATCCGGCGCGCGTGCGACTCCTTGCGCACGCCGGCGTGGTAGGCGATGACCGGGGCCGCGCCGATGAGCCGCTCGGCCTTGCGGGTGATCAGCTCGGGGTCGCCGGGGCCGATCCCGACGACGAGGAAGCGTCCGGGCCCGCGGCTCATTCCGCCTCCTGGGCGAGCGCGTTGACCGCCGAGGACGCCATGGCGGAGCCACCGCGGCGGCCGCGCACGGTGACGAACGGGATGTCGATGCCGTGCTCGTCGGCGAAGGCCGCGAGTGCGTCCTTGGACTCGGCGGCGCCGATGAAGCCGACCGGGCACCCGACGATCGCCGCCGGCCGCGGCGCGCCGGCGAGGATCATCTCGAGCAGGTGGAAGAGCGCGGTGGGGGCGTTGCCGATGGCGACCACCGCGCCGTCGAGAAGGGGCTCCCACAGCGAGACCGCCGCCGCCGTGCGGGTCGTCGACCAGCGCCGCGCGAGATCGGGCACGCGCTCGTCGGTGAGGAAGCAGTGCACCGGGTTGTCCGCGGGGAGCCGGCCCGCGGTGATGCCCATCGCGACCATCCGGGCGTCGCACAGGATCGGCGCACCGGCGTCGAGCGCGGCCCGGCCCGCGGAGACCAGTCGCGGGTGGACGACCAGATCCTCCACGAGGTCGGTCTGCCCGCTGCCGTGGATCATCCGGACCGCGACCTTCTCGGCCTCGGCCGGCACCCGGGACAGGTCCGCCTCGCGCCGGATCGTGGCGAACGAGTCGACGTAGATCGCCGGGCCGTCGGCGATGTAGTCGTACCGGCGCGGGGGAGCGGTGAGTGTGGTCATGCGCCTACCTCCAGGGATCCAGGCTCGGGGACGAGGACGCCGTGCCAGGGCGTCACGATCACGGTCGGGGCCGACCAGGCGTCGAGGGTCGGCCGGTCGAGGCCGTCCTCGGGTACGGCGACGTGCCGGCCGCCCGCGACCCGGCCGAAGCCGAGCGGCCCGGTGGCCACGGTGGCGCCGGGCGCGGGCGGAGCCGCGGGGGCGAGGGGGCGCGCGAGCTCCGGGACGTGCCAGGCCGCGCCCGGACCGGAGCCGCGCTCGGCGAGGAACGACCGGGCGAGCGCGACGAGCGCGGCGGGTGCGGCGTCGAGCGCGACCACCTCGCCCCAGTGCTCGCCGACGCGCAGCTGCGCCGTCGCCGCGTCGAGGGCGACCAGGCCGAGGTCCTTGTGGCGCCCGGCGAGGTCGCCGCGACCGTCGTCGAGGGTGAACAGGAACCGGCCCGGCAGCGCGGCCACCGCGTCGTCGCCCAGCAGCGCGGCGTCGAGCGCGGCGACGACGGGGCGCAGGTCGGCCCGACCGCCGGAGAGACCCGTCTGGGGCGAGGCGAGGACGTTGCGGACCCGGTCGTGGGCACGTGACGGCAGCAGACCGGTCGCCTCCAACGCGACCAGCGCGGGCGGCGCGAGCAGCCCGTCCGGGGACAGCGGCATGGCGCGCAGCTGCAGGTTGGCGCGACCCGTCACGCGGACCCGGCCGTCGCCGTACTCCTCCGCGACGGCGGCCAGCGCGCGCAGCCCCGCGAGCGGCACCTGTCCGCCCGGGACCCGGATCCGGACCAGGCCGCCGTCGTCGGCCGGCCAGGGGTGCACCACACCGGGACACCGGTCGGGGCGGCTGCGCGCGGTCTGCGCCATCGCTGGTCCTTCGAGGCCGGGGCTCCTCGCGATCGCCCCACATCGACCTCGCGACGGATGTCGCAAGGGCCAGCAGGTCTTCGGACTCGGGATCAACCGGAACGGGGCGTCTTCCCAGGCCCGTAGGCCCAGTGACTCTGATCTCCTGTGCCGATCAGTGCCCCGCCCGTCACCCACACCGCTGCGCGTCAGTCCCGGACTCTCACCGGGTTCCCTGACCGCCCCGGGACGTGCCCGGGGGAGGTCGACTGGCACCGGCACCATAGCAACCTCGGGCCTCGGCCCCCTCGGTAGCCTGGCCGCCATGCCCTCGCTCAAGGATCTCGTCGACCTGGTCCACGGCTGGTACCCGCCCGCGACCGCCGACAGCTGGGACGCCGTCGGCCTCGTCTACGGCGACCCGGAGCAGTCCGTGAAGAAGGTGCTGCTGGCCGTCGACCCGACCCCGGAGGTCGCGGAGGAGGCGGCGGACTGGAAGGCCGACCTGCTGCTCGTGCACCACCCGCTCTTCCTCAAGGGCGTCCACGGCTTCGCCGCCACGTCGCCCAAGGGCCGGACCCTGCACACGCTGGCGAAGGCCGACTGCGCGCTGCTCACCGCCCACACCAACGCCGACCAGGCCGTCGGCGGCGTGTCCGAGGCGTTCGCGATCGCCCTGGGTCTCAAGGACCTGGCGCCGATCATCCCGGCGCCGAGCGAGGCGCTCGACAAGCTCACCGTGTTCGTGCCCGCCGACGCGGCGGCCCCGGTGCGCGCGGCCGTCGGCGAGGCAGGCGCGGGCCGGATCGGCGACTACGACTACGCCTCCTTCACCAGCGCCCCCGGCGAGGGACGGTTCCGTCCGCTCGACGGCGCCAGCCCGATGATCGGCACGGTCGGCGAGCTGGAGACGGTCGACGAGGTGCGGATCGAGGTCGTCCTCCCGCGCGGGCGCCGGACCGCGGTGGTCCGCGCGATGCTGGCGGCCCACCCCTACGAGGAGCCGGCCTACGACGTCGTCGAGCTCGCCGACCCGCAGCTCGCCGGCGTCGGCACCGGGCGGGTCGGCACGGTCGAGCCGACCACGCTGAGCGGCTTCGCCGAGTCGGTGGCCGCGGCGCTTCCGCCCACCCAGCACGGGGTGCGGGTGGCCGGCGACCCCGACCGTCCGGTACGCCGGGTGGCGGTGTGCGGCGGGGCCGGTGACTTCCTGCTCGACCGGCTCGCCGGCTCCGACGCCGACGTCTACGTCACCAGCGACCTGCGGCACCACCCGGCCGCGGAGTTCCTCGAGAAGGGCGGCCCGGCGCTCGTCGACGTGGCGCACTGGGCGGCGGAGTGGACCTGGCTGCCCGTCGTCGACCAGCTGCTGCGCGGCGCCCTGGGCGACGCCGTCGAGACCCGGGTGAGCGCGATCTCCACCGATCCTTGGACAATGCGGCTGTGAGGATGCACCTGTGAACGCCGACCCCGCCGCCCAGCTCCGCCTGCTCGACCTGCAGGCCCTCGACTCCCAGGTCGACCAGCTGCGCCACCAGCGCAACAACCCGGCCGAGGCCGCGGAGATCAAGGACCTGCTCGGCAAGCGCGCCGACGTCGACGGCCGGCTGCGCGACCAGCGCATCGTGGTCGACGACCTCGCCGCCGCCCAGGTCAAGGCCGACGCCGACGTGGAGCAGGTGAAGGCGCGCCGCAGCCGCGACCGGGAGCGGATGGACTCCGGAGCGATCTCCGATCCCAAGGCACTCGAGCGGATGCAGCACGAGCTGGAGTCCCTCGAGCGTCGCATCTCGACCCTGGAGGACGAGGAGCTCGAGGTCATGGAGCAGCTCGAGGAGGCGCAGTCGGCGCTCGCCGAGCTCACCGCCGCGATCGACGAGCTCGACAGCCGTCTCGGCACGCTCACCAGCGCCCGCGACGAGAAGATCGCCGCCCTCGACGCCGAGATCGGCTCCGTCTCCGGGGGCCGCGAGGCGATGGTCGCCGACATCCCCGCGGACCTGCTCGCGCTCTACGAGAAGCTGCGCGCGAGCAAGGGGGGCGTGGGGGTCGGGGCCCTGCGGGCCCGCCAGTGCGGCGGCTGCCAGCTCACCCTCGACGCCGGCGAGCTGGCGGCGATCCGCGCCACGCCGGCCGAGACCGTGCTGCGCCACGAGGAGTGCCAGCGGATCCTGGTCCGCACCCCCGAGAGCGGCCTGTGACCGAGCCCCGTCACCCCCGCGTCGTCGTCGAGGCCGACGGCGGCTCGCGGGGCAACCCCGGGCCGGCGGCCTACGGCGCCGTGCTCCGCGACGCGGCGACAGGGGCGGTGCTCGCCGAGGACGCGCGCACGCTCGGCATCGCGACCAACAACGTCGCGGAGTACTCCGGGCTGATCGCCGGGCTCAAGCTGGCGGCCGACCTCGCCCCCGGCGCCCAGGTCGAGGTGCGGATGGACTCCAAGCTCGTCGTCGAGCAGATGTCCGGGCGCTGGAGGATCAAGCACGCCGACATGCGGGTGCTGGCCGCCGAGGCCGGCGCGCTGGCGCCTCCGGGGACGACCTACACCTGGGTGCCGCGCGCCGAGAACGCCGCGGCGGACCGGCTCGCCAACGAGGCCCTCGACGGCATCCGGTCCGGTGTCAGCGTCCCCGGCGACCAGGTGCCCGACGACCCCGACTCCGCGATCGAGGAGGCCGAGTCGCCCGCCGCCGGCCCCGGCCAGCCGACCACGATCGTGCTCGTGCGCCACGGCGTCACCCACCACACGACCGGCCGCCGGTTCTCCGGCGGCCTCGGTGGCGACAACCCCGCGCTGTCGGAGGAGGGACGCGCCCAGGCGGCGGAGGTGGCCGCCTGGCTCACCGAGCTGAAGGAGAGCATCGACGTCGTCGTGGCCTCGCCGGTGCGCCGTACCCGGGAGACCGCCGACATCATCGCGACGTCGCTGGGGCTGGCGGTCGAGGAGGAGCCGGCGTTCGCCGAGATGGAGTTCGGCGCGTGGGACGGGCTCAGCTTCACCGAGGTCGCCGAGCGCGACAAGGAGCGCCTCGAGGCGTGGTTCGCCGACATGGCGGCGGCACCGCCGGGCGGCGAGTCCTTCGTGGCGGTGCGCGAGCGGGTGCTGGCCGGCCTCGCCCGACTTCTCGACAACCACGCCGGGCGCACCGTCGTCCTGGTCAGCCACGTCACGCCGATCAAGACGCTGGTCGCGCACGCCCTCGACGCCCCGCTGGAGACGCTGTTCCGGATGGAGCTCGCGCCGGCGGCTGTCTCCGTCCTCGCCTTCTACCCCGACCCGCGGACCGGGGAGCGGAAGGGCTCGATGCGGTTCTTCAACACGCTCGCCCCCGGTCGGCGTACCTTGCGCGACACCGGGCGCTGGTAGCGGCTCGGATCACAGCTCGCTGACGACCACGTCGAGCTGGGTCCCGGACCTGCCCGGAGCCCCCACCTCGACGGTCCACCCGAGCCGGCGCAGCACGTCGGTCAGCGCCGTCGGCGTGCGGGGATCGGCGCCGTCCTCGAGCAGCGCCCGGACGATGCGGCCCTTGGTGGCCTTGTTGAAGTGGCTGACGACCTTGCGGACGCCGCCCTGCTCGTGCAGCACCCGCACGGTCGCGACGCGCGGCGCGAGGTCGGGGCCGGGTCTCCAGAAGCCCGCGTACATCCCGGAGCGCAGGTCCACGAGCAGGCCCCGGCCGAGGGCCTCGCCCATCACGTCCGGCAGCGCGTCGCGCCACACCGCGGCCACCGGCCCCAGGCGGGGGAGCGAGGCGTCGCCCGAGAGCCGGTACGCCGGGATCCGGTCGCCGAGACGCACCATCCCGAACAGGCTGGAGGCGACCGCGACCCGGGCGGTCGCGCGGCGCTTGGCCCCCGCCGACAGGGTGGTGACGTCGAGGGCGTCGTAGACGACGCCGGTGTAGATCCGGTCCGCCCGCGCGGTCGGTGCGGACAGCAGGCTCGCGTTGCGTTCGACCAGGTCGGCCTGCCCGGCCGACAGCCCCAGGACCTCGGCCGCCTTGGCCGGATCCTCGCGGCACAGCTCGACCAGCGCCTCCAGTACGTCGCGGCGCGCCTGGGTCAGCGCGGGGGACGACAGCGACGCGAGGTCGAGCGGCCGGCCCCGCCGGGGGACGGCCTTGCCCTCGCTCGGCGGCAACAGGATCAGCACGGCGCCAACGATAAGGTCCCTGACATGCCGAGCAATCTCGTGGTCCGGGTCAAGGCGAGCTCCCCGGAGATCCAGCAGGGGCTCCAGGCGATCGCGCGGGAGCTCGAGCTGCCCGGCGAGTTCCCGGCCGACGTGACCGCCGCGGCGGAGCGCGCCGCGGCCGCGGTGGCGCTCCCCGACCTGGACCGCACCGACCTGCCGTTCCTCACCATCGACCCCGAGGGCTCGATGGACCTCGACCAGGCCGTCCACATCGAGCGCGACGGCAGCGGCTTCGTCGTCCACTACGCGATCGCCGATGTCGCGGCGTTCGTGCGGCCCGGCGACCCCGTCGACGTCGAGGCCAACAAGCGCGGCGAGACGCTCTACGGCGCCGGCACCCGGATCCCGCTGCACCCGCCCGCGCTCTCCGAGGACGCCGCCTCGCTGCTGCCCGATCAGGTGCGCCCGGCGCTGCTCTGGACGATCCGACTCGACGGTGCGGGCGCGATGACCGACGTGCGCGTCGAACGGGCCCGGGTCCGCTCGACCGCACGCTGGTCCTATGTCGACGCCCAGCGGGCGCTCGACGACGGCACCGCCGGCGACGTGCTCGTGCTGCTCCGCGAGGTCGGCCGGCTGCGCGAGCAGCAGGAGGTCGCCCGCGGCGGCATCTCGCTGCCGCTGCCCGAGCAGGAGGTCGACGAGACCGACGGCAGCTTCCAGCTGGTGTTCCGCGAGCAGCTGCCCGTCGAGCTCTGGAACGCCCAGATCTCGCTGCTGACCGGCATGGGCGCGGCGTCGTTGATGGTCGGCGCGCAGGTCGGGATGCTGCGGACGCTGCCGCCGGCCGACCCCCGCGACGTCGCCCGGCTGCGCCGGGTGGCCAAGGGTCTGCGCATCTCCTGGCCGCCGGACCGCGACTACCCGGACTTCGTCCGCTCCCTGGACCCGACGCTGTCGCAGCACCAGGCGATGATCGTCGCCTGCACCCGCCTGCTGCGCGGCAGCGGGTACGCCTCCTTCGACGGAGAGCTGCCCGACCAGACGCGTCACTCGGCCATCGCCGCCGAGTACGCCCACGTCACCGCTCCGCTGCGCCGCCTCGGCGACCGGTACGCCGGCGAGGTCTGCGTCGCGATCTGCGCCGGGTCGCCCGTCCCCGACTGGGTGGCGGCCGCGCTGCCGGGGCTGCCCAAGACCCTGCAGGACTCCGCGCGCCGGGCCGGTTCCTACGAGCGCGCGGTCCTCGACCTGATCGAGGCCGCGGTGCTGGCCGACCGGATCGGCAGGGAGTTCGACGGCGTCGTCACCAGCGTCCGCGACGACGAGCGCACCACCGGCGTGGTGGTGCTCGCCGAGGTCGGCGTCGAGGCGCCGGTCACCTCCGCGCAGCCGCTCCCGCTCGGTGAGGACGTCACGGTCACCCTCGCCAGCGCCGACCTGGCGACCCGCAAGGTCGCCTTCACCCTCCCGTGAGCCGGCCGTGAGGGTCCTGGTCACCGGGGGCGTGCGCTCCGGCAAGTCCCGGCATGCCGAGTCCCTGCTCGCCGACGCACCCACGGTCACCTATGTCGCCGCCGGACCGGTCTACGACGACGCCGACTGGGCGGCGCGGATCGCGGCGCATCGCGCGCGCCGACCCGCCACCTGGTCCACCGCCGAGACGCGGGACGTCGCCGGGGTGATCGCCGCGGCCGACGCGCCGGTCCTCGTCGACTGCCTCGGCACCTGGCTCACCGGCGTGATCGACGACGCCGCCCTGTGGGACGCGGCGGTCGGCGAGGTCGAGGACCACGTGCGCGGGCGGCTCGACGCGCTGCTCGCCGCACTGACCGGGACGGCGCTGCCCGTGGTGCTCGTGACGAACGAGGTCGGCCTCGGCGTCGTACCCGAGCACCGGTCCGCGCGGCTGTTCCGCGACCTGCTCGGCGCGATCAACCAGCGGGTCGCGGCGGCCTGCGACGAGGTGCACCTGGTGGTCGCGGGGCGGGTCCTGCGACTGTGACGTGGGCGTCTACGCGCCCGCCAGTCCGATCAGGAGCACGGCCAGGGCCAGTTCGACGCCTGCGCCGAACACGTCGCCGGTCACCCCTCCGAAGCGGCGGACCGTGTGGGCCGTGAGCGCCGCGACGACCAGGGCGGCGACAGCCACGCTCACCGGTCCGCGCACCGGGTCCACCGCCATCGCGAGCGCGGCCAGGCCGGCCCAGCCCGCGACCGCGACCAGCACCGGCACCCGACGGGTGAAGGTGACGCCGAGCCCGTCCGCGCGGGCCGGGGGAGCCAGGCTGCAGGCGGTGATCCACAGCGCCGCGCGCGAGGCGCAGACGGCGGCGCCGGCGATGACCGCGGTGCGCAGCTCGCCGCCGAGGCCGACGAACCAGGTCAGTCCGGCGGCCTGGGCGCCGAGCACGAGGACGAGGGCGGCGACACCGGCCGGCCCCGCCGTACCGCTCTTCATGACAGCCAGCGACCGCTCCCGGTCGTAGGAGGCGGTGAGGCCGTCGGCGACGTCGGAGAGCCCGTCCAGATGCAGCGCGCGGCTGCCCGCGGCGAGCGCGGCGAGGGCCGCGAAGGCGACCGCGAGAGCGGGCAGGTCGAGCCGGCCGCCGGCCCACACCACGCCGCCCACCAGGGCGCCGAGGGGGAGGACGGCGAGGGGCGCGAGGAGCAGGGCGCCGGTCGCCACGCCCGGCGTGACCCGCAGGACCGCGGGCACCCGCAGCGCCGTCAGCATCCCGACCGACAGCCGCAGGCTCCGCCCGACGACGGCGACGCTCACTGGTCTCATGAGTCCTCGGGGGCCGGGGGCATCAGGTCGGCGAGCAGGGCGACATCGCGCAGCAGGGCCACCGCCGAGCGGAGGACCGGGACGGCCGCGACGGCACCGGAGCCCTCGCCCAGCCGCAGCCCCAGGTCGAGCACCGGCTCCAGGCCGAGCTTCTCCAGGGCCAGGGCCTGGGCGGGCTCCGTCGAACGGTGTCCCGCGGCGAACCAGGCGGCCGCGCCCGGCGCGATCCGCTCGGCGTACACGGCACACGCGACGGACATCAGCCCGTCGAGCAGGACGGGTACGCCGCGCTCCGCCGCCTGCACCAGGAAGCCGACGGTGGCCATCAGGTCGGCGCTGCTCAGGGCGGTGAGCGCGTCGAGGGGATCGCCGGCCTGGCTGTCGGCCCGGTCGCCCGCCCGGTCCAGCGCCTGCTGGACGAGCGCCTGCTTGCGGAGGAGCGCGGCGTCGTCGACCCCCGTCCCGCGGCCGGTGACGTCCGCGGCCGGCAGGCCCAGCGCCGCGGCCACCATCGCGGCCGCGGGCGTGGTGTTGCCGATGCCCATGTCGCCGGTCAGCAGCAGCTGCGCCCCCGCCGCGATCTCCTCGCGCGCGACCGCTCGGCCCACCTCGTAGGCCCGGGCGGCCTCGTCGGCCGAGAGCGCGTCCTCCAGGTGGATGGCACCGCTGCCGCGGCGTACCTTGTGCGCCCGGACCTCCGCGGGCACGCCGTCGAGGTCGTCGTCGACGCCGATGTCGAGCACCCGCACGTGGACGCCGTGGGCCGCGGCCAGTGCCGAGACCCCGGCCTTGCCGAGCACGAAGGTGCGCACCATCGCCGGCGTGATCGCCGGGGGATAGGCGGAGACGCCGTGCTGCGCGACGCCGTGGTCGCCGGCGAAGATCACGAGCCGCACGTCGTCCAGCGGCCGCGGCGGGACGGCGCCCTGCGCGGCCGCGATCCAGACGCCGAGCTCGCCGAGCCGGCCCAGGGCGCCCGCGGGCGTCGCCAACCCGGCGAGGCGCTCGGCTGCGGCGGAACGGGCGTCGGGGTCGGGTCCGGGGATCGCGCTCATGGTGCCGAACGCTACCGCCGGAGCGGAGCGCGGCGGCCCTGCGCTCAGGTGAAGAGCATCACCAGCGCGGCGGAGAGGGCCAGGAGCGTGAGGACGAGCACCAGGCCCGACCACTCGTGCTCGTCGGTGTCCTCCAGATCAGGCAGGTTCGCGGTCATGGTTCCCCCAGTGGCGCTGTCGGATCCTGGTCGCGGCCCGCGGGTGGTCGCGGTCCGAGGAGCCGGCGATGGCCGCACGCCCCCGCGCCATTAGGGTCCGCGTGTGGCCCACACCGTGCTCCTGGTCCCGGTACCCGCCCTGGAGGGCTACATCCGCGGCCGCTGGGAGCACTACGACCCGGCCTGGGTCTCCCGTGACCCGACCTTCACCCACGCCCACATCACCGCGCTGGCGCCGTTCCTACCGTCACCGACGCAGGCAGACCTGGACCGGGTCGCGGCGCTCGCCCGCGCCACGCCCGCCTTCGACTTCCGCCTCGACGAGGTGACGGCCTTCCCCGACGGACTCCTGCACGCCGTCCCCGAGCCGGCCGCGCCGTTCGCGGCGCTGACCGCGCGCCTGTGGCGGGAGTTCCCCGCCTGCCCGCCGTACGCGGGCGAGTTCGCGGAGGTCGTCCCGCACCTGACCCTGGACCGGGTCGGGCCGGGGGTCTCGCTCGCCTCGGTGGTCGCTGACCTCGCCGGGCAGCTGCCGGTGCGCGCCCGCGCCGAGCGGCTCGAGCTGCACCGGTACGCCGAGGGCGACTGCCGGGTGCTGGCCGGCTGGCCGCTCGGCTGATCTCAGCGGGGCGGTCCGGCGATCCGGTCCCGCAGCCAGGTCGTCGTCCCCGCGGGCAGGCCCTTGAGCTTGGGCCGCTCGGCGAGCGGCGCCACGAGGAGCGCCGAGCCCTCGGGCAGCGCCCACTTCAGCTCGTGGTAGACCCGGGACAGGCTCTGCGTGCTCTCGACCAGGGTGAGCTCGTCGGTGAGCCGGAGCAGCTCCGTCCACGGGCCTCGCACGTCCGCGGGCACCACCGCGGCGGACCAGGCGAGGAAGACGGCCATGTCGCGAGCGGTACCCCGCGACCTGGCCGGGAACCCCGATCAGTGGGCCAGCTTGAGCCCGATCACGCAGCCGATCAGGCCGAGCAGCAGCAGGATCCGCAGCACGCTCACCGGCTCGTCGCCGCTCACCATGGCGATCACCACGGTGAGTGCGGCGCCGATCCCCACCCAGACGGCGTAGGCCGTCCCGACCGGCAGGGTGCGCATGGCGTAGCCGAGGCCCACCATGCTCGCGACCAGCGCCACGAGGAACACCGCGGACGGGGCGATCTTGCTGAACCCCTCGGACCGCGACAGGGCCGTCGCCCAGACCGCCTCGAGCACTCCGGACACCGTCAGCACCAACCACGCCACGACAACCACACCTCTCGCGGCCGTCTTGTCGCGCTCCGGGTACGGCTCCATCGTCCGGCAGTCGGTTTCCGACTGTGTCGAGATCCTAGACGTACGGCGATGCGGTGCTAGGGTTGGCGTCGTTGAAGTGGTTCCCCCCGGGGAGCCTTCTGCAGCCACAGTGGATGCAGTTCATCTTGTGCTCTTGGTCTTCGGTTTCAGCTGGGCATCAGGCAAGACGGATGTCTTCAGCACCAAGCCCGACACGTCGTCGGGTGACGAACACCAAGGAGAGAAACATGGCTCAGGGCACCGTCAAGTGGTTCAACAGCGAGAAGGGCTTCGGCTTCATCGCCCCGGCCGACGGCACCCCGGACGTCTTCGTCCACTTCTCGGCCATCCAGGGCACCGGCTACAAGTCCCTGGACGAGAACCAGCAGGTCGAGTTCGACGTCACCCAGGGCCCGAAGGGCCCGCAGGCGGAGAACGTCCGCGCGCTCTGACGGACACCGTCTGACGCTTCGACAGGCCCCCGGCACCGTTGGTGCCGGGGGCCTGTCTCGTCCGCGCCTCAGAGCGACCGGCGCTCTCAGCGGATCTCGTAGTTCGCCATCATCCCCATGTCCTCGTGCTCGAGGTTGTGGCAGTGCAGCAGGTAGCGGCCGCGGTAGGAGTCGAACCGGGTGATGATCCGGCGCCGGTCGTTGATGCCGAGGCTGACGACGTCCTTCCACGCGAGCGGACCGTCGTCGTCGAGCACCTGGAAGTGGCAGTTGTGGACGTGGACGGGATGGTGCTGGTCGGTGGTGAACTCCCAGATCTCGATGTCGCCCTGCCGCGGGTCCGCGGCGACGCGGTCCGCGTCGAACATGTGATGGCTGATCCGGAAGGTCGGCCCGTCCGCGGTCGGGACCTTGCTGAAGGCGAACGAGCGTGTGCGTACGGCGTCCGCCGGGTCGAGGCGCTCGACGGTGCTGAGCCGCGGCGGTGGCCCCCAGGCCGGCCGGGCGTCGGGGCCGGTGATGCGGAACTCGACGAGCTCGGTGGTGCCGGTGCCCCCGGCCAGGTTCCGCAGGCGGACCGTCGAGCCGACCGGGTAGCCGGAGAGGTCGAGGACGACGTCGATGCGCTCGGCGGGCGCGAGCACGAAGCTGCGCACGGGTCGCGGGTGGCTCATCAGGCCGCCGTCGGTGCCGATCATCGTGAAGGGCTCGCCGGAGGGAGGCGGCCGGTCGACGCCGATCCGGTAGTGGCGGGCGTTGCTGACGACGGCGATCCGCAGCCGGTAGGTGCCCTGGCGGACCTCGTGGAAGGGCGCGTGGACCCCGTTGACGAGCACCGTGTCACCCAGGACGCCGTTGGCGAACTCGGCCAGCACGCCCGGTGTGGTCGCCAGGTCGGGGTCCAGTGACGGGTAGAGGAACCGGCCGTCCGGCCCGAACGACCGGTCGCACAGGAGCAGCGGGATCTCGTGGTCGCCGTCGGGCAGGTCGAGCGCGGCCTCCTCGTCGTCGCGGTGCACGTGCAGGCCGACCAGGCCCTGCCACACCTGCGGGCCGCTGAAGTCCATCCGGTGGTCGTGGTACCAGAGCAGGCCCGCGCGCTGGTCGAGCGGATAGACGTAGTCGAACGTGCCGTGGTGCACCCGGCCGCCCGGGTGCAGGTGGTGCGGGCCGCCGGAGTGCGGCGCGCCGTGGGGGAGGACGTAGTCCAGGGGATAGCCGTCGGACTCCGGCGGGGTGTGTCCGCCGTGCAGATGGCGCACGGTCGGCACCGGCAGCTCGTTGCGCAGCCGCACTCGGACGCTCCGCCCACGACGGCTCTCGAACAGCGGCCCGGGGAAGATGCCGTCGTAGCCCCACACCGGCGTGTCGACGTCGTCCAGGATCCGCGCCGTCCCGTTGCGGGCGGTCAGCTCGTAGACGTCCTCGGTCGCGGTGGCGGCGACCGGCCGGAGCGGAGCGGGCACCGGGAGTGGCCGCGCGTACGGCGTGGGCCGGGTCCGCAGGCTCCTCAGCACCGCCCCCAGTTGACCGGGCTCCCGCCCGGCCTCGTAGGCGACCTGCGGTCCGGAGCCGGGCGGACGCCGGGCCGGCTCCGCGCCGTCGTCGCAGCCGGTCAGCGCGAGCAGCGGAGGCCCCGCGGCCACGCCGCCGACCGCACGAAGCAGTCGGCGGCGGGTCCATCCGCGCGCGGCCCCGGCCGCGAGGTCGCCGGTCAGCTGACCGTCACCTCGTGGGCCATGCCGACGGAGTAGTGCCAGATCGGGCCGTCGGCGCCCATCTTCGGCTGGGCGTCGGGTCCCGTGCCGTCCATGACCGGGATGTGGCACAGCACGACGTACCGTCCCGCGCTGAGGTCGACGTTCGTGGCTGCTGTCGCGCCCGGCGCGGTCACGGTGGCCGCGACGATGTCGGCGGCCTGGGCCATGGCCTCGTCGTCGAGCTGCAGCAGGTCGTCCATCGTGCCGGAGTAGGAGTCCTTCACCTTCATGACGAGGGCCTCGTGGAAGTCCTCGCCCTCGTTGGTGAGCTGGAAGCTCGTCCGCCCGGAAGGCAGGCTGTCGGGCAGGCCCATGTAGGCCATCTCGGGCTGACCGTCGCCAGTCGCCGCCGGCGTCTCGTGGGCCATGAAGTCGACCGGTGCGTACCCGCACAGCGTCCGACCCGCCGCGGCGGGGGCGAGCATGGAGCCGAGCAGGCTCTCGTCCTCGAGCAGCTTCTGGTTGCCCGTCTGGACCACCTCGTCGACGGTCTCGACGACGGTGGTCGCGGCGGCCTGCTCCTCTCCGGCGAGGCCGGCGGCGATGCCCCGGTAGACGTCGGCGACCTGGGTCAGCTCCTCGTCGGTGGGGCCGTCCTCGCCCGAGCCGCCGAGGTCGAGCAGTGCCGTGGCAGCGTCGAGCAGGCTGTCGCAGGCGGCCTGCTGCTCCGCGGTCAGGGTCGGCTCGACGGTGGCGGTGGCGGTCGGCGTCGCCGCGTCCTCGGCCGCCGGCTCGTCGTCGGAGGAGCTGCAGGCGGTGAGCCCGGCGGCCAGGACGGCCGCCGTCGTCAGCGCGAGCAGGGAGCGAGACAGCGGGGGACGACGCCGCGCAGGCGTGATGTCAGTCATGGCCCGAGCCTCGGCGGCCCGGTGGCCCGGGCGTCAGGTCCGTTGGTCACGACTTTCCGGGACAGGAGGGCGACCCGGGTCCGCACCCCGTCGCGTCGAGCTGAGGTCGGCGTTCGACCGCGTGCGTCTCGTAGTCTGCGCTCATGGCGACCTTCACGCTCACCTGCATCGGCGACGACCGGCCCGGGCTCGTGTCCGACCTGTCGGCGCCGATCCACGCGCACGGTGCGAGCTGGAACCGCAGCCAGATGGCACGACTGGGCGGCAAGTTCGCCGGGATCCTGCTGCTCGACGTCCCCGACGCCAAGGCCGATGACCTGGTCGCCGCGCTGAGCGCCCTCGACGACGTCGGGCTCCACGTGACGCTCGAGCGGACCGACGTACCCGTCAACGAACCGGCGCTGCGCATCAACCTCGAGCTGCTGGGCGCGGACCGGGCCGGCATCGTCGCGGAGATCTCCGCCGCTCTCGCCGGCAGGGGAGTCAGCATCGAGGAGCTGGTCACCGACGTGCGCGAGGCGCCGATGGCCGGGGGCAGGCTGTTCGAGGCGACGGCCGTCCTCGGAGCCTCCGCCACCACGAGCACCGACGACCTGCGCGCGATGCTCGAAGCGCTCGCCGACGAGCTGATGGTGGAGATCCACCTCTCGGACGCCACGGGCCCCGGCCCGGCGGCGTCGTCGTCCTCCGCCTAGCCGCTGCGGGACTGCGTCCGCCGGTACTCTCAACGGGCCGCCGCGTACGTCGCCGAAATGGCCGAACCGCTGAGACGCCGACGCGCTGCTCAATAGTCTGCGGTCCGTGAAGACCGACGTGCTCACGCCGCAGGCCGTGTTCTATCTCCCTCAGCACCTCGTCGTGCCCCTGTTCCAGCGTCCGTACGTCTGGGACGAGGCCGATCAGTGGCTGCCGCTGTGGCAGGACATCGCGCGGCTCGCGGAGCTGCGGCTCAGGGACCCGTACACCCAGCCGTCCCACTTCCTCGGTGCGGTGGTGCTGCAGGCGGTCGACGGTCAGCACGGAGCGGTGCCGGCGAAGAACGTCATCGACGGTCAGCAGCGGCTCACGACGCTGCAGCTGTTCATCGACGCCTCGGCGGCGGTGTTCGAGAGCAGGGGGTTCGACGGGCTCGCCGACCAGTTCGGTGACCTGACGCACAACAGGGCCTATGGAGGGGTGGTCCAGGCAAGTCTCAAGCTGGCGCACTCGAACCAGGACGGCGCGGCGTTCCGTGAGGTGATGAACGCGGAGGCGCCGGTCGACCATGCCACTCTCAAGCACGCCGGCTCGCGCATCACCCGGGCGCACGCCTTCTTCGCGGCGCGGGTCGACCAGTGGCTGGGCGCGGGGGACGAGGTGCGGTCCCGGGCGGATGCGCTCGCGCAGGCGGTGAGCCAGGGACTGCAGGTCGTCGTCATCGATCTGCAGGCGCAGGAGAACTCCCAGGAGATCTTCGAGACGCTCAACGCCCGTGGCACGCCGCTGACCGCCGCTGACCTGATCAAGAACTTCGTGTTCCAGCGGTTGGAGGCGGAAGGCGCCGACACGCAGCGTGCCTACGCCGAGGACTGGCCCTTCGAGGCCACATTCTGGGAGCAGGAGGTCAGCGTCGGCCGCTACACCATGAGCCGCGGATCGCTGTTCTTGAGCCAGTGGCTCGGCAGCCGGCTGGGGGAGGAGGTGAGCCCGCGACAGACCTTCATCCGGTTCAAGACGTACGTCGACTACGAGGCCGGCTCGAAGATGGGCGAGCTGCTCCTGGCGATCAAGGAGCAGGCCGGGCTCTATCGCACCTGGACGGAGCATGCGGCCGACAGCTCGCGGATCCTCACCCGTCCGGAGCTCGCCTTCTATCGGATGAGCGCCGGCGGGGTCGAGGTGCTCAAGCCCGCGATCATCTGGCTGTACGACCCGGCGCGGGACATCCCTTCCGAGGTGGCCGACGACGTCCTCGCGATGCTCGAGTCCTGGGTCGTCCGCCGCCAGCTGCTGCGCCTCACGTCAGCGGATCTCGGCCGCATCGTGGCCGAGATCATCAAGTCCAACCGCACGACGCCGGTCGCGGAGCTGGTCGACAGCGTGCGCCACCACCTGTCCCGGCTGAACGTGAACTCCAACTACTGGCCGGGAGACGCGGAGGTCCGGTCCCACCTCGCGACGGAGCAGTCGTACCGCCGCTATCCCCGCAGCCGCATGCGGACCTACCTCGAGGCTGTCGAGGACCACCTGCGATCCCGCCACGGCAGCCCCCAGGTCCCGCGCCTCGGCTACCACGTCGAGCACGTGATGCCGCAGAAGTGGGAGACGCACTGGGCGGTCGAGGGGCTCGAAGCGGAGCTCGCGCGAGGGGAGCACGTGCACCGGCTGGGCAACCTGACCCTTCTCACCGCGAGTCTCAACGCCACCGTCTCCAACGGTCCCTGGAGCAGCAAGAAGGAGCACGTCGTCGCCAACGACGTCTTCCTCCTCAACCGCCACTTCCGTGACGCCGACTGCTGGGACGAGGCCTCGATCGACGAGCGCACGGAGGTGCTGACGGAGCTCCTGTTGGAGGTCTGGCCCGTGCCGGCGGGGCACACCGGCGCCATCAGCGACGGCTCGACCAAGGTGAACGCCTGGGTCGAGGTCAAGCACCTCGTCGCAGCGGGTCTGCTGCCCGCCGGCACCGTCCTGCATTCGCGACCCGGGCAGTGGGAGGGGCGCCGTGCGACGGTGCTGGCGGACGGACAGGTCGAGTTCGAGGGCACGACCTACAAGAGCCCGTCCAGCGCCGGCTATCACGCCAAGGGCGGTCGCGGAGCCAACGGGTGGAATTTCTGGGTGCTGGAGGACGGGCGTCGCCTCGGCGACGTCCGGGCGCAGTACCGCGGGGACAAGGCCGACCGGCCTGCTGGCTTCGACTGGTCGATCCTCCACGAGATCCTCGAGGCGCTGCCTCCGGGCAGGTGGACCTCGTACCGGGACCTCGCGGACGCCGTCGGGACGGCTCCGCAACCCCTCGGCGCCCACCTGTCCAAGTGCACCCAATGCGCGAACGCCTGGCGGGTCCTCTCCTCCGAGGGCCGGATCGCCCCCGGCTTCCAGTGGTCGGACCCAGACGACGCCCGCGACCCCGCGGACCTGCTGAGCGAGGAGGGGGTGACGCTCGTCGCCGGTGTCGCGGCCGCTGACCAGCGGCTGGACAGCGAGGCGCTGGCGCTGCTGATCGCGGAGGGGGAGTAGCGGGCCGCCCCGAGGCTGAAGGGCGTACGACGACCCCGGCGAGGGAGGGACGGGCTGGCCTGTAAGCCGGGTTCTGTCCCCTGTCGCCAAGGGGGCGACCATCCATCTAGGACTGCCGTTGCCGACAGCCTCCAGCGACCTACCCGCACACTCGGACGAGCCGCCCTCGAACGTGTGCTGTCTGGTCTTGCTCCGGGTGGGGTTTGCCTAGCTGCGCCGGTCGCCCGGCGCACTGGTGGGCTCTTGCCCCACCGTTTCACCCTTACCGCGCCCCTCGGGAGGGGTGCGGCGGTCTGTTCTCTGTGGCACTGTCCCGCGGGTCACCCCGGGTGGGTGTTACCCACCACCCTGCTCTGTGGAGCCCGGACTTTCCTCGGGATCCGACGCCTCGCGGCGATGGATCACGCGGTCGCCCGGCCAGCCCGTCCAACGGAACTGTACGGAATGTCCCGCACCGTTCGACAGTTGAGGCCGACATGAACGAGATGCCCGAGATCAAGGTGCTGCCGCCCATCCTGTTCCCGGGTACGACGGCACGGCACGAGGTCGCCTACCGCACCGCCCACGACTTCCTCTCCCGCCGGGCTCCGCGCGAGGCGCTCGAGGTGCTGGAGCCGGCGCTGGAGAAGGAGCCGGACAACCGGGGGCTGCGGTCGCTGCGGGCGTGGGCCTACCTGATGCGGGCCCAGCTGCAGAAGGCGACCGACGAGCTGACCGGCCTGGTGGCCGACGACCCGGCCGACGCGTGGAGCCGGCACGCGCTCGGCCGCGCGCTGGAGCGCCAGGCGAGGTACGCCGACGCGCTGCCCCACCTGCGGCTGGCGGCGGCGATGACCGGCGATCCGGAGCACGAGTACGACGTGCTGCGGGTCGAGCGGCTGGCGGGTCGCCTGGAGTAGGTTCGGGCCATGGCCGCGGACGACGAGTACTGGTTCTGCCTGACCCACCACCGGGTCGAGGGCGTCGAGGGCTGTCCCAACAAGGACCGTCTCGGCCCCTATCCCACCGAGGCCGAGGCGGCCCGCGCGCTGGAGAGGGCCGCGGAGCGCACCGAGGCGTGGGACGAGGATCCCGCCTGGAACGACGACGTCGAGGACCAGTAGTCCATTGGTGTTCTCGCGCCGCCGCCGGATCCGTCCGGTGGCGATCGACCCTGCCACCGGTGAGCGGATCTCGCCGTGGCCGTTCGTCGGCTTGGTGCTGCTGGTCTCGTCGTTCTTCCTGTACGCCGCCGCGGGACTCCTCGCGCCGGCGTGGGCGGTCGTCGTCCTGCTGCTGACCTGGCTGGTCATGTTCGTGCTGTGCTTCGTCTGGTGGAGCTCGCACCCCAAGCGCACGGTCGTGCTCGGGATCCTCTCGTTCGTCTGGTGGTGGGTGGCCGTGACGGCGGGAGGCATCTTCCTCGACTGGACGGCCTGACCCCCGGTCCGACGGCGTCAGCCGCGCTGGGCCCGGAACGCGCCTGGACCGTTGCGCAGACCCAGCCACAGCGCCGCCTCGGCCCACGACCGGCCCGGGTCGGGCTCCTTGCCGGCCCCCAGTCGGTGCAGCTGGTCGGTGTGCCAGGACAGGTCGAGCGCCCCGTCGAGCTGCTTGAGGTCCGCCACCTTGCCGAGCACCGGCCGCAGGCCGGCGCGCACCCGCGCGCTGGGCAGGGTCGCGAGGCCGTCGCGCAGGATCGCGTGCGGAGCGTCGGGGAGGAGGCAGGTGGGGCGGCCCAGGCCGACGATGTCGCAGTCGCCCGAGGAGACGGCGGCCTCCATGGCCGCGGTGGACCGGAAGCCACCCGTCACGGCGATGGGTACGTCGCCGGCGAGATCACGCACCGATGCGGCGTACTCCAGGAAGTAGGCCTCGCGGGCGGCGGTCGAGGCGCGCATCGTCCCCATCATCGCGGGTGCCTCGTAGGAGCCGCCGCTGATCTCGATCAGGTCGATGCCATCGGCGACGAGCGCGCCCACGACGTCGCGCGACTCCTCCTCGGTGAACCCGCCGCGCTGGAAGTCCGCGGAGTTGAGCTTGATCCCGACCGCGAAGCCGCGCGAGGTCGCCGCGCGGATCGCGCGCAGCACCTCGAGCACGAACCGTCGGCGGCGCTCGGGGTCGCCGCCCCACGCGTCGTCGCGCCGGTTGGTCCGCGGGGAGAGGAACTGGGTGACGAGGTACCCGTGCGCGCCGTGGATCTGCACGCCCGCGAAGCCGGCCCGCTCCGCGACCGCCGCCGCGGCGGCGTACCGGTCGACGATCTCGCGGATCTCCGCGTCCGCCAGCGCACGCGGCCGCACCGCACCCGGCACCTTCGCCTGGATCGCACTCGGCGCGACCGGTCGGCTGCGGCCGACGAGCGCGTTGGCCTGGCGGCCCGGGTGGTTGACCTGCATCCACAGCGGGGTGCCGCCGTCCTGGAACCCGGAGGCCCACGCGCGCAGCCGGTCGAGGTGGCGGTCGTCCTCGATGACCACGTTGCCGGGCTCGCCGAGGTGGCGCCGGTCGACCATCACGTTCCCGGTCACGACGAGCCCGTACCCCCCGTCGGCCCAGCGGCGGTAGAGCCGCTCGAGCCGCTCGGACGGGCCGCCGTCGCGGTCGCCGAGGGACTCGCTCAGCGCGGACTTCATGAACCGGTTGGCGAGCCTCTGCCCGTGGGGCAGCGCGATCGGGGAGCCGAGGTGCGCGGTCATGGCGCGCAACCTAGCCGGTCCGACCCCGTCACGTCGCCGGTCCGGGGGCCGATGCGGGCGGAGCACGTTCCGCCGGTGGGGCAGGATGTCCCCATGGCGATCCACATCACCGACGACCCGGCGGCCGACGAGCTGCTGAGCTCCAACCCGTTCGCGCTGCTCGTCGGGATGATGCTCGACCAGCAGTACCCGATGGAGCACGCCTTCCTGGGCCCGCAGAAGGTGATCGGGCGGTTCGGCAGCTTCGACCCGGCGGCGATCGCGGCGGCGGACCCCGAGGAGTTCGCGGCGCTGTGCTCCACGACGCCGGCGATCCACCGGTTCCCGGGGTCGATGGCGGCCCGGCTGCAGGAGCTCGCGCGGATCGTGGTCGAGGAGTACGACGGGCACGCGGAGCGGATCTGGACCGAGGCCGCCGACGGCAAGGATCTGATGAAGCGGCTCCAGGCGCTGCCGGGGTTCGGTGCGCAGAAGGCGAAGATCTTCGTCGCGCTCGTGGCCAAGCAGCTCGGCGTGCGCCCGGCCGGGTGGGAGAAGGTGGCCGGCGACTACGCCCTGGAGGGCTTCCGGTCGGTCGCCGACGTGGTCGACCCGGTGTCGCTGCAGAAGGTGCGCGACCACAAGAAGGAGATGAAGGCCGCCGCGAAGGCCAAGGCGGCCGGTTCCTGAGCGGATCCTGAGCCGACACTGAGCCGGTGCTGAGCCCCGATGCGCGGGCGGCTGGGGACGCCGTGGCAGAATGACGGAAGCGGTCTTGACACCTCCGGTCTTTGCCGCGCCCTAGAACCATCAGCATCGAGAGGTGTTCGTGTCTTCGAGCCATCGTTCGGTCCCACCCGCACTGCTCAGCCACCCGTCGATCGCGGCCCTGATCGAGCGCGCCGCGCCGGTGGGTCGCGTCGCGGCGGAGGATCTCCGCCAGGCGTTCGCCGCCGCTGAGGTCGCTCCGGCCCAGCTGAAGGCCCTGATGGCCCACCTGTCGGGCCTCGGCATCTCGGTCGAGCTCGGCTCGCCGGTCGACCAGCGTGCCGTCGCGGCGGCGGCGCGCAAGCCGGCGTCCGCCACGGCGACGACCGCCAAGAAGGCCCCGGCGCCGGCGCCCAAGCCGCCGGCACCGAAGCCGGCGGCCGCGAAGAAGGCCGCGCCCGCCCCGGCGGCGAAGGCTCCCGCGCCGAAGGCGGCCCCGGCCGGCTCCGGCGAGGCCGAGGCGGCCGCGGTCGGCCCCGACGGCAAGAAGATCCTCCCGGACATCTCCGACGAGCAGTTCGAGAAGGACATCGCCGCCGACCCCACCATCAAGGAGGACGAGGAGGAGGCCAGCGCCACGTCCTCGTTCGTCGTGTCGGCCGCCGACGAGACCGACGAGCCTGCCCAGCAGGTCATGGTCGCCGGCGCGACCGCCGACCCGGTCAAGGACTACCTCAAGCAGATCGGCAAGGTGCCGCTCCTCAACGCCGAGATGGAGGTCGAGCTCGCCAAGCGGATCGAGGCGGGCCTGTTCTCCGACGAGAAGCTCGCCAAGGGCGGCAAGCTCTCGCCGAAGGTCACCGAGGAGCTCGAGTGGATCGCTGAGGACGGCCGCCGCGCCAAGAACCACCTGCTCGAGGCCAACCTGCGTCTCGTCGTCTCGCTCGCCAAGCGCTACACCGGTCGCGGCATGCTCTTCTTGGACCTCATCCAGGAAGGCAACCTCGGCCTGATCCGCGCGGTCGAGAAGTTCGACTACACCAAGGGCTACAAGTTCTCGACCTACGCGACCTGGTGGATCCGGCAGGCGATCACCCGCGCCATGGCCGACCAGGCGCGGACGATCCGCATCCCGGTCCACATGGTCGAGGTCATCAACAAGCTCGCCCGGGTCCAGCGCCAGATGCTGCAGGACCTCGGCCGCGAGCCCACCCCGGAGGAGCTCGCCAAGGAGCTCGACATGACCCCGGAGAAGGTCGTCGAGGTCCAGAAGTACGGCCGCGAGCCGATCTCGCTGCACACCCCGCTGGGCGAGGACGGCGACTCGGAGTTCGGTGACCTGATCGAGGACTCCGAGGCGATCGTCCCGGCCGACGCGGTCAGCTTCACGCTGCTGCAGGAGCAGCTGCACGCCGTCCTCGACACGCTGTCCGAGCGCGAGGCCGGCGTGGTCTCGATGCGCTTCGGGCTCACCGACGGCCAGCCGAAGACGCTCGACGAGATCGGCAAGGTCTACGGCGTCACGCGCGAGCGGATCCGCCAGATCGAGTCCAAGACGATGTCGAAGCTGCGGCACCCGTCGCGCTCGCAGGTCCTGCGCGACTACCTCGACTGAGTCCATCCGGCGCGAGCGTGTCGCAGGTCGTGCTCGCCGCCCGGGCGCTCGCTCCGCTCGGCCCGCGGGCAGCGCACGACGCGCTTCGCGCGTGCGCCACGCTGCCGCGCACGGCGGGGACGCTGGTCGTCCTCGCCGTGCTCGCAGCGGGCTGCGGCGGGCCGTCCGGCCCGCTGCCGGCCCCGTCGGTCACGCCCTCGGTCTCACCGGCGCCGTCGTCCGCGGCCTCACCCTCGGCGTCGTCCACCGCGCCGGCCCGCCCGGGCACCTTCGACGCCGCGACGGCCCAGGCCGCAGTGCGCCACCTCGCCGTCCGGATCGGGCCGCGCCTGGCCACCGGGCCGGCCTTCCGGCATGCCGCCGACTGGGCGGCGGCCGAGCTGAGCGCCGCCGGCTATGTCGTACGCCGCCAGCGCTTCGCCGTCCCGGCCGGCGACTCGTGGGGCGTGCCGGTGGCCGCGGGCCACAGCCAGAACGTCGTCGCCGCCCCGCCCGGATTCGATCCCACCCGCCCGCACCTCGTCCTGGGCGCGCACCTCGACACGGTCGCCCGATCGCCGGGCGCGGAGGACAACGCGTCCGGCGTGGGCGTGCTGCTGGCGCTCGCCCGCACCGACCTCAGGGCCCGGCTCCCGGTGCTCCTGGTGCTGTTCGGCGCCGAGGAGCCGCGTGGCCCCGGCGACGACGACCATCACTACGGCTCGCGGCACTACGTGGCCCGGCTGGAGGCGGCCGAGCGGCGCGCGGTGCGCGGGATGCTCGCGCTCGACCGCGTCGGCGTCGGCAGCACCGTCCCGGTCGGCAGCGCGACCGCCGCGCCGCCGACCGCGCTGGTGCGGGCGGCCCGGCGGGCCGGCGTGCCGCACACCGCGGAGACCGGGCAGCGCTCCAGCGACCACTGGTCCTTCGTGCGGGCCGGACTGCCGGGGCTGCGGGTCGGCAGCACCCCGTACGCCGGCTACCACGACCCCGGCGACCTCCCCGGACTCGTCGACGTCGACCAGCTCGACCGGGTGGGCCGGCTGGTGCTGGCCTGGCTACGGGGCTGAGCGCCGGAACGGCCCGCCGCCGTGGCGCCAGACGTCGCCCAGGATGTCCGCGGCGAGCCGGCCATCGGCGGGGCGCGGCGCGAATTCGTCGTCCATCGCGTAGGGGACCAGCCGGAACCCCTTGAGCTCGCTGCCCCAGAACACCGCCTCGAGGAGGACGCCCTGCCGGGTCTGGGTCATGAAGTCCATGTCGAACACGAAGTTGCCCAGGGAGTGCGCGACCAGGGTGCCGTCGTACCACTGCAGGCCCTGCACCCAGTGGGGGTGGCCGCCGACGACCAGGTCGGCGCCCGCACCCGCGAGCCGGCGCGCGACCCGGGACTGGATCGGCTCCGCGATGTGGGTGTACTGGGTGCCCCAGTGGGGGAGCACCACGACGACATCGGCCTGCCGGTCGAGCCGGCGGACCAGGCGCTCGACGTAGGCGAGGTCGCGCTCGACGAGCGGTCCGGTCCGCGGTGGCATCCGGACCGACAGCGCGCCCGGCCGCCCGCGCGTGGCGCGAGGCGTCTCGCCGATGGCGTTGAAGCCCAGGAAGGCGAACCGCACGCCGTTGCGCTCGGCGACGTACGCCGTGCCGGCGGCGGCCCGGTCGCGCCCCGCCCCGAACGCCCGGACCGGCCCGTCGGCGAGGAGGTCCAGCGTCGCGAGCAGCGCGCGCTTGCCGAAGTCGCCGGCGTGGTTGTTGGCGAGGGAGACGGCGTCGAAGCCGGCGTCGGCGAGCCCGGCGAGGACGTCGGGCGGCGCGGCGAACGAGTCGTCTCCCTGGCGCGGCGCGCCGTCGTCGGACAGGGTGCTCTCGAGCGTGCCCACGGTCAGGTCCGCGGAGCGGAGCCGTCGCTGCAGCGGCCGCAACGGCAGGCTCGGGTCGCCGGCGGCGGCCGCCCGCGCGGCCACCCGGCGCCCCAGCATCACGTCGCCGACGACGCTCAGCGTCGTCACCGGCGGCGGTGGCGTCCCGACGACCAGCAGCGGATAGTCCGCCGGTCGCCGGAGCGGGTCGACGCCGCCCACGCGTGCGGGGCGCACCGTGGCATCGAGCGCGGACGCGGGGAGCACCGCCACGGCGTCCGGATCCCGCCGTACCTCCCGCACGCTCGCGACGATGCGCAGCGGCCGGCCGGTCCCGTCCAGCGTCCGCCAGGTGTCCACCTCGCCCGCCACGACCGCCCGCGCCTCGGCGAGGGTCAGCCGGGGAGCCGGCCGGGTGGCGTGGACGGCGACGACCAGCGGCTCCTGTGCCGACCCGTCGGTGCGCGGCGTGGTCGGTGCTGTCGGTGTGGTCGGCGTGGTCGGTGTGGTGCAGCCGAGGACCAGCCCGGCGACGACGCCGCCGAGCCCGAGTGCGGCGCCGCGCCGGGTCACCGCGGCATCATCTCAGCCTGGAGCCGGGACTTCGGATCAGTCGCCGGCGGGCACGATCATCGGCGAGCCAGCCACCGGGTCCGGGACGACGACGCACGGCAGGCCGAACGCCGCCTCGACCACATCCGCGGTGACGACCTCGGCGGGCGGGCCCTCGGCGAGGATCCGGCCCGCGGCCATCACGACGAGATGATCGCTGTAGCGGCAGGCGAGGTTGAGGTCGTGCAGCACCGTGACGATCGTGCGCCCGGTCGCCCGGTTCAGCGAGCGCAACAGCCGCAGCAGGTCGACCTGATGACTGATGTCGAGGTAGGTCGTCGGCTCGTCGAGCAGCAGGAGGTCGGTCTCCTGCGCGAGCGCCATCGCGATCCAGACCCGTTGGCGCTGGCCGCCGGACAGCGCGTGCAGCGGCCGGTCGACGAGCTCGACGGTGTCGGTGGCGGCGAGCGCGTCCGCGACCGCCGTCTCGTCGCGGGCGCTCCACTGGCGGAACCAGCCCTGGTGCGGGTGGCGTCCCCGCGCGACCAGGTCGGCCACGGTGATGCCGTCGGGCGCCACCGGGGTCTGGGGGAGCAGTCCCAGGATCCGCGCGACCTCGCGCGAGCCCCGGTCCAGGATGGGTGTCCCGTCGAGCAGTACCTCACCCGTGGACGGGCGCAGGAGGCGGGCCAGCCCGCGCAGCAGCGTCGACTTGCCGCAGGCGTTCGCGCCGACGATGGCCGTGACCCGGCCGTCCAGGACGTCCAGGTCGAGGCCGTCGACGACCACCCGGTCGTCGTACCCCAGGGACAGCTCGCGGGCGGCCAGCCGAGGGGTGGCGGTGGGCTCGGTCAGGGTCATCCGCCCATTCCTCTCCGGTTGGTGGTGGCGATCAGCCACAGCAGGTAGGGCGCGCCGACGGCGCCGGTGACCACGCCGGTCGGCACCTCGACGGGCAGGAGGTGTTGGGCGACGTAGTCCGCCACGAGGCAGAGGATCGCGCCGACGGCGCCGGCGGCGACGATGCCGCCGCGAGCGCTGCCGAGCAGCCGGTCGGCGACCGGTCCGGCGACCAGCGCGACGAAGGCGATCGGGCCCGCGACGGCGGTGGCCAGCGAGGTGAGGAGGACGCCGACGGCGATGAGCGCGAGCCGGGTGGGCTCGATCCGCACGCCCAGACCGCGGGCGGTGTCGTCGCCCATCTCGATGCTGCGCAGCATCCGCTGGAGCACCGGCACGAACGGGAGGAGCACGATCAGCGCCACCAGCAGCACGTCGTTCTCCGCGTCGCCGGCCTGCCCGATGGACCCGGTCAGCCAGTGCAGTGCGGCGCGGGCCTCGGTCAGCGACGTCCGGGTGAGCAGGTAGCCCACGACACCGGTGCAGAAGGCGGCGGTGCCGATGCCGATCAGCACGAAGCGGTAGCCGGTGATGCCGTCGCGCCAGGCGAGGAGGTACATGGCCGCCGCGGTCACCACGCCGCCGACGAACGCGAGCGCGGGAAGGCTGGCACCGGCGAAGGCCGGGACCGCGATGCCCGCAACCGCGGCGACGCTCGCGCCGGCGGAGATGCCGACGAAGTCCGGTGAGGCCAGCGGGTTGCGCAGCAGCTGCTGGAAGATGGTGCCCGCGGCGCCGAGCGCCAGCCCGACGCACAGCGCGGCCTTGACCTGCGGCCCCGCCAGGTCGTGCACGATGAAGTCGACGGCGCCGTTCTCCCGGATCCCGAGCAGCGAGCCGAGCACCTGGTCGAGACTCAGCCGCACGGAGCCGAAGCACAGCGTGAGCAGGGCCAGCAGCGCCGCGATCGCGAGCAGGACCGCCGGTACGGCGAGCGCGCGGGTCCGCCGACGGCGGCGGGTCTCGCGCAGGGCTCCCCGCGCGCCGGCGGTGCGGTCCTCCTCGCGGGGGCGGGTGGCGGCGGCCGGCGCGGCCGCGGTCGGTGTGTTCACAGCTCCGCCAGCCGGGCGTAGCGGACGAGGAGGATGAAGAAGGGGGCACCGAGGATGCCGAGCACGACACCGACCTGCAGCTCGCCGGTGCCCCCGAGCACACGGCCGAGGATGTCGGCTCCGAGCAGCAGCAGAGCACCGAGAACCATGGCGTAGGGGAGCACCCACCGGTAGTCGGGACCGCACAGGAAGCGCGCGACGTGGGGCACCACGAGGCCGACGAACACGATCGGCCCGCAGGCGGCGGTCGCCGCGCCGCACAGCAGGCCGACGACCAGGAAGAGGGCGATGCGGGTGCGGCCGAGGGAGACCCCGAGTCCGCGCGCGGCGTCGTCGCCGAGGGCGAGCGCGTTGAGCCAGCGACCGCACATCAGCGCGCCGACGACGCCGGCGGCCAGGAACGGCGCGACCCCGGTCACGATCGGGGCGTAGCGGCCGGCCAGCGAGCCGACCTGCCAGAACCGGTACTGCTGCTGCGCGCTGAGGTCCGTGAGGAGCAGCCCGGTGGTCACGGCCGTCAGTCCGGCGGTGATGGCCGCACCAGCCAGAGCCATCTTGACCGGAGTCGCGCCGTCGCGACCGAGCGAGCCGACGGCGTACACGAGGGCGGTCGCGGCGAGGGCGCCGAGGAAGGCCGCGGCGACGTGGAACCCGAGGCCGCTGACCCCCAGCAGCGTGATCGAGCCGACGACGGCGAACGCCGCGCCCGCGTTGACGCCCATGATGCCGGGGTCGGCGAGGGCGTTGCGGGTCAGGCCCTGGAGCAGGGTGCCGGCGAGGCCGAGGGCCGCGCCGACGAGCAGGCCCAGGATGGTGCGGGGGACGCGCAAGCGCACCGTCACGGTGTCGTCGACGGAGGAGGACCCGGTGAAGTGCCCGAACGCGTCGACGACGTCGCGCAGCGCGATGTCGCGGGAGCCCTGGGTGACGCTGAGGAAGGCCAGGACCGGGACGAGCGCCGCCAGCAGCACGAGGCCGACGGCGAGCCCGGAGGCCCGCCGTCGGCGCGGTGCCGCTGTCGCGGCGACAGTTGCTGCGGACACCCGCTGGTCAGTCGCCGATGGTGTCGTCGACCTCGGCGAGGTCGGCGGTCAGCTGGGTGAGGGCGTCGGCGTAGTCGGCATAGGTGTGCAGCCAGAACGCCGGCCACTCGATGAGCTGTCCGGCCTCGGCCGCGCGGATCGACGTCCAGGTCGGCTGGTCGGCGACGACCTTCGTGGCCTCCTCGAAGCTGCGGCTGTCGATGAGGAGCACGTCGGGCTGGTACTTGTCGGCGTTCTCCCAGCTCAGGTTCTCCCAGTACGGGAAGTCCGGGTCGGGGGAGTCGGGAACGACGACCTGCAGCCCCCACTCGGTGAAGTCGAGCAGCTCCGGGGCGTACTCCGGGTTGGCGGCGTAGAGCAGGTCGGCCATCGGCGAGACGGCCAGGGCGGTGATGTCCTTGTCCTCCATCGCGGCGATGAAGGCGTCGCGGGCCTCCTCGAAGGCCGCCTTGTCCTCGGCGCCCTGGGAGTCCTCGACGTCGGCGCCGAGGCTCGCGGCGAGCTCTTCGTAGCCCTCGGCCAGGTTGAGGATCGATCCCCCCTGCGACGGGCCCACGACGGGGGCCAGCTCGGCGAGCTTCTTGCTCTTCGCCTTCACGCTGTTCTCGAGCCCGGAGTGCGCCTCCTCGGCGGGCCACCAGTCCGCCACGATCAGGTCCGGCGCCAGGGTGGAGGCCTTGGCGACGTCGATGGATCCCCACTCCTCACCGAGGATCTCGATGCCGGTGAGGTCGACGCCGTCGAGGTTGGGATCGGTCTCGACGGGCTCGTCGCCGTAGATGCCGACCGGCCGGATGCCGTACGAGATGAGGGCGGCCGCCGCGGGTGCGTGCGCGATGATCCGGGTCGGCGCCTCGTCGAGCGTGACGACCTCGCCGGAGCCGTCGGTGAAGGACCACGGGCCCTCCGGCGTCGCCGAGGCGCCGGAGGCGGGTTCCGCGTCGTCGTCCGCGACGTCGGAGGAGCAGGCGGACAGGGCCAGCGCCAGGCTGGCGGCCGCGGCGGCGGCGAGGCGGAGTTTCATGAGGTAAGGCTAACCTCGGTGGTCACCGGCCGCGCGGGGAGTCCGAAAAAGCGCACAGGCCCCGGGGGACCCGGGACCTGTGCGACGGAGACCTCAGTCGGCGACGGGCGCCGGCTTCTCCGTGAGCTTGTGGGTCTCGTCGTGGAAGCGCACGGCGATGTCCTTGAGCGCGTCCCCGTGCTCACGGGCGTGGTGAGCACAGAAGAGGAGCTCTCCGCCCGAGGCGAGCTCGACGCGGAGGTAGGCCTGGGCACCACACCGGTCGCAGCGGTCCTCCGCGGTCAACGCGGCACTGGGAGCAACAGCAGTTGTCATCTCGGGCCCTCTCAATCGATGCGATGACATCCTCATCGGGTGTCGTCCGGATCAACGTAGCGGCCGGGGCAAAAGATTCCCGTCCGCATGTGTTCCATTCCACTTGTGTCCAGTTGTGCTTCCCGACCATCCAAGCATCCGCCGGAGGATCGGTCGGCCATTTTCCACTGCTCGAAACCACCTTGTGATCATCACCCGCCGCTCCCGCAGACGCGTGGGCGGCCCGATGACGGTCCTGCCGTCATTCGACATCCCCCGGCACCCGTGTCCCTGCATCGTCCTCCGGCGTGTCGCGGGTAGATTCATGTCCTTGGAAGTACCCGTGATCCACCGTGAGGAGCCGGTCATCGCCGACAACACCTACAACGCAGCCCACCTCCTGGTCCTCGAGGGCCTCGAGGCCGTGCGGAAGCGTCCCGGGATGTACATCGGCTCCACCGACACCCGGGGGCTGATGCACTGCCTCTGGGAGATCATCGACAACGGCGTCGACGAGGCCCTCGGCGGCTTCGCCCGCCGGGTCGAGGTGATCCTGCACGCCGACGACTCCGTGGAGGTCTACGACGACGGGCGCGGCATCCCGACCGACAAGGAGCCCAAGACGGGGCTCCCCGGCGTCGAGGTGGTGGCGACCAAGCTCCACGCCGGCGGCAAGTTCGGCGGGGGCTCGTACGTCGCCACGGGTGGTCTGCACGGCGTCGGCCTCTCGGTCGTCAACGCACTGTCGAGCCGGATGGACATCGACGTGGATCGCTCGCCGGCCAGCCAGGGGATCAGCTTCCAGCGCGGCGTCCCGGGCGTGTTCGACGGCGAGGGCCCCGGCGGCGCCTTCACCCCGCAGTCCGGCCTGACCCGCAAGGGTGGTCGGGTCGCCAAGGGGAGGTCGGGCACCCGCATCCGGTTCTGGCCCGATCGCCAGATCTTCACCAAGGACGCCGAGTTCGTCCTCGACGGCCTGATCGGGCGGGCCCGGCAGACGTCGTTCATCGTCCCGGGCCTGGAGCTGGTCATCAGCGACCAGCGCGCCGCCGACCGCGCGGAGTGGACCGAGGAGAAGTTCCGCCACGACGGCGGCATCGGCGAGTTCTGCGACTACCTCTCCACCGGCGAGGCGGTCACCGAGGTGCTCCGGCTGCAGGGCAGCGACGTGTTCACCGAGACGGTGCCGCTGCTCGACGACAAGGGCCACATGACCCCGCAGGACGTCGAGCGGGAGCTGTCCGTCGACGTCGCGGTGCGGTGGGGCAGCGGCTACGACACCGAGCTGCGCTCGTTCGTCAACGTGATCGCGACCCCCAAGGGGGGCACCCACGTCTCGGGCTTCGAGGCGGCGCTGACCAAGACGTTCAACGACGCGATGCGGGCGTCCAAGGCGCTCAAGGTCAACGACGACGACGTCATCAAGGACGACATCCTCGAGGGCATGACCGCCGTGGTGACCGTGCGGCTCGCCGAGCCCCAGTTCGAGGGGCAGACCAAGGAGATCCTCGGCACCCCCGCGGCGCGGACCGTGGTCCGCAAGGTCGTGGCCAAGGAGCTCAAGGAGTTCCTGACCTCGACCAAGCGGGCCGAGAAGGCCCAGGCCAAGCTGCTGATGGAGAAGGTCGTCTCGGCGTCCAAGACCCGCATCGCGGCGCGGCAGCACAAGGAGACCCAGCGCCGCAAGAACGCGCTGGAGTCCTCGACGCTGCCCGCCAAGCTCGCCGACTGCCGCTCCGGCGACAACGAGCGCACCGAGCTGTTCATCGTCGAGGGCGACTCGGCGCTCGGCACCGCCAAGCTGGCCCGCAACGCGGAGTTCCAGGCGCTGCTGCCGATCCGCGGCAAGATCCTCAACGTCCAGAAGGCGTCGGTGGGCGACATGCTCAAGAACGCCGAGTGTGCCTCGATCATCCAGGTCGTCGGCGCCGGCTCGGGCCGCACCTTCGACCTCGACGCCCGCCGCTACGGGCGGGTCATCTTCATGGCCGACGCCGACTCCGACGGCGCCCACATCCGGACCCTGCTGGCGACGCTGTTCTTCAAGTACATGCCCGACCTGGTCAAGGCCGGACGGGTCTACTCCGCGGTGCCCCCGCTGCACCGCATCGAGATCTCCAACCCCAAGAAGGGCCAGGAGAAGTACGTCTACACCTATTCCGACGACGAGCTGCAGCGCAAGCTCGCGGAGCTCAAGAAGCGAGGAGTCCGCTGGAAGGACCCGGTCCAGCGCTACAAGGGCCTCGGTGAGATGGACGCCGACCAGCTGGCCGAGACCACGATGGACCCGCGCCGTCGTACCCTGCGCCGGCTGACCGTCGACGAGCTCGAGGTCGCCTCCGAGGTCTTCGAGCTGCTCATGGGCAGCGACGTCGCGCCGCGCAAGGAGTTCATCATCCAGGGCGCCTACGAGGTCGACATGGAGACGCTCGACGCATGAGCGACCGCGCCGCCGTCGTCAAGCTGCTCAAGGCGCGCGGCGCCAAGGCCCGGCGCGGACACCTGCGGATCCCGGTCGGGGAGCTGTTCTGGTACGTCGACGTGCTGGCCGACGGCGTGGGACCGACCGCGCCGCTGCGGCTGGAGGTCGGCTGCTGGACCGCCGCGCTGCCGCCGGAGCCGGACGGCGGTGCTGTGGACTGCCCGTTGCTGATGGATGCCCGGCTCGGGAGCGACCCGGTGGGTGCCACCACCGCGCTGCTCGACCGGGTGACCGCGATCGGCGACCTGGCGACCCTCGGCGCCGGCCTGGGCGACCTGCCCGGCGCGCTGGTGGACCAGCGGCTGCGCGACCTGCTCTGAGCGCCGGCCTCGGCCGCGGTGACACGTACGGCAGGTCCCGGTCCTCCGGAAACCTGCCGTGGGAGTCATTCGGCGCGACCAGGGGTGCCTTGCTCGGCGAGCGCGATCATCGCGTCGCGCTGGTCGAGCACATCGTCCAGCGGCGTCGGCGTCGGCCCGAGCTGCCAACGACGCGGCTGGCGTCCCGCCCGGGCCGCGGCGGCCTCCATCCGGTCGACCACCAAAGCCCGGTCCCGGAGGTCGGCCCCCACGACCTCGACGTACTCGAGACCCGCGCGGCGGAACAGGTCCTCGCGGCGGACGTCGCTGCGGTGCCGGGAGCGGTGGCGATGGACCGCCCCGGCGAACTCGCCGACGATCCCGCGCTCGGGGTCGAGCAGGTCGGGACGGCCGAGGAACCTGCCCTCCAGGTCGAGGACGTCGCGGTTGACGAGGGGGCGCGGCCACCCGGCGTCGAGCTGCCAGATCAGGCGGAACCGGGACTCCTGGGGAGACGCGCTGTGCTCGCCGGCGAAAGGCAAGGCTTCCCGGGCGAGGCGGGTGCCCCGGGCGCGCGCGTTGGTCGAGATGGGCGGTGAACCGGCGGATCGACGTCACCTGGGCGGCTGTCGCCATGTCGAGTGCCACCACGGCCTCGCGCACGTCGTCCAGCCGCGCGAGGTGATCGAGGAGAGCTCGTTCGGGGGTCGTGCACCGCACGCCACGAAGGAGCACGATGTCGGCGTCGGACACCTGGCTCCGGACGACCAGCACCTCCGGGGTGGATCTCAGCCGGGCGTGCCCTTCGATGAGTGGCACCGGGGCCGGCGTCCCGGCGTGGGCGCCGAGCCCGTCGAAGTAGGTCACCAGGTGCAGGCGCAGCGCCGCCCACCCGGTGACGACACCTCCGCCGCGCGACCGTGCGAACGCCTCCACGATGCGCTGTTCAGGCGAAGATCGGTCGACGGAGGACGGCACGTAGAGGTTGAGACTGCTCCGTCGCCACCGGGGGCCGGCGGCCTGCCCGCGCGTCGGTCCCGCGCGTCCGGAGGGATCGACGGGAACCGGCCAGGTCACCGACGGTGCACCGGGCAGTCGCGGGCGCCACTCGTCTGTCATGGAGGTGGCCCTGCCCGCGGCGGCCGGACCGGGAACACGGCGGCTGCGTGGCTGTGGACAACCGACCTGGCCGCGGTGACACGTACGGCAGGTCCCGGTCCTCCGGAAACCTACCGTCGGTGTCAGACCTCCTGGCTGAGCAGGCCCGTGTCGACGTCGTAGATGAACCCGCCGACCTTCACCGAGTCGGGGATCAGCGGGTGGGAGGTGACCTTGCGGACGTCCTCGGCCAGCGCGGCCTTCTGGTCGGCGATCACGTGGAACGCGTGCCAGGTGACGTCCTGCCCGACGGCGGCGCCGATCTTGTCGTGGATCTCGGCCTCCGTGCTCGAGGCCATCGCGCAGCGGGTGTGGGGGATCACCAGGATCCGGTCGACGTTGAGCAGGTGCGCCCCCAGGACCAGTGCCTCGAGAGCGGCCTCGGTCACCCGGCCGCCCGGGTTGCGGAAGATCTTGGCATCGCCGTAGTCGAGGCCGAGCATCCGCAGCGGGTCGATCCGGGAGTCCATGCAGGTCACGATGGCGACACCGGCATGGGCCTTGCCGTCGAACCCGCCCTGGTCGAACTTCTCGGCGTAGTCCCGGTTCGCCTTCAGCAGATCGTCGAATTCACCCATGACCGTCAGGTTATCCGCCGGCCCGCAGCGCCTCCGCGGTGTCCACGTTCTGGGTGCGGACCCGGGAGAGCACGAGCAGGGCCAGGAGCGCGGCGGCGAGGGCGGCGACGGCGGCGCCCCGGAAGACCGCCTGCTCCTGCACGATCCCCAGCTCCGTGATGCCGAGGCCCGGGTCGGACTCCTGCGCGGCGTAGAGCCGGCGCAGACCGATGGTGGTCAGGGCGGAGATGCCGACGAGCATGCCGACCATGCGGGCCACCACGACCAGCGCACTGGCCAAGCCGTGGGTGTCGTCGTCGGTGACCGCGAGGATGGCCGCGTTGACGGGTGCCAGCGCGAGCCCGAAGCCGAGCCCGCCGAGGACGAGCGGGACGTTGGCGGCGAACCCCTCGAGACTGTCGGCGTCCCACTGGCCCATGGCGAGGAAGGCGCCACCCGCGACGGCCATGCCGATGGCGGTGAGCACGCCGGCGTCGACCCGGCGCAGCAGCCATCCGCCGAGGACCGCGCCGACCGGGAGTGCGGCCAGGAAGCGGAGCAGGACCAGCGCCGCGCCGAGCTGGGAGTCCTGCTCGGTGGTGGTGCGGGCGAAGAGCGGGATGTCGACCAGCGCGGCGATCAGCGCCCACCCGACCAGGAAGCTCACCGCGAGCGCCCCCCAGGCGGGGACCGGACGGAGGGTTCCCCGCGGCACGATCGGCGCCGGCGACCGGCGCAGATGCAGCACCAGGAGCACCGCGGCGACAGCCGAGCCGGCGAGGAACCACGGGCCCTGGGGGGAGAACACGGCGACCTCGGGGTCCGCGGTCGCGAAGGCGAGCACGATGCCGCCGAGGACGATCGCCAGGAGGCTCGCCCCGAGCAGGTCGGCCGCCCGCAGGTGCGCGAGCCAGCCGCGCAGGTCGACCAGTGCCCGGGGCCGGAGCCAGCACCAGGCGACGAACAGGACGGACGCGGCGATCGTCGCCACGCCGACCGGGGTCACCCAGCGGCCGCCGCCGTCGACGTACGGGATGAACAGCCGGCCCCAGGACAGGTCGCGTTGCAGGGAGCCGGGCTGGACGAAGGTGAGGAAGCCGGCGCCGAGGGTGGCGGCGAGGAGGAGGATGCCGACCACGTCGGGAAGCCGGCGGCGGGCGTCCCGGCCCGTCGCCTCCGCCCCTTCGCCTCCTCCGTCTCCTCCGGCGCCCCGGCGGCCGTGCGACGAGCTCGCCGCACCGACCGCGACCAGGAGCAGGACGCCGACCGCGAGGTTGATCGCGAAGATGCCGCGCCAGGAGGTGAACGAGAGGACGAACGCGCCGAACAGCGGGCCGAGGACGCTGCCGAACTCCTGGACCGCCGACACGATCCCCAGCGGCAGGCCCCGCCGCTCGACCGGGTAGAGGGCGGCGACCAGCGACATGGTCGCCGGGACCAGCCCGCCGCCGCCCACGCCCTGGAGGAAGCGGCCCGCGACCATGCTGGGCAGGTCGTAGGAGATCGCGGTGACCAGCGAGCCCGCGGCGAACACGACCAGCGACATGACCAGGACGGGCACCTGGCCGCGCAGGTCGGCGATCCGGCCGATCAGCGGCAGCATCGCGACATAGCCGAGCAGGAAGCCGGAGACGATCGGCGCGGCCCGCTGCAGCTCCTCGACGGGGATGCCGGCACCGGCCATCATGTCCGGCAGGGCGAGGACGACGACATAGGTGTCGACCGCCGCGAACGCGACCGCGACGGCGCAGAAGCCCAGCAGCAGCCGGTTCGCCCCGCTCATCGGTGCCGCCTCACTTCGGGGCCGAGATGTCCTTCTCGACGTCGTACTCGGTGATGTCGATCGTGTAGGTCACCGACTCGGAGTCGGGGAAGAAGACCCCGGTCAGCCGCGCCGTGCGGAGGTAGCCGTCGTCGTCGACGCGGTAGGTCGCCTCGAAGTCGTCGCCCTCGGCGCAGGGAAGGATCGCGCGGATCGAGTCACCCGTCGCGGTGCCGGAGTAGGTGTGGAAGACCTCCTTGTTGTCCTCGCCGCCGCGCTCGGACTCGCCCGCCTCGACGTCGGTGCTGCTGGTCAGCACCGACGAGACGCCGACCGACGGGTCGAGCAGCCGGGCCGGGTCGGGCGCGCAGAGGTCCCCGGGCTGGAAGCGGTCGCTCCATCCGCCGAGCGCGATGTGGTCGATCCACAGCGTGCCGTCGACCGAGATCACCGGGACGCCGCTCACCGAGAAGCCGGCGACCTTGCCGCTGACCTCGCCCTCGAAGGCGGCGGGGTCGGCGATGATCGTGCCGCTCGCGGCCTTGAGGTAGTCGACACCCGGGTCGTCGCCGGTCGACAGGCTGACCTCGACCCCGCTGGTGGCGTCGAGCAGGTCCTTGGCCTTCGCGCCGGCGTCCGACCACGACGTGGCGTCGGGCGAGTCGTCGTCCCCGGAGCAGGCGGAGAGGCCGCCGACGGCGACGAGTGCGGAGAGCAGGCCGGCGGCGACACGGGTCGAGGTCGTCATGCGCTCACCCTGACACACCCAGGGTCACCAGCAGCGGCCCGGCCGCCGCCGCGAGGGCCTGGCTGCCCGGGACCCCGGACCCGTCGCGACGACCGTTGGCCTCCGGCAGGTCGACGGGCGCGCCGCTGGTCGCCGCGGCCCGGGCGGGGGCGGGACCCGCCCACGCGAAGACCAGCGTGTCCTCGCCCTTGAGGAAGCGGTGGCAGCGCACGCCGCCGGTCGCCCGCCCCTTGGCGGGGTACTCCCAGAAGTCGGTCACCTTGACCGAGCCGGGCTCGGTGCCGGGCAGGGCGGTCGAGGAGCCGGACGAGGTCACCAGCACCACGCCGCCGGGGGAGTTGAGGTCGAGGACGCCGAACCAGACCACCCGCTCGCCGTCGGTCACGCGGACGCCGGCCATGCCGCCGCCGGAGCGGCCCTGCGGACGCACGGTGTCGGCGGGGTAGTGGAGCAGCTGGGCGTCGGAGGTGACGAAGCAGAGCTCCTCCTGGCCCGTGCGCAGCTCGACCGCGCCGACCACCTCGTCGCCCTCCTTGAGGCCGATGACCTCCCACTCGTCCTTGTTGAGGACCTCGGGGTTGACCCGCTTCACCACACCCTGCCGGGTGCCGAGCGCGAGACCGGGACCCTCGGTGGTGAGCGTGGTCAGCGCGAGCGCCCGCTCGCCGGTGGCGAGCTCGAGCACCTCGGAGAGCGGGAGGCCGCCTTGGAGGTTGGGCTCGTTGGCCGAGGGCGGGATCGCCGGCAGGTCGAGGACGGCCAACCGGAGCAGGCGTCCGGCGGACGTGATCACCCCGATGTCGGCGCGCGCCGTCGTGCGGACCGCGGAGACGACGACGTCGTGGTTGGCCCGGCCACCGCCCGTGCCGATCTCGTCGGCATTGCTGGTGCGGGCCAGCAGGCCGGTGGACGACATCAGCGCGAAGCACGGGTCGTCGGGGACCTCGAGGGACGCCGTCGCGGCGGCGATCGCGGTGGTGCCCGCCGACTCCAGCAGGACGGTACGACGCGGCGTGCCGAAGGTCTTCGCGACGTCGGCCAGCTCGGTGGAGACCTGCTTCTTGAGCAGGCCCTCGTCGGCGAGGATCGCGTCGAGCTCCTCGATCTCTCTGCGCAGCTCCTCCTGCTCCTTCTCGAGCTCGAGGCGGGAGAACTTGGTGAGCCGGCGCAGCTGCATCTCGAGGATGTACTCGGCCTGGACCTCGGAGAGCTCGAAGACGGTCATCAGCCGCTCCTTGGCGGCCGTCGAGTTGTCGCTGGTGCGGATGACCTGGATGACCTCGTCGATGTCGAGGAGGGCCAGCAGCAGGCCGTCGACGAGGTGGAGGCGCGCGGCCTTCTTGTTGCGGCGGAACTGCGAGCGGCGACGGACGACGTCGTAGCGGTGCTGGAGGAAGACCTCGAGCATCTCCTTGAGCCCCATGGTGCGGGGCTGGCCGTCGACGAGGGCGACGTTGTTGATGCCGAAGGAGTCCTCGAGCGGGGTCAGCTTGTAGAGCTGCTCGAGCAGGGCCTCCGGCACGAAGCCGTTCTTGACCTCGATCACCAGGCGCAGGCCGTTCTCGCGGTCGGTGAGGTCCTTGATGTCGGCGATGCCCTGCAGCTTCTTGGACTGCACGAGCACCTTGATGCGCTCGACGACCTTCTCGGTGCCGACGCCGTAGGGCAGCTCGGTCACGACGATGCCCTTGCGGCGCCCGATCGTCTCGACGCGGGCGGTGGCGCGCATCTTGAACACGCCGCGGCCGGTCTCGTAGGCGTCGCGGATGCCGTCGAGGCCGACGATCTTGCCGCCGGTCGGCAGGTCGGGACCGGGGATGAACCGCATCAGCCCGTCGATGTCGGTCTTGGGGTGCTGGATGAGGTGGCGCAGGGCCTGGACCACCTCGACCAGGTTGTGCGGCGCCATGTTGGTCGCCATGCCGACCGCGATGCCCGTCGTACCGTTGACGACCAGGTTGGGGATCGCCGAGGGGAGCACCGTCGGCTCGTACTCGCGGCTGTCGTAGTTGGGCTTGAAGTCGACGGTGTCCTCGTCGATCGACTCCGTCATCGCCAGCGCGGGCGGCGCCATCCGGCACTCCGTGTAACGCATGGCCGCCGGCGGGTCGTCGGGCGAGCCGAAGTTGCCGTGCCCATCGACGAAGGGCAGCCGCAGCGACCACGACTGGGCCGTGCGGACCAGGGCGTCGTAGATCGCACCGTCGCCGTGGGGGTGCAGGCGACCCATGACCTCGCCGACGACGCGGGCGGACTTCACGTGCCCCCGGTCGGGCCGGAGGCTCATGTCGTTCATCGTGTAGAGGATCCGGCGCTGCACCGGCTTCAGCCCGTCGCGGGCGTCGGGGAGAGCGCGGGAGTAGATGACGGAGTAGGCGTACTCCAGGAACGACGACTGCATCTCGTCGCGGATGTCGGTGTCGAGGATGTGCTCCTCGAAGTCCTCCGGGAGGGGCTCCTGCTTCGTGCGCCGTGCCATGGACCTCATTCTTCCGGTTGCCTCCGACGAGCGGGCCGGGGGCTCGCGGATGACCCGATAGATTTCTCCGTGTGAGCCCCGGCGACCCCACCCCCACCGACGAGATCGAGGCGCCGCCCGCGCACTGGGAGGGCGACGTCCTGCTGCGGGACGGTCGTACGGCGCACATCCGGCCGATCCGGGCCGAGGACGACGAGCTGCTCGTCGAGTTCTACGCGCGGGTGTCCGACGAGTCGAAGTACTACCGGTTCTTCTCGCCGATGCCGGTGCTGTCCGAGCGCGACGTGCGCCGGTTCACCCATGTCGACCACCGCGACCGGGTCGCGCTGGTCCTCATCCTCCAGGAGCGGATGATCGCGGTCGGCCGGTACGACGTGGTGGGCGACAACGAGGCCGAGGTCGCCTTCCTGGTCGAGGACGAGCACCAGGGCCGGGGCATCGCCCAGCTCCTCCTGGAGCACCTGGCCCAGGCCGGGCGCGAGCGCGGCGTCGAACGGTTCACCGCCGAGGTGCTGCCCGACAACTCCCGGATGATCCAGACCTTCCGCGACGCCGGCTACCGCGTGGTCAGCGGCTACCACGACGGGGTCATCACCCTGGAGTTCCCGATCGACCCGACCGATACCGCGATCGGGGTCATGCGCGACCGCGAGCACGCGGCCGAGGCGGCCTCGATCCACCGCTTCTTCCACCCGCGCTCGGTCGCGATCATCGGTGCCAGCCGCCGGCAGGACACGATCGGCCAGGTGCTGGTGCGCAACCTGGTCAACGGTGACTTCACCGGCCGGGTCTACGTCGTCAACCCGAGCGCCCCCGCCGTGTCGGGCATCCCGGCCTACAAGAACGTCAACGAGATCCCCGACGACGTCGACGTCGCCATCGTGGCGGTCCCGGCCGAGGCGGTGACCGACGTGGTCCTCGACTGCGCCAACAAGGGCGTGCACGGGCTGATCGTGATCTCCTCGGGCTTCGCCGAGACCGGCGAGGAGGGCCGCAAGCGGCAGCGTCACCTGGCCGGCCTGTGCCGCTCCTACGGCCTGCGGCTGATCGGCCCCAACTGCCTGGGCGTGCTCAACACCGACCCGGTCGTCCAGGTCAACGCCTCGCTCTCGTCGGTCATGCCGGCCCGCGGCCGGGCCGGCTTCTTCTGCCAGTCCGGCGCGCTCGGCTCGGCGATCCTGGAGAAGGTCAAGAACCGGGGCCTGGGCATCTCGACCTTCGTCAGCGCCGGCAACCGCGCCGACGTCTCGGGCAACGACCTCCTGCAGTACTGGGAGGAGGACGACGCGACCGAGGTCGTCATGATGTACCTCGAGTCGATCGGCAACCCGCGCAAGTTCTCGCGCATCGCCCGCCGGGTCTCTGCTCGCAAGCCCATCGTCGCCGTCCGGTCGGGCCGGACGACGCAGGGCGTGCCGATGGGGCACACGGTGCGCCGCATCGGTGCGCCGCAGGCCGCGGTCGACGCGATGTTCCGCCAGGCGGGCGTCATCCAGGTCGACACCCTCGACGACATGTTCGACGTCGCCCAGCTGCTCGCCCACCAGCCGCTCCCGCGCGGGCGGCGGGTGGCGATCGTCGGCAACTCCGACGCGCTGGGCCTGCTCGCCGCCGACGCCGCGTCCGCGGTGGGCCTCGTGGTCAACCGCTCGGTGGCCCTGGGCGCCGACGCCACCGCCGAGGACTTCGAGGACGCTCTCGACGACGCCATCGACGATCCCGACGTCGACTCGGTGATCGCGGTCTACATCCCGCCGCTCGACGTCTCCGGCGAGGAGGTCGCCAACGTGCTGGCCGCGGTGGGGGAGCAGTCGGACAAGCCGCTGGTGTCGTCCTTCCTCGGCGCGGAGGGCATCCCGGAGCTCCTGCGGGTGCCCGACGTCGCCGGCTCGTCGGCGGGACGCGGCTCGGTGCCGTCGTACCCCGCGGTCGAGGCGGCGGTCCGGGCCCTGGCCCGGGTCGTGGAGTACGCCGTGTGGCTGCACGCGCCCGACGGCCCGGCGGCGGACGCCGGCGAGGTGGACGCCCGCAGCGCCAAGCGACTGGTGGAGCGGATCCTCGCGGACCCCGAGGTGGTCGCGGCCGACCGCGAGGTCGAGCTCGACCAGGACCAGGTCGCCGTGCTGCTGCGCGCCTACGGCATCGAGCTGTGGCCCTCGGTGGAGGTCGCGGACCTGCCGGCGGCCATCGCTGCGGGGGAGCGGCTCGGGTGGGACGTCGTGCTCAAGTCGACGCTCGCCTCGGTGCGCGAGCGCCCCGACCAGATCCACGTGTGGCGCAACATCCCCGACGCGCAGGACATGGAGGAGGCCTGGAACTACCTGGCCGGGCTGATCGACCCCGCCGTCGGCCGGTTCGTCGTGCAGCGCAACGCGCCGACCGGCGTACCCATCGCGGTGCGGAGCTTCGAGGACCCGCTGTTCGGCCCGGTCGTGTCCTTCGGCGTCTCCGGGCCGGTCATCGACCTGGTGGGGGACTGGTCCTACCGGATCCCGCCCCTGGGCGCCCACGAGGTCGCGGCGATGGTGCGCGAGGTGAAGGCGTCGCCGCTGCTGTTCGGCTACCGCGGAGCCGACCCGGTCGACGTGGCGGCGATCGAGGACCTCATCACGCGGGTGGCGGTCCTGCAGAACGACCTGCCGCAGGTCAGCTCGCTGGAGCTGTCCCTCGTGCTGGCCGGCGTCGACTCGGCGTCGGTGCTGACCGCCTCGGCGCGGGTCGCGGCCGTCAAGGACCCGCGCCCCGACTCGCTGGTCCGCCGGATGCCGGACCTGGTCACCACGATCCCCGAGTAGGTGCCGCAGGGGCGGCGTGCCTGTCGTGCGAGGATGCGCGCATGACTGACGGGGACCGGATCGCCGACCTGCGCACCGCGATCAACCGCACGGGCTACTACCCGGAGGTCGTCACCGACGCGGTGGTCGACGCGGTCGCCGGCGAGCCCGTGGTGTCGTTCTACGTCCACCACGAGCCGACCTTCGAGCGGGACGAGGTGCGGCGCCACCAGACCGTCATCGTGCTGACGCCGTCCCGCCTGATCCTGGCCCACACCGACGAGCACGCGGGCGACGACCTGCTGCCCGAGCCGTACACCTCGACGTCGACCGAGGCCGTCACGCTGCGCTCGGTGGCGTCCGTCGTCGTCACCCGGATGACCACCAACCCCACCGCCGGCCCGCGCCCGCCCGCCGAGGCCGTGCTCACGATCGGCTGGGGAGCGGTCAGCCGCGTCGACCTCGAGCCCGCGGGCTGCAACGACCCGCAGTGCGAGGCCGACCACGGCTACACCGGCACCATGTCGTCCGACGACTTCTCGCTGCGGGTCTCCGCCGCCGCCGACGGCAAGGACGCGGTCGGCGGCCTCCTCTCCTTCGCCGCGTCGCTGTCGGCGCTGACGAGGGGCTGACCGGGTGGCGGGCGCTGACTTCTGCGCGCCGGCGTACGGCGACCGCTCGCTCGGGGACATCGTCCCGGCCGCGGCCCACGCGCTCGGCAGTCCGCTCGGGCCGGCTCCGACGGGGCTGGTCCTGCCCGAGGCGTCGTCGTATGTCATCTTCCTCATCGACGGGCTCGGCGCCCGGCTGCTCGAGAGGTACGCCCACGCGGCGCCGTACCTCTCCTCGCTGCTGGAGACCTCGGCACCGGCGACCGCGAGCGTCCCCTCGACCACGTCCACCTCGCTGACCACGCTCGGCACCGGTCTGACCCCCGGCGCGCACGGCCTGGTCGGCTTCACGACCCGGATCCCCGGCACCGGCGACCTGCTCAACGCGCTGCTGTGGGACGGCGACGTCGACCCTGTCGAATGGCAGCCGCACCCCACCGCGTTCGCGTCGCTGCAGGCCGCCGGGGTGCGGGTCACGGTCGTCAACAAGCGGGAGTTCAACGGAAGCGGGCTGACCGTCGCCGCGCACCGCGGGGCGGAGTACGTCGGCGTGGACCGGGTCGGGGAGCGGATCGCGGCCGTGGTGGCCGCCTCGGCCCCGGCGCCGCGCCAGCCCACGCTCACCTACGTCTACGACGGGGACCTGGACTGGACCGGTCACCGCTGGGGCGTCGCCTCCAGCCAGTGGCTCCAGCAGCTCGCCATGATCGACCACGAGGCCGAGCAGCTGCGCGAGGCGCTCCCCACCGACCGGCGGCTCGTCGTGATCGCGGACCACGGCATGGTCGACGTGCCGGCCGAGGCCCGGATCGACGCGTCCGCCGACGCCGACCTGCGCTCCGGGGTGGCCCTGCTCGGCGGCGAGGCGCGGTTCCGGCACCTCTACTGCACCGGCGGGGCGGTGCCCGACGTGGTCGCCACCTGGCGTGAGCGGCTGGCGGAACGGGCCGAGGTGCTCACCCGGGCCGAGGCGATCGGCCGCGGCTGGTTCGGCCCGGTCGACCCGTCGGTGCTGCCGCGGATCGGCGACGTGATCGTGGCCTGCCGCGACGACTTCGCCGTGCTCTCGACCGAGGGCTTCCCCTACGAGGCCAAGCTGATCGGGATGCACGGCTCGCTGACCCCCGAGGAGATGCTGATCCCGGTCCTCGTCGACTGAGTCGACGCCTCCGGTCCGCGGACGTGTGCTTGGGCAGGGCCGCGGTGCCCCCTAAAGTCGCGGCATGCGTACCCCGACCATCCTCGCGGCCATCAGCGCCGTTGCGCTTGCGCCAGTCCTGCTCTCGGGTCCCTCCGCGGTGGCCGACACGGCCTACACCGGCACGGTCGAGACGACCGATCCCGTCCGTGACTTCCCCGCTCCGACACCTGCCGAGCAGTGCGGCACCGAGGGCGTGCCGTACACCCTCAACTACGACACCGTCGAGGTCACCGCTCAGGCGACCGCGCCGGCCACGATCACGCTGCGCGCGGCGGGCGCCGCCACGGAGGATCTGCTCCTCCTGCAGGTCTACCGTGGCGCGACCTGCCTGGCCGCGACCCACGTCACCGACGAGGGCGACGCCCCCGGCGTCCTCGACCTCGAGGGGGTGGCGCTCACCAAGGGAGAGAAGGTCCAGGTCGTGGTCGCGGTCGACTTCCCGGCCCCGGCCGGGCAGCGGCTCGCTGCCGAGCCGTCGTTCCCCTGGAAGCTGGAGGTCCGCCAGGCAGGCACCCCGAACGGATCGGCCGAGGGCCCGGCTGTGAAGTACGTCGGCCTGCCCGAGCAGGTGACCTGCGCGACCGGCACCGCCGACGCGACCCTCACCAAGGCGGCGAAGAAGACCGCCAAGAAGGGCAAGATCAAGAAGATCGTCTTCACCGCCGGGGGCGCCAAGGTCGCCACCGTGAAGGCCAAGCAGATCAAGAAGGCCGTGAAGAAGGGCGTCGTGCTCGCGGGCATCCCGAAGACCGCCACCTCGATCGACGTCAAGGTCAAGCTCACGAACGGCAAGAAGAAGACCGCCACCCGGGCCTACAGCGCCTGCTGATCAGACGAACGGCAGCGGCTCGGGTGACAGGCTGACGGCCCGCGCCCGGGCCGCGGTCAAGCCGCGGCGGTGGTGCTGGCGGCAGAGCACCTCGTACGCGACGTCGACGTCGTCGGCCACGTGGGCGGCGGCCGGCTCGGCGAGGTCGTCGACGTCGCCGACGACGATCACCTCGCCCTCGGTGACCATGACGCCGTTCTCGGTGCGGGCGTTGTGCGTCGCTCGCTTGCCGCACCAGCACAGCGCCTCGACCTGGAGGACCTCGGTGCGGTCGGCCAGCTCCACCAGGCGCGCGGAGCCGGGGAAGAGGCGGGTCCGGAAGTCGGTGAGGATGCCGAAGCAGAAGACGTCGATCTGCAGCTCGTCGACGATCTTGGCCAACTGGTCGACCTGCGCGGCGGTGTAGAACTGGGCCTCGTCGCAGATGAGGTAGTCGATGCGGGCGCCCTGGGTGAGGGCGTCGACGGTGTAGCGCCAGAAGTCGAAGTCGGGACCGACCTCGTGCGCGTCGGCCACCAGTCCGAGGCGCGAGGACACCATCGCCGCGCCGGCGCGGTCGTGGGAGGTGAACAGCCGTCCCCGCCGGCCGCGGGCCGCGTGGTTGTGGTTGGTCTGCAGGGCCAGCGTCGACTTCCCCGTGTCCATCGTCCCGGTTCGGAAGATCAGCTCGGCCACCCGCGCATCCTCCTCTGCCCCTCACCTGGGTGACAACTTCGTGACCAGTCGGACAAGTTCTGTGGGTTTGCGTGAGCACGGCAGGATTTCGAGCGAGACTAGTGACTCTCTGACCAGGAAGCAGGTGGATCCATGGTGGTCGTCGTCCGGCCGACCGGACGTGTCGTCCGACGGGTCGTCACGATCGTGTCGGTGCTGGCCGCCGTCGCCGTCGTGCTGACCACGACCGGGGTGGTGGGTGGGCGCACGACCCCCGACGCCGACCGCCCGGCCGCCGCGACCCCGGTCGAGACGCCCGATCCGACCGTGCCGCCTCCCGCGCCGCCCGCCGTCGCCGCGCCTGCCGCGGAGAGCGCCCCGGACCCCGTCATCCGCAGCGTCGCCGCCCGCACCCGGTCCGACGACCGCCTGGCCGACGCGCCCACCGAGGTCGTGATGGCCTACCAGCGGGCGGCGACGGTCATCAACGCCGCCGCCCCCTGCAACCTCGACTGGATGGTCCTCGCCGCGCTCGGCAAGCTCGCCTCGAGCCACGGCCAGGGGCCGGTCGTGGGCCGGCCGCTCAACGGCAAGGCGGGCCGGAGCCGGGTCTCCGACACCGACGCCGGCGCGCTCGACGGCAACCCCCGGTGGGACGCCCCCGTCGGACCCATGGGTCTGCTGCCCGAGACCTGGGCGCGGGTCGCGGTCGACGCCGACGGCGACTCGGTCCGCGACATCAACGACATCGACGACGCGACGCTCGGCACCGCCGTCCTGCTCTGCGCCGGCGGCAACGACCTCTCCGACGGTCAGGCGCTGCGCAAGGCGCTGCGCACCTACGACGCCTCCCCGCGCCTGCCGCGCGCCGTGCGCCGGCTGGTCGCGGCCTACCGGGCCGAGGCCGAGGAGATGTCGGCGGCGGCGCTGGCGTCGGCACGGCCGACGACCGTCCCGGTCGGCGTACCGCTCGACGGCTCCGTGCCCGCCGCGTGCGACTGCACCGACATCGTCTCCATGCTGGCCCAGGTCGTCGCGGTCCTGAACGCTCCGGTCGGGCTGCCCCAGCCACCGCCGGCGCCGGCCGGGCAACCGGCGGCCTCGGGACCGCCGCCCACGACCGGACCCACGCCCCAGCCCGACCCCGAGCCGAAGCCCGACCCCGAGCCGACGCCCGAGCCGAAGCCGAAGCCCGAACCGGAGCCGACGCCGGAGCCGGCGGTCGGTCCCGAGCCGGCGGCGCAGGTGCCGCCGGTGAGGGAGCCCGAGGTCGAGCTGTGCACCGCGCCGGAGGACGAGGCCGAGCAGCCCGCCGCCGAGCCCGCGGCCGAGGCCTGCGCCCGGCCCGAGGACGAGACCGAGCCGGAGGCCGGCCCCGTCTCCTGACCGTCCGGCACCCGTCGACCCGGGTCAGGCGGGCCGGATCCGCAGCACACGGTCCTGCCCACCGCCGTTGTCGGTAGTGACGAGCAGGGCGCCGTCGGAGGCGGCGGTGACGTCGCGCAGCCGGCCGAAATGGCGCAGGTCGCGCGGGGCGCGGGTCCACCGCACCCGGCCGCGATCGTCGAGCTTGATGAACAGCAGCCGCTGGCGCTTGAGGACGGCCACGGCGAGGCATCCCGCGAAGCGGCCCCAGGCGGGGCCGGCCACGAACGCGGCGCCGGAGGGGGCGATGGTGGGGCGCCCGGAGCGCCACCGCGCGGCGTACTGGCGCCCGGGCAGGCGGCGGTCGGTCATCGGGCGGGTCTCGTCGTAGCCCGGGCCGGGGTTCCAGCCGTAGTTGCGGCCGGCTCCCAGCAGATTGACCTCGTCGTCACGGTCGGTGCCGTGCTCGACCGACCACAGCGAGCCGTCGGCCCGCTGGGCGAGGCCCTGCACGTTGCGATGTCCGTAGGTGAGCAGGTAGCGGCGCTTGCCCGACCGGTCTGCCCACGGGTTGCGCGGATCGGGGCGGCCGGTGAACCGGTCGACGCGCAGCACCTTGCCTCCCAGCGAGCGCCGGCTCTGCGGGGCGCGGGACCGCGTGGCGTCGCCGGTGCCGACCAGCAGCGAGCCGTCGCGCGCGACGAGGAGTCGGCAGCCGCCGTGGCGTCCGCTCCGGCTCGTCGGCAGCCCGGACACCAGGGGGCCGGCGAGCGTCGCGGCATGCAGGCCGGCGTCGAGGGTCCAGGCGTTGACCCGGATGTCGCGGCCACCGTCGTCGGCGAGCCAGCCCGAGCACGTGTAGATGCGCCGGTTGGACGCGAACGCCGGGTCGACGGCGAGGCCGAGCAGGCCGGTCTCGCCGAGGTTCCAGACCCGGGAGCTCGGGAAGGCGAGGTCGCGCGGGGTGCCGGCGCCGCCGGGCACGAGCGTCAGCGTGCTCCGGTCGCGCTGCGTGACGAGCAGGTCGCCCGTCGGCAGCTCGGCGACCTCCCACGGGTGGTCGAGGCCCTCGGCGAGCACCTCGACGCGGAACGACGCCGCGCTGGCCGGGGTGGGGACCAGGACGTCGGCGACCAGCGTCGCGGCCAAGGCGAGGACCGACAGGACGGCGGGACGCGCGCGCATGGAGCGACGGTACGCCGCCCTGCCGGTCTCAAACGGGCCTGAGCCTCAGAAGGTGTGCTCCGGGCCGGGGAAGCTGCCGTCCTTGACCTCGGCGTCGTAGGACCGGGCGGCGTCGAGCAGGACCGAGCGCAGGTCGGCGTACTGCTTGACGAAGCGCGGCATCTTGCCGGTGCGCAGCCCGAACGCGTCCTGCCAGACGAGCACCTGGCCGTCGCAGCGATTGCCGGCGCCGATGCCGATCGTCGGGATCTCGAGCTTGGCGGTGACCTCCGCAGCCACGTCGCCGGGCACCATCTCCATGACGACCGAGAACGCGCCGGCTTCCTGCACCGCGAGGGCGTCGCGCAGGACCCGGTCGGCCGCTTCGCCGCGGCCCTGGACCCGGTAGCCGCCGAGGGTGTGCTCGGACTGCGGCGTGAAGCCGATGTGGGCCATCACCGGGATGCCACCGCGGGTCATCCGCTCGATCTGCGGCGCCATCTCGACGCCGCCCTCGAGCTTGACGCAGTGGGCGCCGCCCTCCTTCATGAACCGGACGGCGGTGAGGTAGCCCTGCTCGGGCGAGGCCTGGTAGCTGCCGAACGGCAGGTCGCCGACCACGAGCGCGCGCGACACCGACCGGCTGACCGCCCGGGTCAGGGGGATCAGCTCGTCGACGGTGACCGGCAGGGACGTCGTGTTGCCGAGCACGTTGTTGGACGCGCTGTCGCCGACGAGGAGGACCTCGATGCCCGCCTCGTCGAAGATCTGCGCGGTCAACTGGTCGTAGCTGGTGAGCATGGAGAAGCGCTCGCCGCGCTGCTTCATCTCCCGCAGGTGGTGGGTGCGGATCCGCCGGATCGGCGCGGACCCGGCGGGGGCGCCGCCGTACGGCGCCGTCTCTTCGGGGGTGCTGCTGCTCATCGTCGAGCTCCGTTCTGGGTGACTCGCGGCCCGCGGAGCGGGTCCACGTTCGTTGGACGGGCACCGTCGAGGCTAGTCCCGCCGAGGGTCCCCGCGCGCTGTGTGCTCGGTCACCCCGGGCCGGCCGCGTCGGCGGCCGCCTCGAGCTCCGCGACGACGATCCGGCGCATCCCGAGCATCGCCCGTCCGACGGCCAGCGCCCGCTCGGGATCCGGGTCCGCGGCGAGCTCGTAGAGCCGCTCCGGGACGATCTGCCAGGACAGGCCGAACCGGTCCTTGAGCCATCCGCAGACCGACTCCTCGCCGCCGTCGGCGAGCGAGTCCCAGTAGTAGTCGACCTCGGACTGGTCCGTGCAGGAGATCGCGAACGACACCGCCTGGCTGAACGGGAACGCCGGGCCGCCGTTGATCCCGCGGAAGGTCAGCCCGTCGAGCGTGAACTCCCCGGCGTCGGCGGCCAGGTGCTCGATCGAGGAGTTGGGGAAGATCGCGGTGTAGAAGCGGACGGCCTCCTCCAGGTCGTCGTCGAACCACAGGCAGGGCTGGATGTGGCTGCTCGCGATGCTCATGGCGGTGCAGACCGGTGCCACCCCGTCGACTCATCGCCCGGCGCGTGCTCGCCGATCCCTAGAGTGGGCCCGTGGACTTCTACTCGGCCTACGCCCACGGCTTCGCGCGGGTCGCGGCGGTGACCCTGCCGGTCGCGATCGCTGACCCCGCCGCCAACGCCGCCCGCGTCCTGGAGCAGGCCCGGGCGCTGCACGACGACGGGGTGGCGGTCGCGGTCTTCCCCGAGCTGGGGCTGACCGGGTACGCCGTGGACGACCTGTTCCTGCAGGACACGCTGCTCGACGCGGTGCGTGAGGCGATCCTCGAGCTCACCGTGGCGTCGGCCGACCTGCGCCCCGTGCTGGTCGTGGGAGCGCCGCTGGCGAGCGGCAACCGGGTCTTCAACTGCGCCGTGGTGATCCACGGCGGCCGGGTGCTCGGGGTCGCGCCGAAGTCCTATCTGCCGACGTACCGGGAGTTCTACGAGGCGCGCTGGTTCGCGGCCGGTGCCGACCAGTGCGCCGCCGAGGGCCGCATCGAGCTCAACGGCGAGCGGGTGCCGTTCGGCAACGACCTCATCTTCTCCGCCACCGACGTGCGCGGCCTGGACCTGCACGTCGAGGTCTGCGAGGACATGTGGGTGCCCGTCCCGCCGAGCGCCCACGCCGCGCTCGCGGGGGCGACCGTGCTCGCCAACCTGTCCGGCAGTCCGATCACGATCGCGCGCTCCGAGGACCGGCACCTGCTCGCCCGCAGCGCGAGCTTCCGCTGCAACGCCGCCTATGTGTACGCCGCGGCGGGTCAGGGCGAGTCGTCGACGGACCTGTCCTGGGACGGCCAGACGATGGTCTACGAGATGGGCGACCTGCTGGGGCAGAGCGAGCGGTTCCCCGACGGTCCCCGGGCCACCGTGGTCGACGTCGACCTCGACCGGCTGCGCCAGGAGCGCATGCGGCAGGGCACCTTCGACGACAACCGCGGGGCCGAGGGCGTCGACGCACGCCACTTCACCCGCGTCGAGTTCGAGCTCGAGCCCCCGGCGGGCGACATCGGGCTGCGCCGCGAGGTCGCCCGGTTCCCCTTCGTGCCCGACGACCCGGTGCGGCTCTACCAGGACTGCTACGAGGCCTACAACATCCAGGTCTCCGGGCTGGAGCAGCGCCTGAGCGCCATCGGTCAGCCGAAGATCGTGATCGGCGTCAGCGGTGGCCTCGACTCGACCCACGCGCTGATCGTCGCGGCCAAGGCCATGGACCGGCTCGGGCGCCCGCGCAGCGACATCCACGCGTTCACCATGCCGGGCTTCGCGACGGGGGACACCACGAAGTCCTACGCCACCCGGCTCTCCCAGGCGCTCGGCTGCACCTTCGAGGAGCTCGACATCAAGCCGGCCGCACGGACCATGCTGGAGGGCCTCGGGCATCCGTTCGCGGACGGCGAGCCGGTCTACGACATCACCTTCGAGAACGTCCAGGCGGGCCTGCGCACCGACTACCTGTTCCGGCTCGCCAACCACCGGGGCGGGATCGTGCTCGGCACCGGCGACCTGTCCGAGCTGGCGCTCGGCTGGTGCACGTACGGCGTGGGCGACCAGATGTCGCACTACAACGTGAACGCCGGCGTGCCGAAGACGCTGATCCAGCACCTCATCCGGTGGGTGATCGACACCGACCAGCTCCACGACGGGCACTACGACGACGAGGCCGACCAGGTCCTCCAGGCGATCCTCGAGCAGGAGATCACGCCCGAGCTGATCCCCGGCGGCGAGCAGCGCACCGAGGACTCCGTCGGCCCCTACTCCCTGCAGGACTTCACGCTCTACCACGTGCTGCGCCGCGGCTACCGGCCGAGCAAGATCGCCTTCCTGGCCCACCACGCGTGGGGGACCGGCGAGGCGTCGTACGACCTCGCGACGATCCGCAGGTGGCTCGAGGTCTTCATCAGGCGCTTCTTCAGCAGCCAGTTCAAGCGCTCCGCGCTGCCGAACGGCCCGAAGGTCAGCCCGGGCGGCACGATGTCGCCGCGGGGCGACTGGCGGATGCCGTCGGACGCCGGCCCGGCCGCCTGGCTGGCCGAGCTGGCGGCCCACGTCCCGTCGGAGTAGCGGCCGCGCCGGCGTGACGCGCGGCCGCGCTCAGACCTCCCTGCGGTGGTCGCCGCGCATCATCCGCGCCATCGCGAAGCAGCACACGGCGAGGGCGGCCATGCCGAGGCCGAGGAACGCCATCTGCTCGACGCTGAACAGGTTCACGGCGAGGATCGCGAACCAGATCCCGAGGACGTCCCCGCCGAACTGCGGCAGGGCCGCGACGAGCACGCCGATGACGAGGGTGATCGCGCCGACCCACATCACCGCGTCGGCGGTGCTGCCCGGCAACAGATTGTCGGCCCAGGTCGAGATCGTGCCCTCCCAGGTGGCGCTGTCGGTCACGACGGTGGTCATCATGTCGAGTCCCCACAGGATGGGGAGCACCGTGAACGTCGCCCAGAGGGCCACCCGGCCCTGGTGCGCGGCGTCGACGGTGGCGAAGTGCGTGAGGTCGTGCATCTCCTCGCGCATCTCGTGGGTGAGGTTGTCCCACGCGTGGGTGCTGGCCATGTCGGGCCCCTTTCTCGAGGAGGTCCCCTTGTAAGGGACATCACTTTCGACGGTAGACCTGCGGCGGTCTTTCGGCAAGACTCGTGTCTGCTAGAGATCGGGAGGGGCCGGCGGGAGGGCCAGGCATGGACGAGGCATTCGGTCAGCGGGTCGCGCGCGTGGGGGCGCTGGCGGACCCGGTACGCCGCGCGCTGTACCGGTTCGTCGCCGAGCAGCCCGGCGCGGTGAGCCGCGACCAGGCGGCGAGCGGCGTCGACGTACCCCGGCACACGGCGAAGTTCCACCTCGAGCGTCTCGTGGCGGAGGGCCTGCTGGTGACCGAGTTCCGACGACTGACCGGGCGGAGCGGGCCCGGGGCCGGGCGGCCGGCCAAGCTCTACCGCCGGTCGCGGCGGGAGTTGACGGTGAGCGTGCCGAGCCGGCGCTACGACCTGGCCGGGCAGGTGCTGGCCGACGCGGTCGAGCGGACCCTGGCGGGCATGTCGATGACCGACGCGCTCGCCGCGGCGGCCGCGGACGCGGCCGAGCAGGTGGCGGCGCAGCGGCAGGGGCCGGCCGCGCTGTTCGACGCGCTCGTCGCACTGGGCTACGAGCCGCGCGCGGACGAGGCGGGCGTGGCCCTGGCCAACTGTCCCTTCGACCGCCTGGCGGCCGAGCACCGCGACCTGGTCTGCGGTCTCAACCACGCGTTCGTGACCGGGCTGGTCGAGCGGCTCGGCGGCTCGGAGGGCTCGGCCGAGGCCGAGGCGGTCTCCCCGGGAGCGGGGTGCTGTGTCCGGGTCGGGCCTGTCGAAACACGCGCGTGACGTGACGACACTAGGCTGCCGCCATGGGTAAGCAAGAGGACTTCGTCCTGCGCGCTCTCGAGGAGCGCGACGTCCGGTTCGTGCGCCTGTGGTTCACCGACGTGCTGGGGTTCCTCAAGTCGGTGGCCGTCGCCCCGGCCGAGCTCGAGGGGGCCTTCTCCGAGGGCATCGGGTTCGACGGGTCCGCGATCGAGGGCTTCGCGCGCGTCTACGAGGCCGACATGCTCGCGCTGCCCGATCCGACGACCTTCCAGATCCTGCCCTGGCGCAGCAGCGAGGGCCCGGCCACGGCGCGGATGTTCTGCGACATCGTGATGCCCGACGGGTCCCCGTCGTACGCCGACCCGCGCAACGCCCTCAAGCGCACCCTGGGCAAGGCGGCCGAGCAGGGCTTCACCTTCTACACCCACCCCGAGATCGAGTTCTACCTGTTCAAGGACGAGCCGCGCGCCGGCGACGAGCCGGTGCCGATCGACCGCAGCGGCTACTTCGACCACGCCGCCCACTCGCACGGCTCGGACTTCCGTCGTGAGGCGATCACGATGCTCGAGGCGATGGGCATCTCTGTGGAGTTCAGCCACCACGAGGGCGGCCCGGGCCAGCAGGAGATCGACCTGCGCTACGCCGACGCGCTGACCACCGCCGACAACATCATGACCTTCCGCACGGTCATCCGGGAGGTCGCGCTCAACCAGGGCATCTGGGCGACCTTCATGCCCAAGCCCTTCACCACACACCCCGGCTCCGGCATGCACACGCACCTGTCGCTCTTCGAGGGCGACCAGAACGCCTTCTACGAGGCCGGCGCGGAGTACCAGCTCTCGAAGACCGGTCGGCAGTTCATCGCCGGCATCCTGCGTCACGCCAGCGAGATCAGCGTCGTGACCAACCAGTGGGTCAACTCCTACAAGCGGATGATGTTCGGCGGCGAGGCGCCGTCGTACATCTGCTGGGGTCACAACAACCGCTCCGCGATGGTGCGGGTCCCGATGTACAAGCCGATGAAGGGTCAGTCGACCCGCGTCGAGCTGCGCACCATCGACTCGGCGTGCAACCCCTATCTCGCGTACGCCGCGGTGCTGGCCGCGGGCATGAAGGGCATCGAGAACGACTACGAGCTGCCCCGCGAGGCCGAGGACGACGTGTGGGCGCTCACCGAGCGCGAGCGCCGCAGCCTCGGCATCGAGCCGCTGCCCAAGAGCCTGCACGACGCCATCGCGATCGCCGAGCACTCCGAGCTGCTCGCCGAGACGCTGGGGGAGCAGGTCTTCGACTTCTTCCTGCGCAACAAGCGGGCTGAGTGGGACGAGTACCGCGGCCAGGTCTCGGCCTTCGAGCGGGACCGCATGCTGCCGGTGTTGTGAGCCCGGGGCAGTCGTGAACCGGGCGTCGCAGCGCACCGAGCTGCTCCGGCTCGGGTTCGTCGACCTCGACCACGCCCTCGTCGACCTCGACCGGCTCGGTCCGGGTGCCGGTGACCTGCTCGCCCTGCTGGGGCGCACCGCCGACCCGGACGCCGCGCTGCGGGGCCTGTGCCGGCTGGCCGACGCCGCGGAGGAGACCGGCGGGCGGGCCGAGCTGCTCGCCGCGGTCCGCGACGACGAGGGCACCGCGATGCGGCTGCTCGGCGTGCTCGGCGCGAGTGCGGCGCTGGCCGACCACCTCGCCACGCACCCGGGGCACTGGCGCGAGCTCGCCGACCCGCTGCTGGGGTCCACGCGCCCGGCGGCCTGGGCGGTGCGGGCGGCCCTCCTCGATGCCGTCGCCGAGAAGCCGGACCGGGAGGCGGTCGACGCGCTGCGGGTGGAGTACCGCCGTCATCTGCTGCGACTCGCCGCGCGCGACCTCACCCACCACCTGGGTGTCGACGACGCGGCGGCGGAGCTGTCCGACCTCGCGGCCGGGACGCTCGACGCTGCGCTCGCGGTCGCCCGGGCGCGGCTAGGCCCGGACGCCGACGACGTCCGCCTGGCGGTGGTCGCGATGGGCAAGTGCGGCGGCCACGAGCTCAACTACGTCTCCGACGTCGACGTCCTCTTCGTCCACGAGGGCGACGAGCGGGTCGCCGCGCGCCTGGCCGCCCAGCTGATGCAGGTGTGCGCCGACCACACCGCCGAGGGCACGATCTGGCCGGTCGACGCGGCGCTGCGGCCGGAGGGCAAGGCGGGCCCGCTGAGCCGGACCCTCGCGAGTCACCAGAGCTACTACGAGCGCTGGGCCGAGCCGTGGGAGTTCCAGGCGCTGCTCAAGGCGCGTCCGGTCGCCGGCGACCTCGCGCTCGGTGCCGAGTTCGTCGCGATGAGCGCACCGATGGTCTGGTCCGTCGCGGACCGGGAGGGCTTCGTCGACGCCGCGCGCGCGATGCGGCGGCGCGTGCTCGACCACATCCCGGCCAAGGAGGCGGACCGGCAGCTCAAGCTCGGGGCCGGCGGGCTGCGCGACGTCGAGTTCGCGGTCCAGCTGCTCCAGCTCGTGCACGGCCGCGCCGACGACTCGATCCGCCCGCCGACGACGCTCAGCGCGCTGGCGCGGCTGACCGAGGGCGGGTACGTCGGCCGCGAGGACGGCGAGGCGCTGCACCGTGCCTACGCCTTCCTGCGCCAGCTCGAGCACCGGATCCAGCTGCACCGCCTCCAGCGCACCCACGTGGTGCCCGCCGACGAGGCGTCGCTGCGCCGACTCGGGCGCAGCCTCGGCTTCTTCAAGGAGGCGCGGAAGCGGCTCGAGGAGACGTGGCAGGACCACCGCCGCGAGGTCAGCAGGCTGCACCAGAAGATCTTCTACCGCCCGCTGCTCACCGCCGTGGCACGGATCGGCTCCGACGAGGTGCGACTGTCCTCGGAGGCGGCTGGTGAGCGGCTCGCTGCGCTCGGGTACGCCGACCCGCAGGCCGCGCTGCGCAACCTGGAGGCGCTGACCGCCGGCGTCAGTCGGACCGCCGCCATCCAGCGCACCCTCCTGCCGGCCATGCTGCAGTGGTTCGCCGAGTGCTCCGACCCCGACGGGGGCCTGTTCGGGTTCCGCCGGATCAGCGAGGCCCTGGGCCGCACACCGTGGTACCTCTCCACGCTGCGTGACGAGGGCGAGGCCGCGGAGCGCCTGGCCCACCTGTTGGCCACGTCCCGCTACTGCACCGACCTGCTGGAGCGCGAGCCCGCCGGTGTGCGGCTCCTCGGCGGCGACCTGCGCCCCCTCTCCTCGGCCGCGATGACCGACGAGATGCTCGCCACCGGACGTCGCCAGGACGGGTTCGAGAAGGGGGTGCGCGCGCTGCGCGCCGTGCGTCGTCGCGAGCTGCTGCGCATCGCCGCCGGCGACGTCCTCGGCCTGGTCGACGTCACCGAGGTCGGCACCGCGCTGACCCGGCTGACCGACGCCACCCTCGAGGCGACCGTCCAGGGGGCGATCGAGTCGACCGTCCGCGCGCGTGGGCTGGACGCCGCGCCGACCCGGATGGCGGTCGTCGCCATGGGCCGCTACGGCGGTTTCGAGCTGTCCTACGGCAGCGACGCCGACGTGCTCTTCGTGCACGATCCCGTCGACGGCGCCGACGCCCACGAGGCCGCGACCTTCGCTCGGGTCGTCGCCGAGGAGGTGCGCCGGGTCCTGGCCGTCCCCGGTCCCGATCCGGCCCTCGTCGTCGACGCCGACCTCCGGCCGGAGGGGCGGCAGGGACCGCTCGTGCGGACCCTCGACGCCTATGCCGCCTACTACGCCAAGTGGTCCCACGTGTGGGAGGCGCAGGCGCTGCTGCGGGCGGACGCCGTCGTCGGCGACCCTGATCTCCGGGCCCGGTTCACCGCGCTCATCGACCCCCTGCGCTACCCGGCCGGCGGCCTGACCGAGGACGACGTCGTCGAGATCCGCCGCATCAAGGGGCGGGTCGACAAGGAGCGCCTCCCTCGGGGCGCCGACCCGGCCCTGCATCTCAAGCTGGGCCGCGGGGGACTGGCCGACATCGAATGGACCGTCCAGCTGCTCCAGCTGCGCCACGGCGCTGCGGTCCCCGGCCTGCGCACCACGCAGACCCTTCCCGCGCTGGGCGCGGCCGCGGAGGCGGACCTGATCACCCACGACGACGCGCAGACGCTCGGCACCGCCTGGCGCCTGGCCACCCGGGTCCGCAACGCCGTGCTCCTGGCGCGGGGTCGGGCCGGCGACGAGTTCCCCCGGGCGGTGCTCGAACGCCGTGCCGTCGCGGGCATCCTCGGCTACCAGCTCACCGAGACCGACCGCCTGCTCGACGACTATCTCCGGGTCACCCGGCACGCGCACACGGTCGTCGATCGGGTCTTCTGGGAGTAGTCCCGGGCGGCGCTGGTCACGGATGTGGACACGTGTCAGGTAATGCTCACCCAACCGGCCCAAATGAACCGTTGGTATGTCATGATGTCCGATGTCGGGCCGCGACCGACCCCCCCAGAGGTCGCGGCCCGACGCCCTCTGCGCGCTCCGCCGACCGGTTCAGCGCGGGCCGTCGGGATGGATGCTCCGGGTCTCGGACCGCTCGTAGGTCCGGGGCAGGTGGTCGCCCACGTGCACCTTGGGCAGCATCTTCGCCACCGCGAGCGTCACGTAGACCATGGTGTTGATCGCGACGAAGGCGGCCAGGACGGCGAACCCGTGCGAGCGCACCAGCGACTCCGGGAACACGATCCCCAGCGTGGACAGCAGCGGGCCGCTCAGGGTGCTCATCGGCCGGCCCGCCCCGCCCCGACCACTCGCGGCGCGCTGACGACGTGCTTCCAGTCGGCGTTGCGGCCCAGCGACATGTCGAGCACGCCCTTCAGGTAGACGATGTCGAGGAACAGCGCGTAGACGAGCTCGGGGAACAGCGTCGCGGCGAGCAGCCGGGCCCGCCAGCCGCCCCGCCAGACCGTGACCACCCGCTCGACGGTGAACACCAGGCCGGTCCCGAGCCAGAACGGGAACCACACCCAGCTGTCGAAGGACAGGGCCATCAGGACCATCAGCAGGAGGTACGAGAGCAGCGCGATGACGCCGTACCCGATGCCGAGCTGCTGGGCCCAGTAGCGGAACGTCGCGGGCCGCAGGCCGTAGGCGCCGAGGTTCTCGAGTGCCCCCCGCTGCCAGCGCAGTCGCTGCGCCCACAGGGCCCGCCAGGTCGGCATCACCTCGGTGACGACCGTGCAGTCCGACGGCGAGACGATCAGCGCGCCGAGGGACTTCAGGGCCAGCGTGATCTCGTTGTCCTCGGTCAGCACCAGGGTGTCGTAGACGTCGCCGGGCACGCCGGGCAGCAGGCGGCCGCGCTCGGCGGCCACGGTGCGCAGCGCCCGCGGCCGGAAGACGGTGGCGGTGCCGGTCAGCACGAAGACCCGGCCCCGGCGCCGCCGCAGGTCGCGGGCGTAGCGGGTGTACTCGTTGCGCTGGAACTGCCCGATCAGCCCCTTGCCCTCCTCGCCGTAGAACAGCCCGCCGACGGCCATCAGCGCGCGGTCGTCAGTCATCCGGCGCACGGCGGCGGCGAGGAACCCGTCGTCGAGCACGGTGTCGGCGTCCATCACCATGACCAGGTCGTTCTCGCCCTGGCCGGGCAGGATCCGCGCCAGCGCCTGGTTGAGCGCACCGGCCTTCTTGTGCGTGTTGTCGATGCTCTCGATCACCTCGGCGCCGCAGCGCCGTGCGATCTCGGCGGTGTCGTCGGTGCAGTTGTCGGCCACGACGACGACCCGCTCCGGTGCCCGGGACTGGCCGGCCAGGGAGGCGAGCGTGGCCCCGATGCCCTGGGCCTCGTTGTGGGCCGGCACCAGCACGGTCAGCGACACGGGCCCGTGGAAGACCCCTCGGGTCTCGGCCATCACGTGCCGGGGTGAGAGGGGGAGTCCGACGCCGTCGTCGCTGCGACGCGCCCGGTTGGCGATACGCCGTTCCAGCCACGCGACACCCGCGGCGAACAGCAGCGCCAGTCCCGCCGCGGCCGCCAGCGTCGGCATCGTCGGCGCCTCGGTGTCGTAGAGGACGTGCCACACGCCGAGGACCAGGCCGTCGGACGGCTCCGCCCGGCCGTCGGTGGTGTCGGAGACCGACCACCACAGCAGGCCCGCGCCCGCCAGGGCCGTCCCGAGGATGAGCAGTCCGACTGCTCGCTGCAACCAGCGCACGAGTTCCCCTTCCCTCGACCCCGACCCTAGGCAGCCGCCGCGGCGGACGCCGGGCGAATGCGCCGATGTCGACCGTTCGGCGTCGCCGGCCGGGACCAAGGTCCCCGTCGGCTCCGATCGCCGGGTCCCGGACCGATGGGGGAGGGGTGACGGATCCCGGGATCGAGAGCGGGGCGCTCTCGGCGGCGCTGCGGCAGGCGCTGGACCGCGACGAGCTCTCGCTGGTCTACCAGCCGCAGGTCGACCTCGCGACCGGCGAGGTGGTCGGCGTCGAGGCACTGGCGCGGTGGTCCAGCCCGATACTGGGCGCCGTGCCGCCCGACCGGTTCATCCCGGTCGCCGAGGACGACGGGATGATCGCCGAGCTCGGCGCCTGGGTGCTGACGACGGCGTGCGCGGCACTGGCGGGCGTGCAGGACCGGCTCGGCCGTCCGCTGCGCCTGGCCGTCAACGTGTCGCCGCGCCAGCTGCGTGGACGGGCCTGGCTCGAGGAGGTCGCCGATGCCATCGAGGCGGCCGGCATCGAGCCCTCGCAGCTGGAGGTCGAGATCACCGAGGGCCTGATGATCGAGGACCACGGCGAGGTGGTCGCGCTGCTCCACGCCCTGCGCTCCCTCGGCGTCTCCATCGCGGTCGACGACTTCGGGCGTGGCTACAGCAGCCTCGCGTACCTCACCCGCTTCCCGATCGACAGGATCAAGATCGACCGCTCGTTCGTGCGGGAGATCGACACGGCGCCGCACGCCGCGATCGTCGACGCGATCATCGTCATGGCCCACGCCCTGGGCATGAGGGTCGTCGCGGAGGGCGTGGAGACGACCGAGCAGGAGCAGTACCTGCGCCGGCGCGGATGCGACGAGGTCCAGGGCTATCTCTACAGCCCCGGCGTCCCCGCCGGATCGCTCGACCTGGTGGCCCGCGCCCTGTCGCGTCAGTAGGACCGGGGCAGCCCCAGCATCTGGGTGCCGATGTGCGCGAGGACCAGCTCCTCGGCGACCGGGATGTTCTTGGCGATCCGGGCGTCGCGGAAGATCCGCTCGATCGGATACTCCTTGGAGTACGCCATCCCGCCCAGGGTCTGGAAGGCCTGGTTGGCCGCCTCCCAGCCCACCTGCGCGCCGGTGAGCTTGGCGACGTTGGCCTCGTTGCCGCACGGACGGCCCTGGTCGAAGAGCCAGGCCGCCTGGTAGGTCATCAGCCTCCCCAGCTCGGTCTTGGCCTTGATCTGGGCGAGCGGGAACTGCAGCCCCTGGTTGGCGCCGATGGGGCGGGCGAACACCTCGCGCTCCCGGGCGTAGTCGCAGGCGATCCGCAGCGCGGCGTCCGCGGTGCCGATGCCGCCCGACGCCGCGAGGATCCGCTCCGGGTTGAGCACGTCCCAGAGCACGGCGAAGCCGGCGTCGACCTCGCCGATGACGTTGGCCGCCGGCACCCGGACGTCGTCGAGGAAGACCTGGCTCGACTGGAGGATGTTGCTGCCCATCTTGGGGATCGGTGTGTACGACAGGGTGCCGTCGGCCAGTGCCTGCTTCACGTCGACGAGGAGGAGGGTGAACCCCGCCGTGCGGGGGAGACCGCGCTCCCTCGTCTCGGCCGCGGGGATCGTGCGGGTGACAGCGACCATCCAGTCGGCGTTCTCGACGTTGGAGATCCAGACCTTCTGGCCCTTGACGACGAAATCGTCGCCGTCGCGCCGGGCGGCGGTCGTGATCTCGATGGCGTTGCTCCCGGCATCGGGCTCGGTCAGCGCGAGACAGAACTGCAGCGAGCCGTCGGCGAGGCCGGGCAGGATGCGCCGCTTCTGCTCCTCGGTCCCGTGCCGGGTCAGCGTCATGGCGCCGAAGCCGGGCGTGGTGACGTAGAAGAAGGTCCCGGCGACGCCGCCGGACGCGCACAGCGTCATGTTGGCGACGGCGAGCTCGAGCAGCCCCTGCCCGCCACCGCCGTACTCCTCGGGCACGCACAGGCCGAACCAGCCGCCCGCGCCGAGGTCGTCGAACACCTCCCGCGGGAACCGGTGCTCCTCCTCGCACCGCGACCAGTAGGCGTGGTCGTAGCGCGCGGCGACGGCGGCCACGCCCTCGCGGACGGCGAGGGCGCTCTCGGGCAGGTCGAAGTCCATCGGGTCCTCCTGGCGGGTCAGACGAGGCGGCGGCCGAGCCGGCGGCGCAGCCGCATGTCGGCGAGCCACAGGTTGAACGGGAAGTTCCGCAGGGCGCGGGGGAGTCGTCGCTCGACCGCGCCGAGGGTGCGCAGCAACCGGTCGAAGCGGCGCTGTTGCCGATCGGTCCAGGGCAGGCCCATCGCGTCGCGGAACAGCGGCGGGAGGAAGCCGGTCGTCACGAAGACCACGAACGGACCCAGCAGGTGGAAGGGCCGCGGGAAGTTCCGCAGCCGGGTCAGGTCCATGAGGTACGCCGCGACCGCGGGGTCGATGTCGACCTCCGACTCCGCGTCCTCCCAGTAGCGGCGGAACGCCGCACGGTCGGCGGGCCAGGCGTCGGCGGGCATCTGCAGGGTGGTGCCGAACCGGGCGCAGTGGGCGTAGAGCGCGTCGGCCTCGGCGTCGGGCAGCGGGCCGTGCATCCGCTCGATCATGTCCACGGTGCCGTAGTAGAGGCAGGCCGCGACCCAGGTCTGCAGCCGCGGGTCCATCGCGCGGTAGTGCACCTTCTCGCCGGGCTGCGACACCACCTGCGCGTGCTGGAGGTTCACGGCCCGTCGGAAGGCGGCGCGCTCGGCGTCGTCGCCGAGCAGGGCGACGGCGAGGTAGGTGAAGGTGGTCCGGCCCCGCTTGAAGGGGTGCCGGGTCGCGGCACCGTCGTGCACCCGGCTGTTCATCACGCCGTAGCCGACGCCCGGCCAGCTCAGCTGCATGATCACGTTGGCCGGGCCGGCCAGGTGGGCGCCGATGCCGGAGACGTGGTCGCGCATGTCGAAGCCCGCGGGGACGGGACGGTCGCGCACCCGGAGGTTGGTCGCCATGGGGCCAACGTAGCCTTCTATTGGCAGTGTGCCAATAGTAGGCTCGGTCCCGTGCCGACGACCGCCCGCCGCCAGCGCCTGTCACCCGACCAGCGGCGCGAGCAGATCCTGATCGCGGCCGAGCGGCTCTTCGCCGACCGGCCCTACGCGGAGGTCTCCACCACCGCCATCGCCCGGGAGGCGGGGGTGGCGCGCGGTCTGCTGAACCACTACTTCGGCGACAAGCGGGCCCTCTACCTCGAGGTCGTCCGGCGCGCCTCGCTGCTCCCCACGCTCGAGGACGTGCCGCTGCCGACCGGGTCGCTGACCGAGAGGGTCGACGCCGCCGTCCAATGGTTCCTCTCCTCCATCACACCCGAGCGGGCCACCTACCTCACCGTGCGCGGGGCCGAGGGCGTCGGCGAGGACGCCGAGGTGCGCGCGATCCTCGACGACGCCCACGACCTCGCCGCCGGCCGGGTGCTGGAGATGGTCGGCAAGGACCCGGCCGACCCCGCCGCCCGCGCCGTGGTGCGCTCGTTCGGCGAGCTGGCCCGCGGCGCGATCCGCGAGTGGTCGCGGGAGCGGACCCTCAGCCGGCAGCAGGCGCACCTGTTGCTGAGGGAGGCGCTGCTGGCGATCGTGCGGGACGTCCTTCCGGGCCTGTGACGACGGCGCCCGGGGAGCGGTCAAGGCTCAGCACTCGATCACGTTGACGGCGAGGCCGCCGCGCGAGGTCTCCTTGTACTTCGTCTTCATGTCCCTGCCGGTCTCGCGCATGGTCTTGAGCGCCTTGTCGAGACTGACCTTGTGCGCTCCGGTGCCGTGGATCGCGAGCCGGGCGGCGTTGATCGCCTTCACGGACGCGATCGCGTTGCGCTCGATGCAGGGGATCTGGACCAGGCCGCCGACCGGGTCGCAGGTGAGGCCGAGATTGTGCTCGATGCCGATCTCGGCGGCGTTCTCGACCTGCTCCGGCGTGCCGCCGAGCACCTCGGCGAGCGCGCCGGCCGCCATCGCGCAGGCCGAGCCGACCTCGCCCTGGCAGCCCACCTCGGCGCCGGAGATGGACGCGTTCATCTTGGCCAGGATGCCGATCGCGGCGCCGGTCAGCAGGAAGCGGACGATGCCGTCGTCGACCTCCTCCGGCGTGCGTCCCTTCGCCGCGAACCGGACCCAGTAGTGCAGGACGGCGGGCACGATGCCCGCGGCGCCGTTCGTGGGGGCGGTGACGATCCGGCCACCCGACGCGTTCTGCTCGTTGACGGCCAGTGCGAAGAGGTTGACCCAGTCGACGACGTCGAGCGGGTCGTCGCTGCCCGCCCGGCAGAGCCTGGCGTAGAGCTCGGGCGCCCGACGCGGCACCTTCAGGCCCCCGGGCAGCACGCCCTCGCGGTGGCAGCCCTCGTCGACGCAGGCGGCCATGACCCGCCAGATCTCGAGCAGCCCGGCCCGGATCTCGGCCTCGCTGCGCCAGGTCAGCTCGTTGGCGAGCATGACGTCGGAGACCGACATCCCCTCGCGCTCACACACGGCGAGGAGCTCGCCCCCGGTGGTGAACGGGTAGGGGAGGACGGTCTCGTCGGCGACCACCCGGTCCGCGCCGGCCTGGGTCTCGTCGATGACGAACCCGCCCCCGACGGAGTAGTAGGTCCGCGCGCGCAGCTCGGCACCCGCGTCGTCGTACGCCGTGAACACCATGCCGTTGGGATGGGCGGGCAGCGACTGGCGACGGTGCATCACGACGTCGTCGGCGACGAACCGGATCCGGCGGGCACCGGCGAGCTCGAGCTCCTGCCGCTCGAGGATCGCCGCGACCCGGGCGTCGTAGGTCGCGGTGTCGGTCGTGGCCGGGTCGTCGCCCTCGAGCCCGAGGATCACGGCCTTGACCGAGCCGTGGCCGTGCCCGGTCGCGCCGAGCGACCCGAACAGCTCGGCGCGCACCCGGGCCACGCGGGGGAGCTCGCCGTCGGCGGCCAGCCCCTCCGCGAAGATGCGCGCGGCCCGCATCGGGCCGACCGTGTGCGAGGACGACGGCCCGATGCCGATCGAGTAGAGGTCGAAGACGCTCAAAGCCATGTGATCAGTGGCTCCTGCGATCCATGTCTCGACGGTACAACCGGGGGCGTCACGAGCGGGTGAGCGCCTCGTACCCGTCGGCGTCGAGCAGCTCGCCGGTGGCGGTGACCGCGACGACGAACAGCCAGCCCTCGCCGAACGGGTCGCTGTTCACCAGGCCCGGATCGGCGTCGACCGCCGCGTTGACCTCGATGACCTCGCCGGAGACGGGGGCGTAGAGGTCGCTGACGGACTTGGTCGACTCGAGCTCGCCGCAGGTCTCGCCGGCGGTGACGGTGCTGCCGACCTGCGGGAGGTCGACGTACACGACGTCCCCCAGGGCGTCGGCGGCGTAGGCGGTGACGCCGACCCTGGCGGTCGTGCCGCCGGCGTCGTCGAGGGCGATCCACTCGTGCTCGGCGGTGTACTGCAGGTGGGTGGGGTTGCTCATCGTGTCTCCTGGGGTCGGGGTCAGCGGGGGCGGGAGTAGAAGGGGAGCGCGACGACCTCGGCGTCCTCGAGCGTGCCGCGCAGCGACACCGCGAGGCGCGTGCCGACCGCGGCGAGCGCCGGGGGTACGTAGGCCATCGCGATGGGCCTCTCGAGCGTCGGCGACGGCGACCCGCTGGTCACGACGCCGACCTCGGCGCCGGTCGCCGGGTCGTGCACCGGGTAGCCGGCGCGCGGCGAGCGACGCCCGGAGGAGACCAGGCCGACGAGGACCCGCGCCGGCCCCTCCTCCTGGCGCCGCGCGAGCGCGGCGTCCCCCACGAAGCCGGCGGGCTTGTCGAGGACCACCACCCGGCCGAGGTTCGCCTCGAACGGCGTGGTCTCCCGGGTCAGCTCGTGGCCGTACAGCGGCATGCCCGCCTCGAGCCGGAGCGTGTCGCGGCACGCCAGGCCCGCCGGGACCAGGCCGTGCGGTTCGCCGGCGTCGGCCAGCGCGGCCCAGACCGCGGCCGCGTCGGCCGGCCGGCAGTAGACCTCGAAGCCGTCCTCGCCCGTGTAGCCGGTGCGGGCCAGCAGCACCTCGATGCCGGCGAGCGTGCCGGCATCGATGGCGTAGTACTTCAGCTCCGGGACCGGGAGGTCGGTCAGGCCCGCGACGATCGGGGCCGATGCCGGCCCCTGGACCGCCAGCAGCGCCCAGTCGGCGGAGGTGTCGCGGACCTCGGCGTCGTACGCGGCGGCGCGGGCGGCCAGCTCGGGCGCCACGACGGCGACGTTGCTCGCGTTGGCGACGACCAGGAAGTGCTCCTCGGCCAGCCGGTAGACGACGAGGTCGTCGATGATCCCGCCGTCCTCGGCGCAGATCATCGAGTAGCGCGCGCGGCCGACGCCGATCGCGGAGGGCCGGCTCACCAACGCGTGGTCGAGCGCCGCGCCGGCGCCGGGACCGGTCAGCTCGATCTCGCCCATGTGGGTCAGGTCGAAGAGGCCGGCCCGGGTGCGGACCGCGCGGTGCTCCGCGGTCTCGGATCCGTAGCGGACCGGCATCTGCCAGCCCGCGAAGTCGGTGAACGACGCACCGAGGGTGGCGTGGACGTCGTGCAGCGGCGTGAGCCGCGGGGTCCCTGCGGGAGTGGTCATCGGGAGGCTTCCTCGTGACGCACGGCCGACGCCGTGCTCGTGGCTGGATCGCCTCCCCGCTCTGTCATCGCTACCTGAGAGCTTCGCCGCCCGGTGGGCGGCTTGCACCGTGGGTGCGGGCCGGTGGATCCGGTCCGACTTTCCAGAGTTCGCCTCGTCCCAGCGGTCAGGGGTGCCTGAGAGATTCTTGGGGAGATTTGCTCCTTCGGCGCCTCGTCCTCGTGGGACGGGGGCTCTCCCGCTGGGGTTCGAACGGCGCGATGTTCAGTTGTGCGACGCCGAGCCTAGGAGGCCAGGGAGATGCGGTCAACGCGGCCGCCCGGGTTCCTGGCACCCGGCTCGTAGAGTTCGAGGGTGGACCCCGACGACGCCGACGCCTGGTTCGTCACCGGCGACGCCACGAGCCCCGGCCCGGCCGGAGGGTTCGCTCCCGACGAGTTCGAGCGGATCAGCCTCGACGCCGCGGCGAGCGACGACGAGAGGGCGGAGGTCCGGGAGTTCTGGCGGCGGCACCGGGTGGTGGCGATGTCGGTGCGGGGGGAGTACGCCTACCTCGCCGTCCGCGAGGACGACGGCGCGGTGGTGCACGGTGCCGAGCCGGAGTTCGAGGAGACGACGGTGGTGGCCGCGAGCCTGGCTGAGCTCCGGGCGCAGGTGGCGGGGGAGATGCCGCTGCACCCGCTGGTCGCGCGTACCATTCCGCAGTGCCCAGCCCGTACTTCGTCGACCCCTCCGAACAGCTGAGCGGGATCGACCCCGACGAGCTCGCGATCACGCTCAAGGTCCTGGGCCAGCTGCCCCAGCTGCCGCCGGACCACGACGACATCCGCACGGTGAAGCGCGCGGCGTCGTACATGTACAAGATGATCAAGCGGGCCCGGCGCGCCGAGATCCGGATGGCCAAGCAGCGCCACGACCAGGAGATCATCGAGAGGACGGCGACGGGCTCGCCGATGCGCATCGACGACGAGACGGCGGGCATCCCGCTGGTCTCGACGGCGCAGGGGGCGTTCGCGGGCGAGCTGATCACGCCGCGCGGGTGCTACATCTGCAAGGAGGACTTCACCCTCGTCGACGCCTTCTACCACTGGCTGTGCCCGCGCTGCGCCGCGATGAGCCACGCCAAGCGCGACCAGCGCACCGACCTCACCGGCAAGCGCGCGCTGCTCACCGGCGGACGGGCCAAGATCGGGATGTACATCGCACTGCGGCTGCTCCGCGACGGCGCGCACACCACGATCACGACGCGCTTCCCGAAGGACGCCGTGCGTCGGTTCGCCGCGATGGACGACTCCGCGGACTGGCTGCACCGGCTCAAGATCGTGGGCATCGACCTGCGCGATCCCACCCAGGTCATCTCGCTGACCGACGACGTCGCCGCCGACGGCCCGCTCGACATCATCGTCAACAACGCCTGCCAGACGGTACGCCGCCTGCCGGGTGCCTACGCCCACCTCATCGACGGCGAGAGCGCGGCGCTGCCGTTGGCCGACGAGCTCGGGGTGAAGGCGCTGCCCGAGATGGTCACCTTCGACCGGATCTCCGAGGCCCACCCCGCCGCCATCGCCGGCGCCCTGGCGTCGACGGCGGTCGCCCACCACGAGGGGGAGTCGGCCGAGTCGGCCCTCGCCACCCACAACGCCGCGTCCCTGACCGCGCTGGCGCTCAAGGCGGGCAACGCCTCGCTCGAGCAGCACCTGGCCGGGACCGCGATCGACGCCGGCGGGCTGATCCCGGACGTCCAGGACAACAACTCCTGGACCCAGGTCCTCGACGAGGTCGACCCGCTCGAGCTGCTCGAGGTGCAGTTCTGCAACGCGATCGCGCCGTTCCTGATCAACTCCCGGCTGCGCCCGGCGCTGCGGGCCGCGGTCCAGAACGGCGCGCGGCGGGCCTACATCGTCAACGTCTCGGCGATGGAGGGCCAGTTCTCCCGGCGCTACAAGGGCGCGGGCCACCCGCACACCAACATGGCCAAGGCCGCGCTCAACATGATGACCCGGACGTCGTCGGGCGAGATGTTCGAGACGGACAGGATCCTGATGACGGCCGTCGACACCGGCTGGATCACCGACGAGCGGCCGCACCACGAGAAGCTGCGGATCGCCGCCGAGGGCTGGCACGCACCCCTCGACCTGGTCGACGGCGCGGCGCGGGTCTACGACCCGATCGTGCGCGGCGAGGCCGGCGAGGACCTCTACGGCTGCTTCGTCAAGGACTACCAGCCCTCACCTTGGTGAGCCGCGGGCCGAAGAGAACGGTCGGTGCCGGCCCGTACGCCTGTTCACTCCACATTTGGTGCCACTTCACGAGAAGGTAGACCCATGGCTCCCACCCCCACCCTGCTCCCACGTCCCGTCCTCGTGCTCCTCACGACCCTCGCTCTCGCCGTCGGGGCGTTGGCCGGGGCCTCCCCGACCTCGGCTGTCGCCCAGGCCGACGCGCCCTGGGTCTCGGGGCAGCAGGTCGTCGGCAGGACGGTCACGGTGAACCTCGACTGGGACGCGGTGGCCGGGGCGTCGAGCTACGACGTGTGGTTCTCCACCGCCGGCCCCGACACCTATCCCGGCCTGGACCCCCACAAGGGCATCGCGACGGTCGGCGGCCCGCACGCCGATCTCGCCGGCCTGACCCCGGGGACGACGTACTGCTTCGCCGTGGTCGCCAACGGCGACGGCAAGGGCGGCGGCAACGGCGGCCCCCGCTCGTGCAAGGTGACGCCGCCGATCTCGCGGGCCGTCGTGCCGACCGCGCTGCAGACCACCGCCGCGACCTTCAACGTGGCGTGCGGCGCGAAGAAGAACTGCAACAAGGGCTGGAAGTGGAAGAAGCGCCAGAAGAAGGTCGTCGCGGACATCGGCCGCGTCGACGCCGACATCATGGTGTTCGTCGAGGGTCATCTCGCCCACAAGTACGGCAAGAAGAAGCGCTGGATCGGCAAGGTCATGAAGAAGCGCGGCTACGCGCTCGCCTGCCAGACGCAGAAGAGCAAGAAGCGCAAGCTGTTCAGCCAGACCGCCTACGTGCGCACCAGCGAGTACGCCGTCGTCGGCAAGAAGCAGAACAGCAAGGGCACCCGGTTCACCATGTTCGGCGACCGCGACCACGGCTTCTGCCAGGCCCTGGTGCAGCACCTGGCCACCGGCAAGCAGATCGCCGTCGGTGCGGTGCACCTGCGCGACGGCAAGGCCGCCGCGGACGGTCTGCGCCAGCAGGAGACGAAGTACGTCCTCGACCGGGTGACGTCCGCGTTCCCGGGCGTGCCGGCGGTGCTGCTGGGCGACTACAACTCCCACCGCGGTCTCGACCGCCGGGGCCAGACCGACACGCCGCGCCTGGTGATGGAGTCGGCCGGCTTCGCCGACGCCGTCGACATCGCCGCCCAGCTGACCTACCCCTACCTCAACTCCGCGCACGGCTTCGACACCAACCCGCCGCGGTCGTCCACCTGGCCGACCCATGTCGACCGGATCTTCGTCTCACCCGGCATCTCCGTGCCGCGGTGGGACAACATCGCGGTCCTCGCGGGAGGGAGGTACGCCGCCCCGATGGCCTCGGACCACAACCCGGTGCGGGCGACGCTGTACATCCACTGATGCTGCCGGCGCTGCTGCTCGGTATCGCGCTCGCGCTGGGGGCGGCGCCCGCGGCCACCGCGGCGACCCCGCCACCGGGCGGGGTGGACGTCGACTACCAGCTCGGCGGCCCCGTGCCGCCCGCCCCGAACGTCGGGATCGTCGTCCGTGACCGGCGGGCGGCACCGGAGCCGGGCCGCTACAACGTCTGCTACGTCAACGGCTTCCAGACCCAGCCCGACGAGCGAGCGCGGTGGCGCCGCCATCCCGGGCTGGTCCTGCGCGACGGCGGCCGGCCGGTGGTCGACGACGCGTGGGGCGAGTGGCTGCTCGACATCCGCACGGCGAGGAAGCGCGAGCGGCTGGCCGGCATCGTCGGGCGGTGGATCGACGGATGCGCGCGCGACGGCTACGACGCCGTCGAGATCGACAACCTCGACTCCTTCTCCCGCAGCCAGGGCCTGCTCCGGCCCCGGCAGGCCAAGAGGTACGCCCGACTGCTCACCGCGCGGGCACACGCGGCCGGCCTCGCGATCGCCCAGAAGAACTGGGCGTCGCTGGACGGGCGCGTGCTCGGGTTCGACTTCGCGGTCGCCGAGGAGTGCGGCCGCTACGACGAGTGCGGTCGCTATGTGGCGTCGTACGGCGACCGGGTGCTCGTCGTGGAGTACCGCGCCCGCGACTTCCGGCGGGCCTGCGCGGCCTACGGCGCCCGGCTCGGCATCGTGCTGCGCGACCGAGAGGTGGCTCCCGGCGGCCGTCGGGCGTGGTGCTGATCAGTCGCGACCGACCGCGGGCTCGGGCACGACGGCGACGGTGGTGCGGGCCCGCTCGACGACGGCGGTGGCGATCGAGCCGGTGACCAGGCGGCCGACGGTGTCGAGGGGGTGCCTGCCGACGACGACCAGGTCCCAGTCCGCCGTGCGGCTGCCGAGCACGTCGTCGACCAGTCCGTGCGTGACCCGGAGGGTGACCCGCACGTCGGGGTACTTCTCGCCGAACCCGGCGACGGACTCGGCGAGGAGGAGGTGCGCCTCGTCCTCGGGGCCCAGGTCGAGGTCGTCGACGCGCACGTTGCGCAGGCCGGCGACCGCGGCCACGACGTCCCACACGACATGGACGACGGTGAGCCCCTGGCCGCGCAGCGCCGCCTGGGCGAAGGCGAACTCGAGGACGGGGAGCGAGGAGGCGGTGCCGTCGATGCCGACGATCACGCCCTTGCCCCGCTGCTCCTCGGCCCGCGGCCGGCACACGACGACGGGGCAGCTGGCGAGCCGGCTGACGGCGGTGCTGACGGAGCCGAGCAGCATGCTGCGGACCGTGCCGCGACCACGGGAGCCGAGGACGATCAGGTGGGCGTCGCGGGAGAGGTCGACCAGGACGCCGCGCGGGTCGCCGGTGAGGGTCAGGCCGACCACGTCGACCTCCGGGGCGAGCTCCTCGGCCTGGCGCAGCGCCGCGTCGTTGACCCGTTGCGCGTCGCGCTCCTCGACGGTGACGACGACCAGCGGGCGCGCATCGAGGGCGGCCTGTCGCGCCGCCCAGTCCAGGGCGCGGGCGGCGTGCTTGGAGCCGTCGGCAGCGACCACGATGCTGCCCGGTCGGATGGTGTCCATGGGGTCCTCCTCAGATCTCGGCAGGCGGGTCGGCCTGCGGTACGACGGCGACGGTGGTCCGGGACCGCTCCACGACCGAGGTGGCGACCGCACCGGTGACCAGGCGCAGCAGCGAGTCGACCGGATGCCGTCCGACGACGATGAGGTCCCAGATCGCGCTGGTGTCGGTCAGGCAGTCCTCGGCCATCCCGCGGGCGAGCCGGAGGTCGACCGTGACCTCGGGGAAGTCGGACGCGATGCCGGCGACGCTCTCGCCGAGCAGCGCGCGGTACTCGTCCAGGCCTGTCTCCCGAGGGGAGACCAGCGCCGGCCCGTGCACCGCACCGACCTCGTCCCACACGGCGTGGACGACCGTGAGCGGCAGGTCCCTCAGCGCGGCCTGCCGGAAGGCGAACTCGATGACCGGCAGCGACTCGGGCGTGCCGTCGGCACCGACCAGGACGCCCGCGTCGGGGCGCTCCTCCTGCCGCCGGGGCCGGCAGACGACGACCGGGCACCCGGCGTCGCGGCTGACCGCCGCGCTGACCGAGCCCAGGACCTTGCTGCGGAGGACGCCGCGACCGCGGGAACCGAGCACGATGAGGTGGACGTCGCGGGAGAGGTCGACGAGCACGTGGCGGGGATCGCCCAGGAGGACGGCACTCGCGACCTCGAGGTCCGGCTGGAGCTGCCGGGCGATCTCGACCGCCGCGCCGGTGATGGCGCGGCCGCTCTCCTGCAGCTGCCCGGGGTCGTAGGCGTAGGCAGCGCCCATGCCGCTCCAGGCGATCGCCGGTACGCCGGGAGCGCCGATGGCGGTCACGACGGTGAGCGGGCGCCGCTCCAGAGCGGCCTGCCCCGCGGCCCAGCGGACCGCTCGGTCGGCGTCCTCGGAGCCGTCGGTGGCGACGACGATGCTGGTGGCGGCGACGGGATGCCCGCCGATGTCAGTCGTGGTCATGGGTCCAGCCTTCCGGGACCGGGCCGCCGGCGACACGGGCCGAGGCCCCGGATGCGGCAGGACCTTCGGCCCCCGGCTCCAGCCGGACGGTGCGGTCGACCAGGTCGAGGCCCGCGGCGCCGTGGGTGATCCACAGGACCGATCGTTCCCGTTCTCCGCCGAGCACCTCGCGCGCCAGCGCGGCGCCGGTCGCCCCGTCGAGATGGGCGGTCGGCTCGTCGAGCACCAGCACCGGCTGGTCGGCGAGCAGGGACCGGGCGATCCCGATCCGGGCTCGCTCGCCGCCCGACACGTCCGCGTGACCCGCGCCCACCCAGGTGTGCAGCCCCTCGGGCAGCGCGTCGAGCCAGGCACCGAGATGCGCCCGCCGCAGGGCGTCCTCGACCTCGGCGTCGTCGGCGCCGGGGCGGGCCAGGCGGACGTTCTCGGCCACGGTGGTGGCGAAGACGTGCGGGTGGTCGTCGACCAGACCGACCCGGCGTCGTACGTCGGCGAGGCCGAGGTGCTCCAGCGGCGCACCGCCGAGCTCCGCGGATCCGTCGGCCGGGTCCAGGAAGCGCAGCAGGACCGCGGCGAGTGTGCTCTTGCCGGAGCCGGACGGCCCGACCACGGCGACGCGGTCGCCCGGACCGAGGTCGAGCGACACCGGCGCGGTCAGGGGCGCCCGGGTGTCCCAGCGGGCGCACATCCGGTCGAGCGCGACGGCGTGGCCGCGCGCGGCCGCCCGGCCCGGGATGTCCGGCACCGCGGGCGGGATGTGCTCCAGTGCCGCGAGCCGGTCGTCCGCGGCCGCGGTCCGTGCGGCGAGCAGTCCCGCATCGGCGCAGGGGAGTGCGACATCGACCAGTGCGAGCGGCAGCAGCACCAGCAGCGCCATCAGCGGTCCGGAGAGGGATCCGCCGGCGACGGCGCCGGCGGTGACGGCGGCCGTGCCGGCGACGGCGGTGCCGCTGCCGACCAGCACCAGACCGCGCGCGGCGGCCAGCCAGCGGGCCGCTCCGACGGCGACCTCGCCCATCCGGGCGCTCGTCGCCGCCACCCGGTCGGCGGTCGACGCCGCGCGCTGCCACATGCGCAGCTCGTCGGCGACCTGCACCGCCTCGACCACGGCTGTCGACAGCTCGGCGCGCAGGCCGACCAGGCGGCGCTCGGCGGCGCGCGCCCCGTGCCGGGCGACGACGAAGGCGAGGGCACCCGCGAGGACCGAGCCCGCCACGACGGGCCCGGCCGGCGGGTGCACCAGGGTGGCGACCACGCCCGCCAGGAGGCCGACCAGGCCGAGCTGGACCAGCGGCATCCGGACCCGGAGCTGGCGATCCACCACGCTGTCGACGTCGTCGACGACGGAGCTGAGCACGTCGCCGCGGCGGCGGCCGAGCCGGGCGGGCACGAGCGGGACCAGGGCGTCGTACACCTCGACGCGCCGGCGGGCGAGCAGCCGCAGGGCAGCGTCATGGGCGCGCAGCCGCTCGACGTAGCGCAGGACGGGCCGGGCGAGGCCGAAGGCCCGGACGCCGACGATCGCGACCAGCAGGGTGAGCACCGCCGGGCGGGTCGACGCCTGCACGATCAGCCAGCCGGCCGTCGCGGTGAGCGCCACGCCGGAGGCCGAGGCCAGCGCGCCGATCAGGGCGGCGCCGGCGAGGACGCGGCGCTCGTGGCCGGCCGGGACCGGGGCCGGAGGCGGCGCCGCAGCGGCGTGGGGGGAGCCGGCCGGGGAGCGGGTCGAGGAGCCTGTCGGGGAGGCCGGGGGCGGGGCCGGCCGGGCCGCCGGTGCCGGCAGCACGATCCGGTGGTCGGCGAGGCCCACCAGCCGCGGTCGGTGTGCGACGACGAGCACGCCGCTGCGGCGGCCCAGGGCGACGATCGTGTCGGCGATGACCTGCTCGGTGAGGTCGTCGAGGTGGGCGGTCGGCTCGTCGAGCAGCACCCACGGCCGGTCCGCCAGCACCACCCGGGCGAGGGCGAGCCGGGCGCGCTCGCCGGCCGACAGCGTCAGACCGTCCTCGCCCAGCGGGGTGGCCAGTCCCAGCGGGAGTGCGCGGACCCGCTCCTCGAGCGCGACCTCGCGCAGCACCGCCCACAGCGCCGCGTCGTCCGCCGCGGGCCGGGCCAGCCGGAGGTTGTCGGCGACGCTGCCCGCCACGAACCGCGGCTGCTGCGGCAGCCAGGCGACCTGGGCCTGCCAGGCCGGCCCGCCGACCGGCGCACCCCCGGCGGTGACGGTCCCGGCCGAGACCGGCAGCAGCCCGGCCACGGCGGCGAGCAGCGTGGACTTGCCGCAGCCCGACGGCCCCACCAGCGCGGTGATCCCGCGCGCCGGGACGAGTGCGGTGACGTCGGCCACGGCGGGGACGGTCCGTCCGGGATAGGTCACCGTGACGCCGTCGATCACCAGTGGCGCGCCTTCGGGGGCAGCGCTGTCGACGGTCTCCGTCGCGCCGCCCGCGAGCAGCTCGTGGGCCTCGGTGAACGTCGCCGCCCCCTCGGCGGCGGCGTGGAACTCCGCGCCGACCCGCCGCAGCGGCCAGTAGGCCTCCGGCGCGAGCAGCAGGACGACGAGCGCGGTCTCCAGGCCGACCGACCCCGACGCCAGCCGGACCCCGATCGTCACGGCCACGAGCGCGACCGACAGCGTCGCGACCAGCTCGAGCACCGCCGACGAGGCGAAGGCGATCCGCAGGGTGCGCAGCGAGGCGCGGCGGTAGCGGTCGGTGACCTCCGCGATCCGGCCCGACTGGGCGCGGGCGCGACGGTGCGCGACGAGCGTCGGCAGGCCGCGTACGACGTCGAGGAAGTGTCCCGACAGCGAGGCCATCGCGCGCCACTGCTGCTCGGCGCGGTCCCGGGTCGCCAGGCCGACCAGCGCGCCGAAGACCGGCACCAGCGGCAGGGTGGCCAGGACGATCACGGCGCTCAGGAGGTCCTGGGTGGCGATCGCCAGGACGGTCAGCGGCGGCAGCACCGCCGCGACCACGAGGGCGGGCACGTAGCGGGTGACATAAGGCTCCGCGGCCGTCACGCCGCGGGTGGCGAGCACCGCGGCCTCACCGGCGGCTGCCGCGGCGCCCGAGCGGTCGACGTACGCGCGGACCAGGCGTCGGCGCAGTGCCGTGCTGACCACGGCGGCGGCCCGGGCGGCGCACAGGTCGGCCGCAGCGCCGGTCAGTGCGCGCAGCGCCAGGATTCCGATGACGCCGAGCCCCCATCCCGTCAGGCCGTCGCCGCGCAGCACGGCGACGACCAGCCCGGTCACCACCCAGGCCTGGGCGATCACCACGACGCCGCCGGCCACGCCCGCCGCCACGACCCCGGCGAGATCGGCGCGGGCGGGGGTGAGCATCGCGCGCAGGCGCGGGTCCGAGGGCCTCATCGGGCCGGCACCGGGATGTGGTGGGTCGCGATCCGCTTGCGGAACACCCAGTAGGTCCAGCCCTGGTAGGCGAGCACCAGCGGTGTGAACAGCACCGCGGTGACCGTCATGATCTTCAGGGTGTACGCCGTCGCGGCCGCGTTGGTCGTCGTCAGGCCGGTCCCGTCGGCGAGCGTCGTCGGCATCACGTCGGGGAAGAGCGCGAGGAACAGACCCGCGACCGCGATCCCGATCGCGAGGAAGGTGCCGAGGAAGGCCCACCCCTCCCGGCCGGCGCAGGCCCCCAGACCCGCGCCGACCAGGGCCAGCGCCGCCACGACGAAGGCGACCGCGGAGGCCGCCGTCCCGGTCTGCTGCTGGGTCCAGGCCAGGAACGCCACCGCCAACAGCGCGGTCACGCCGACCAGCGGGACGGCCAGGCGCCGGGCCCGGTGCCGGATCTCCCCGTCGGTCTTGAGCGCGAGGAACAGCGCGCCGTGGGTGAGGAACAGGACCAGCGTGGTCAGTCCGCCCAGGAGCGCGTACGGGTTCAGCAGGTTGAGGAAGCCGCCGGCGTACTCCAGGTCGGCGTCGATCGGCACGCCGCGCAGGATGTTCGCGAACGCCACTCCCCACAGCAGCGACGGCACGAACGAGCCCACGATGATCGCGAGGTCCCAGCGGGCCTTCCAGCGCAGGTCGTCCCGCTTGGCGCGGTACTCGAACGCCAGGCCGCGGACGATGAGCGCCAGCAGGATCAACAGCAGCGGCAGGTAGAACCCGCTGAACAACGTGGCGTACCACTCCGGGAACGCCGCGAAGGTCGCGCCGCCGGCGACCAGCAGCCACACCTCGTTGCCGTCCCACACGGGACCGATGGTGTTGATCATGACGCGGCGCTCGGTGTCGTCGCGGCCCAGCACGGGCAGCAGCATGCCGACGCCGAAGTCGAACCCCTCGAGGGTGAAGTAGCCGATCCACAGGACGGCGATCAGGACGAACCAGACGGTGGTGAGCTCCATGGGGTGGCCCTTCGGTCTCAGTAGGCGAAGGCGAGGGGGCGGTCCTCGCCGGGGCGGTCCGCATCGGCCGGTACGTCGGGCGGCAGCTCCTCCGCGCCCTTGCGGATCCAGGTGAGGAGCAGGCGCACCTCCACCACGGCCAGCACGCCGTAGACCGCCGTCAGCGCGATGAGGGAGGTCCAGGCCTCGCCGGTCGTGAGCCCGGGGGAGACCGAGTGCTCCGTCGTCATCAGGCCGAAGACCGCCCAGGGCTGGCGGCCCATCTCGGTGAAGATCCAGCCGAAGGAGTTGGCGAACAGCGGCAGGAAGGGCAACCCGATCGCCGCGGCGAGCACGGCCCGGCCGGCGGGGGCCCGGCCCTGCCGGGTCGCCCAGAGGATCCAGGCGGCGATCGCGGCCCCAGCCATGCCCAGGCCCATCATCAGCCGGAACGACCAGTACGTCAGCGGGATCACCGGCGTGTAGTCGCCGGGGGAGTAGTACGCCGCGCCGGGGTCCGCTCCGTAGGTCTCGCGGTACTTCTCGCGCAGGTCCTCGATCCCCTCGACCTCGCCGCCCGGCGTGCCGGTCGCGAGGAAGGACAGCAGTCCGGGGACCTTGATCGAGAACGTCTCGTGCTCGCCGTCGAGGGTCCCGAGCTGGAAGACGGAGAAGTCCGCGGGCGCCTCGGTCTCGTAGAGGCCCTCGGCCGCGGCCATCTTCATCGGCTGGACCTCGGTCATGATCTTGCCCTGGACGTCGCCGCTGACGGCGACGCCGAGCGCCGCGACCAGCACGATCCAGGCGCCGGTGCGCACCGCGGGACGGTAGACCGCACGGTCCTCGGCGGTGCGCGCCCGCCGCAGGTGCCACAGCGCGATGCCGACCACGAAGGCCGCACCGGTCATGTAGGCCGACAGCACGACGTGCGGGAAGGTCACCAGCTGGACCTTGTTGAAGAGGACGGCGGCGAAGTCGTTCATCTCCGCACGTCCGGTCTCGGGGTTGAACGCGTAGCCGACGGGATGCTGCATCCATGAGTTCGCCGCGAGGATGAAGTACGCCGAGAACAGCGTGCCGACGTGGACCAGCACCATGCAGGCCGCGTGCAGCCTCGGGTTCAGCCGGTCCCAGCCGAAGATCCACAGGCCGAGGAAGGTCGACTCGAGGAAGAACGCCAGCAGGCCCTCGATCGCGAGCGGCGCGCCGAACACGTCGCCCACGAAGCGCGAGTAGTCGCTCCAGTTCATGCCGAACTGGAACTCCTGCACGATGCCGGTCACCACGCCGATGGCGAAGTTGATCAGGAACAGCTTGCCGAAGAACTTCGTCAGTCGCAGCCAGCGCTCGTCCCTGGTGCGCAACCAGGTGATCTCGTAGCCGGCGATGATCGCCGAGAGTCCGATCGTGATCGGGACGAACAGGAAGTGGTAGACGGTCGTGATGGCGAACTGCCACCGTGCGATGTCGGTCGGGTCCACGGATGCTCCTGGCAGGGGGCGGATGCTGACAGGCCCACGCTAGGAAGCGCCGGGGGTGCGGTCCCACGGCCGGAATTCCCGGCGCCGTGGGACTTTCGGCCCCCGGCGGTGGGACCGTCAGGGCTCGAGGACGTCGGCGAGCGGGCGCCGCGGCGTCCGGGGGAGTCCGCCGCGGCCGATCGCCTGCCACCCCACACGGAGCAGGACGTGCGGCTCGAAGGCGCCGCCGAGCACGGAGCGGCCGATCTCGCGGCGGGTCTCCTCCACCTCGGTCGGCTGGCTCATCGGGACCACGGACAGGCCCTCCCGGGTGGCCTCCAGCCACAGCGCGCTCATCGCCTCCCCCGAGCGCAGCCAGCCGGCCACGTCGTCCTCGTCGCCGCCGAGCGCGATCACCCGGTCCCCGCCGTGGAGGACCATCCGGGTGTCCTCCAACAGCCCGGGACGGAACCGTGACCTCGCCTGCAGCGGATCGGGCTCGTCGGGCAGCAGGGCCGCGGGGATGCCGTCGGCGCCGGTGCGACCGACCCAGCGGTCCTGCTCGGCCTGGCGACGTGCGTCCAGCTCCAGCGCGGTGAGCGCCTGGTTCGCCAGCAGCTCGAGGCGGAACCGGGCACCGTCGTCGGTCACCGCGGCGGCGCGCGCTCCCCACGGTGCGGCGAGACGGCACAGGTCCTCGAGCCGGTGGCCGGGCACCGGCCAGGCGGTGAAGCGGCGCCGATCGGTGCGGCGGGCGTGCAGCAGCGCCAGGTCCTCCGGTACGTCGACCGCCGGGTCGCGTCGACGCACCCGGACGCGTGCCAGCACGGTCTCGTCGGGGCCTGGCGGGACCCGCTCGACGTCGGTCGCCCAGCCGAGCGCCCGGGCCGCGAAGCGCAGGTGGTGCAGCGCCGCCCCGCAGCTCAGCGTGAGATCGCGACCGCGCGGGTCCTCCACGGGCAGCCGGCGGGTCAGGTCCGCGGAGAGCGTCAGCAGCCCGCCGGCGTACCGCCAGCGCCACGGTTGGGTGTTGTGCACGCTCGGGGCCAGGCAGGCCAGCGCCACCAGACGCTCGATGTCGGTCGTCGGCGCCGGCTCGACGCGCGGCACGGCGGGACTGCTCATGGCAGCGCTCCTCTCTGTCGTACCGATCAGCCTGCTCGGCCGGTGCTCCCGGCGGGAGGGCCGAAGGTCCCGAACCGGCGGGTGCGCGGTCCTCGCCGGGCGGCACGGTTCGCGGCTACCGTGGGTGGGGTGAGTGACGATGCGACGCCGGCGACCTCCGCGCAGATCCGGGTCTACCTGCTCGACGACCACGAGATGATCCGCCGCGGGATCCGCGACCTGCTCGAGAGCGAGGGCGACATCGTCGTGGTCGGCGAGTCGGAGTCCGCGCAGGAGGCGACCCGGCGGATCCCCGCGCTGCGACCCGACGTCGCGATCCTCGACGGGCGGCTGCCCGACGGCTCGGGCATCGACGTGTGCCGCGACGTGCGCTCGCAGGACCCGTCGATCAAGGCGCTCATCCTGACGTCCTACGACGACGACGACGCGCTCTTCTCGGCGATCATGGCGGGGGCGGCCGGCTATGTGCTCAAGCAGGTGCGCGGTCACGACCTGCTCGACATCGTGCGCCGGGTGGCCGCGGGCCAGTCGACCCTCGACCCGTCGGTGACCGCGCAGGTGCTCGACCGGATCCGCTCCGGACCGCCGGTCAACGAGGAGCTCTCGTCGCTCACCGAGCAGGAGCTGCGGATCCTCGACCTGATCGGGCAGGGCCTGACCAACCGGCAGATCGCCCGCGAGATCCACCTCGCCGAGAAGACGGTGAAGAACTACGTCTCCTCGCTGCTGGCCAAGCTGGGCATGTCCAGCCGCACCCAGGCGGCCATCTACGCGGTCAAGCACGCTCCGCCGACGAGCTGACCAGGCGCCGTCCGGTCACCGAGCCGACGGCGATGCGCAGCCCGAGTACCCGGGGCCCGGTCACCCAGGGTCGCGGGCCGTCCGAGGCGATCCGCTCCCTCACGCAACGGCCGCGGACCAGCACGCTCCACCCGTCGTGTCGCTGCTCGTCGATGTCGTCGACCTCGAAGGCGACCTCCCGGTCCGCGCAGTCGCGTGCCATCAGGGAGTAGGGCGTCGTGCGCAGCAGCACGGTGCCCTCGCCGACGGCGAAGTTGACCGGGACGACGGACATCCCCTCCGCGCCGGACCAGGCGAGCCGGCCCACGGGGCGCGACCGGAGCAGCTCCCAGCACTCCTCCTCGGACAGCACCACCAGCCGGCCGGGCTGGACGTCGGACTCCTGCACCGGGACCACCTCCTCGTCGGGCCACTTCTGCGGGGACAGCTCCATGCTGGCCCGCCGGCGCGGCTCGCCCCAGGTGCCGAGGTCCCGAACACCGCGGGTCCTTGGACCTGCTGCCGGTAGCGTTCGGGGGCATGGACGGGATGGACGCCGACCGGCCGGTGGACCTGGACGAGGTCGAGTTCGAGGACCTGGTGCGAGCCGTGCTCGACCGGATGCACGGCGCCCTGGACCAGCAGGCGCGCCTCCAGCTCCTCCTCGACGCCGTCGTCACGATCTCGGCGGACCTGAGCCTCGACGGCGTCCTGGCCCGCATCGTCGCGATCGCGAGCCGGCTCGTCGACGCGCGGTACGCCGCGCTGGGCGTCCTGAGCGCAGGTGGCAGCCGCCGGCTGCGCACCTTCGTCCACCACGGCATCTCCGCCGACCTCGCCGCCGAGATCGGCGACCTGCCGACCGGGCACGGCCTGCTCGGGCTGATCATCGACCGGCCCGAGCCGCTGCGCCTGCACGACATCGCCGAGCACCCGGCGTCGTACGGCTTCCCGGAGCACCACCCGCCGATGAGCTCCTTCCTCGGCGTGCCCGTGCGGATCCGGGACCGGGTGTTCGGGAACCTCTACCTGACCGAGAAGGCGGGGGGCGGCGACTTCACGTCGGAGGACGAGGAGATCGTGGTCGCCCTCGCCGCGGCGGCCGGCGTCGCGATCGAGAACGCCCGGCTCTACGAGGAGACCACGACCCGCGAGGCGTGGGCCCGCGCCACGGCCGCGCTCGCGCCGGCCCTGGCCGACCCCGACCCGGCGGACGACCCGGTCGCCGGGCTGGCCGCGCGGGCGCGGGACCTGGCCGGTGCCGACGCCGCCTGGGTCACGCTCACCCCGGAGGGGGAGGCGGCGTCGGTCATCGCGCGCAGTGGGATCGAGGACCACGGCGACGGTCCGGTCCTCGCGGTGCCCTTCGCGCCCTCGGCGGAGGCGAGCGGCACCCTGTCGCTGGCCTGGTCGCCGGCCCACGAGGACCGCTACCACGTGCTCGACCGGGAGCTCGTCGCGGCGTACGCCGAGCAGGCCGCGCTCTCGCTGCAACTGGCCGAGGCGCGCGAGGACCAGCGCAGGCTCGCGGTCCTCGAGGACCGTGACCGGATCGGGCGCGATCTCCACGACCTCGTCATCCAGCGTCTCTTCGCCGTCGGGCTCGGCCTGCAGGGCGCGACCCGCCTGGTGCAGAAGCCCGAGGTCGCCGCGCGCATCGAGCAGGCGGTCGACGACCTCGACGCCACGATCAAGGACATCCGGCGCGCGATCTTCGGGCTGAGCACCGTCGAGACGGCCGGCGACGTCCAGGCGGAGGTCACCCGGCTGGTCGACCGGGCGGCGTCGACCTTGAAGTTCCGGCCCGCGCTGCGCTTCGAGGGTCCGGTGCGCACCCTCGTCCCCGACGACGTCGTCCCGGACCTGCTCGCGGTCCTGGCCGAGGGCCTGTCGAACGCCAGCCGCCATGCGGGCGCGAGCGCGGTCGAGGTGATCGTGGAGGCGGGGGCCGCGATCGTGCTGACGGTCAGCGACAACGGCCGCGGGATGGCGGGCGCGGTGACCGAGAGCGGGATCGCCAACATGCGCGCCCGGGCCGAGCAGCGCGGCGGCGGGCTGCGGGTGGAGTCCGCGCCCGACGGCGGCACCACGCTGGTCTGGTCCGTGCCACGGGTCCGTTCCTAGCCCGCCGCCCGGAGGGTCGCGGCGACCACGGCCCGGGTCTCGGCCGGGTCGATCACGTCGTCGATCTCGAAGACCCGCGCCACGTTGAGCGCGCTGGCGTGGGCCCGCAGCTCGGCGGTGTGCCGGGCGACGGCCTCCTCGCGCTCGTCCTCGGGCAGGGCGGCGAGTTCGTGGGCGAGCGAGAGCCGGACCGCGCCCTCCAGACCCATCGCGCCGAGATGCGCGTCGGGCCACGCCACCGTCAGCAGGGGCCGGTGGGTGCTGCCACCGAGCATCGCCTGGGCGCCCAGCCCGTAGCCGCGCCGCAGCACCACGCCGACCAGCGGCACGGTGAGACGGGCACCGGCGTTGACCATCCGCGACGCGTGGCGGACCAGGCCGGCCCGCTCCGCGTCGGGCCCGACCATGAAGCCGGGGGTGTCGACGAGGGACAGCACGGGGAGGCGCCAGCGCTCGCACAGGTCCAGGAAGTCGGCGGCCTTGGCGGAGGCGTCGGCGGTGAGCGCCCCGGCGAGATGGGTCGACTGGTTGGCGACGACGCCGAGGGGGATCCCGTCGATCCGGGCGAACGCGGTGACCAGCTCGGGTGCCCAACCCTCCCGCAGCCAGGTCACGCTGTCCGCGTCGGCGAGGGCCGCCACGACCGGGCGGACGTCGAAGGCCTCCCGGTCGTTGACGGGCAGCATCGTGCGCAGCTCCGCGGGATCGGCCCCGGCCCCGGCGGCGGGCGCCGGGCCGGAGAGGTAGCCGAGGACGCGTCGTACGACGGCCACCGCCTCCTCCTCGTCGTCCACCACGACGTCGAGCACCCCGTTGGCGGCCTGCACCTCGACCGGGCCGATGTCCTCGGCCGCGAACCGCCCGAGCCCGCCGCCCGCGATCATCGCCGGCCCGGCCATGCCCAGGTTGGCCTCCGGGGTCGCGATCCGCAGGTCCGCGCTGCCGGCGAGCACGGCATTGCCGGCGAAGCAGCGTCCCGACACGACGGCGATCCGCGGCACCACCCCCTCCAGGGCGCCCCACAGGGCGAACGAGCCGACGTCGAGGGCGGAGACCAGTGGCAGGTCGACGTCGCCCGGCCGGCCACCGCCGCCCTCGGTGAAGAAGACGGTCGGCAGACCCATCCTGCCGATCAGCTCGACGAGGCGGTCGGACTTGCGGTGTCCGCGCATGCCCTGGGTGCCCGCCATGACGAGGTAGTCGTACGACAGCACGGCACACGGCCGCCCGTCGATGGTCGCGGTGCCGCCGATGATGCCGTCCGCGGGCGCCTCGACGACCAGCTCGGCCAGCGGCCGGCGCCGCTCCTGGGCGGCGGTCACGAACCGGCCGTACTCCACGAAGGAGCCCGCGTCGACGAGATCGGCGATGTTCTCCCGGGCAGTACGTCGACCGCGCGCGTGCCAGCGGGCGACCTTCTCCCCGCGGGCCTCGTCGGTGGTGAGGAAGCGCCGCGCGAGCAGCTCGGTCAGGCCGGTGGCGGGGGCGTCGTCGGTCACCGGGTCATCATGGCGCAGCGGGTACCTTCTGGTGATGACCCTCCACGTCGGATCCGAGGTCGGCACGCTCCGGCAGGCGATCCTGCACCGCCCGGGGCTCGAGATCGAGCGGCTCACGCCGACCAACAAGGACGACTACCTGTTCGACGACCTGCCCTGGGTCGGGCGGGCGCGCGAGGAGCACGACGCCTTCGCCGCGGCGCTGCGTGCCGAGGGCGTGGTCGTGCACCTGCTCGACCGGTTGCTGGCCGAGACGCTGGAGATCCCGCAGGCCCGCGCGCACGTGCTCGCCGCGACCTTCGACGAGCGGTGCTACGGGCCGCTCGCCGCCGACGCCCTGCACAACCTCTTCGCCGGCCTCGACGCCGCGGAGCTCGCGGCCCGACTGGTCGGGGGGATGACCCGTGCCGAGGTGGCGGAGCGGATCGAGGAGCCCCGCTCGGTCGTCGTACGGACCCTGCGGGACGACGACCTCCTCGTGCCCCCGCTGCCGAACCAGCTCTTCACCCGCGACACGTCCGCGTGGATCTACGACGGCGTCAGCGTCAACGCGATGAGCAGGCGCGCCCGGAGACGCGAGACGATCCACTACGAGGCGATCTACCGGTGGCACCCGGCGTTCGCCGGGCAGGGGTTCCGGTGGTGGTCCGACGGGGCGGCGGACGCGCCGGCGACCGTGGAGGGCGGCGACATCCTGGTGCTGGGGCGGGGCGCGGTGCTGGTCGGGATGAGCGAGCGGACGACGCCCCAGGGCATCGAGCGGCTCGCCCGCCGCCTGTTCGCCGCCGGCAGCGCCGAACGCATCGTGGCGGTCGCCCTGCCGCGGGAGCGGGCGTTCATGCACCTCGACACGGTGCTGACGATGATCGACGAGGAGACGCTGACCCAGTACGCCGGGCTGGGCGACCTGCCGGCCTACACGATCGAGCCCGGCGACACCGACAAGGAGCTCGCGGTCACCGCCCACCCGCCCGGCGGGCTCCCGGCCGCGATCGCGGCGGCGCTGGGGGTGGACCGGATCCGGATCCTGACCCCGACCCAGGACGCCCGCGCCGCCGCGCGGGAGCAGTGGGACGACGGGTGCAACGTGCTCGCGGTGCGGCCCGGGGTGGTGGTCGCCTACGAGCGCAACGCCGCGACCAACGACCACCTGCGCGCGCACGGGGTCGAGGTGATCACCATCGCGGGCAGTGAGCTGGGCCGGGGCCGGGGCGGGCCGCGGTGCATGACCTGCCCGGTGGAGCGCGACGGGATCTGAGCCCGCGGTCAGCCGCGCGGGACGGAGGCCGGGTCGCCGGTGAGCACCCGCAGGGCGAGGGCGGTGGTGGCCTCCATGTTGAGGTGGCCGACCACCCGCTCGACCCGCTCGATGTCGAGCGGCAGCAGGCCCGGCGTCCCGGGCACGTCGGGGGTCAGCCCGAGGTCGAGGTCCGTGCGACCGGACATCAGGCGCAGATTGAACTCGTAGGTCGCTCGGGCGCCCGGCGCGGTCAGCCGCTTGAGGACCGTCGCGCCCGTCCGGCGGGCGCCGGTCTCCGCGGCCCACGCATCCAGCGCGGCGACCACGGAGCGGCCCTCGTCGTGCTCGATGTCGGCCCAGATCTCGCGCATCGAGCCGATGTGGGAGAGGAGGTAGGCCGCCGTCTTCTCGCCGATCCCGGGCACGCCCGGCAGGTTGTCGCTGGCATCGCCCCGCACGGCGGCGAACTCCAGGTAGCGCTCCGCCGGGACGCCGTACATCGAGCGCAGGTGGGCGGGGGTGAGCAGGGGCGAGCCGTGGATGCCGCCGTCGATGAGGCGCAGCACCCGGGTGTGCTCGCTGATGTGGGCGAAGGAGTCGCGGTCGGAGGTGATGATGACGCAGCTCCAGCCGTTGGCCTCGGCCCAGGTCGCGGCGGAGGCGTTCACGTCGTCGGCCTCGAGGCCCGGCGGGGTGAGCGTGGCCAGGCCGAGCGCGTCGAGCAGCGCCCCCGCGCGGTCGAGCTGATCGACCAGCTCCGGGTCCTTCTCGGCCCGGCCGGCCTTGTAGTCGGGGTAGGCGTCGCGGCGCACGGAGGAGGTCCGGTCGTCGAGTCCGAAGATCACCGCGTCGGGCGCGAAGGAGTCGATCGACTCGATGATCTGTCGCAGCATGCCGTGCAGGGCCCAGGCGGGCCGCCCGCCGCGGTCGCGGTGCCGGGTGTGGGCGCGCGCGTGGTGGTGGCGGTGCAGCAGGGACGGGGCGTCGACGGCGAGCAGCAGCCTGCGGGGGCGGTCCGGGACGGGATTCATGGCGATCCCGTCGATCCTAGGGCCGCACCCCAGGGTGCTGCGCGTGCTCAGCCGAAGGCGCGCCGGTAGTGCTCGGAGAGGGCGGGGTGGTAGTCGTCGAAGTCGATCGCGGCGGGCTCGGCGCCGGTCTCGGCGGCGACCATCCGGTCGAGGTAGTAGTCCCAGCCGGGCCCGACGCTCTCGGCCATCGTGGGGTCGGGGAGGTTCTGCGCGAAGGTCAGCGAGGTGACGCCGTCGGCCTCCGCGAGGTCGAGACGCAGCTGCCACTGCTCGGGGTTCTCGCCGTCATGGGGCATCGACGTCGTGATCCGCAGCCGGGACGGCGGCACGCACTCGTCGATCGTGAACCGCTCCCCGGGCACGTCGTCGCCCTCGTAGGTCATCTGGAAGATCACCTCGCCGTCGGCGGGATCTCCCGTCCAGGTGCCGATCCACCGGGCCAGCCGGTCGGACTCGGTCACGGCCGCCCACACGTCCTCGATCGGGGCACGGAAGGTGCGGACGAACTCGACGTAGGTCTCGCCCTCGTGGTCCCGACGGCGACCGGTGGCGGTCGGAGCAGGGGCAGTGGGCGGGGTGGGCCGGGTGGGCGGGGTCGGGGCGGTCATGCGGTCTCCTCGTGGCTGGCCTGGTTGGGGGTGTGGCGGCGCTCGCGGCCGGTGCGGCGGACCTCGAGATCGAGGCCGTCGAGCGCGGTCTCCGGGATCGGGGGAGCGGGACGGGCCAGGGCGTCCGCCCAGGTCCGCACGGGGCCGAGACCGGCGCGGACCAGCCGGTAGTGGCGCTCCCGCCCGTGTGGGTCGGCGGCGACCAGTCCCGCCTCGACGAGCAGGCGCAGGTGCTTGCTGATCGCCGGGCGGCTGATCGGATGCTCCGCGGCGAGGTCGACCACGCGCGCCGGGCCGCCCGCGAGCCGCTCCAGCAGGCTCCGGCGGACGGGGTCGGCGATCGCCTCGAACGCGTCCATGCGGCTATTGGTAACACAAAGGTTACCGATCGGGCAAGGGGTCCGCGCGGCGGTCGGTGGGCGCACGTCGACCGGTGGAGGGGGAGGCGGTGCGGCCCGGTGCGCGCTAGGCTTCGAACATGCGTTCGGTCCGAGGTGGCGCGGCGGCCCAGGAGTGCCTGCCGCTCGACCTGCCCCCGCCGGTGGCCCCCGCGCGTCGCGAACAGCCCGCCCGGCAGCGACCCGAGGCCCCGGTCGGCGACGGCGAGGACGTGCGGATCCGGCTGCGCAACGACGCGCTCGCCTCCCACGGCTGGCCCGCCGGGACCGAGCTGCTGGTGTCGACCGACCGGCGCCCGCGCCGCGGGGAGGTGGCGTTGGTGCGGGAGGGCGGCCGGCTCAAGATCGGGATCCTGGAGGTGCAGTTCGGGCGCTCGGCCCTGCGCACCGACCAGGGCGCGACGCTGCTCGGGTCGTCGGCCCGCGTGGTCGGCGTGGTGACCGTGGCGGGCGCTCCGCTGGCCGGCATGCCGACCGTCGTCCCTCCTGCGCGCTGACGAGCGGCGTGGGGCAGGCTGGGGTCATGAGCCCGGACCTCCTGCTCGCCCGCCGTGATCTCGACTTCCTGCTCCACGAGTGGCTCGACGTGGCGCAGCTGTGCGACCGCGCGCGGTACGCCGAGCACAGCCGCGACACCTTCGATGCGGTGCTCGGCCTCTCGGCCGAGCTCGCCGCGGAGCACTTCGCGCCCCACAACGCGCTCAGCGACGCCCGGGAGCCGCAATTCGACGGCGAGACGGTCACCATCATCCCGGAGGTGGGAGCGGCGGTGCGCGCCTTCGCCGACGCCGGACTGGTCTCCGCGGCGATGGACGAGTCGGTCGGCGGCGGACAGCTGCCGCACGTCGTCCAGCAGGCCTGCTTCGCCTGGTTCCAGGCGGCGAACGTGGCGACCTCGGGCTATCCGATGCTCACCATGGCCAACGCCAACCTGCTGCTCGCGCACGCCACGCCGGAGCAGGTCGCCCGGTTCGTGCCGCCGATGCTCGACGGTCGCTGGTTCGGCACCATGTGCCTCTCCGAGCCGCAGGCCGGCTCGTCGCTGGCCGACGTGGCGACCCGGGCGGTGCGCCAGGACGACGGGACCTTCCGGCTGTTCGGCAACAAGATGTGGATCTCCGGCGGCGACCACGAGCTGGGGGACAACATCGTCCACCTGGTCCTCGCCCGGGTCGAGGGCGCGCCGCCCGGCGTGAAGGGCCTCTCGCTGTTCGCGACGCCGAAGTATGTCGTCGACGCCGACGGTGCGCGGGGCGAGCGCAACGACGTCACCCTGGCCGGTCTCAACCACAAGATGGGCTTCCGCGGCACCGTCAACACGGTCCTCAACTTCGGCGAGGGTCGGCACCTGCCGGGCGGCGCACCCGGCGCCGTCGGCGAGCTGGTGGGCGACGAGGGCCGCGGACTGGCCGTGATGTTCCACATGATGAACGAGGCCCGCATCGGCGTCGGCGCGGGCGCCGTGGCGCTGGGCTACACCGGCTACCTCCGCGCCCTCGCCTACGCCCGCGAGCGGGTCCAGGGACGTCCGCTCGGCGCGAAGGACCCCGCCGCCGCGCCGGTCCCCCTCGTCGAGCACGCCGACGTGCGCCGGATGCTGCTGGCGTCGAAGTCGTACGTCGAGGGTGGGCTCGCGCTCGTCCTGCGCGCGGCGCTGCTCCTGGACGAGCAGCACACCCACCCGTCGGCCGACGCCCGCGCGCGGGCGGGCGCCCTGCTCGACGTACTCACGCCGATCGTGAAGAGCTGGCCCTCCCAGTGGTGCCTGGCCGCCAACGACCTCGCGATCCAGGTGCACGGCGGCTACGGCTACACCCGGGAGTACGGCGTCGAGCAGCTCTACCGCGACAACCGCCTCAACCCGATCCACGAGGGCACCCACGGCGTCCAGGCGCTCGACCTCCTGGGGCGCAAGCTCGTCATGAACCGCGGCAACGGTCTCCAGCTGCTCGTCGAGGCGATCCGCGAGACGGTCGAGCGCGCCCGCGCCACCGGCGACGCCGCGCTGGCGGACGGCGCCGATCGGGTCGCCGCCGCCACGGACCGTCTCGCGACCGCGGTCGCGACCGCCTGGGAGTCCGGCGACCCGCGGGTCGCCCTGGTCAACGCGGCCACCGGCCTCGAGGCCGCGGGCCACATCGTCGTCGCCTGGCTCTGGCTCGACCAGCTCGTCGCCGCCCAGGGCGCGACTGGGGAGTTCTACGACGGCAAGCGCGCCGCCGGCCGGTACTTCCTCACCCATGAGCTGCCCCGGACCGGCCCGATGCTCGACCTGCTCGCCAGCGGCGACCAGCTGTTCAACGAGGTGGATCCGGCCTGGCTGTAGGCGACGTGCGCTGCCGGTCGGGACGGCACGCCGCGTGGGGCTGAGCCCCGCGCTCAGAGGCGCTCTCGCCGGTGCGGCGTGCGCCAGCCGGACTCGTCGGGGCCGACGGGCACGATCCGCGTCGGGTTGATGCCCGTGTGGACGACGTAGTAGTGCCGTTTGATCTGCTCGAAGTCGATCGTCTCGCCGAAGCCGGGCGTTTGGAACAGATCGCGGGCGTAGGCCCACAGCACCGGCGTCTCGCTCAGCTTGTTGCGATTGCACTTGAAGTGCCCGTGGTAGACCGCGTCGAAGCGCGCCAGCGTGGTGAACAGCCGCACGTCGGCCTCGGTGATCCGGTCGCCCATGAGATAGCGCCGGTCCGCGAGCCGGTCCTCGAGCCAGTCCATCGCCGCCCAGAGTCGCTCGTACGCCGCCTCGTACGCCTCCTGCGACCCGGCGAACCCGCACCGGTAGACGCCGTTGTTGAGCTCGGTGAAGACCCGCTCCATCACCTCCTCCATCTCCTCTCGGCACTCGTCCGGCCACAGGTCCGGCGCGTCCGGGCGGTGGTGGTCACGCCACTCGAAGAAGAGGTCGTGGGTGATCCACGGGAAGTCGTTGGTGACCACCGACCTCGTCGGCACGTCCACCATCGCCGGCACGGTGATACCCCGCGGATAGTCGGGGAAGCGGGCGAAGTAGGCCTGCTGGAGCCGCTCGTACCCCAGCACCGGGTCCACCCCGCCCGGGTCGAGATCGAAGGTCCAGCTCCGCGCGTCGTGCGTCGGCCCGGCCAGGCCCATCGAGACGACATCCTCGAGGCCCAGCAGCGACCGCACGATGATCGCCCGGTTCGCCCACGGGCACGCCCGCGCCGCCACCAGCCGGTACCGGCCCGGCTCCACCGGCCAGGTCGGCACGTCGAGCTCGCCTCCGCCGTACGGATCCTGGCTGCGGCCCTCGACCTGGGTGATCCGGTCCGGGATGTAGTTCATGTCCCGCTCGAAGGCCTGGGTCTTCTTCGCGTCCGTCGGCACCTGTCCTCCTCGGTCGTGGGGTCGGCTCCGAGCCTAGGCGGCGGCCATGGCGGACCCGGCCGCTCGCCCTCTCCTCGCGCCATTTCCCCACCGGCGAGGCGGATCGTCGGGCAAGATGCGCGTGACCTTCGCGCGGAACCACGCCACGGCCCGACGCCCTGACAGGAGACCCCCATGCCCCAGGACCCGAGCCAGTCGAAGCCCGCCCGGCCCTTCACCCGCCAGTCCACCGTGCTCGAGCTGGCCTCGACGCTGCCCGGGCGCGCGTTCAAGGCGATGATCGTGCGCCAGCTCCCTCCGACCGCCACCGAGAAGGAGCGTCAGGAGCTGGAGGACATGACCGTCGGTCTTCCGCTGGAGACCCTGGTGGAGCTGTCCGAGGGCAAGCTCACCTGGGGGATCGCCGACTCCCTCCTCGACCTGGCGAACCGCAAGCCCCACCGCCTGGTCGCGCGCGGTGCCGGCGCCGGTGCGGGTGCGCTGAAGAAGGTCGCGAGCTCCGTTCGCCGCTGACGGCGTGCGAGCGCGGCCCGCGGCTCTTGCGCGGTGATCTCGCCGGCTTGCGGTTGCTGTTGCCGCCAGGGTCGATGAGCCGACGACGGCCCTCGAGACTCTGGGAAGCAATCGCGTGAGTCACCCGACGACTTCGACTGTTCGGCTCTGCGATGCGATCAACCGCAGCGATGGAAGCAACATGATCAAGGCAATCCCAGTCAAGGTCGCCGCCACCCACACCGGCCCTGAGTCACTGGAGCCCGATAGCGCCACCGCCCCGATCGCCGGACCGGCTGCGGCTCCGACGTTGAGCGCGGCGGTTGCATAAGAGCCACCCATGGTCGGCGCTTCGGACGCCGCGTAAAGGACCCGTGTGATCAGGGTGCTACCCACGGCGAAGGCCGACACCCCCTGGACAAGGACCAAGATCATCAACAGCACGGGGTGTGCCGCGAGCAGTGCAAGGGCCAGCCATCCCAGGAGCAGCACAGGAGTGGCCGCGCCGAGAGTCACGCGAGCGTGCCGGTCGGAGAGACGCCCGGCGGCGGTGACGCCGACAAAGGAGCCGATGCCGAACAGAACCAACGACAGCGGCACCCACGCCTCATCCAATCCAGCGGTCCCGGTCACGACGGGCGCGAGGAACGTGAACGCGGCGAACGTGCCGCCGTTGACCAACGCTCCGAGCACCATCGCGATGATCAGAGGGGCGGTTCGCAGCTGGGCGAGCTCGAAGCTCAGAGACGCACCACCTTCGGTCCTTTCCGTAGCTGCCTTCGTGCGGGGGCGGACTCCGGTGAGTATTCCGAGTGCTGCGGGGATGCACAGGAGAGCGACTGCCCAGAATGTCGCTCTCCAGCCCAGGGCGGTGCCGAGCAGTGCGCCCGCGGGGACGCCCGCGACGGTGGCGATCGTCGTACCGGACAGCAGTACCGCCAGGGCACGACCCTTCTGGTCCGTGGCAACAAGACGGGTCGCGGTGCTGAGCGCGACCGCCAAGAAGCCGGCATGAGCGACCGCCGCTACGACACGGGTAGCGAACAGCACGGAGAAGTCCGGAGTGATCGCAGCGACGATGTGACAGAGGGCGAAGACCACAACACAACCAAGAAGAGTCGCCCGCGCAGGCCACTGGCGAGCGAACGCAGCCATGACGGGCGCGCCAGCGATCATCCCGACCGCGAAGGCCGACGTGAGCAGTCCGGCGGTCCCGACCGAGACGTCAAGGTCGGAGGCAATATCCGGCACGAGGCCGGCGAGCATGAATTCCGAGGTGCCCATGGCGAAGACCGCGAGGGCAAGTAGGTAGAGAGCGAGAGGCATCGAGTTACTCCGAAGGCTGGAAACGAATCGAAGAGAAGGCGTCTCGTCACCACGGCCAGCCCGATGGGACACCCGAACAGCCGCCACGCAGACAGCTGCGGGCGGGACACGGACAAGCTCAGTGGTTCAGGGGGCTGACGGCGTGACCGAAAGCCCCATAGTGTCCGCTTCGGGGCTCGACATGGACTTCACTCTACTGATGCCCGCCCGGCATCCGCCGGGCATTCTCTGTGCTGGCTGGTGGGGTGGGCATGACAGGTCGCCGACGCCGTCAATCAGCGTGAACATGCTTCGAGGCCTCAGCGGCGCGAGCACCACCGCGACGAGGGATCGCGGCGTGGTCAGGCGATCGCCCCGCGAACGACGCGGCGGCAGCGGAGGAGCTCGAGGCACGGCGCGACCGTTCTGAGAAGGACGACAGCCCGCCTGGCCCAGCGATCAGAGCCTTCGTCTACGCGCTGACCGTGGACTTCCCCGAGGGGCGGATGGACGGAATCTGGGCTACGGAGCCACTACGGCGGTGGTGAGGTTGAGGTCGATGGCCGGCTTCAGGTCGATCTGCCGCGTCGGGTCGCGGGACTAGAAGCCTCGGAAGACCCCGTCATCGTCCACGGCATCAGCGAACTCAGCGAAGTCCATGTTCGCGATCGACAGGTTGTCGTCGATCGAGGCGGCCGCGGTAGCAACGCACCGGAACGCTTGACCGAAGACCCATCCGAACTCCTCCTCGTCCTCATCGTCAGCGCTCAGGTCCACGAACACCACCGTCGGATCTTCGCCAGACGTCGCCTCTCGCATCGAGCGGTGGTCCGCGAGGATGACATAGCCGGGGTGCTCCCTGGGCCAAGCGCTCGCGAGGGTCTCCGGAGTGACGGAATCGAAGCTCAGATCTGAGATCGCCGCTTGCTGTGCAGCGTATTCGTCCCCGTCAGCGACGCCGTCGGACTCCTGAGACACTGCTTCGACCACGCGATGCCAGGCATCGTCCGCTGAGAAATCGGTGCGGATGAGCGGCATCAGGCCGTCGGCGACGAGTTGAGCAATGCGGTCGAGGTTCATGGCGGGATCCTTGCCGAGCTCGCCTCAGTGCGCACCACTTCCTTGAGATCCGGTGGCCGACCGTCCGAGACCCCGAAAGTCACCCTCGCCCGAGGGCCTCATCCAGGGTCAATTCGTACCGTGCGGGGTAGATCTCGCCGATCAGGGTGCCGTCGGGGTCGCGTAGTCCTTCGACGACGGTGGTGCCGTAGCCGGTGACGACGCGGACGAGGCCGTGGGGGGTCTCCCAGCGGTAGGCGCCGAGGCCGAGCTGCCGGGTGCGGTAGGGGAGGTGGGTCTTGGTGCGGTGGTGTCGGCGGGTGAGGGGTGCGTCGTTGTGGTCGCCGGTCTGGCCGGGTGGGCCGTGGGTGTCGTAGGGGGTGACGTGGTCGTGGTCGAGGCGGCGGGTGCGGGAGGTGGAGTGAGGGAAGACGTCGCCGCCGGTGCGGAGCAGGGTGCGTTCCTTGCAGGCGGCGGGGTGCTCGTAGGCGTCGACGGCGGTGGTGAGGTTGAGGTCGATGACCGGCTTCAGTTCGATGTGGCGGTGGCGCAGGAGTGCGGCGAGCTGATCGAGGAGCATCGGGCCGAGGTCCTCGACGCGGGCGACGCCCTGCGCGAGACCGGCGAGGACGGCGGCGTCGAGGTGGACGTGGATGACCGCCTTGCGCCGGGCGCGTGGCGGTCGGGGCGCCTCGGCCGTATCCGGCTCGGTCTCGGTCTCGGGATGGGCCTTGGCGTCCGGCTCGGGCGTGGGCTCAGGCTCGGGCGCGGGGGTGCGGGTGCCGTCGAGGAAGCGGACGGCGGCGTAGGGGTCGGCGAGCAGCTCGGCGGCGCGGGCGCGGAACTGGTCCATGGTCGGCACGTCGTCCTCGTGCGCGGGGACGTGCTGCTCGGCGAGGGTGGCGGCGATCTCCTCGACGGTGGTGGTGAACTCGACGGCGCCCGCGGTGGGGAGGCGCAGGGTGATCGGCTGGACGTCGGCCTGGCCGTCGATGGCCGCGACGGCTTGGCCCGGGCGGCGTCGGCGGGTGAAGACGCCGGTGCGGGCTTCTTCGGCGGCGATCCGGGCGCGGTGGGCGTCGGGGTCGGCTTCGATGATCCGGGCCTCGGCGAGCTCGATCAGCTTGCCGGCGGGCAGGTCGTGGGCTGCGGCGACGGACGCGTCGACGAGGGCGGCGGCGTCCTGGGCGAGGGGCCGGGACAGCTCGGCGATCCGGCGGGCCACCCAGACCTCGACGTCGAGGCTCTGCACCCGCTGCCACAGCAGGGGGAGTCGGTGGCGCAGGTCGAGCGCGGCGGCCGCGCGGTGGGTGGTCGGGATCGTCCCGGCTCGGCCGGCGATCGCGAACTCGGCGAAGCAGAGCTCGGCGACCTCGGGTGTGCCGTCGCCGCCGAGCCGGCAGAGCCGGTCGCCGCCCAGGCGCACGGGCACCGCTCCGGGCTGGGTCTGGGGATCGACGGAGTGCAGGTCGCACCAGGCCAGGAGCCGGAGCAGCTCCTCGACGTCGGCCTGTCGCCGCTCGCGCAGGCCGGACTCCTCGGCGGCGAGCAGCGCTGCCGCGTCGAGGTCCGAGAAGTCCACCACCATCCCTTCATTCTATTCGAACACATGTTCGAGTCAAGTCGCAGGACATGCCTGTGGAGAAGGGTGCGCGACCTGGCGTGTCCGCCCGTGGCCGGGGGTGGTCCCGGGATTCGTCGTACCCCTCTGGAATGCTGTTCCCTCCCCCGAGAACCAGGAGGAAGGTGGGGACGACGTGAGTGACATCGCCGGTGAGCTGGCGCGGGTCAAGGGCGCCTTCGCGCAGCCGACCCTCACGCTGCTCCACCAGCGTCAGGCGCCGGTCGTCATCACGATCTTCCGCGCGGCGTTCGGGCGCAACAACAAGCCGATCCCGACCGCCCGGCTGCACACCCAGGTGGAGGAGCACCTCGCCGAGATCGCCCTCGCCGGCGAGGGCGAGGTGCCTGCCGGCAGCGGCCGCGACATCTGCCAGCGGTGGATGCGCGGTCAGTGGCTGGTGCGCTCGCTCGACGAGCAGGGCAACGAGGTCTACGCGCTCACCTCCCACGCCCAGCAGGCGCTCGAGCTGGTCAAGAACCTCGCCCGTGATCGCGCCACCCTCAGCGAGCACCGGATCGCCACGATCCTGGGCACCGTACGCCGCTTCAACTCCGAGGCGAACCCCGACCGTGGCGCCCGGATGAGCCTGCTCAACGAGGAGATCGCCCGGCTCAAGGCCGAGCGCGACCGCCTCGTCGACGGCGCCGAGCTGGTGAGCGCCACCGAGGACTACATGGTCGAGGGGTTCACCGAGCTGCTGTCGCTGATCAGCGCGCTGCCCAGTGACTTCGCGCGGGTCGAGGAGCGGTTCGCCACGATCCGCGGCGAGATCCTGGCCGCCTTCCGGGCCGAGGACCGCCCGGCCGGCGAGGTGATCGACGAGTACCTCGCCCGCGCCGACGCCCTGATCACGGCCACCCACGAGGGGCGGGCGTTCGAGGGGGCGTTCGCGCTGCTGCGTGACGACGCGCTGGTGACCCAGCTCCGCGAGGACCTCACCGCACTGCTGGAGCACCCGCTGTCCGACGGGATCCTCGGCGACGCCGACCGGGCCGAGCTGCGCGGCACGGTCCGGCTGGTGCGCGACGGCCTCGACCGAGTGCTGGCCCAGCGCAGTCGGGTGACGGCGACGCTGAAGGAGTACATCGTCTCCCACGACGCTGCACGCGACCGCGAGCTGGAGCAGACCCTGCGCCAGGTCGAGTCCGAGCTGATGACCTGGATGTCCACGACCGGACCCCGGGCGACGCACGACGTCTCGCTCCTCCCGGGCCGGGTCGGCGTCGACCACCTGCGCGAGCGGTTCTACGACCCCGCCGACGACGTCCTGCCCGACCGGATCGCCGACGCCGACCCGGCCGACGCGCCCGCCCTGTCCCTCGCCGAGCTGATGGCCCAGGGCGGTCCCCAGCTCGGGTCCCTGCGGCAGCGGCTCGACGACGCGCTGCGCGACCTGCTGCCCGCAGCGTCGCTGGGCGAGCTGTTCGACACCCTCGAGCCGTCGCTGCGGCGGCCGGTGGAGATCTTCGGCCTGTTGCACCTCGCCGCCAACCGCGATCTGGCCACCGAGGACGCGGTCGAGTCGTTCGCCGCGGTCCGCCCCGACGGGTCGCGGCGGACCTTCGCGGTGCCCCGCACGCCCCTGCCCGACCCCGACCTCGACCGTCAGGAGTCCACCGCATGAGCATCGACACCGAGCCCGACCTCGCGTCCGGCTACGACGAGGTCGAGGACTTCGAGGTCGTCGACGACCGCTCCGTGTCCCTCTTCGAGGGAGACGAGGGCGGCCTGGAGTACGCCCAGCGCCAGGCGCTGGTCGCGCTGCTCAAGCAGCGGTTCATCAGCGCCCGCACGCATCCGCGCGACTGGCAGGTGCTGGTGGAGCACGAGCGGGTCTTCCGCTCGCGGCTCAACGACCTCTTCCTCGACCTGCAGGTCGACCGCGACCGTGAGGTCGCGTGGAAGCGCCAGGCCACGGCCGAGGGGGGCGGTCGGTTCCCGACCCTCCTGCACGACACGGCCTGGTCGCGCGAGGAGACGCTGGTCCTGGTCCACCTCCGCGACCGGCTGCGCGCCGGTCTGGCCGGCGGCGACGCCCGGGTGTACGTCGACCGCGAGGACATCGTCGACTACATCGCGAGCTATCGCCCCGCCCACGCGACCGACGAGTCGGGTGACGAGAAGCGCGCCCGCAACGCCGTCACCGCGATCGTCAAGGCCGGGTTGCTGATCCCGACCGCGTCCGAGGAGCGCTTCGAGATCAGCGAGGCCGTCGAGCCGTTGCTGCCGATCGAGCTCCTCCAGGAGCTGCTGGACGCGCTGCGGGAGGCCAACGGCACGACCGTGGCGCCGGAGACCGCCGAGGCGGACGCCGATCTGTTCGAGGAGGACGGCGCATGAGCATCGACGAGGCCGAGCAGGTCGAGGGCACGACCGCCGACGGGCTGTTCGCCGAGCAGACCGTCGCCGCACCCGTCGACGACACCGTGCAGTGGCGCGCCTCCCTGCTGCAGCTGGTCAACTGGGGCGGCTTCGGTGGCCTGACCACCGTGCCGCTCGCCGGCGACGCCACGATGATCTCCGGCGCCTCGGGCGTCGGCAAGAGCACCATCCTCGACGCCTACACCGCGCTGATGATGCCGTCGGACACCAAGTTCAACGGCGCCTCCAACGACGCCGTCGCCGGGCGGGCGCGCAGCGCCGGGCAGCGCAACCTGCTGTCCTACCTCCGCGGTGCCGTCGACGTCGTCGACGACCCCAAGACCGGGCGCCCGGTCGAGAAGCTGCTGCGCGGCAAGGGCGCCGACACCTGGGGCGCGGTCGCGATGACCTTCGTCTCCGACCAGGGCGGCCGATTCACCGCCCTGCGCACCTACTACGTCCCCCGCCGCGCGGCGCGCTCCGGCGACGTGCTCATGCAGATGTGGACCCACGAGGGCGCGCTGCCGCTCGACAAGCTCGAGGCGGCCGTCCCCGAGAAGTTCCACGCCCACACGATCAAGAAGCTCTTCCCCGGCATCCGGGTCCACCGCACCTACGCCGACTTCTCGGCGGTGCTGCACGCCCGCCTCGGCATCGGTGCCAACGGCGACGGCTCCAAGGCGCTGCGCCTGCTCGCCCGCATCCAGGCCGGCAACCAGGTCCGCAGCGTCGACGAGCTCTACAAGGACATGGTCCTCGAGCGCCCCGCGACCTACGCCGCCGCCGACCGCGCGATCGAGCACTTCGACGACCTCGACGCCGCGCATGCCGCGATGCGCACGGAGCAGCAGAAGCTTGAGCTGCTGGAGCCGATCACCGAGATGCACGAGCGCCGTACGGCGGCCGCGGCGCGTCTCGCCGAGCTCGACTCCTACGGCATCACGCTCACCGGCGACGAGACCCCGCTGCGCTACTGGCTGCTGCGCACGCACCTGCGCCTGATCGAGACCGCGGTCGCGGTCAACCGTGAGGCCCGGTCCTCGACCGTGCAGGCCCTCGCCGCGGCCCAGGCCACCGAGTTCCAGCTGACCGGCGACCTCGACGCCGCGAAGGAGGCCCACCGGGACGCCGGCGGTGGCGACCTGCAGCGGCTGGCCGCGCTCGCCGACGCGGAGCGCAATCTGAGGGTGGAGCGCGGCAACCGGCTCGCCGAGCTCGAGGAGCGGGTCTATCCCTTGATCGGTCTCCCCGACATCGACCCGCCGGACCTGGAGTCCGCGCTGGAGGACGCCGGCGCGTTCACCGTCCTGCAGGAGCAGGCCCGTGAGCGGGTGGCCGCGGGGGAGAAGGAGCAGAAGCGGCTCCAGGCCGAGCGGGAGACCGTGCTGCGCGAGCAGCAGTTCCCGCTCACCCAGGAGCAGGCGGTGCTCAGGCAGGAGCGGGCCTCGCTGGAGAGCCGCGCCGGCCGCGTGCCGTCCTATCTCCACGACCTGCGCACCGCCGTCGCCCGCGCCAGCGGGCTGTCCGTCGACGAGCTGCCGTTCGTCGCGGAGCTGATCGACGTCGCGCCCGACGAGGTCCGGTGGCGCACCGCCGTCGAGACCGTTCTCGGCGGCAGTGCCCGGATGATGCTGGTGCCGCTCGACCGGCTGTCCGACTTCTCCGCCGCGATCGACGAGCTGCGTCTGCCGGCACGACTGACCTTCCAGGGCGTCGAGCTGGACCTGCCCGGCACCGGCCCCTCCGATCCCGAGCGGATCGCCGGCAAGCTGCTCTTCAAGGACTCGCCTTTCGCGGGTTGGGTCCAGCAGCACGTCGAGGAGCCCGCCCGCAACGCGCTCTGCGTCGCCAGCGCCGCCGAGCTCGACGGTCCCGGCTTCCGGGTGACACTGGCCGGCCAGACCCGCAACGGCCGTCGGGGCGCGCACGGCCGCAACGACGTCCGCAACATCATCGGCTTCTCCAGCGAGGATGCGATCGCCGAGATCGACGCGCAGCTGGCCGACGTCGAGCGCCGGCTCGGCGAGATCGACGGCCGGCTGGCCGAGCTGGGTCGCCGCTCCGGCCTGATCGACCTCCAGCGCAAGGCGTACGACGCCATCGTCATGGTCCGCTTCGACGACGTCGACGTCGCGGGCAGCGACCGGCGGATCGCCGATCTGGAGGAGCGCCGGGCGGCCATCCTCGCCTCCGACGACCGGCTCCAGGTGCTTCAGGAGCAGATCGACGACCTGGAGGAGCGGCTCGGCCAGGCGCGGAAGGAGCGCTTCTCACTCGATCAGCGCAAGGACCGGCTCCACGACGACCAGCGTGAGCTCTACGACGCCGAGGACGCCATCAAGGACCGGGTCTTCGCGATCGAGGAGGCCGGTGCGGTGGTCCTCGACGAGGAGCAGGAGGCCGCGCTGGCCGCCGACTTCGCCGCGGCGGCGGCGCCGGACGACCCGGAGGACCTGGACCGCTTCAACAACAACTCTCAGCGCCTCGGCGAGCGGCTGCGCACCGCACTCGCCGACGCGGAGGCGGAGATCCGGCGCTGCGACGACGATCTCGGCACCATCTTCCGCAGCTACAAGTTCACCTGGGACTCGCCCAACCTCGGCGCGACCGCCGACTCCTACCCCGACTACGCCCGCATCCTCGACGAGATCCGCGGCAAGGGCCTGGCCGACCGCCGCGCCGAGTGGCGCCGGCGGCTCACCGAGTGGAGCGGCCAGGACCTCGTCCCGCTCCTGGGCGCGATGTCGGCGTCGGTGGAGGAGATCGAGGACCGGCTGGAGCCGATCAACGCGATCTTGCGCCGCCTCGAGTTCGGCGCCTCCGGCGACCGGCTCCGGATCCGACTGCGCCGCCTCGCCCCGGCCCACGTCCAGGTGTTCATGAAGGAGCTGCGCGCGCTGTCCGCCGGCGCCACCACCGAGCTGAAGGAGGAGGACCTCGAGAAGAGGTTCACCGAGCTCAGCCGGTTCATGCGCCAGCTCCGCAAGGCCGACCAGGGTGCCGGGGAGGCGGCCGGCTCCGGCGACCGCGACCGGCTCCTCGACGTACGACGGCACGTGGAGATCAGCGCCGAGCGCTACGACCATCTCACCGGCGAGCTGCGCGCGACGTACCGGACGCTGGGGGAGAAGTCCGGCGGCGAGAGCCAGGAGCTGGTGGCCTTCATCGTCGGCTCGGCGCTGCGCTTCCGGCTCGGCGACGAGATGCGCTCGCGGCCGCGGTTCGCGCCGGTGTTCCTCGACGAGGGCTTCGTGAAGGCCGACTCCGAGTTCGCCGGTCGCGCCGTCGAGGCGTGGAAGGGCCTGGGGTTCCAGCTGATCGTCGGCGTGCCGCTCGACAAGGTGACCGGTCTCGAGCCGCACATGGACGAGCTGCTCGCGATCACCAAGAACACCGCCACCCATCAGTCCTGGATCACGCCGATCACGGACGCGGCGGAGCCGCACGCGTCGTAGCCCGGCCGCCGCCGGGCGGCCGGCTCAGGCCGCCTCGCCGGCGAGGTCGGTGAGATGCACGCCGTCGAGCCCGGCGACGGTGAGCCAGGCGTTGCCGGTGCCGGGCAGGGGCCGGCCGGCGACGACGGCGCAGCTCTCCGGCCGGCTGCCGCACAGGCGGGCCAGCACCGCGCCGTCGAGCCGGGTCAGGTCGAACGGCTCGCGCGGCGAGGCGCCACCGGGGACCGCGGTCATCGACCGGCCATCCCACACGAGGGTGCGCGGCCCGTCGGTGCCTGGCACGGTCAGCACGGCGTTGTCCGGGACGATCGCGACCTCGTGCACGAGGGGCGATCCGGTCTCCTTCACCAGCGCCTCGAGCATGCGCGCCACGCCCTCGGCACTGAACAGCTGCCCCTGACCGTCGCCACCCCGGATCTCGGTGCGGGTCGTGGTCGTGGTGGTGGTCGAGGTGGACGGCCCGCTGTCGCCGTCGAGGGCGTTCACGACCAGCGCCGCGATGCCGGCGCCGGCGCCACCGACCACGACCAGGCCGCCGACGACGAGCAGCCCGACCCGGCGACGCACCCGGGAGCGCTCGGCGCCCGGGTCGTAGGGCCGATAGCCCGCGCTCGGGTAGGGCGCGTCGTAGCGGCGCCACTCCTCGGGCGGGCCGTCGGCCGGGCTCATGCAGGCAGTATCGCAAGCCAGCCGAGGCTGTCGTCCGACGAGGAGGGTCACTGCTCGCGCTGACTCCAGGGGGCGCCGTACGCCGCCAGCAGGTCGAGGAACGGGACCGCGTCGAACGCTTCCGGGCCGAGCACGCCCGAGCCCTCCCAGGCGCCGGTCGCCAGCAGCTCCAGTGCGACGACCGGGTTGACCGCGGTCTGCCAGACCACGCACTGGTGGCCGTACTCCGCCATCGACCAGGCGTTGTCGACCACGTGGTAGAGGTAGGTCGAGCGCGGTCGCCCGTCCTTGCCGGTGCCGGTCACCCACAGCCCCGCGCAGGTCTTGCCGGTCATCCGCGGCCCGACGGACGCAGGGTCGGGCAGCACGGCGGCCACCACGTCGCGCGGCGAGACCTCGACCCCCTTGACCCGCACCTTCTCGGTGCGGTCGAGGCCGAGGGTGTGCAGCACCTTCAAGATGGTGATGAACTCCTCGCCCAGGCCGTACTTGAACGTCGCCCGCCGGCAGTCGACCCACCGGGGCATCAGCAGCACCTCCTCGTGCTCGACGTTCACGCACTCGACCGGGCCGATGCCCTCGGGGAAGTCGAAGACCTCGGGCTCGCTGAACGGGGGAGTGGTGAACCAGCCGCGCTCCCGCTCCCAGATCACCGGAGGGTTGAGGCACTCCTCGATCGTGGTCCACATCGAGAACGACGGCGCGAAGATCTCGTTGCCGTCGTCGTCGGTGACGACCAGGTTGGCGCCGTCGCGGGTGCCGAGCTCGTCGATCTCGGCGAAGAGGTGGTCGGCGGCGTAGCGCGCGAACACGTCGGAGAGACCGGGCTCGACACCCATCCCGACCAGCGCGAGCCGGCCGGCGGCCTCCCACGCGTCGGCGCGGGCGAACTGCTCGTCGCCGAGCTTGACCCCCGTCCGCTCGTACGGCGACTCGGGGTGCGGTCGCGAGAGCGACATCGCCATGTCGAGGTAGTCGGCGCCGGCGGCGAACGCACCCTCGAAGACGGGCATGTCGAACACGGGGTCGACCGCGTTCATCACGTGCGTGATCCGGTGCTCGCGGCACAGCGCGGTCACCGAGGCGGCCGACGACGCGTCGACCTGGGCCGGCCGGAAGCGGGGGTCGACGGCGGCCGCCCGCTCGGCGCGGGCCGGGTCGTAGTCGGCGACCACGATCGTCTCGTAGAAGTCGCGGCGAGCGGCGATCGCGGCGAAGGCGCCGCCCACGCCGCCGGCGCCGACGAGCAGGATGCGCATCCCGGTCATCGTCGGCTCACGCGCCCGTGTAGGACATCACGTGCTTGACGCGCGTGTAGTCCTCGAGGCCGTACATGGACAGGTCCTTGCCGTAGCCGGAGTGCTTGAAGCCGCCGTGGGGCATCTCGGAGACGAAGGGGATGTGGGTGTTGATCCACACGACGCCGAAGTCGAGCCGGCGCGACATGCGCATCGCCCGGCCGTGGTCGCTGGTCCACACGCTCGACGACAGGCCGTAGCGGACGTCGTTGGCGTTGCGCACGGCCTCCTCCTCGTCGGCGAAGCGCTGCACGGTGATGACCGGTCCGAAGATCTCGTCCTGGACCGCCTCGTCGTCCTGGCGGAGCCCGGAGACCACCGTGGGGTCGTAGAAGTAGCCGCCCTCGCCGCCGGTGACGGTCGGCCGGGTGCCGCCGGCCTCGATCCGGGCGTGGTCGGGCAGCCGGTCGACCAGGCCGGCGACGCGGGCGAGCTGGTCGGGGTTGTTGAGCGCGCCGTAGAGGACGTCGGGGTCGTCGGGCAGGCCGGTGCGGGCGCCGCGGGCCTGCTCGGCGAGCGCGGCGACCAGGTCGTCGTGGACGCCCGCGGCGGCGAGCACCCGGGTCGCGGCCGTGCAGTCCTGGCCGGCGTTGAAGTAGCCGGCGGTCGCGATCGCCTCGGCCGCGGCCGCGACGTCGGCGTCGTCGAAGACCACGACCGGCGCCTTGCCGCCCAGCTCCAGGTGCACCCGCTTGAGGCCGGCCGCGGCCGACCCGGCGACCTCCATGCCCGCCCGGACGGAACCGGTGATCGCGACCAGCTGCGGAGTGGGGTGCTCGATCAGGGCACGGCCGGTGTCGCGGTCGCCGCACACGACGTTGAGCACGCCGGGCGGCAGGAACTCCGCGGCCAGCTCGGCGAGCAGCACCGTGCTCGCGGGGGTGGTGTCGCTCGGCTTGAGCACGACCGTGTTCCCGGCCGCGAGCGCCGGGGCGACCTTCCAGATCGCCATCATGAGCGGGTAGTTCCACGGGGTGACCTGCGCGACCACGCCGATCGGCTCGCGGCGTACCCAGGAGGTGTGGTCCTTGAGGTACTCGCCCGCGCTGCGACCCTCGAGGACCCGGGCCGCGCCGGCGAAGAACCGGAGCTCGTCGACACTCGGCGGCAGCTCCTCGTCGGCCGTGAGGCCGAGGGGCTTGCCGGTGTTCTCCGACTCGACCCGGACGAACTCGTCGGCCCGGTCCTCCAGGGCCTGCGCGATGCGCAGCAGTGCCTCCTGGCGCTCCTTCGGCGTGGTGTCCCCCCACGTCTCGAAGGCCCGCTCGGCGGCCCGCATCGCCCGGTCGACGTCCTCCGGCCCGCTGGCGGGCGCCGTCGTGTACGCGCGACCGGTCGCGGGGTTGACGACGTCGTAGACGGCTCCGGTGGCGGCGTCGACGGACGCGCCGTCGATGAAGTTGCGCAGGGGGGTCATGGCTGGGGAGCGTAGCCACCAGGTCGACATCGCGAAACCCCTGGCGCCACGAAATCCGTCGCCATCCGGCTGAACGACAACGGATTCACTTGCCGATTCGGCGTGGAGGCGTCACGATGGTCGGGTGGTAGACACAACGACGCACGACGCCCTCCAGCAGTCCGCCCGGGACCACCTGTGGATGCACTTCACCCGCATGTCGTCCTACGACACCGCCGAGGTGCCGGTGATCGTCCGCGGCGACGGCGCCTACGTGTGGGACGCGCACGGGCGCAAGTACCTCGACGCGCTCGGCGGGCTGTTCGTCAGCCAGCTGGGCCACGGGCGCGCGGACCTCGCGGAGGCCGCCGCGAAGCAGGCGGCCGAGCTCGCCTTCTTCCCGCTCTGGTCCTACGCCCACCCCACCGCGATCGAGCTGGCCGCGAAGCTCGCCGACCACGCGCCGGGCGACCTCAACCGGGTCTTCTTCACCTCCGGCGGCGGCGAGGCGGTCGAGTCGGCGTGGAAGCTGGCCAAGAACTACTTCAAGCTCGTGGGCAAGCCGCTGAAGCACAAGGTGATCAGCCGCGCGATCGCCTACCACGGCACCACCCAGGGCGCCCTCTCGATCACCGGTCTCCCGGGCCTGAAGGCGCCCTTCGAACCGCTGGTGCCCTCGACCTTCCGGGTGCCCAACACCAACCTCTACCGCGCGCCGTCGTTCCTGGAGGGCGCCGACGGCACCGTCGACCCCGAGGTCTTCGGCCGCTGGGCCGCCGACCAGATCGCCGTCGCGATCGAGAACGAGGGCCCGGAGACGGTCGCCGCCGTCTTCCTCGAGCCGGTGCAGAACGCCGGCGGCTGCTTCCCGCCGCCGCCGGGCTACTTCCAGCGGGTGCGCGAGATCTGCGACCAGTACGACGTCCTGCTGGTCTCGGACGAGGTCATCTGCGCCTACGGCCGCCTCGGCCACATGTTCGGCGCCGAGCGCTACGGCTACCAGCCCGACATCATCACCTCGGCGAAGGGCATCACCTCCGGCTACGCGCCGCTGGGCGCGATGATCGCCAGCGACCGGGTCTACGAGCCGTTCGCCCACGGCACGGAGACCTTCCTCCACGGCTACACCTTCGGCGGTCACCCGGTCTCCACCGCCGTGGCGCTGAAGAACCTCGAGATCTTCGAGGAGGAGAAGGTCCTCGAGGGCGTGCGCGAGAACGAGGACGCCTTCCGCGGCACCCTCGCGAAGCTGCTCGACCTGCCGATCGTCGGCGACGTGCGCGGCGACGGGTACTTCTACGGCATCGAGCTGGTCAAGGACAAGGCCACCAAGGAGACCTTCGACGAGGAGGAGTCCGAGCGACTGCTGCGCGGCTTCCTCTCCAAGGCACTCTTCGACGCGGGCCTCTACTGCCGCGCCGACGACCGGGGCGACCCGGTCATCCAGCTCTCCCCGCCGCTGATCTGCGGCCAGGAGCACTTCGACGAGATCGAGCAGAGACTCCGCTCGGTCCTCACCGAGGCGGCAGGGCTGCTGTAGCCACCGGGGACGCTCGGCAGCAACCACCGTCGCACCCAGCGGCGGTCCGGGACGTGGGGAGCCCGGGCCGCCGCTTCGTCGTACCCGGAGCTCAGGCCGCGACCCGCTTGCGGGTGACCAGCATGTTGCCGACGACGAGGAACAGCGAGATCAAGAACATGACCGTGCCGACGACGTTGACCTGCATCGGGATCCCGCGCTGGGCGACGCCCCACACGAACATCGGGAAGGTGACGGTCTGGCCGGCGTTGAGGTTGGTGATGATGAAGTCGTCGAAGGACAGCGAGAAGCTGAGGAGGGCCGCGGCGGCCACACCGGGGAAGACTAGGGGGAAGGTCACCCGCCAGAAGGTCGTCCACTCGCTGGCGTAGAGGTCCATGGCGGCCTGTTCGAGGTTCTGGTCCAGCCCGGCCAGTCGTGCCTTCACCGTCACGATGACGAACGACAGGCAGAACATCACGTGCGCGATGAAGATGGTGACGAAGCCGAGCCGGCCGCCGAAGCCGCCGGCCACGAAGAGGGCGAGCAGCGAGGAGCCCATCACGATCTCGGGCGAGGCCATCGGCAGGAAGATCACGGTGTTGGCCACCGAGCGGCCGGCGAAGTCGTGGCGGACCAGCGCGAACGCCGCGAGGCTGCCGAGGATCGTCGCCACGAGGGTCGCCAGCAGCCCGATCTCGATGCTGCGTACGACGGCCTCGCACATGCCGTCCGGGCGGCAGGGGTTGGCCCAGTTGCTCCAGGTGAAGTCACGGAACGCGTACACATTGCGGGACTCGCTGTTGTCGTTGAAGCTCATGAGCATCACGACGGCGATCGGCACGAACATGTAGACGAGCACGAGCAGGCCGGCGGCCAGCACGAGGTGCTCGCCGATCCAGCGCCCGGCCCTCTGCAGTGGGGTCATACGAGCTCCTCCGTCCCGGCCGTGCGGATGTAGAGCATCACCATCGCGACGATGATCGCCATGAGGACCACCGACAGCGCGCCGGCGGTCGCGTAGTCGCCGGTGCTGGTGAACAGGTTCTGGATGACGTTGCCGACCATGCGCTGGTTGGGGCTGCCCAGCAGCGCGGCGTTGATGTAGTCGCCGGCGGCCGGGATGAAGGTCAGCAGCGTGCCCGCGACGACGCCCGGCTTGGACAGCGGCAGGGTCACCTTGAGGAAGCCGCGGGTCGGGGAGGCGTACAGGTCGCCGGCGGCCTCGATCAGCCGCCCGTCGATCTTCTCCAGGCTGGCGTAGAGCGGGAGCACCATGAAGGGCAGGAAGTTGTAGACCAGCCCTGCGATCACCGCCACGGGCGTCGCGAGCAACCGGCCGTCGTCGCCGAGGATCTGCAGGAACTGCAGGGTGTCGACCACGAAGCCGTCGTCGGCCAGGATCAGCTTCCACGACAGGGTGCGGACCAGGAAGCTGGTAAAGAACGGAGCGATCACCAGCACCAGCAGCAGGGTGCGCCACCGCCCGGCCTTGAACGCGATCGCGTAGGCCAGGACGTAGCCGAGCACCAGGCAGATCGCGGTCGCGACGGCGGCGTACCACAGCGACCGCACCAGCGGCCCCCAGAACTGCTGGAGCGCGTCGACGAAGTTCGCGAACCGGTAGTCGACGTCGTAGCCCGTCAGGACCGAGCCCTCGGGATTGAAGAGGCTGGTCGCGAGCAGCGAGTAGAACGGGATGACGAAGAAGAGCGCGAGCCACAGGCCGGCCGGCAGCATCAGCCAGTAGCCGGTGAACCGCCCGCGCCTCATCAGGACTCCTCGACGACGCCGGCGTTGACGTCCTGGCTCGCGGGCAGCAGGAACGCGAACTCCGGGCGCCACGACACGTCGACCTTGGTGCCGGTGGCGAGGACGGGACGCCGGCCGGTGTTCTGCTCGAAGGACATCAGCTCCTGGCCCCAGGGCATCATCACGAGGTACTGGGTGCTGACGCCGACGAAGCTGACGTCGGTGATGACGCCGCCGGTCATGTGGTTGCCCGGCGCGTCGATCGGCTCGCCGACGGGAGCGACGAGCACCTTCTCCGGCCGGATGCCGACCCAGCCCGCGCCGCTGTGGACGTGGGCGCGGTCGGCGGGGATGGAGACCTGGGTGCCGTGCATGTCGACCCGCACGAGGTCGGCGTCGGCGCTGCTGACCGTGCCGGCGATCAGGTTGGACTGGCCGAGGAAGTTGGCGACGAAGGTGGTGTGCGGGTTCTCGTAGAGCTCGGCGGGGGAGCCCAGCTGCTCGATCACGCCGCCGTTCATCACCGCGATCGTGTCGGCCATCGTCATCGCCTCCTCCTGGTCGTGCGTGACGTGCACGAAGGTGAGGCCGACCTCGGTCTGGATCCGCTTGAGCTCGATCTGCATGGAGCGGCGCAGCTTGAGGTCGAGCGCGCCGAGCGGCTCGTCGAGCAGCAGCACCTCGGGCCGGTTGATCAGCGCCCGGGCCAGGGCCACCCGCTGCTGCTGTCCGCCCGACATCTGCGGCGGCTTCTTCCGGGCCTGGGCGTCGAGCTCGACCAGCGCCAGCATCTCCCGCACCTGCTGGTCGACGTCCTTGACCTTGCGGCGGCGCAGGCCGAAGGCGACGTTCTCGTGGATGTCGAGATGCGGGAAGAGCGCGTAGTTCTGGAAGACGGTGTTGACCGGCCGCCGGTACGGCTTCTCGTAGGTGATCTCGCTGTCCCCGAGGTGAATCGCGCCGGAGGTCGGCGTCTCGAGGCCGGCCACCATCCGCAGCGTGGTCGTCTTCCCGCAGCCGGACGGGCCGAGCAGCGCGAAGAAGGTGCCCGCGGGGATCTCCAGGTCGAGGGAGCGCACGGCCGTGAAGGTGGCGAACTCCTTGGTGAGCGCGGTGAGCCGAAGACTCCGGGCCCCGCTGTCAGCCGCCAATGACATCGGCGAAATCTCCTTCGTAGGCGCGGATCTGGAACTCCTCGAGTGCCATGAACGAGTGCATCGTCTTCAGGGACTCGGCGGACGGGAAGATCAGCTGGTTGTCGACGAGGCTCGGGTCGACCTTCTCCATCGCCTCCTGGGCGCCCTTGACCGGGCAGATGTACCAGACGTACGCCGCGAGCTTCGCGGCCACCTCGGGCTCGTAGTAGTAGTTGATCCACTCCTCGGCGTTGCCCTGGTGGGTCGCGAGGTTGGGGACGAGCATGTTGTCGGACCAGATCATCTGGCCCTCCTCCGGCGCGACGAAGACCAGGTCCTCGTTCTCCGCGGCGGCGACGTCGCCCGACCAGGCCTCGCAGGCCAGGATGTTCCCGGCGGACAGGTCCTGGATGTAGTCGTTGCCGGTGAAGGCGCGGATCTGGCCGTCGCCCCGGGCCTTGCGCAGCCGCTCGATCGCGTTGTCCCAGTCGTCTTGGTCGAAGTCGGCCGGGTCCGCGCCCTGGGCCAGCATGATCAGGCCCATCGTGTCGCGCATCTCGGTCAGCAGCGAGATCCGACCGCGCAGGTCGTCGCGGGAGAGCAGCTCCTCGAAGGAGCGCACCTCCTTGACCTTCGACCGGTTGTAGGCGATGCCGGTGAGGCCGCTCTGCCAGGGAGCGGAGTAGGTGCGCTCGGGGTCCCAGCCGACCCCCTGGAGCGAGTCGATGAGGTTGGCGTGCAGGTTCGGGACCTTCCCGGCGTCCAGCGGCTGGATCCAGCCGACCTGGATCATCCGCGCCGCCATCCAGTCGGTGAGCATGAAGAGGTCGCGCTTCGACGACTGGCAGGAGCCGAGCTGGTTGACGACCTTCGCGAAGAACTCCAGGTTGTCGTTGACGTCGGCGGTGTAGCTGACCTGGATGCCGGTGCGCTCCTGGAACTCGGTGAGGGTGGAGACGTAGTCGCCGTCGTCCTCGTCGATGTAGCCCGGCCAGTTGGAGACGACGAGCTCCCGATCCGAGGCGGACAGGTCGCGGGTCCGGCAGGAGGCGGGATCCTGCTTGCGGTCCGGCGTACCGAACAGAGGGAGGACGCCGAGACTGGCGCCGCCGACCAGGAGCCCGGCACCCCCGCGGAGCGCCGCTCTGCGACTCAGACGGGCAGAAACCACCGATCGCCTCCTCCCAGGAACGGAACCAGGCGATCGTGACATGACCTAGGTCACATGACAAGCGATTCCGAAGGGAAGTTAGGTGATTGCAACGAAATCCGTACCTGCCTAGGATCGAGGCCGTGTCCAAGCCCAAGCCGACGCCGCTCGACGACGTCTCGAAGGCCATCATCGCCGAGCTGCAGGAGGACGGACGCCGCTCCTACGCCGCCATCGGCAAGGCCGTCGGCCTCTCCGAGGCGGCCGTGCGGCAGCGGGTCCAGCGGCTGGTCGACAGCGGCGTGATGCAGATCGTCGCCGTCACCGATCCCACCGAGATCGGCTTCGCGCGCCAGGCCATGATCGGCATCCGCGCCACCGGGGAGCTCGAGCCGATCGCCGACGCCCTCGCGGAGGTGAAGGAGGTCGACTACGTGGTCATCACGGCCGGCTCCTTCGACCTGCTCGCCGAGGTGGTCTGCGAGAGCGACGCCCACCTGCTGGAGATCATCTCCAGCAGGATCCGCACCATCGCGGGCGTGCTGTCCACCGAGACCCTGGTCTACCTCAAGCTTCGCAAGCAGACGTACTCCTGGGGAGTGCGCTGAGCGTGGTCCGCAGCGCCGTGCCGTCCTCGTCGGCGAGAGCGGCGGTGCGCAGCCCGGCCAGCGTGGCCGCGGCGTCCGGGCGCCCGGCGATCGAGGCGACGGCGTCCATGAGCAGGCCGAAGCTCTCCTGCCCGTGGTGGTGGGTCGCCCCGTAGCCCTTGAGGACGCGCTGGCACTCGACGATCTCGCGGGCGAGCTCGGGGTCGGTCGCGCCGGCGGCGGCCGCGCGGTTCAGCCAGGCGTCGATCGCGGCCTGCTCGCGCCCGAAGCGCAGCGAGCGCGGGCGCAGCGGGCGGAAGCGGGCCATCAGCCACAGCAGCGTGAACCCGATGATCCCGGTCGTGTTGACGACGATGCCGTTGCGGGTGATCTTGTCGACGACACGGGTGAAGTACGCCGAGCGGGCGAGTCGGCGCCCGAGGCGGGTGGGCAGGGTGTCGGTGATCTCCTCGGCCTGGGGGTGGAGGTACTCGCGGACGTTCACGAGCTGGCCGGGCGCGGCCTTCGCCTCCGCCCGCACGCCCTCGATCCGGTGCCGCCGGATCTTCTGCTGGGCGACGTGGATGGTGTCCTGGTAGGTCATCCAGAGGGCGACGTGGCGGGCCGCCTCGGTGGTGAGGGCGGCGGCCCCCTCGGCGTCGGGGTCGAGCGCGGCGAGTCGACCGACGCGGTCGAGGTACCGGTCGGCATACGCAGGGTCCTGGTAGACGGCCGTGCGCACGCAGCCGTGCAGCAGCATCGAGCGCGCGGCGACCGGGAACGCGCTGGCGACCCGCGCGGCCTGCGGCTGCAGGTGCGGGCCGACCAGGTGGCCGGGGTGGCTGCGCGCCACCTCGTCGCGACGGCGCTCCTCCTCTGCCGCGGCCTCCTCGGCCGGGTCGACCGGCCGCCGGCCGATGGTGATCGGGACCGGACCGTTGCCGGCGGGCGCGGCGGCTGCGGGAGCCGGGCGCGGCACGGGAGCGGGGCGGCCGGCGGCGTCGAAGCCGGCCGCGAACGCGGCCAGCGAGGCGTCGACGCCCTTGCCCGAGGCGCGGATCGCGTCCTCGAAGGCCACGCGCTCGAAGGGCAGCTCGCCGGAGCCGGCGAGAGCGCCGAACAGGGCGGCGCTGATCACGCTGCGGGCCTCCTCGGCGAGCTTCATGAAGTCGGCCGCGATCAGCCTGCGCGAGCCGGCGTGCGCCGCCTCGAGCAGGCCGGAGCTGTCGACCCGGCCGTCGCCGAGGGCGAGCCGCTCGTCCATCGAGTAGACCCGGTTGGTCGAGGCGATGAGCGTCGTCCGGTCCGGGGTGGCGAAGCCGCGCTGGACGGCGCGGCCGGCCTCCATCAGCTCGGAGGCGATGACCACGTCGACCTCCCCCGGGGTCGGGAAGAGGCTGAGCACCGGCTCGGTCCGGACGCCGGTGGGCCGGTCGCCGGTGGCCCGGTCGCCGGTGGTCTGGTCGCCGGCCCGCGGGTAGAGCTCGACGTAGTAGACGGTCGCGCCCGTGCGCTGGGCGACGCCGGCGACCGAGGTGTTCTGGGCGTGGTAGCCGGCGGTCTCGCCGACCGCGACGATCCAGTCGGCGAGGACGCCACCGCCTTCGCCGCCCATGGCGAGGATCGCGATCGTGATCGGCCGGCGACCCGCCGCCCAGCTCGCGGCGTCGGCGGGGAGGTCGGCGGGGAGGTCGGCAGGGATGGTGGGCGTGGTCATCGGGAGGTCACCTCGTAGCGGGCGGCGCGGCGCTCGACACCGCGGGTGAGCAGGCCGATCCAGCCGCCGCGCAGCCGGGCCAGCAGGCGGTCGCGCCGGTGGGGGTTGTAGACCAGGTCGGTCCGGTAGAACGACGGGCACAGCGAGGCCGCGTGGGCGTTGGCGCCGCACACGCCGCAGCCGACACACGAGTCGAGCACGGTCGCGACCGGGTCGGTGCGCATCGGGTCGGGGTTGGCCTTGATGGTCAGCGACGGGCAGCCGGAGACCCGGATGCAGGCGTGGTCGCCGGTGCAGGTGTCGGCGTCGACGCCGAAGCGCTCCTTGACGACCCGCTTGCCCTCCTTGATCGCCTTGGCGCGCTGGGGCTTGACCCGGCGCTGCCGGTTGAGCTGGCACTCGCTCTGCGCGACGACGACCTTGGGTCCGGCCTCCTTGGTGGTCAGTGCCTTGACGAAGACGTCGCGCAGGGCGCCGATCTTGTAGGTGTTGCTGACCGTCCTGACCCAGGAGACGCCGACGCCGCGCACGGCCTTCTCGATGGGGTGCTTGGTCGAGCGCAGCACGCTGTCGGCCTGGGACGAGAGGACGTCCTGGCCGCCGGTGGCCGCGCTGTAGGCGTTGTCGACGACGAGCAGCAGCTGGTCGTTCTGGTTGAAGACCGCGTTGCCGACGCCGCTGGTCAGGCCGTTGTGCCAGAACCCGCCGTCGCCCATCACCGCGATCGTGCGGCGGTCGGCGTCCTTGGAGTTGAGCGCCGCGGCGCCGGCCGAGCCCAGGCCGTAGCCCATCGTCGTGGCGCCGAGGTTGAACGGCTCGTTGATCGCGAACAGGTGGCAGCCGATGTCCGCGCTCACGTGGTGCTGCTTGCCGGTCTCCTTCTCGGCCAGCTTGAGCGCGCTGAAGATCGGGCGCTCGGGGCAGCCGGTGCACAGCCCCGGCGGCCGCGGCCGGACGACGGCGGCGTCGACGCGGGGCGCGAACGGGCTGCGCGGGTCGTCCTCGGGCATGAGCAGCGAGGGGCTGCTCCGGACGACGTCGGGCAGGTACTTCTGCAGGAAGGCGTCGAGCCCGCGGGTCACGGCGGCCGCGGTGTACTCGCCGGCGACGGGGAGCAGGTCCTTGCCGTGCAGCGCGACCGGCGAGCCGGCCCGGCGCAGGATGGCGTTGAGGTTCTGCTCGATGTAGTCGGGCTGCCCCTCCTCGACCAGCAGCACGGCGCGCTTGTCGGCGCAGAAGTCGAGGATCTCCTCGTCGACCACCGGGTAGGTCACGTTCATGACGTAGACCGGCACCTCGGTGTTACCGAACGCGTCGGAGCAGCCGAGCAGCTCCATCGCCCGGTTGAGCGTGTTGTAGACGCCGCCCTGGACGATGACGCCGACGTCGGCGGTGTCTGACCCGTCGGGGCCGAGGACCTCGTTGAGGCCGCGGCTCCTGATGAACTCGACCGCGGCCGGCCAGCGGTCCTCGATCTTCTCCTTCTCGTGCAGGAAGCTCGCCGGCGGCAGCACGATCCGGTCGAGCCGGCGCGCGGGGTTCTCGATCGCGTCGGTCACCGTCATCGGCGGGCGCTGGTTGTCCTTGGCGGTGAAGCTGCCGTAGAGGTGGCACGAGCGCAGTCGCAGCTGGAGCATCACCGGCGTGCTGCTCGCCTCGGAGAGCTCGAAGCCCGCCTCGACGGCATCCACGATGGCGCTGATGTTGGGCCGCGGGTCGAGCAGCCACATCTGCGACTTCATGGCGAAGGCGTGCGAGCGCTCCTGCATGATGCTCGAGCCCTCGCCGTAGTCCTCGCCGACGATGACCAGCGCGCCGCCGGTGACGCCGCCGCTGGCGAGGTTGGCGAGCGCGTCGGAGGCGACATTGGTGCCGACCGTCGACTTGAAGGTGATCGCACCCCGCAGCGGGTAGTTCACCGACGCGGCCAGCATCGCGGCCGCGGTGGCCTCCGAGGCGCTGTTCTCGAAGTAGACCCCGAGCTCCTCGAGGATCTCGTGCGCGTCGCCCAGCACGTCCATCAGGTGGGAGATCGGCGCACCTTGGTAGCCGCCGACGTAGGCGACGCCGGACTGCAGCAGCGCCTTGGTGACGGCGAGGATGCCCTCGCCGGAGAAGGTGGTGCCCGCCCCGGCGCGCAGCTTCAGCACCTCGTGGGCGAAGGACCGCTCAGCCATCAGGCGGGGACGATCGCGAGCGCGCGGGCCGGCGAGCCCGTGCCGCCGACGATCGGGAGCGGCGCGACGATCAGCACCGCGCCGGTCCGCGGCAGCCGGTCGAGGTTCTGCAGCTGGGTCAGGCCGTACTTGTCGGCCCCGAGCAGGTAGTGGTGGACCGGGAAGGGCGGCTCTAGGCGGCCTGCCTGTCCCGCGTCGATGCCGACCGTCTCCACTCCGAAGCCGCTGATCGACGACGCCGCGAGCCACTGGGCGCCGTCGGCCGAGACGCCGGGCGTGTGCGGACCGTTCTGGTCGGCGTTGGCGAACGCCTCGGCATCGCGGCTGTACCTGCTCCAGCCGGTGCGGAACAGCAGCCAGGCGCCCTCGGGCAGCGGGCCGTGCTGCGCGACGTACGCCTCGAAGTGCTCGGGTCCCAGCAGCAGGTCGGGGTCCGCCTCGGCCTCGACGGTGAAGTCGATGACGACGGCGGGACCGACCAGGCGGGACGGCGGGATCCGGTCGACCGAGTGACCGTCGCGACCCGTCGCCCAGTGGGTCGGGGCATCGAGGTGCGTGCCGGTGTGCTCGCCGGTGTGGATGTTGTGCCAGCCCCAGAACGGACCGTCCGCGTCGAAGTCGCTGACCTTCTCCAGGGAGAGGGGGATGGTGTTCGCGAAGGGCTCGGGCAGCTGGAGGATCGGTGTCTCCGACGAGAGCGGTGCGGTCAGGTCGACGACCGTCGCGGCGCCGGTCGCGAGAGCGGCGAGCAGGCCGTCGAGGGCGGTGGTCGTGCTGGGGATCGTGGTCATCGGCGGAACCTTTCGGGGAGGCGGCGCAGGCCGCGGACGGTGAGGAGCTGCTGGGCGACGAGGTGACCGGAGCCGCCGCCGAGGCCGGGGCCGGGGTGGGTGAACGCCCCGATGTGGAAGAGCCCGGCCACTCCGGTGCGGTGACCGGTGCCCGTGCCGGGGCGCCACAGGAGCGACTGGTCGAGCTCGGCGGCGCCGCCGTACGGGTCGCCGTGGACCGCGTTGGCGTTGGCGGCGCTGAGGGCGGTGGGCGAGATGACGTGGCGGGCGATGACCGTGTCGGCCAGGCCGGGGGCGTGCTCGGCGACCCTGGCGAGCACGCGGTCGGCGTACGCGTCGGCGACCTCGGCGCTCCACCCGTCGCGGACGTCGATCTCGCCGGCGGCGTCGCCGGCCGGCGCCCACGGCACCTCCTGGAGCTGCAGCCAGAGCGTCGCCCGGCCTGACGGCGCGCGGGTCGGGTCGAGCACGCACTGCTGGCCGACCACGACCGTGGGGGCCGAGGGCAGCAGCCCGGCCTCGGCCTGGGCACAGGCGATCGCGGTGCTGTCGGCGCCGTTGCTGACGTGGATCAGGGGTACGGCGTCGAGACGGCTGTCGCTCCAGCGGACGGGACGCTCGAGCGCGAGGTGGATCTGCGTGGCAGCGCGTCCCGGTCGGTGCCGGGCGACGGCCCGTCGGCCGGCGTCCCCCACGTCGCCGGGGGAGAGCAGTTGCTCGTAGAGCCGGCGGGTCGACGTCGACGCGAGCACGGCGCGGCCGGCGACGAGGCGCTCGCCGCCCGCCTCGACGGCGACGGCCCGGCCGTCGCGCACCACGATCCGGTCGACCGACGTCCCCGGCAGGACGTCGACCCCGCGCTCGGCGAGCAGGCCGGCGAAGGCGGCGACGAAGTGGCCGGCGCCGCCCTCGACGACCGGCAGCCCGACCGCGTGCATGGTGAACGCCATCACCGGCAGCATCAGCCCGCCGGTCGCCTGGTCGGGGGCGAGGCCGGCATGCAGCAGCCAGGGCGACCAGAGCTGGTCGACCTCGAAGCCCGCGAAGCGCTCGCGGACCAGGCCGCGACCGGACTGGGTCGAGACCCGCATCAGCTCGCCCAGGCCGTCCCGGCCGAGGCCGCGCAGCGCGCCGTGCCCGAGGCGGGCGAGGTCGCCGGTGCGCAGCTCGGAGCCGAGGGCGCCGAACACGTGGGGTGCCCACTGGTCGAGCTGGCCCAGCAGCTCGGCGTAGGCGCGGGCGTCGTCGGCGTGCGCGAAGTCGACCGCCGTCTTCTCGGGATCGCGGTCGGCGACCACGGTGCCGCGCTCGGAGACCGACGCGGTGACGGGCCCCTCGGCGTTGCGGTAGACGAGCCCGTGCCGGTGCAGGTCCTCGCCGAGCGTGGCGTAGCCGCCGCCGGCGACGAAGAGCGGGTGCCACGAGCTGAAGGTGTCGTGCACGAAGCCGGGCGCGGTCAGCTCGTCGGAGGCGATGAACCCGCCGAGCCGGTCGCGCTCCTCGACGACCGCGACCCGCCAGCCCGCCCCGGCCAGGTCGGCCGCGGCGACGAGCCCGTTGATCCCGGCGCCGACGACGACGGCGTCGTAGTGCCGGCTCATGAGGCCGACACGCCCAGCCGGCGGGCCAGTCGCGGCGTGATCTTGCGGTAGTTGCTGGGGTTGATCGGCAGCAGCCACTGGCGGGCGCGGGTGAGCGGTCCGACGTTGAGACCGACGTCGGAGAGCACCTCGTCGATGTTGTGCACCGAGAACGGGATGATGTTGGTGCCGCGGGCGTGCTGGCCGCGCGTCCGCTCCCGCATCCAGGCCAGCCGGTCGCGCACCGCGACGTGCATCTCGGTGGTGCTGGGCAGGGTGTGGTTGCCGCCGAGCATCGAGCCGATCCAGATCGCCGACACCTCGGCCGAGAGCGGCGAGAAGAACGACGAGTTGTAGCCGGCGAAGCTCAGGTCCGGAAGGTAGATCGGGTGGATCTGGCGGTAGAGCAGGTAGTCGCCGTTCTCGTCGGTCAGCTTGTCCATGACCTCCGGCGGCAGGAACGGCAGGTCCTGCGACCAGCCGGTCGCCGCGACGACCACGTCGACGGGGATCATCGAGCCGTTGCTGAGCTCGGCGAACGGCTTGCCGTCCTGCTCGACGAAGCGCTCGATGATCGTGTCGCGCTGGACGTCGATCCGGCCCTCGGCGACGCCCTCGAAGAAGCCCTCGGAGGCCAGCGAGACCGTCGAGCGCGCGATGTCGGAGAACTGCCCCTCGGGCACCAGGTCGAGCTCCTCGAGCCCGAGCTGCTTGGTGGTGACCTTCTCGACGCTGCCGAGCATGCCGTTGGCCATGGCGGAGTCGCGGGCGTGCAGCAGCCGCTCCGGGCCGGCCACCGATCGATAGCGGAAGAGGCCCTCACCCAGCCGGGTGAGCATCAGGTACTTGTAGTTGAGGACGCCCTTGACCTTGCGCGGCATCTTCCAGAGCAGCTCGCGCGCCACCACGGTGGTCGACGCGGCGACCTTCGAGATCTCCACGGTGATGTCGCAGGCGGACTTGCCGTAGCCGACCACGACGGTGTGCTTGCCGCGCACCTGGTCGAGCTCGTGCCAGTCGCTGGCCGCCAGCACCTCGCCGCCGAGCTTCTCGAACAGGTCGAGGTTCTCGAACGGCGGGATGAACGGGCGGGAGAAGATGCCGCTGGCCAGCACCAGGTGGTCGTAGTGCTCGGTGCCGGACGCCGTGGTGACGTCCCAGCCGCCGCCCTCGGTGGGCGCGGCCAGCTCGACCTCGGTGTTCAGCCGGAGGTGCGGCAGCAGGCCGAAGCGCTCGGCGTACGCCGTCAGGTAGCTCTGGACCTGCTCGCCGGAGGGCCACTCGGGGTAGTCCTTCGGCATGGGCACGTCGGAGAGCGCGTAGGTGCCCTTGTTGTTCTGGGTCTTCAGCCCGGGATAGCGGCGGGTCGAGCTCCACACGCCCCCGACGTCCGGGGTCTTCTCGTAGACGGTGACGTCGTGCCCGAGCTGGCGCAGCACCTTGGCGGAGGAGAGGCCGGCGAAGCCGGCGCCGACGATGGCGATCTTCATGGGAGGGTTCCTCACTCGGCGAGCTGCGGGATGGTGGGGACGGCCTGCTCGGGCCCGAGGGCCGAGTAGCCGCCGTCGGCGGCCCAGTCGGCGCCGGTGACGACCGACGCGGCGTCGGAGACGAGGAAGGCCACGACCCGGCCGATCTCGACGCCGTCCCCGACCCGGCCGGTCAGGTGGAAGGGCGCCGCCACGCGGTCGGTCTTGGCGCGGTCGCCGCCGGAGAGGTCGTCCATGATCTTCGACCAGGTCCAGCCGGGGCTGACCGAGTTGACCCGGATGCCGTCGCCGGCGAGGTCGGTGGCCATGGAGCGGGTGAGCTGGACGATCGCCGCCTTGGACGCGGGATAGACCCAGCGGCCGGTCTGGGCCACCTTGCTGGAGATCGAGGTGAAGTTGACGACCGCGGCGTGCTCGCTGGCCCGCAGGTGGGGGTGCGCCGCGCGGACCACCTCGACGATGCTGACCAGGTTGACGTCGAGCGCGGTGAGCCAGTCGCCGCGACTCGTGGCAAAGCCGTCGTCGAGGTAGGTCGCGGCGAGGTTGACGACGATGTCGATGCCGCCGAAGCGCTCGACGGTGGCGGCCACGAGATCCGCGACCGCGGCGTCGTCGGTGATGTCGGTCCGGACGAACCAGACCTCGTCGCCGAGCTTCTCGGCCGCGGTGCCGCCGGTCTCGTCGATGTCGGCGACCACCACGCGGGCGCCGGCCGCGGCCAGGGCGCCGATCACGCCGTGGGCCAGCAGCGTCGCGCCGCCGGTGACGATCGCGGTCCGACCGGTCAGATCGCTCATGCTGGATTCCTCCGCTCCTCGCTGCGACGCACGTCACATCGCGTGGACCGGGACACTAGGCAGCGACGGCGGCCACCACTATCCGGAATGCGCGGGCGTCATCCGCGAACCGCGGGAGGTTCTCAGGAGACGGGCCAGTGGCGCGCGGCGTGCGCCAGCGCGCGGCCCTCCAGGGTGGCCACGAGGCGCTCGAACAGCGCGACGGCGTCGGGCCCGCTCCAGTCGGGACTGAGCAGCTCGCGGGGCAGGCCGGGGTCGCGGTAGGGCAGTCGCCGCCAGCCGTCCACGACGGTGAGGTAGGTCGTGAAGGCGCGCTGCGGGTCGACCACGCCGCTGGCGTCGATCTCGTCGGCGACGGGCCCGAACTCGTCGATGAACGCGCGGTAGCGCCCGTCGATGCCGGTCAGGTCCCAGCTCTCGTAGAGCAGGGAGGCGAGGTCCTGACCGGCGACGTGGTCGCCGACGAAGACCGCGCTGTAGCGGGTCAGGCCGAGCTCGGAGATGGCCCGCTCCGCCGCCGCCTGCATCCGCGCCGGGGCGATCCACATGGCCGTCCCGACGTTGCCGAAGCCGAGCGAGCTCAGGTGCGCGCGCAGCTGCTGGCGCTTGCTGCGCTCGGCCTCGGGGACGGAGAAGTTGACGATGCACCAGCCGTCCTCGAGGGCGGCGGACTGGCGGCTGTGCCAGATCACCTCGTCGCCCGCGGCGAGCGAGCGCAGCGCCTCGGGGGTGAGGGCGTAGCCGCGGATGCCGCCGCGGCTCTCGGAGTCGAGCCAGCCGCGCTTCTTGAGCCGGAAGACGGCGGTGCGCACCGACGGCCCGTCCAGGCCGAGGGGGCCCAGCAGGTCGATGCTGCCGCCGATCGGCATCCAGTTGCCCATGCGGCGCACGACCGCGCCCAGGAAGCTCACGACCACGGTCCGCGAACCGCGCCCGCGGGCCTCGGTGGGGGCCGGTTCCGTGGTGCTCATCGGGAGCATTGTGCCCGACCGCGGGCGCTACTCCGCGACGTCCAGCACGGCGCGCCAGGCATCCGGCCAGGGCGACGCGGTCCCGCCGGCCGGATCGAGGTGGACGGTGACGTAGCGGCCGCGCGCCGCCCGCACCGGGGGCGTCCCGGCGGGACCGCCCCACACCTCGAAGCCGAAGGTGAGGGACGAGCGGCCCAGGCGCTCCACCCGGACCGTCGCGGCGACCTCGTCGCCGAAGCGCAGCGGCGCCTCGAAGTCGACCTCGTAGCGCACCCGCGGCGCCACCGGGAAGTAGCCGTCGAGGCCGAGGCCGCGGATGAGCGCGGCCTCGGCGGACTCGACGTACCTCGCGATGGCCGTGTTGTGGTGGATGCCCGCGGCGTCGGTGTCGATCCACTCCACCCGGCCGCGGTGGGTGCCCGCGGGCACCCTCACACCGCCGCGGGTGCCCGGCCCGGCGTCCAGCGCACGTGCACGAGGTCGGCGTCGCCCTCGCGCAGCAGCTGCAGCCGCGGCGGGATCTTGTCGGTGCGCGACGTCGGCGGTCGGCGGCGCCCGGCCCGCCACGGGTCGGGCCAGCGGACGGCCGGTCCCTCGTACTCCTGCTCGACCGCCGCATGGAGAGTCCACTGCGGGTCGTAGAGGTGCGTGCGACCCAGTGCGCACAGGTCGGCCCGCCCGGCGAGCAGGATCGAGTTGACGTCGTCGTACGACGAGATGGCACCGACCGCGATGACGGCGACCCCGGCGGGCGCGGCGACCTCGTGCCGGATCCGGTCGGCGAACGGGGTCTGGTAGGACCGGCCGAACGCGGGCTTCTCGTCCTTGCTGATCTGCCCCGACGAGACGTCGATCGCGGCCGCGCCGTGCTCGATGAACGCGCGGGCGATCTCGACGGCGTCCTCGTCGGTGTTGCCGTCGGGGATCCAGTCGTGGGCGGAGATGCGGACCGTCACCGGGATCTCCTCGGGGACGGCGCCGCGCACGGCGTCGAAGACCTCCAACGGGAAGCGCAGCCGGTTCTCCAGCGAGCCGCCGTACTCGTCGGTGCGCCGGTTGGAGATCGGCGACAGGAACGCCGAGAGCAGGTAGCCGTGGGCGGCGTGCACCTCGACCAGGTCGAATCCCGCCTCGACGGCACGGCGGGCGCTGGCGACGAAGTCGGCGACCACGCGGTCGAGATCGGCTCGCGTTGCCTCCCGCGGCACATGGCAGGCGGGACCGTAGGGGAGGGGCGACGGGCTGATCACCTCCCAGTTGCCCTCGTCGAGCGGCACGTCCATGCCCTCCCACATCAGCTTCGTCGAGCCCTTGCGACCCGAGTGCCCGAGCTGGACGCCGATCCGGGCGGGCGAGCGCTCGTGGACGAAGGAGGTGATCCGCGCCCACGCGTCGCGCTGCTCGTCGGTCCACAGACCCGGGCAGCCGGGGGTGATCCGGCCCTCGGGCGACACGCACGTCATCTCGGTCATGACGAGCCCCGCGCCTCCCATCGCCTTGCTGCCGAGGTGCACGAGGTGGAAGTCGCCGGGCACGCCGTCCACGGCGGAGTACATGTCCATCGGCGAGAGCACGACGCGGTTGGGCAGCTCGAGCCGGCCGATGCGGGTGGGCTGGAACATCGCGGGCGCGCCGTCCCCGGCGCCGTACCGCTCGGAGAAGGCGCTCTCGACGACCCCGGCGAAGCCCGGGTCGCGTTCCTTGAGGTTGTCGAACGTGATCCGCCGCGAGCGGGTGAGCAGGTTGAACACGAAGGTGGTGGGGTCCTGGTCGGCGTACCTGCCGATGTTCTCGAACCACTCCAGCGAGGCCTGGGCCGCGCGCTGGGTCGACTCGACGACCGGCTTGCGCTCGCTCTGGTAGGCCTCCAGCGCGTCCGCGACCGTCGGGTGCTCGTGCAGGCAGGCGGCCAGCGCGAGGGCGTCCTCCATGGCGAGCTTGGTGCCCGAGCCGATCGAGAAGTGCGCGGTGTGCGCGGCATCGCCGAGCAGCACGACGTTCTCGTGGTGCCAGCGCTCGTTGCGCACGGTGTGGAAGTTGAGCCACTTGGAGTTGTTGGTGAGGATCTCGTGCCCCGCGAGCTCGCGCGCGAAGATCTCCTTGATCCGGGCGACGGCGTGCTCGTCGGACACGCCCGGACCGAACACCTCGTGCTCGGTGGCGTCGAACCCGGCCCGGCGCCACACGTCCTCGTGCATCTCGACGATGAACGTCGACCCCGTGGCGGAGTAGGGGTAGCCGTGGATCTGCATGGTGCCCCACTCGGTGTTCTTCACGAAGAACTGGAACGCCTCGAAGACCAGGTCGGTGCCGAGCCAGATGTACTTGTTGTGCCGGCGGTCGAGCGAGGGGCCGAAGACGTCGGCGTGCTTGGTCCGGATCGTCGAGTTGAGACCGTCGGCGGCCAGCACGAGGTCGTACGACGCCCGCAGCACGTCCACGTCCGGCGCCTCGGTGCGGTAGTGCACGGTGACGCCGAGCTCGGCGACCCGCTCCTGCATGATCTGGAGGAGCTCCTTGCGGCTCATCGCGGCGAAGCCCTGGCCGCCGATCGTGTAGGACGTCCCGTCGACGTCCACGTCGATGTCGGTCCAGCGCGCGAACCGTGCCTCCATCCGGTCGTGCACGACCTGGTCGGCGCCCTCGATGCTGCCGAGGGTCTCGTCGGAGAAGACCACGCCGAAGCCGAACGTGTCCTCGGGGGCGTTGCGCTCCCACACGGTCACCTCGTGGGCGGGGTCGAGCTGCTTCATCAGTGCGGCGAAGTAGAGCCCTCCGGGCCCGCCGCCGGCGATGGCGATCTTCATGTCAGGTCTCCGATCCGACGATCTCGCGCAGCTTGAAGTGCTGCAGCTTTCCGCTGGCGTTGCGGGGGAGGGACGCGACGAAGCGCACGTCCCGCGGGTACTTGAAGGGAGCCAGCCGGCTCTTGACGTGGTCCTGCAGCTCGACGGCCTTCGCCGCGTCGCCGCTCACTCCGTCGCGGAGGACGACGAACGCGCACACGATCGCCCCGCGGTCGGGGTCGGGCCGCCCGACGACCGCCGTCTCGACGACGTCGGGATGCGACTCGAGCGCGATCTCGACCTCCGGGCCGCCGATGTTGTAGCCGGAGGAGACGATCATGTTGTCGGTGCGCGCGCGGTAGGAGAAGTAGCCGTCCTCGTCGCGGACGAAGGTGTCGCCGGTGACGTTCCAGCCGTTGACGACGTAGTCGGCCTGGCGCGGGTCGTCGAGGTAGCGACAGCCGACCGGGCCGATGACGGCGAGCCGGCCCTCGACGCCGGGGCCGAGCTCGTTGCCGTCGAGGTCGAGGATCGCCGCGCGGAAGCCCGGCACCGGCCGGCCGACGGTGCCGGGACGGATGTCCTCGCCCGCGGCGGAGATGAAGATGTGCAGCATCTCGGTGCCGCCGATGCCGTCGACCACGTCCAGCCCGGTCGCGGCCCGCAGCTCCTCGCGGGTCGCCGCGGGCATGTGCTCGCCGGCGGTGACGGCGACCCGGAGCCCGGCGAGCCGGCCGGCGCGCTCGGAGCGGAGGATCTTCTTGTACGCCGTCGGCGCGGTCGCGAGCACCGTCACGCCGTGCTCGGCGACCAGGTCGGCCAGGTCGGTCGGCGACGCCGCCTCGGTGAGCAGCGCGCAGGCGCCCGCCCGGAGCGGGAAGACCACGAGCATGCCGAGCCCGAAGGTGAAGGCCAACGGCGCCGAGCAGGCGACGAGGTCGTCGGGTCCGAGATCGAGGACCGCACGCCCGAAGGTGTTGTCGATCGACAGCACGTCGCGGTGGAAGTGCGTGGTGATCTTGGGGACGCCGGTGGTGCCGGAGGTGGGCGCGAAGAGCGCGACGTCGTCGGCGGCGGTGTCGACGGCGGCGAACGCGGTCGGCTTGCCGGCGCACCTGCGCACGAGGTCGTCGAGGTCGGCGGGGTCGTCGCTGCCGTAGGTGACCACGGCGAGGGCGGGCGCGACCGCGTCCCGGACGGCACGCACGTCCTCGGCGACGCGGTGGTCGACCAGCGCGACGGTGGGCCGGGTCCGCTCCACGATGGGCGTCAGCTCGGTCGCCCGCAGCGCCGCCATCGTGGTCACGACGATGCCGCCGGCCTTGAGGACGCCGAGCCACGCCGCGACGGTCCACGGGTTGTTGGGGGAGCGCAGCAGCACCCGGTTGCCGCTGACCAGGCCGAGGTCGTCGACGAGCACGTGGGCGACCTGGTTGGCTCGGGCGAGCAGCTCGCCGTACGTCCAGACGGTGCCGTCGGGGGTCCGCAGCGCGGGTCGGTCGGGTGCCCGCGTCGCGACCGCGTCGATCAGCTCCGCGCCGGCGTTGAGCCGCTGCGGGTACTGGAGCAGCGGCGTGGTGAACTCCAGCACGGGCCACTGCGACGCCGGCGGCAGGTGGTCGCGGGCGAAGGTGTCGGCGTACCCGCTCGGGCTCAGCCTGCTCACGGCGACACCGCCGCGCGGATCATGCCCTCCTGGACGACGCTCGCGACGAGGGTGCCGTCGGTGGTGAAGAACCGGCCGACCGCCATGCCCCGGCCGTCCTCGACCGAGAGCGCCTCCTGGGCGTAGAGCAGCCAGTCGTCCATGCGGACCGGCCGGTGGAACCACATCGCGTGGTCGAGGCTCGCCGTCACCAGGCCCTCGTCGGCCCAGGCCAGGCCGAGGACCCGCAGCGCGGGCTCGAGGATCGTGTAGTCGCAGACGTAGGCGAGCGCCGCGGTGTCGCGCTGCTCGGCGGTGAGCCCCTCGACGTCGCGCAGAGCGTCGTACGGCCGCACCCAGATGGCCTGGTGCGGGCTCCGCTCGCCCTCGACGGTGAGGTAGACCGGGCCCGGAACGTGCCGCATGTCGAAGCTGCGTCCGTGCTGCCAGTAGTCCTTGGACACCTCGGTCATCGTGCCGCCGCTGCGCTCGGCGAGGTAGGCCGCGGAGGTCGGCAGTGTCTCCGGCCCGGGCAGGTCGTCGGGCATCGACGCCTGGAAGGACCCGCCCGGCTCGCCCGCCGCGAAGCTCGCCATGCAGACGTAGACCGGCTTGCCGTTCTGGAAGCCGCGCACCTGGCGGGTGCTGTAGCCGCGCCCGTCGCGGAGCACCTCGACCTCGTAGCGGACCTCGGCGCCGATGTCGACGGGGCGCATGAAGTAGGAGTGCATGGAGTGCATGCTCTTGCCGCCGGGGCCCCCGGGGACCGTGCGCGACGCGGCCACGAGGGCCTGGGCGACCATGTCGCCGCCGTACGCCTTGGGCCACGGGCAGGGCTGGGTGGTCGCGGTGAAGGCGTGGTCGAAGACCTCGGCCGGGCACTCCTTGAGCGTGACGGCGTCGGTGAAGATCCGGGAGGTGGGGTTCACGGCCGGTCCGTCCAGTCGGGCAGCTCGCCGTCGGTGACCTGCGGCAGGTTGACGACGATGTTCTCGGGGGTGCGGGTCGTCATCCAGGTGAGCGGGTTGTTGCGGTCGAGATTGCACTCGACGTGCGGCATGAACGGCGGCACGAACACCCAGTCGCCCTCGGACATGTCGATGTAGTCCTCGAACCTCTCTCCGAAGTAGATCCGGGCCCGGCCGGAGAGCACGTAGCCCCCGGTCTCGGCCTCCCCGTGGTGGTGGGGGACCGAGCGGTAGCCGGCGAGGTTGTGCACCTTGCCGAACCAGATCCTCGTGGCGGGCGTGTGCTGGATGCTCACGCCGGAGACCCGGGTGGCGCCCTCGCTCTGGCCGGTCAGGTCGGGCTCGAAGCCGGCGCGGGTCACGACCGGCACCACGATGCCGCTCTCGTTGGCGTAGACCGAGTTGTCCCCGATCAGCTCGTACTTGCTGAGGTCTGGCTCCATGAGGGCTCCTAGGTGAGGGAGGTGAGGGAGGTGAGGGAGGTGAGGGCGGGGGTGAGGCGGACGGTGTTGCGCAGGGTGCCGATGCCGGAGACCTCGGTCTCCAGGATGTCGCCGTCGGCGAGGAAGCGCTGCGGGTCGCGCGCGACCCCGACGCCGCCGGGGGTGCCGGTGAGCACCAGGTCGCCGGGGCGCAGGGTGGCGAAGGTCGAGACGTAGGCGAGCAGCGCGGCCGCGTCGAAGACCAGGGTCGCGGTGCTCTCGCGCTGTACCTCCTCGCCGTTGACCCGGCAGACCACGTCGACTCCCGCGGTCGGATCGAGCGCGTCGGGAGTCACCAGGACCGGGCCGACCGGCGTCGAGGCGTCCCAGGCCTTGCCCTGCAGCCACTGCAGGGTGCGGTACTGCCAGTCGCGGGCGGAGAGGTCGTTGGCCACGGTGTAGCCGGCGATCGCGGCCAGCGCCTCGTCGCGACCGGCCCGCCGCAGCGTGCGGCCGACGACGACGGCGAGCTCGGCCTCCCAGTCCCACTGCGCGCCGGCGGGGAGCACCAGGTCGTCGGTGGGACCGGTCAGCGTGTCGGCGAACTTCGCGAAGAGCGTCGGGTACGCCGGCAGCTCGCGCCCGGTCTCCCGGATGTGCTCGCCGTAGTTGAGGCCGCAGCAGATCACCTTGCCGGGTCGCGGCACCGGGAGCACCGGGACCGCGCCGGCCACGACCGGGCCCGCGCCGTCGGCGAGCCGAGCGGCGTCCCAGCCGCCGTCGGCGTCCGCGGCGGCGAACAGTGCCGACAGGTCGGGGGCGGGCAGGGCGTGCCACGCGCCGTCGGCGTCGTCCGGGTGCTGGACGGCGGCGGTCGTGCCCCCGTCGGGGATCGTGACGCTGGCGAGCCGCATCCGGTGCTCCTTCTGCTCAGGCGGTCGAACCGATATTTCATTCTGCACACGTTCATTGCTGTGATGTCAATAGATTGCTACGGTGGCGTCCACCCGAAGTTCCGGTGAGCCCGAAGTTCCGTGACCCCCGAGGAGACCGCGATGCCGACCGATCTCATGCCGCTGGCCGTCAACCCCGCCGCCCTGCCCGTCCCGAGCGGCTTCTCGCACGGCACGCTGAGCGGCAACACGCTCTACCTCGGTGGCCAGACGGCCCTCGACAAGGAGATGCGGATCGTCCCCGGTGGCATCGTCGAGCAGTTCCGCCAGGCGTTCGGCAACGTGCTCGCGACCGTGCGGGAGGCCGGCGGGATCCCCGAGGACCTGGTGAGCATCACGATCTTCCTCACCGACATCCCCGACTACCAGGCCCACGGTCGCGAGATCGGCAGGGTGTGGCGCGAGCTCGCCGGCCCCGTCTACCCGGCCATGGCCGGCATCGGCACCACCGGTCTGTGGCAGCCGGAGGCGCTGATCGAGATCATGGGCGTCGCGGTCATCCCCGACGAGCGGCTGGTGCGTCCCGAGAGCTGACGACGACATTCGTGCCGTGCGACGACCGTGGATCTGTTGACATATCACCGGTCCGGGTGCGGCAATAGGTCAGCAGCGACCCACAGGAGCGTTCCGATGGCCACGACCCTTCTCTCCCGGCACCGCCAGATCGCCACCGTCGAGCTGGAGCAGGCCCGGGACGAGGTCGCGCGGCGGTTCTGCGCGCATCGGCTGACGCTGACCCGGGCCTCGGGCCGGCTCGACATGGTCCACAACGCGGCGGCCATCGGCGGCGACGTGACGCTCAACTACCTGCGCTACGGCGACGAGGTCCGGATCACGCCGGGCCGGTTCGACGACTTCTTCCTGGTCCAGGTGCCCCTCGCCGGCACCGCCCGGGTCAAGGTCGGCGACCGGGTCGTCGCCTCGGACCGCACCCACGCGTCGCTGGGCTCGCCGACCGAGCCGGTCGACATGCTGTGGAGCGACGGTTGCGAGCAGCTCCTCGTCTACCTCCGCCGCCAGGCGGTGGAGGAGCTGGCCGGCGAGGGACACGGGTGCGGGACGCCGGTGGTCTTCGACCCGATGATGGACCTCGAGGCCCCCTCGCTGCGGGCCTGGCTCCGTCTGGTCCACCTCGCCCTCGACGACATCGAGGCCGGGGGAGCGCTCTTCCGCTCACCGCTGGCCGCCACCCACTTCGAGCAGACGCTCATCTCCGGGCTGCTGGCGGCGCAGCCCAACAGCAGCGGCGCTGTCGCGCCCGCGCCGGTGCCTGGATCCCGGGTGGTGCGCGCCGTCGTCCAGCTGATCGAGTCCGAGCCCGAGCGGGCCTGGCGGCTCGCGGAGCTCGCCGGACACGTCGGCGTCTCCGCCCGGACCCTGCAGGAGGCCTTCCAGCGCGAGCTGGGGACCAGCCCCCTCGAGCAGCTGCGCCGCACCCGGATGGAGCGGGTGCGCCGCGACCTCGTCGACGCCGACCCGAGCACGACCTCGGTCACCGAGGTCGCCGCCCGCTGGGGGTTCTTCCACCTCGGGCGCTTCTCCCAGGCCTACCGGGCGGCGTACCAGGAGCTGCCGTCGCAGACGCTGGCCGGCTAGTCGAGCCGCCGATCTAGAGAGGTTCGGAGGACACCCGCCGGGTCAGTCCCAGGCGGTAGAGCCCGTAGCCGGTCGCGAGCAGCAGTCCGAGCAGGGCCGTGACCCGCTGGCCGAACTCGGCCGGCCGGCCCGCGTCCAGCGCCCCGTAGACGGCGAGATCGCCGCCGACGTACCAGAGCAGGTACGCCGTCGGCGGGACCAGCCACGACAGCGGGTGCCACCAGCGGACCTGGTGGTGGTTGCGGCCCACGAGCACGAAGTCCAGCACGACCAGGGTCGGGGTCACGACGTGCTCGAGCAGCGACCAGGCCTGGCCGAGGTTGCCGTTCTGCATCGGCACGTAGGCCACGCCGACGAGCACCATGAGGGTCGTGAGGGCGCCGCGCAGCCACGGTGAGCGCGGCTCGCGGACGGCGAGCCCGAGGAAGCACACCGCGACCGCCAGGTTGGCCAGCTGCGACAGGGCGGTCCACCACACGTCGTACTCCCGCGCGGCGAGGACGACCCCGGAGGCCGCGCACGCCGCGATGAGGAGGCGCCAGAGCGCCACGGGAGCCGAGTTCACCGGGCGATGGTGTCACGTTCACCTCGCGTTCACCCAGCGGGCATGGTCGGGCGGAGTCGATAGGGTCGGTCCATGAGCGCTGACGGGCAGGCCCCCACCGTCGCGCACTTCATCGGGGTCGACCTCGCCTGGGGGGAGCGCCGACCGACCGGGATCGCCGTCGTCGACGGCGACGGGATGCTGCTGACCGTCGCCGCGGCGCAGACCGACGACGACATCGTGAGCGCCCTCGCGCCGTACGTCGAGGGGGCGTGCGTGGTCGCGATCGACGCGCCCATCGTGGTCGCCAACGCGACCGGGAACCGGCCGGCCGAGGCGGCGCTCAACAAGGACTTCGCGCGCTTCGACGCGGGCGCCCACCCCTCCAACACCGGGAAGCCGGAGTTCCGCGAGCAGCCCCGGGCCGCGCGGGTCGCCGCGCGGCTCGGACTCGACATCAACCCCCGCTCGCGCCGGCCCCGACGGGCGATCGAGGTCTACCCGCATCCGGCGACGGTCGCGCTGTTCCGGCTCGGCCGCACCCTGAAGTACAAGAACAAGCCCGGCCGCGACCTGGAGCAGCTGCGGGCCGAGCTGCTCGTCCTGCTCGGCCTGGTCGAGGGACTCGGCGCCGCGGAGCCGCCGCTGCACGTCGAGGGGCATCCCGCGTGGATCGCGCTGCGCTCGGCGGCCGAGACGGCGACCCGCAAGAGCGAGCTGCGGGTCGTGGAGGACCAGGTCGACGCCGTGGTCTGCGCCTATGTCGCGATGTTCGCCGAGCGACGCCCCGAGGACACCACCACCTACGGGGACCTCGAGACCGGCTATATCGTCACGCCCTCCCTGCCCGAGGGCCTGCTGCCGGCACCCCGGCCCGCGCGCGACCCCGCCGCCGCGCCCGACATCGGCGCCGCCGTGCGCCGGTACGCCGAGCTGCAGCCCGGGCTGCGCGAGGTCACCGACGGCTTCGTGCGGCTGGTGACCTCGATCCTCGACGAGGCCGGCATCAACTACCTGACCGTCACCGGGCGGGCCAAGAGCGTGTCCTCCTTCGCGGCCAAGGCTGCCCGCACGCTCGGCGGCCGTCCGCTCTACACCGACCCGCTGCGCGAGATCACCGACCAGATCGGCGTGCGCGTGATCACCTACGTCCACAGCGACGTGCAGGCGGTGGTCGACCTCCTCGGCGACCAGGTCGTCGTCCACGACGACCGGGACCTGGGCCAGGAGACGGCCAGCGAGGGCCGGTTCGGGTACTCCAGCCGCCACCTCATCGTCGGCCTCGACCCCGCGCGCGTCGGCGACGGCGACACCGACCCGCTCCAGGGCCACCAGGCGGCGATCCAGATCCGCACCGTGCTGCAGCACGCCTGGGCCGAGTTCGAGCACGACACGCGCTACAAGGGCTCGGTGCCGGCCGAGCACGTCCTCGAGCTCGACCGCCGCTTCACGCTGGCCGCGGGGCTCCTGGAGCTCGCCGACCGGGAGTTCTCCACGATCCGCGACCTGCTGCGCGACGGGCCCACGGAGGCCGACGACGACGAGCACGACGAGCTGGACGGCGACCCGCGGATGAGCCCCCGCGAGCTGGCCGCCTTCCTCGCCGGCCAGTACTCCGACGCCGGCTGGTCGCGCACCGACCACTACGCCTGGATCTCCGCGCTGGTCCTCGAGCTCGGCATCACCTCTCTCGCCGCCCTCGGCGAGTCCCTGCGCTCGGTCGACGACGACGCCCTGCGCGAGCGGATGGGCTACCGCTACCCGCCGGGCGCGGTCCGCCGCCTCGACGACGCCCTGCTGTGGGTCCACGGCGAGCGGTACGTCGAGCTGCACGGCAACGCCCACCGCGTGCCGGCACTGCGGGCGCGCCTGGCGCGGATGCGCGCCGAGGACTGAGCCAGGGAAGCGGTTCCCTGGGCGTCGGTGCCGAGCAGGTCCGGGGGAGCGGCGGCCCGGACGGGGTTCACACCTCGGCGGGCAGCTCGTTGTAGACGCCGGCGAGCTCCTGCCCGGTGAGCGCGTGGATCGCCGCCATGATCTCGTCGGTCGCCTCGCGTCGCGCCCGACCGGGGGCGAGGCCCTCGAAGCGCCCGGTGAAGTCGATCGGCGCGCCGAACCGCACGGTCACCTTCGCCCGCCGGGGCCAGGTCGCGTCCGGCGGCTGGAGGTCCGCGGTGCCGAGGAGCCCGACCGGCACGACCGGCACACCGGCCGTCAAGGCCAGCTGCGCGACGCCGGTCCGGCCGCGGTAGAGCCGTCCGTCGCGCGAGCGGGTGCCCTCGGGATAGATGCCGAAGGCCTCGCCGCGGCCCAGGACCTCGAGGGCCACGTCGAGCGAGTTGAGCGCGGCGCGGGTGTCGGTGCGGTCGACCGGCACCATGCCGAGGCCCTCGAACCAGGCCTTGCTGAGCCGTCCGCGCAGGCCGGAGCCCGTGAAGTACTCCGCCTTCGCGAGGAAGACGACCTTGCGCGGGGCCACGATCGGGATCACCACGCTGTCGGCGAAGCTGAGGTGGTTGCTCGCGAGCAGCACGGGCCCGGTCGCCGGCACGTTCTCGATGCCCTCGATGGTCGGCCGCCACAGGGCGCGCGCCAGGGGAGGGACCGTCGTGTGGAGGACCTCGTACAGCACGGCATCAGCGTAGTGCCGCGTCTCTTCGCCCACCGCCTAGCCTGTCCTGGTGACCGCCCTCACCGACGTCGCCCGCGCCGATCCCGCCCGCACGGTCCGGCGGTTCGCACGCCCCGACTGGCCCTGGGTGCGGCGGTGGTTCGAGGACGAGACCCTCGACCGCGAGCTGGGCCCGCTCGACACCGCGTGGCTCGAGCACGTCCTGGCCGAGCAGGACGGCGTCGAGCTGGTCGTCGAGGACGGGGCCGGCTCACCCGTGGCGCTGGTCGGGGTCGTCTGGGACCCCGACGGCGCGGAGCACGCGATCACCGATCTCGCGGTCGCTCCCGACCTGCGGCGCACCGGCGTCGGGCGGACGGCCCTCGCCGAGGTCCTCGGCTGGGCAGGGCATCCACCGACCACCGGCTGGATCGCCTTCGTGGATCCCGAGAACGAGCACGCCTTCGCCTTCTTCACCGCGCTCGGGTGGGCCTACCAGGGCGTCGACGGAGAGATGCACCGCTTCCACCGCGCCGTCTGAGTGGCGGCTACTCGTCGAGCTGGTAGCGCTCGCCGATCTTCCCGTGCGCTGAGGCCGCCGCCGTGACGGTGCCGGACGCGACCACGCTCGAGTCGGCGGTCGTGATCGCCAGGTAGGTGACCGCCGCCGTGGCGGAGGTGGTGAACCGGTCCTTGAAGAACAGCGGCAGGTTCGTGGTGGTGTGCTCGGTCTGCCCGTTCTCGGCCTTGACCAGGAGGACGTGGCTGAACCGGGCGGCGTCCTCGTGCAGCTGCTCGCGGACGGCCGCGGTGGTGAGCAGCGAGCGGCTGCCCGGCGTCGCCGTCCGGACGGCCGCGATGAACTCGTCCGCCATCGTGATGACGGTCTCGACGACGGCCAGGCTCTTGGTCGCATGGGCGAGTTCGGCGCTCGCCTCCTCCACCTGTCGCGCCGCCTCGGCCACGGCCGCCTCCGCCGCCGGTACGTCGCCGCCGGTCTTCTCTGCCTCGGCAAGATCCGCATCGGCGGCGGCGAGCGCGGTCGTGGCATCCGCCTCGGCGGCGGTGGCTCGGCGGACCGCGTCGGCCTGAGCCAGCTGGGTGCCGATCAAGCCCGCCCGGTTCTGCGTGAGGGCGGTGTACTTCGTGTGCACCGTTCCCGTCGGCACCGTCCGGAAGTCGTCGTGGGTGACCGGCACGCCCAGCGCCACCAGCCGGCTCATGACGGCCGCGGCGGCAGCGGTGTCGTTGCCGTCGACCTTGGTCGTGGACAGGCTGCGCTGGGCTGAGAGCAGCGACAGGACGCCGGGGATCGCCCCCGCCACCGCGCCGGCCAGGTCGAGGGGCGTGCCCAGCGCCCGGAACTTCCGGCCGACCGCGGCCGTGACCTCGGCGATCAGCGCATTCAGCTGGTCGATGCCGGAGACCACGTCGAGGTGGACGCCGTCCGATGTGACCAGGTCGAGCTGGGAGGTCACGAGGATCCGCCGCCCCTCCGCCGGCTCCGTCCTCGCGGCGACGTCCGTGCCGACCCGGTCGCCGGCTCTGGCGATCGCCCGGAAGATCAGCGCCGTCCCCGCGATCGGCCCGCCCTCCTCCGCCCGCTCCAGGGTGCTGGCCGCGACCGTCGAGAGATCCGGCAGCAGCGCGGCCAGCGACTCCCGGCGGGCCTTGGCCGCGGCCGAGTCCGCCTCCGCGATCGCCTTGGCCGACTCCGCCGCGCGCTGCAGCCGGGCGGCCTCCGTGTCGTAGGCGTCCGCCGTACGCCGCGCGACGTCGGAGGTCGTCTCCGCCGCCCGGGCCTCGGCAGCGGCCTTCGCCGCCTCGGCCACCGCCTTGTCAGCGTTCCCCTGCGCCAGCCGCAGCTCGGCCTCTGCCTTCCTCGCCGCGGCGGCCGCCCGGGCGGCCTCGTCCCCGGGTGCCTCCTGTGCTTGGCCACTGCTCATCAGGTCCTCCTGGGTCGGGGCGCCGCAGGACCACGGTAGGGACCGCTGATCTGGACGGGAATGGTCACATCGGGTGGTCGCCGGATGGCTCGGCGGGGCGGGGGCCTGATGACGGATTCCTGCATCTGCGTGCGCCGACCCGGTCGTCCTCTACGTTCGGCGCATGTCAGACGAGCTGCCCGCGCGGATCCGCCGGGGCTATGCGCTCGGCGGAGTGGCCACCGGGGTCTACGGCACGGTGCCGTCCCTGCTGCTGATGCCGTACCTGACCGAGGAGCTCGGCGTCGGGGCGCTGCTCGCAGGGCTGGTCGTCTTCGCGCCGAAGGCCTGGGACTTCGTCTGCAACCCGCTGGCCGGCCGGATCAGCGACCGGATACGCCGGCCCGACCGGCGCCGCCCGTTCCTGCTGGTCGCGGGACCGCTCATGGGCGTGGGACTGGCGTTCGTCTTCACCGGGCCGAGCGCGCCCTTCCTGATCGCGCTGCTCTGGGTGCTGGTCGCGAACCTGGCCGCCGCGACGGCATACGCCTTCTTCCAGGTGCCCTACCTCGCGATGTCGGCGGAGGTGACCGCCGACTACGGGGTGCGCACCCGGATGATGGCGTGGCGGGTCGGCGTGGTGACCTCCGCCATCGCGGTCTCCGGGGTGGTCGCGCCGTGGCTGGCGACGACCGCGGGCGGCTACGGGGCGATGGGCGCGATCGCCGGGCTTGTCGTCGTCGCCGGCTCGCTGGCGGTGTGGTGGTGTACGCGCGGCGCGCCCGTGGTCCGTGCCGAGCCCGCCGGCGGACGCCTGCGCGATCAGCTCCGGGTCGTCCTCGGCGACGTCCATGCGCGGCCGCTCGTCGTCGCGCTGGTGCTGCAGGCGGCCGGAACGAGCATGCTGCTCGCCGCCGTGGCCTACGCCGCCCGGGTCCTGCTCGGGGACGCTGCCGCCGGCAGTCATCTCTTCGCCGCGTTCGTCCTCCCGGGCGTGCTCTCGGCGCCGCTGTGGGCGTGGCTCGGCCACCGCCTGGGCAAGAAGGGTGGCTATCTCGCCGCGACGGCGGTCCTGGCGTCGGGCCTGGTCGCGCTGGTCGGTGCCGGGAGCGGAAGCCTGGCCTGGTGCCTCGCCTGGGCCGCCGTGACCGGGGCCGGGTACGCCGGGATCCAGGTCTTCCCGCTCGCGATGCTGCCCGACGTCGCCGCCCACGACGCCCGCTCCACCGGCCGCAACCGGATCGGCCTCTTCTCCGGGGTCTGGGCCGGTTGCGAGCTGCTCGGCTTCGCGCTCGGCCCGGGCCTGCTCGGCGTGGTGCTCGCCCTCGGCGGCTACGAGGGCGGTCTCGACGGCTACGACGACGCCGCTCGGCTCGCGGTCCTCGCCGGCACCTCGATCGTCCCGGCCGCTCTCGTCCTGCTCAGCCTGCTCGCGATCCGCGCGTACCGCCTCGACGAGGCACTGCGCGCCGCCCCTGAGCGTCCAGCAGCTGTCCCTGGCGCTTGACGGGCCGCAGCACGGTCACCCGGCCGCGCACCTGCCAGCCCGGCGCCACGGCAGCGAGATCCGCCTCCGCGGCGGGCAGGCGGCCGAGCGAGCTCAGCCGCACGCCGAGCGTCAGGTTGCCGGCCCCGACGGTCTGCACGCAGCGGTGGACCGGCCCGGCCGCCGCCAGCGCCCGGCCGGAGCGGACGGGGTCGTCGACCTCCACCTCGAGCAGGACGCCGCGCCCGAGGCCGGCTGCCGGCGTCGCCAGGTCGCAGCCGAGCTGGATCGCCCCCGAGCGCAGGGCGCGGTCGAGCGCGCGGCGTACCGTCGGCTCCGAGCCACCCACGCGGGTCGCCAGCTCCTGCCCGCTGAGCCGGGCGTCGTCACCCAGGGCAGCCAACAGCTCGTCGACCACGTCAGCGCGGGGCGCGGCCGGCACGGGGCGGTCGTTGCGCGGCAGGAGCGCCTGCCGCTGCGACGCGGAACAGATCCCGAGCCGCCACCCGGCGTCCTCCGCGTGCACGTCGGCCACGACGCGTCGCTCGACGACCTCGCCCTCGCAGCGCACGGCCAGCTCGTCGACGCGCCGGTCCGCCTCGGCGAGTCCCGAGCCGAGGACCACGACACCCAGGTCCGCCGTGCCCGCGAGAAGGTCCACGGTGTGGGTCCACTCCGGGGCCGCGGCCCGATCGGCCGCCTCGGCGGCGGCGCCCGGCGCGCACCGGAGCAGCACGAGCGTCGCATCGAGGTAGGGCGTGAGCCGTGCCGCGGACGGGCGGACCACCCACCACGCCAGCCGATCGTCATGCAGCCGTCGCCAGCGTCGGGCGGCCGTCACGGCATCGATGTCGAGCACCGACGCGATCGTGGTCCACGGCGCGCGCGGGTTCACCTGGAGCGCGTCGATCAGGGCCAGGTCGATCTCGGGCAGGATGTCGAGCTGACGGATCTCGTCATCGGAGGGCGTCATGTGTGCAGTCTTCCGCACACCGTGTCGTCTGCTGTCGATTCCCTGCGTCAGTCACCGGACGGGTGACGCGATCTTAGGGTCGCTGCCATGGCCCTCCGCACCGACGACGTCGCCACGACCGACGAGCTGACGAGCACCATCGCGGACCTGGTCGCCATGGCGCCGCGCGCCACCGGCACTCCGGGCGGGGCGCGGGCGGCGGCGTACGTCGAGGAGCGACTCCGCCGGGCCGGGCTCGATGAGATCTGGGTCGAGGAGACCGACTCGTTCGCCTGGGAGCCGCGCCTGACGGCGGTGGACGTCGACGGGGTCGACGTCCCCTGCGCGCCGATCCGGCACTGCGCGTTGCCCGGTCACGAGTACGCCGGAACGCTCGGCACCGGGCCCGGCGGCACCGACGCCGCGGTCGTCGACATCGGCACGGACAAGGTCGCGGGCCACGACGTCGCCGGGCGGATCGTGCTGTTCGACCTGACCTTCGACCTGCCCCAGTGGGCACTGCTGCCGCTCAGCGAGTACGTCCACGACCCCGACCGGCGGATGCTCAACCGCGAGGCGCTCGGCTCACGCAACCCGTATCTCACCTCGCTCACCCGCACGATGCGCGACGCCGCGGCGGCCGGGGCGGTGGGCGTGATCGGCGTGCTGCAGGACTATCCGGAGTCGCTGAGCTACCACAACGAGTACTACCGCCGGACCCTCCTCACGCTGCCCGGCGTCTGGATCACGCGCAGCGCCGGCGCGGCGCTGCGCGACCGGCTGCGCGCGGGGTCCCGGGCCCGCCTGCGGCTCGTGGCCGAGCGGCGCCGGGTGACCGCACGCACCGTCGTCGGTGTCCTTCGGGGCGCGTCGGCCGAGACGATCATGGTGCAGTCCCATCACGACTCCATCGGGCCCGGAGCGGTGGAGGACGCCAGTGGCACGGCGGAGGTCATCGCCCTCGCGGAGCACGCCGTCGCTCGCGCCCGGGCCGGTCGGCCCTGGCGCAAGACGCTGATGTTCGTGACCTTCGACAGCCACTTCACCGGCTACCAGGCGCATCGTGCCTTCGCGCGCCGCTACACGATCGACCCCGACAGTCCCTATCGGCTGGCGCTCAACCTGACCGTCGAGCATGTCGGGCGGTGTGCTCGGCGTACCGCCGACGGTGGGTGGGAGACCCTCGACCACAGCGAGCCGCGGGCCTTCTTCGAGAACGTTTCGCCGACGATGAAGCTCGCTCTGGCGCGGGCCATCCGCCGGCACGGCTTGGGCGCGACATCGATGCTCAACGCCGGACTGCTGGAGTTCACGCTCGACGGCATCCCCACCGACGCGTCGTTCACCTTCACCGCGGGCGTGCCCACCATCAGCCTGGTCTCCGGTCCGCTCTACTTGTACGACGACGCGGACACCCTCGACAAGATCGACGTCGACCAGCTGGTCCCTGTCGCCAACGCCTTCGCCGAGCTGATGGCGGCCGCCGACGTCCGGGCTCCCGGCAGGCTCGGGCTGATCCCGCGCCCGGTCCGCAGACTGCTGCCGCGGGGACGCTGGTGAGAGCGTCCGAGATCGTCGACGGTTCGCCGGCGACGGGCCGGGCCGCGCTGGCCGCCGCGGGGGAGTCCTGGCGGGTGTCGTACACGTCGACCTCGGTGACCGGCGATCCCGCGGTGCTCACGGGACTCGTCCATGTCCCGGCCGGGGCGCCGCCGGCGTCGGGCTGGCCGGTGGTCACCTACGGTCACATGACCACGGGCGGTGGCGACCGCTCCGCGCCCAGTCTCGCCGCGGAGGGCAGCCCGGAGCTGCGGCGGATGACCCAGGGCGACGCCTTCGTCTCCCACCTGCTGCGCGCCGGGGTAGCGGTCCTCCGGCCCGACTACGAGGGTCTCGGGAGCCCCGGCCCGCATCCGTACCTGATCGGCGCCGCCCTCGCGACCTCGGTGCGCGATCTCCTCGTCGCGGCGCGGTCCGCGTCCTTCCGTCTCGGAGGCCGCTGGGTGTCGGCAGGTCACTCCGAGGGCGCCGTCGCCGCCCTGCACGCCGCCGCCGTCGGTCCACCCGCGGGCGTCGCGCTGGTCGGCTGTGCCGTGTTCGCGCCGGTCACCCGGATGGACATCACGATCGGTCTCTCCCTCCGGTGGCCGGTCACCCCGCCGGGCTTCGGCGTCGTCCCGGCGCTGGTCGCGCTCATGATCAGTGGGGCGGCCACCACGGATCCCGAGCTGCGCCGCCTCGTCGACGGCGACGGACTCAGCGACCGTGCCCGCCGCCTGTGGCCGCAGCTGGGCGAGCGCACGCTGAGCGAGCTCGCCCGCCGCGAGTCCTTCGGCGGGTCGGCACCTCGGGCGCTCCTGGGCCCCGGCGGCGACGCCGTCCGGTCGCGGCTGCTCGGGTCCCTGCGCGCCCACGACGTCGCGGATCTCGCCCTGCCTGCCGGGATGGCGCTGCGCGTCGACGCCGCCGCCCTCGACGAGGTCGCCCCGCTCTGGCTGACCTGCGCCCTGATCCGCGGCTACCGCGAGAGCGGGCTGCGCGTGTCGCCGTACTGGTGGCGCAGCGGACATTCCGGGGTCCTCCGACCGGGGCGGGCGCCCGGGCCCGCGGCGGAATGGGTGGCGCGACTGCTCGCCTCTGCGGGCGCCCGCGACCGCTGAGCCGGAGCCGTCGACACCTTTCCCCATTCCATGGGATGCCGCGTGGCCGCACCCGGAGGAGCGTGAGGGGGCGGGGAGGCCAGTTCGGAGGTCGACATGACACGGTGGTGCGGGCCCGATGACGCCGGGTACGACGAGCAGCGCGCGCTGTTCAACGCGATGATCGACAAGCGGCCGCGGGTCATCGCGGCGTGCGGCGGCCCGGCAGACGTGGTGGAGGCGCTCGATCGCGCCGCCCGCGACGGGCTCGCCGTGGCCGTCCGCTCGGGCGGGCACTCGGTGGCGGGGCAGTCGACGAACGACGACGGGCTGGTGGTCGACGTACGCCCGATGAAGGGCGTCGAGATCGACGCGGTCGGCCGCCGGGCCCGCGTGGGCAGCGGGTGCACGTGGGGTGAGTTCGACGCCGTCGCGCAGCAGTACGGCCTGGCCACGACCGGTGGCCGGGTGTCGACCACCGGCGTCGCGGGCCTGACCCTCGGCGGCGGCTCGGGCTGGCTCGAGCGTCAGCACGGCCTGAGCTGCGACAACCTGCTGGCGGTCGAGCTGGTCACCGCCGACGGCCGGGAGATCCGCGCCGACGAGACCCAGCATCAGGACCTGCTGTGGGCCAGCAAGGGCGGGGGCGGCAACTTCGGCGTCGTGACCGCGCTGGAGTTCCGGCTGCACCCGGTCGGTCCGACGATCCTCGGCGGGCTGATGGCCTGGCCGTTCGCCCGCGCCACCGACGTGGCCCGGGCCTACCGTGACTGGGCCGAGGACGCACCCGACGAGCTCGGCAGCGGGCTGGTCGTCATCAGCGGCCCGCCGGAGGAGTTCATCCCGCCGCACCTGCAGGGACAGCCGCTGATCGCGATCGCGGTCTGCTGGAACGGCGACCACGCGGCGGGGGAGGATCTGCTGAAGGTCCTGCGCGACCTGGCGCCGGAGGTCGACCTGGTCGGTCCGATGCCGTACGCGCACCTGCAGTCGATGATCGACGACCCGCCCGGCCTCCGGCAGTACTGGAGCGCCGACTACCACGACGGCCTCCCCGACGAGGCCCTCGACGTCTTCCTCGACGCCGGCGCCCGCCGCCCCTCACCGCTGACCCAGCACCTCCTCCTCCCGTGGGGCGGCGCCGTCGCCCGCATCGATGCCGAGTCGACCCCGCTCGGCCAGCGCGGCGCCCGCTGGGTCAGCCACCCCTTCGCGACGTGGGAGGACGCGGCGGACGACGACGCCAACATCGCCTGGGTCCGCGAGTACCGGCGCGCCAACGCCGCGTTCACCACCGGCGGGGTCTACCTCAACTTCATCGGCGACGAGGGGGAGGACCGCATCAGGGCCGCCTTCGGTGCCGAGAAGTACGAGCGCCTCGTCGCCATCAAGTCCGAGTACGACCCCGGCAACGTCTTCTCCGGCAACCAGAACATCCGTCCCCGGGCCACCGTCTGAGCCGACCCGCTGAGCAGAGGAGAGAGCCTCATGTCCGACAAGCAGAGCATCGACACACCCCACGAGCGCCGGTCGTTCCAGGACCACGGCCACATGGACGTCGTCACCCTCGGCGACTTCACTCTCGGCCGGGCCACCTTCGAGCCGGGCTGGCGCTGGTCGAACGACGTGAAGCCGATCGCCGGCACCGACTCCTGCCAGGTCCACCACACCGGCATCTGTCTCTCCGGCCGGATGACCGTCAAGCCCGACGACGGCGACGAGATGGACATCGGCCCCGGCGACGTCATCGACCTCGACCCCGGCCACGACGCGTGGACCGTCGGGGACGAGGCCTGCGTCATCCTCGACACCGGCGTGGCGGCGTACGCGAAGCCGAGCTGAGGCCGCGAGGGCCGCGAGGGGCCGCGAGGCGCGCGGGTCAGGCGCCGTCCTCGGTCAACGTCGTCGCCGGCAGCCAGTCGGCGCCGAGGAGCTGGGCGAGGTCGGCGAGTCCGGTGGTGTCGCTGCCCACCGTGTCGGAGGCGGCGGCGATCCTCTCGACCATCACCTTGCCGACCTGCTCCTCGACGGTGCCCTCGGCGTACGCGATGTGCCACGGCGAGACCTGGTGGTCACGGTGGGTGCGACCGGTGACCTGTCGCCCGGCGATGCCCGAGAAGCGGGCCTGGTGGAAGACGCCGACCCGGGGATCGGTGCTCGCCTGTCGTCCGTCGGCGAGGGTCTCGCCGGCGTGCAGGCTGATCGAGGCGACGGTGGTGAAGACGCAGACCTTGGCCGCGCCGGTCTGGAACCGGAACCGCTCGGCCTCGCTGTCGAAGCGGTCGCGGCCGTAGATCGTGGCGACCGCGATGCCCGCGTCGCGCAGCCGGTCGGCGATCGGGTCGGCGGCAGTCGCGACGAACTCGACCGAGCAGGCCACCTGCCGCTCGGCCTGGACCTGCTGGGCGATCCAGTCGACCGTGGAGTCGACCCGGATCAGCCCGGCCTTCTGCCGGAAGCGCAGCAGGGCCGCCCGCCCCTTCGCGACGTTGCGGCCGCGCCGGGCGATGTCCATCTCACGGCAGAACTCACCCCACTCGGCCTCGTACGCCGTCCGCTCGGCGGGGGAGAGCGCGACCGGCATGCCGGAGATCGGCACCGGACCCCAGGGCGCGGCGCGGTGCAGCATGGCCGGCGGTCGGTCGTCGGCGAGCCAGCCGCGCACCAGCTTGAGATCGGCGGCGCGCCGCGCCGGATCCGTGGTCCAGGCGGCGCCGTGGCGTCCCTGCTCCATGCCGATGCCGTGCCGCTCGAGCGCCGCCGCGAACGTGGGGCCGGGCTGGGTGGCCGTCGTCCAGTCCCGCATCGGCTCCCCGAGTACCTGCGCGTAGGCGGGAGCGAGGTAGGGCAGCTCCAACGGCGTGTGCCCGGGCGTGGCGGTGGTGGCGATGACGAACGGCGCCCGGTCGTGGGGAAGGGCGTGCCCGGAGATGCGGGTCCAGTGCTTCCACCGCTTCGTCGTCGTCCGGCGCAGCGCGTGGGCCTCGTCGGCGATGATCACGTCCCAGGCGTGGTCCTTGACCTTCTCGAGCCGGTCCCACGTGATCACGACCCACTCGAGACCACCGTCGCCCAGGGCCGTGATCGTGCGGCACCAGTGGCCGATCGTGATCGCCGCGGGCCGGTCGGCCACGACGAGCACCCGCCGCGCGCCGCGCAGGTCGCCGACCGCCGTCGCCCCGAGGACGGCGGAGATCGTCTTGCCCACGCCCGGCTCGTCGGCGAGCAGGAACATGCGTCCGCCCGCCGCGGCGCGTGCCGCGATCGCGTCGGCGGCCTCGAACTGGATCCTCCGCGGCTCGAGCGCGTCGGTGGGCTCGGGCGCGGGCGTCGGATCCTCGGGGTTGAGGGTGTTCTCGACGAACCGACCGAGCGTGTGCGGGCCGGGGGAGTAGGGCTGCAGGTGCGCCGGGAGCCGGCGGCCGACGTACAGGTGGGTCTTGACGGCGGGGTGCCAGGTCGCGCCCTCGACCTGCGTGCCGTACGGCACGTCGAGCACCCACAGCCGCTCGCCCGGCCCGGCGACCGGCAACGGTCGCGGGGACGCACTCCGTCGACGGGGACGGGATCGGCGAGGACGGGCCACCCGCGCGACGCTACCGGGACCGGTCGCCCCGCCCGGTGTCCGGCACGCCGTCGTAGTCGGGCAGCTCCGGACCGCCGACCGCTCGCTCGATCAGGGCGGTGAGCTCCTCCATGTCGGGCTCGGGCGCGGACTCCTCGCCGGTGGAGACGAGCATCCGCACGTGCATCCGGCCCCTGATCGTGTCCCCTGTTCCTCGCTCCACCGACCCTGCTCAGACCGGACGGTCGGACGTTCCTCATCGGTCCGAGGGACAGCATCCGTCCTTACACCACTTTAACGACCTAAAGTAGTGTAACATCGGCGTATGACCGCGCCGCAGGGAGGCTTTGCCATCGGCTTCGAGAGCCGCCCCTGGCGCAGCGACCCCGACCAGTCCGCCTCGCGCCGCCAGCGGCTGACCGCGCGCGGGCCCTACCAGGCCGCGGTTCCCGCGCGCATCGCCGACCTTCCGGTCCGGGTGAGCGCCGAGGTCCAGGCCGAGGCGGAGGACGCGGTTCGGGAGATCACCCGCTTCGACGCCGAGGTCGGCGCCCTGGCGGCGCGTCGGGCCGAGGTCGAGGGTGAGGACGCCGCCACCGAGCTGGCGCCGCTGGCGGCCGTGCTGCTGAGGACCGAGTCCGCCTCGTCCTCGGAGATCGAGGGCGTCACCGCGGGAGCTCGAGCGCTGGCGCTCGCCGCGATCGAGGCGAAGGCCGGGCCCAACGCCCAGCTCGTCACCGCCAACGTGGTGGCGATGCGGCGCGCGGTGGAGCTCGCCGACCAGATCAGCGTCGAGTCGATCCAGGCCGCCCACGACGCGCTCCTGGCCGGGCACGAGTACGCCGCCCCCGGCCGGCTCCGCACGACCCAGGTGTGGATCGGCAGCAACGCGATCAGTCCGCACACGGCCTCGTTCGTGCCGCCGCACCATGCGCGGGTGGAGGACGCGATGCGGGACCTGATCGCCTTCGTGGCGCGCGTCGACCTGCCCGTCCTGGTCCACTGCGCGATCGCGCACGCCCAGTTCGAGACCATCCACCCCTTCAACGACGGCAACGGTCGCGTCGGTCGGACCCTGGTGCACGCGATGCTGCGCCGCTCCGACGTGACCCGTCGCCTGACCGTGCCCGTGTCCGCGGGACTGCTGACCGACACCGCGGCGTACTTCGACGCCTTGACCGCCTACCGCGACGGTGACGTCGAGCCCATCGTCCAGCAGTTCGTCAGCGCGTCCTTCCGCGCGGTGGGCAACGGTCGCCAGCTCGTCTCCGAACTGGAGCAGGTGTACGACGGCTGGACCGACCGCCTGGCGTCGCGCCGCGGCTCCGCGGCGCGACGGCTGCTCCCACACCTGCTCAACCAGCCGGCCGTCAACGTCGCCCACGCCCAGGCCGCAACCGGCGTCGCCCTGTCCGCCGCCCAGCGGGCGATCGAGCAGCTGGCCGCTGCCGGGATCATCGATCCGGTCGGCACCGGCAGGCGCAACCGCGTCTGGCTGGCCCAGGAGGTCATCGACGCGCTCGACGCCTTCGCCGAGCGCGTCGGGCGTCGAGGTTGACAGGCGACTAGACAAGCGTGACCCAACTGGGGCGCGTTCACAGAGGCCGGTGAAGGCGACCTCGAGAACGACGCTCCACCTCGCGTGGTCGTCGGCATTCATATGCAGCGCTGTTCGCCGGCTCGGCCCGTGTCCGCCGAGAAGCTGGTCCGCTCGCTCTCGGGACCACGCCGACCAGCGCGAGCCCTGACCCGCGACGACCACGCTGACGCCTGGACTCGGCCCTCGGATCTTCATCCCGTCTGCGGGCAGCGGCCGGCCCCACGCGGCGGATTGTCGCTTCTGTTGTCATCGTGATCGGACATGACATCCGATGCCTCGCCGACGAGATTCGTCGGGTGTGCGCCGGTAGTGCACCGCGGTCGCTGAACCATCGACGCCGAAGGGAGAAATCTCGTTCACGGCGAAGCACGACGAACGGGTCGAGAGCCTCCGGCTTCTCGGGCTCGACGTCCGGCCCGCTCCCAAGCAGTCGCCACCAGCACCGTCGAGGAGATGGTCGAACTCCAAGCCATCACGGCCTGAGGGCATGCACCACCCTGAGCAAGCGCGATGCCGCCTTCTGTCGGACCCGGGGCCTACCGTCGACCGCAAGTCACATGCGACCAGGAGGAGGCACCTGTTCATGACGGCAACGGTGGCGGTGCCACCCCTCCGGTCCGGCCCAATCAACCCACTTCGCGCGTTTCCCTCCATTAGATTAGAGCGACCGGAGAGGCAGAGGGAGCACGTGAGTAAGCCGCTACTCGTATGTCGCGATGACGACGACTCAAGCGAGCCCAAATTCAGCTTGTTCTGCGTTGGGTACGAGCAGAGCCGTTGGCGTGCCAAGGAGTTGGTTCGCGACTTCTTCCGGAGGCACCTCAACTCCTTCGCGCTCAGCTACTCCGAGTGGAAGAAGGTTGACGGGGATAGCGCAGCGGCTGCTCTCGCACGCTCGGCGAAGATGGTCTACGCGACAGACAACTACAAGCGTCGTGGGGAGTTCGGCGAGCTCTTCCTGCACGGCATCCTGCGTGACTTCTACGGCGCCGAGCCCGCAGTAAGCAAGATCTACTTCCTCGACACCCCGAACGACACTGCCAAGGGCTTTGACGCCGTCCACGTGGTCGTCAATGACGACGACGACTTAGACCTATGGCTCGGAGAGGCCAAGCTCTACGAAAGCATGGGCAGTGCCATCACCGCGGTGGTGGAGAGCCTCAACGAGCACGTCGGGAACGACTTCCTTCGCAAGGAGTTCCTCGCCGTCTCCAACAAGTTCGATGACGGATGGCAGCACAGCGAGAAGCTGAAGGACTTGCTCGACGACAACACCTCACTCGACGTGATCGTCGACCGCCTGGTCATGCCCGTCCTGCTGACTTATCAGTCGAAGACGGTGAAGAAGCACGACAAGGTCTGCGACGAGTATATAGATGAGCTCATTACTGAAGCTCGGGAGGCGTGGGACACCTTCAAGGGACAGCTTCCCGCGGGATTCCCAGTGACGATCTACTTCATCGTGCTGCCACTTGAAGACACCAAGACTGTGCGGCAGCTCGCTCACGAGGCCCTCATGACCTACCAGACGCTGTAGGACGAGACATGACTGAGCAGACGATTGGCCCTGACCTCGCTGAGCTCCGGGTGCTCGCCCGGTACACGAGAGAACCAGACCTGCATGAGGAGGGCAGAGAGCGCCTTATCCGCTTTCTCGATGCCTATCCCGCCACCCATGCGGAGTCGGTTGTGGACTCACTCTGCATCCACTTTGGGCTCTACCCCTACATGGGTCGCAACCGAGACCGCCTTTCGACTGCTGAGGCCTTGGCCGTGGAGTTCCACCGCCCAGAAGTAGACCTGGGCGATGAGGACTTCCTGTTCCACTCCGAGCAGTCGACCATCTACTACAGGCTGATGGATGGCGAGAGCATCATCCTCTCCGCTCCGACCTCCTTCGGAAAGTCGGTTGTTCTCGATGCTCTCGTTGCCTCCGGAAAGTGGCACGACATCGTGGTGATCGTCCCGACCGTGGCCCTCATAGATGAGGTTCGGCGGAGGCTGGTTCGCTTCGCGGATCGCTACACCCTGGTGACCCACCCGAGCCAGGAGCCGACGGAGAGAAACATCTACGTGCTCACTCAGGAGCGATTCCTAGAGCTGCCCGAGATGCCCAACGTAGACTTGTTCATGATCGACGAGTTCTACAAGTTGGGGCCACACAACCCTGACGACCAACGCATGAGCATGCTCAACATCGCTTGGAACCGTCTGCGTTCCACGGGTGCTCAGTACTACCTGACCGGTCCCAACGTAGACAGTCTCGCCGAAACGCTGGACGACGAGCTGCGCGACAGCTTGTTCGTCTCGGACTACAAGACCGTTGCGGTCAACGTTGAGGATCGCTCAGAGGTCCCCGATGAGGACCGCCTCGATGACATGCAGAGCTACTGGCATGACCTTGAGGGCTCAACCCTCGTGTTCGTGTCGGCCCCTGCCCGCGCAGAGCGCATGGCGGTGAGCCTCTCGGAGTTCGAAGCGATGCCGCCAGCCGGCGCGTTCGCACGAGAGGTTGCAACCTGGCTTGCTGAGAACTTCCATCCGTCATGGCGGGTCGTTGACGGGCTCAAAAAAGGCGTTGGAACGCACACCGGTCCCATGCCCCGGAGCCTGCAGCGCATCATGATCCGCCTCTTCGGTGACGGTGAGATCAGCTCGCTTGTTTGCACCACCACGCTCATCGAGGGCGTGAACACCACCGCTAAGAACGTGATCGTCTATGACAAGAAGATCGACCGGAAGCCCATCGACTACTTCACCTTCAGCAACGTCAGGGGAAGGGCTGGCCGGATGTCACGCCACTTCGTCGGGCGGGTCGTCACCTATGTGGCGCCGCCTGCCGAGGAGGCCATGGAGGTCGACTTCCCAATCGATTCCCAATCAGAGGACGCGCCGCTCTCGTCCCTCATCCAACTTCCGGAAGCAGAGCTCACGAGAACGTCCCGCGGCCGCCTCAATGACGTGTTGACTCAGTCGGTGTTGTCCCTGGAGACGATCAAGGAGAACCGAGGCTTCGACCCAGAGTTGCAGGTCGAGGCAGCCCGCCTGCTCCGGACGAGTAGGAACCTTCGATCCAACTTCGCATGGAACGGCTACCCGACCAATGCGCAGGCACGAGCGGTGCTTGAGTTCGGCTTGCTCCAGCTTCTCGCACCACGTCAGCGACGCGGCATGAACATCAACCGCCTTTGGGGAGTCCTTTCCGCGGTACGAGACACCGGCGGCGACCTTCCTGAGCTGGTAGCTCGACAGAACGCCTACCGCTTTGCAAACGAGGACCTGAGTGACGTGGTGGCGTCTGTGCTTGCCTTCCAACGCAACTGGATGGGCTTCACGATCCCGTCGCTCCTGCGAGCGACACAGCGCATCTACAACGAGGTCGCAACAGCCTTGAATGAAGCTCGTGGGAACTACGAGTTCTACCTCTCTCAGGTCGAGAACCTCTTTCTGGCGCCGAGCCTCCTTGACCTCGATGAATACGGCCTGCCGTTGCCGCTCGCATTGCGCTTCTCAGAGATGGGCCTGGCACAAGGGGCAGAGGCTGCCGAGGTGCTTGAGTCCTTCATCGCACTGGCGCAGCGGTCCGACGTAAGGTCACGCCTCTCCGCCGTGGAGCTATGGATTGTGGACGACGTGTTGGCTGGCCTCGGAGTGTCGGTGGCACCACGGACATAAGGCGCGGTCGCGGCTCTTCACGGACCGCGACGTCCTGTCGGATGCCTGAGATAGACCTCTGGGGTGGCCATCCATGACCCCGAGGAGATCGCTCGCTTCCTCGACAGCGAACCGCGGGTCGTGCATGCCCGCTGCCGCAGCGACCCCCACGCTTCTTCCTCGAGAATGGGCGGGGAGGCGAAGACGGTCTGAGGGCCTGGGTGGCGCAGGAGCTGGAGGGGACTGCTGCACGAACGGGTGACAGGTTGGGGCACGCAGCCTGAGTGGCTGGCGCAGTCATGATGGTCTCGAACTCGATGGGGGTCAGTCGTCCGAGTCCGGCCTGCCTGCGGCGGCGGTGGTAGGTCCTCTCGATCCAAGTCACGATCGCGATCCGCAACTCGT